>JBILLJ010000261.1:0-6807 GCA_044376125.1 Sandaracinaceae bacterium
CTCGTCAGCCTCTCGATCGGAACCGCTCGGTACGATATCTTCTTGGCCATGGGGACGACCTCCTTCGCCCCGATCTTCGTCGGGATCTCGAGGCGTCCCCATGCTTGCTACAGACGACTACGCTCTCCCGGCAGTGCCGTTGCGCGGATTGGCGATCTCCTCTTCGCCGTGGCGGCGCAGCGTCTCGTTGTGCGCCTCGAACGCAGCGCGCGGCCAGTAGAGCTCGCCGCGCACCTCGAACGAGCCGGCCTTGCTCGCGGCGCCCAGCTCGAGCGGCACCGCCCGGGCCTGGCGGACCTGGCGGGTGATGTCGTCGCCGCGCTTGCCGTCGCCGCGGGTGACCGCACGCACCAGGATGCCGCGCTCGTAGAGCAAGCTGACGCTGATGCCGTCGATCTTGGGCTCGATGTAGACGGGCAACACCGCGTTCGCGGAGAGCTCGAGGTCTTCGCGACGCCGCTCCCACCACTGCGCGAGCTGTTCGCCGAGCGGCATGGACGCGCCCTTGCTGTCCTTGCGGTTGGGCGTGAGCTTCTCGAGCGACAGCATCGGCACCCGGTGCTCGACCTGGACGAAGCCGTCGGTGTGGTCCGCGCCGGGCGCATGATCGAGGCGCTCGGCCTCCGGGACGCCGAGCTCGTCCGCGAGCGCGACGTAGCGATCGAAGAGCTCGTCGAACGCGCCGTCGGTGATCTCGGCCTTGCCGGCCCTGTAGGCCTTCTCGTGGTGCCGAACCTGCTCGGCCAGGATCCGGAGCTCTTCGCGTGCGTCCATCGTGTGCGTCCGTCGTGCGCCCGCGTCCAACCCAGACGCGCGACGAGCCGAGACGCTACCGCGTCGGCGCGAACGACTCCACGGCAACGAGGCGGGCGCCCACCGGGCTCCCCGACGGGACCTGCGGGCACCGATGGCATGACCGGAGCGGACTCGCGTCATCGACCGAGCAGTTGAAATCGATATCCCTTCGACGTCCGCTTCTGCTTGCCATAGCAAGAACACCTGCTCGACCTCGACTGGCATCCAATCCAGACCGACATTGGCCAAAGCATCACGGTCACGATCGGTGTAGCCGCACGATCAGGATCGCATCCGCCTTGGTCGTGGCGTACGCGACGCTCGAGGCGCGTCGACTCGGAGCGCTGAGCCGACTACGCTCGGGAGATGGATGCCGAGCTCGTGCTGGCCGCCACGGTCCCACCCCACGTCGCAGGTGCGTGGCCCGACGAGGCGCCCCTCTCGCCGCTCCTGTGCGCGCAGCTCGCCGAGGTGCTGCGCCTCTTCGAGCCGACCTGGAGCGCGCCGAGCGACGAAGTCCCCGAGCCCCTACGCGCGCTGTCCGAGTGCCCGATCGAGTGCTGGGACGTTCGCATCGGGGGAGCGCCGACCTACCGCCTCTGGCTCGCGGTGGACGGCGGCTGGCTCTTCGCCGCGGACGACCCCGCGCAGCGGATCGAGGCGCTCTACGTGTCGGCGTACAGCCTCTACGACGAGCGCGATGTGGACGACGGCTTGGCCAGCGCGCTCGAGCGGGCACGCGTGCGGGCCGCGGCTGCGCATCCCGAGAGCGTGCTCTCGTCGATGTCGTTCGAGTCAGAAGAGGGCTGAGCTCTCGACACGCGGGCACCCGCTCTCGGATCACGCGTACCTCTGCATGCTGCGAGCGGTCGGGTGAGCTCGGTCGGCTACCGCATCGGGGCGAACGACTCCACGGCGTCGACCGCAGCGAAGATCGGACGATCGGCCCCGCCGATGACCCAGACGCGGCCCGCGGCGGCGGCCATCGCGTGACCATGTCGCGGGGTCGGAACAGGAGCGATCGTGCGCCAGGTGCCATCCGGGAGATCGAGGGCCTCGGCTGTATCGAGGGCGCGATCGGGCTGCTCGCCACCGACGGCATATGCGACGCCGTCGAGCACGGCCGCGGCGAAGCCTCCGTGCGGCATCGTCAGCGCGGGGCCCGTGCGCCACGTGTTCGACGATGGATCGTAGACCTCGACGACCGCGAAGTTGCTCGAGAGGCTCAGCGCGCGACCGCCGAGCGCCTTCATGGAGAGGCCGACGTTCAGATCGGGCAACCGAGGCGCCGTTTATCCGGACTACGCTCCGCACCGCGACCGCGTCGTCCTCCTCCAGAACGAGCTCGTGCCGCCGAGCTGGCACGCGCGCTCGATCGTGAAGCCCACGGTGCTCGTGGTGTGGTTCGAGAAGAAGAGGGGCCGCGCGATCCAGGAAGTCCGCGAGACCGAGATCGCAGGCCCGCATGCGGGGCTGTTCGTGCGCGCGCTCGCGGCGATGGATGTCGGCGCGAGGGAGATCTCCGAGCTCGACTTGGTGTCCGCGCTGGTCGTCAAGAACCTCTACATCGTCGGCGCGAACGTGCTGGGCCTCGCGATCGGAGGCACGACGGGCGATCTCGTCCGCGCACACGGCGCGCGCACCGAGCGTGTGCTCCGCGAGGTGCTCGCGGTCGAGCGCGCGCGCCTCGGCCCCGAAGTGACGCTCGACGGCGACGACGTGCTCGCGCGGACGATCGACGCGTTTCTCTCCGACCCGCAGCACGGCACCGTGGGCCGCACCGCGAAGGAGCGCCTCGGCCGCGCGCTCGATCGCGCCCGCGCGGCTGGCCTCTCCACGCCCGAGCTCGACGCGATCGCGACCGTTGCGCGCAGCGGGTGATCAGTCGCGCGTCGCCTCGAAGGGGACGCTGATCTCCACCGTCGCGCCGAGGACGAGCGCCTGCGTCTCGCCGTTCATGTCGGGATCGCCCGCCCACAGACAACCGCCCGCGTAGCCGGTGCGGACCTCGCCGTTCTGCATCGCGACCGAGCGCCAGTCGTTCGAGGACGGACCGCCCTCGTTCACGAGATCCGCCTCGGCGGTGGACAGGCCCAGCAGCACGCAGTTGACGCCGTTCGAGGCCACGTCGCCGCCGAGAAGGAGCTCGAAGCGCCTTCCGCCCTCGGCGATCACGCCGAAGGCCTCCGACTCGGTCGTGGTGATCTCGCCGTTGCAGACGGGGTCGCACCCGGGGTTGCTCGTGCCCTCACCGCAGGACGCGGGGTCAGGGGCCGAGGGCGCGACCGAGCAGCGTTGGCTCGGGATGGTCACCCACACGCGGTGTCTGTAGGTGGCGTCGCGCTGCTCGATCGTCACACGCTCGGGCCAGACCTCCGAGGGACATACGACCTCGGGGCGCGCGCAATCCACGGCGAAATCGAAGCCGGCGCCGCCGTGCTCGACGTGGACCATGCCGCCGGTCTCGGGGACCGTCGCGGTGTAGCGGCTGCCCCCGAGGGTGATGGCCACGTCGAAGGTGCGCCCATAGCGAACGTCCCAGGCTCCCGCGACCTCCGGCGCCGGTCCGGTGGCGTTCAGCGAGCGGCAGCCGTCGGCGCCGACGAGCGCGCACCAGAGAGCGAGCGATCCGAGGACGAACGGCGCGGTGAGACGAAGCGATGGGCTCATGGGGCTTCTCCGGACAGAATCGCATGGGCGAACGAAGCACCGCGTCCGTGGCGATTCTGCTTCGCGGAGCGGCGGTGCCCCGAAGGGGCGCTCGTCCCCCGAGCACGTTGCAGGCCAGCCGAACGCCCCCGAACGGCGCCTCTTCGCGAACACGGGTTCACAGGCGTGCTCGCCAGCCACAGGACGACGACGCGCCAAGCCGGCGCTTCGTGTAGCGTTGCGAGCGTGCGTGCGTTGCTCCTGCTCCTCGTGCTGGCGCTCGTTCCGTGCGCGCCAGCGCGCGCCGACGAGGCCGTGTGCCACGACCTCTCCGACGAGGAGGTGAGCGACCGCCTGCGCGAGGTGCGCGGCTTCGTCGCGCGGCACGAGCCCGACACGCGGCACTGGGCGACGGCGTTTCTGTCCCTCCACCTGACGATGGTGGGAGTTCAGCTCTCGCTCGCGGTCTCGGCCGACAACGAGGGCGCGACCGTCGACGGTTGGGTCGGAACGCTCAGCTCTACGCTCGGCATCGCGACGTTGCTCATCTCGTGGCCGCAGCTCGTCGGCGCAGGAGGCGCGCTCGACGCGCTGCCGACGCGCACACCCGAGGAGCGTCGCTACGCGCTCGCGCGCGCCGAGCAACGGATGCGGCGCGCCTCGGACCAGGTCGCGTTCGTGCGCTCGCCATTCACCTCGATCCTCAACGCCCTCTACGTCGGCGGTGCGGGTGCTTTCACGCTCGTCGGATGGGGCCGCGTGACGGGGGGCCTGATCCTGGCCGCGGGCGGCTCGGTGCTCTCGCAGGGCCGCGTGCTCCTCTTCCCGACGGGGATCCGCGAGGAGTGGCTCCGCTACCACCGGCGCCATCCCGATGCGGGCTGCGAGCCGATGCCGCTCGCGGGCGGAGCGACCGGGCCGAGCCTCACGGTCCTGCCGACCGGCCTCGGTGCCTCGATGCTGCTCGTGTTCTAATCAGCTCTCCAAGAGGGTCTGACCCCAACCCCGTCGGAGCCGGTCGTGAATCCGCAACCTCCACGGCCCGTCCGAGCCCAGTTCGCCGCGGATCATGCTCGACGAAGAGCCATCCGAGCCAGAGGAGACCCAACGAGATGTCGTCGAACCACGGTTCCCGCCCCTCGAACCGCACGGCGCGCCTGCGCGGGGCCCTGGCTCTGGCCCTCGCGCTCGCGGCCGTCTTTTTCCCGGGCGCTCGCGCTGCACCGGTCGATGCGCAGGACGCGGCCAGCACCGTGCTGCGCCTCGCGTGCGTGGCGCCTCGCGGTTCGGCGTGGCACCGCGTGTTCACCGCGTGGGGCAACTCGCTCCGCGAGGCCAGCGGCGGCCGCCTGAGCCTCACGGTGCAGGCGGGCGGCGCGGGTGCGAGCGAGCAGGACTTCGTCCGACGCATCCGAACGAACGAGCTCGACGGAGCGTCGCTGTCGGCGCTCGGCTTCGCCACCCTCGGACGCGAGGGCACGACGGAGCGCCCCGTGCTTGTGCTCCAGGCGCCCGGGCTCTTCACCGACTACGCGCCTCTGGATCGTGCGCGCACCGTGCTCGATGCGGACCTGCGCGCGGGCCTGCTCGAAGCAGGCGTCGAGCTCCTCGGCTGGAGCGATCTCGGTCGCGGTCGAGTCTTCTCGACGCGTCCCACCACGACGCCCGCCGAGCTCGGTGACGAACACCGAACAGGGAGAGCAGGACCCAGCCACGCCCGCGGAGGGGATGGGTCCCGCGGGCTTCGCTCACTCCCCGCGCGCGGCGCGCTCGGCCGCCACGGCGTCGCCGGCGAGCTTCTCCACCAGGCCCGGGGCGAGCCGTCCGATCGTGAGCGCGAGCCGCGCGCGCCCCGGGATCACGATCACGGCGACGTTCTTCTCCAGGCCGTCGAGGGCCTCCCTCGCGAGGGCGTCGACGGGATACGGCGGCGCCACCAGACGGGACAGGAAGCGGCGCATGTTCGGGGTCCACGACGTCGCCGGCAAGTCTGCCGGGTTCGCGGCGTCGAGGATGGGTGTCTCGATCGCCGACGGACACAACACGCTGACCCTGACGCCCAGCGCCGCCGCTTCGATGCGCAGGCTCGTCGAGAGCCCCACCACCGCGTGCTTCGTCGCGGAATAGGGCACCAGCAGCGGCGCCGGCCCGAGCCCGGCCATCGAGGCCACGTTCATGATGTGGCCGGTGCCCTGCTTCACCATCCGCGGATACACGGCCTGGACACCGTTCACGACGCCGCGAAGGTTGATGTCGATGATCCGGTCCCAGTGCGCGAGCGTCAGCTCCTGCATCTCGCCGCCGATGCCGATCCCCGCGTTGTTGATCAGCAGGTCGATGCTGCCGTGCTGACGCACGACCTCCTCGACCTGTCGCTCGAAGGCCGCCGCGTCTCGCACGTCGAGCCGCGCGGCGGTCGCGCCTTCACCGATCTGGCCGGCGACCTTGCGCGCCGCTTCCTCCGAGACGTCGGTGACCCACACCTTCGCCCCGCGCCGCGCGAGCTCCAGCGACAGGGCCTGGCCGATGCCGGATCCGGCCCCGGTCACGATGGCTGCTTTGCCGCCCAGTCCGGTCTTCATCTCCTCAGCGTGGCTCGCGGCTGGAGCCACAGCAAGGCGCAGACGCAGAGAAGGAGCCCGCTCACGGTTTCCGTCTGCCCTCCCGCGGGGGCCCAATGGAGGGAGAGTACCCGAGCCGAACGCGACACGACCCCCACCGAGCCCGCGGTGGCTCACCTCGCGAACAGCTCGAGGGGCCTGACAGGTCGCTCGCTCCGACCGTTCGGGACGAAGGGCCCGAACTCGGCGGCGTGGGCCTGTTCGCGATCTTGGGGCCCACCGGCGCCGGCAAGTTCACGGTGCTCGACGCGCTCTGCCTCGCGCTCCTTGGCACTACGCTGCGGCTCGAGCGCGGGAGCCGCGTGCGCATCCCCGGTCGCGACGTCGCCGAAGACGCAGGCGAGGCCGCGAACCCGGGGCTCGCGGCCTCGGACCCGGCCACGCTCCTCCGGCGCGGCGCCACGTTCGCATCGGCGGAGTGTGAGTTCATCGGACTGGACCGCCGGCGCTACCGCGCCAAGTCGTCCATCCGCCGCGCGCGCGATCGCGTCGACGGCCGGCTGCTCGTCGAGGAGCGCCCCTGCGAAGCGGGCCTCGAGCGCGGCACGGTCCATCGCGCTCGAGCGTCCGATCACGACGAGCTCCTGTTTTCTGTCTCCCCAGCGAGGGTGCCAGTCTTCCCGAATCGTCTGGAGCAGTGCTGGGTCGGTGGGCCACCGCTCACTCGGCATGGCCGCCCAGAACCAACCAGCGCGCTCGGCTCGTCAGCTTCGCGTTGGGCAGCGTGCTCTCCCTCCTCGTG
>JBILLJ010000037.1:0-67174 GCA_044376125.1 Sandaracinaceae bacterium
TCACGATCGCGGGCGAGGCGCTCGGCACGCCCGAAGCGCGGTACACGCTGACCATGGAGGGGGGCGGGCGGCTCGCGGAGATCCGCGATCGCATCACGCAGATGCGCGAGCGACGGGCCGAGCGACGCGAGCACCGACAGGAGCGCGCGGACGCCATGGTCGATCGCGTGCACGAGCTCGCCGAGAGGCTCCGCCCGACCAGCCCGATGCTCCGCGCGGGTCGTGAGGACGGGCCTGCCGAGGAGCCCGAGGCCAGCGACGCGGGCGTGCCCTGATCCGCCCTCGCGCGGCGGGCGGCTCACGTGCGTCTCACGCGGAACGCGGGCGTGTCTCCGCGCGACCACGCCCGCGCGGGTGAAGGGGCCCGTTTTTCTCGGAGAATCGGCGCGGCACCGACCCTGCTCTCTGGCCTGGGCGTTCCGGCCCGGAAACTTGCGTGGCAGAGACCCCTGCACAAGAGTCGGGCCTGAACGGAAGCGAGGTATCCGTGCGCCCCTCCGTTCGAGCCCCCATGTCGTCATCCACCAGCTCCCACCGTCTCGGCGCGACCCTCGCGGTCGTGGGTTCGATCGTGCTCGTCGCCTGCGGCACCGCCGACGTGCTCAGCGGGCCCAGCGAGACGACCCCCACGCCGGAGACGCAGCCCACCGCGGCCACGCCGACGCCCGCGGCAGAGCCCGTGGTGGTCGCTGCGCCGGACGAGGTGGACACGCGTCCCCCGCCGATGCACCAGCCGGTGCCGCTCTTCGATCAGGGGCACAGCGAGCGGCAGGTCGACGCGGCGACGGCGCGGCACGACGGCTACATGGTGATCGACCTCGGTGAGGAGTGGACGCCGTACCTCTTCACGGAGCGTGACGCGGAGACCGACGAGGTCCTGCCGAACAGCTATCGCGAGACCTACCTCTCGCTCGCGCGCGGCGAGTTGCCCGACGATCACCACGGCGATCGCGCCCGCGAGGACAAGTACCTCGAGCTCTACGGCATCATGCCGACGCTCGGCCTGCTGCGGACGCGCTTCCAGCACACGCGCGACCTCGCGTGCGTCGCGGATCTCGACCTCGAGCCGCTGCGACAGTTCGACGGCTTCGTCGCCTACGAGAGCCGCGAGGAGGGCCGCAACTTCGCGCGCCGCTTCCGCGTGCTCGAGAACCAGATGAACGAGATCGCGCGCGCGCAAGGCGTCGAGGGCCCCGCGCAGATCGACGCGACGCGCATCCGCAGCGAGCGCGAGCGTCGTCAGCTCGGCGAGTACCAGCGCCTCGCGCCGCGCGCGTTCGCGATCCGCGCCGCCCAGGCGCGCCTGGAGTGCGAGGGCTACTTCGAGGGCAAGGGCGAGTACGTGACGGGCGGCCTCGACTGGCCGACGCACGAGGCGCTGGCCGAGTTCGAGCGACGTCACCGCGTCTACGGCTGGGGCTTCCTCGGCCGCGAGACGCTGGAGATGCTCCGCCGCTCTCCGATGGAGGGCGATCAGGAGGCGGTCGTTCGCGTGCTGACCGAGCGCGCGATGCACGCGGCCGGAGTGCTCGAGGACGGCAGCGTCACGGGCCACTACGTCGGCGCCGACGGCGCGCAGCGCGACATCCCGAACCTCGAGGGCGAGATCCGCTCGATCGTCGTCGAGGCCTTCGGCCTCCAGACGCCGGAGTCGACGCTCGCGTTCCTCGAGGGCCTGGGCGAGCTGCCCGCGAACGGCGCGCACCTCGTGGCCGTCCGCATGCCGGCGCTTCCCGAGTACTACACGGCCGACATGGATCTCTCGGTCGAGATCGATCGCGGAGACGTCTGGTACGAGTTCCCGTACGACGAGCGCGGCAACGAGCGCGCGCAGCCCGTCGAGCGTCGCCCGCACCTCACCGTGCTCACGACGTGGAACGGACAGCGCATCCGCCTCGCGCGCTTCGGCACGACGATCGGCGGCTGGCGCAGCGAGCAGATCGAGGGCCGCCTCTGGTGGCGCTACAAGAACTCACCGCCGGGCCCCGTCGTGTGGCACCAGATCGTCGCCGCGCCGGTGTGGCTGCCGCCCGAGTCGACGCCGCCGCGTGATCTCTTCCGACGCACCGGTCGTCGCGGCCCCGAGGCGTACCGCCCCAACTACCACGAGACCGGCCCGAGCTACGCGTCCGCGTACGGTCTCGTCGCGGCGTACCACATCGGCTTCCGCGAGCGCGACGACGGCTCGCTCCGCCTCGGTGGCGACGACGGCATCCGCACGCACGGGTCGGTCGACTACATGAGCATCATGCGGCGGCACTCGCACGGCTGTCACCGCCTGCACAACCACATCGCGGTGCGCCTCATGTCCTTCATGCTCGCGCACCGGCCGCACACGCGGGTCGGCCAGCAGGCCGTGGCGTTCCGCCGCGACGTCGAGATCGACGGCAACAACTACGCGATGGAGATCAACCAGGGCGGCTACGTGTACCAGCTCGCCGAGCCGATCCACGTCGAGGTGCTCGAGGGCCGCATCCGCGGCGATCTCGCGCGTCCGATCGAGGAGCCCCTGCCGCGCTTCGACACGACGGTCGGCGCCTACATGCTGCCCGACGGTGGAGCGGTCGCGATCTCGCGCACCGGTCAGATGACGCCGGTCGCCGTGCCCAGTGACGCGGGCGTGCCCGCGGTGCCGACCGCCACCACGCCATGAGCGCGATCGAGCGGCCCTCTCACGGCGCGCGGTTCTCGTTCGAGCGCGTGGCGGTCGACGGGGAATCGGCGCGGTACGTGGTGCGCGTGGTGGAGGCCGAGCGAGAGGCCGAGGCCGAGGCGCGTGTGTCGCCGGCTGCGCTCGAGCTCGGCCGCTTCGAGGGCTCGATCGAGCCCTGGGCCGAGAAGGCGGCGCGCGCGTTCCTCGAGGTGATCCAGCGCGGCTACGACGCCGAGGCGGGCTGGCCGCGCCGGGTGCAGCGCTGGCGTGCGCAGCGCGTGTGATCACGCGCGGGCCGCGCGCGCCTCGAGACGACGGAAACGAACGAGCCCACCTCGCGGTGGGCTCGTTCGTTCGAGATCGACGTGATCGATTACGGCGCGGGGAGCGTCGAGGGCATCGCGCCCGCGGCCTCGGTGAAGCCGATCGTGTAGTTCATGCCGGTCGAGTCGTGCGAGTAGCTGCCGACGAAGACCTCGTACGTGCCGGGCGAGAACGCGCCCGAGACCACCGGGTTGAGGCCCTCGGTGTCGTCGTTGCACAGGTAGGTGCCGTCGGGGCGGCGCACGACGAGCGTCGTGTCACCGCCGGGGCAGTTCACCATCACGGTCAGGTTCGGGACCTGCGCCGTCACGTTGAGCGAGTGCTGCGCGACCAGCGGGATGTTGCCGCGGCACTCGGAGTTGAGCGTGTTCGCGTCCGTGATGCCGCCCGCGGTGCCGCTACCGGTCGTGGGCTGGGGCGCGAACCCCGGGGCGATGTTGATCGGAGGGGCGGGGGCCGCGCCGCCGCCGAAGCAGCAACCGGCCATGGCGAGCATCGCACCCGAGAGAATCAGAATTCGCATCGTGTCTCCTCTGTGTGGCCGGACTTCCGGCCTCGTTGCGCGGCGTCGGTCATGACCTCGGCAGCGTGTGCCCGGCCCTCGTACGTCTGAGGGGCGGCCGATCTTCCTCGGCCCGGGCGAGACCTTCGGACGTTCGGGCTCCGAGGGCGGGATGATAGTGGGTGATCGGGGTGATCGATCAAGCCCTCCGCGTCGCGGCCGCTTCAGACGTGCCGCCGCGCGATCTCGGCCCACTCGCCTTCGGGCTCGAGCACCAGGTACGTGCGCCAGTGGGCGCGTGCGCTCGTGCGATCTCCGAGGGCCTCGAGCGTCATGGCCAGGTTGAAGTGCGCGTCGGCGAAGGCCGGATCGCTCGTGACGGCCGCGGCGAAGCAGCGACGCGCCTCGACGTGATCACCGCGCTCGGAGGCGATGAAGCCGAGGTTGTAGAAGGCCTCGGGCTGCTCGGGATCCACCGCGAGCGCGCGCTGGTAGAGAGACTCGGCCTCGGCGAGCGCACCGCGACGGAAGCGGAGGTTGCCGAGGTTCGTGAGCGCGTGGCCGAACGACGGATCGAGCTCGATGGCCTTGCGGTAGGCGGCCTCGGCGCGGTCGAAGGTGGTGGGCTCTTCGTCGTAGCGCGCGCCCTCGAGGTAGGCCTCGTACGCGGCGCGACGTCGCGCGGGATCGCGCTGATCGGGCCGAAGGACGCGCACGACCTCGTCGCGCAGATCGCGCACGTCGAAGTCGAGGACGAGCTGTCCGCTCGAGGGCTCCCACTTCGCACGCTCGGTCTGCACGACCACGCGATCGCCCTCGGACGAGATGCGCAGCTCCGCGAGGGGGCGGATCACGTGAGGCAAGGTCGCGCGCAGCGAGTCGACGGAGCGGCGCACGCGACGCAGCGGCGTGCCGCGCTCGAGGAGCGCCTTGGCCGCGCGCACGCTGATCAGATCCTGGAACGTGTACAGGCGGCGCCCCTCGGTGTCGCCTGAGGGGGAGAGGAAGCCGGTGCGATCCCAGTAGCGCAGGCGGCTCTCGGGCAGGCCGAAGAGGCGCGCGACCTCGGCGCGCGCGAAGAGATCACCGGTCGGATCGCGCTTCTTGGTCGCGACCGCGCCGAGCGCGCGCTCTCGCGCGGGTGCAGGCTCCTCGACGGCGTCCGCACGCTTGCGGGAGCGTCGAGGCTTGGGCGCGACGGGGGCCGCGGACGGCGAGAGCTGCGTGGGATCCGACGGCGGCGCTTCGTTGTCCGCGCTGGCCTTGTCCGCGCTGGCCTTGTCCGCGCTGGGCGCGCGTGCGCCGCGACCGAAGTCGACGTGGATGACGTTGGAGCTGTCGCTTCGCGAAGGCAGGGACACGGGCCGCACTCGATTCACCCGACCGTGGGTTCAGCCGACGGTAGCAGAGGAGGGGAGCTCGCAGGGGAGCTCGAGGTCGACGTCGACGAGCAGCCGGAGCTGCTCGAGGCGCATGCGGGTCGCGACGATCGCGGTCCCGACCGCGTGATCGGGAAGGCGCCGCAGCGCATCGCTCTGTGCGAGGCGCATCGCACGGAGGCGGACGCGGATCGAGCCCTCGGCGGCGCGGAAGAGCTCGCGCGCGCGCTCCTCGGTGGCGATGCCGAGGCGCGAGAGGTCGATCGTGACGAGCGTCGAGCCGAAGAAGCTGCCGCCCGAGACACGTCCTTCGCTCAGCACCTCCGCGACGCGGAAGAGCTCTTCTTCGGCGCGTGGGCCGAGCACCGTGCGCTCGATGCGCCCGAGCAGCGCGCCTGGCCGGATGCGCACCGGAGGCTTGAGCAGGAGGCGCGTCGTCGTCACCGGCGCGATCGTAGCGAGGTGCCTCGCGCGAGCGCCAAATTCGCGCCCGGCAGGCGCGAATGGCCAACACGTTCGGCTCGAGCCCGTCGAGCCGAGTTCGCGTGTCGCGCGCCCCTCACGGGGGCGGCGGATCGTCGGGCGCGCTCGAGATGAGCCGGGCCGCGTAGATCAGGACGCCGATGGCGATCACGACGAAGAGGCCGAAGACCCACATGGTGCGGCTCAACGTAGCTGGCGTATGGTCCTCGCGCATGTCGCCGCTCGTGAGGCTACGAACGCTCGTGATGGCGTGGCGCACGGCGCAGGCCGAGCGGGTGCGCGCGCGCTGGGCGGGTGAGCCCGACGCGCCGGCGCGTGTCGCCCGGGCGCGCAAGGCCCTCGGCACCGGCGAAGCGCGCGCGCTCCTCGACGAGTGCGTGTCGCTGCGCATCGTCGAGGAGGCCGATCAGCGCGCCCTGCTCGTGCACCTGGCGGATGCGGCGCGCGAGGAGCTGCTCGAGCGTCGTGACTGCCCGGGGACGTTCGTGATCGAGGACGAGGTGGAGGTCGGTGGAGAGCCTCTGTCGCTCGGCGCGATCGCGATCGAGGCCTCGCGATGGACCGAGCGCGCGCGTCTCGAGGCGGCCGCGGCGCGGGTGAACGAGCGCGCGCGACGCTGGCGCGAGGCGCACGAGGAGGCGGACGCGATCGCAGCGCGCGTGCTCTCTCGCGGCCCCGAAGCGGAGAAGGAGCCTGCGCTCGACGAGCTGCTCGAGGCGTTCCTGCGCGCCACGGACGACGCCGCGGCCGAAGCGCTCGCGCGCTCGCAGCACGCCCTCGGTGCGTCGGCGACGCGGGCGACCGTGCCGGAGCGCCTCGGCGCCGCTGCACGTGCGCTGCGCGCGGCGCCGCTCGATGCGCTCTTCGCGCGCGAAGGGCGGATCGCGCGTCTGGGGCGTGCGCTCGCGCCGCTCGGGGCCGATGCCTCGGTGGCGTCGCGGCTCCGTGTCGAGACCTCGAGCAGCCTCGACGCGCGCGGCGAGGTGTTGCTGGTGGCGCCTCCGACGCGCGTCGTGCTCGGTGCCTCGCCGATCGAGCTCGGCCTCGGCTCGGAGCTCGATGCGCTCGAGCTCTTCGGTCGCGCGATGTCGTACGCGCGGATCTCGGCGGCGCTGGCCGACGAGCACCGCGTGCTGCCGCAGGCGCACGTCCCCGGCCTCGTGGCGAGCACGTTCGGGCTCTTCCTCGGCGCGACCGTCTTTCTCTCCCGCACGCTCGGCCTCGACGAGCGCGCCGCGGCGGCCACTGCGGCGACCGCGAGCTACCTCGGGCTCGTGCGCGCGCGTCTCGATGCAGCGCGCTGTCTGGCTCGCGCCAGGCGTGTCGAGCTCGCCGGCGACGAAGCGCACGCGCTCGTCCAGCGCGCGCTCGCGCTGCCCGCGGCGCTGCCGCTCGGCTTCCTCCTGGCCTCGGGCGCCTCGAGCCCCGAGCTCGAGCTGCTCGCGCGCTCCCAGGCGCTCGCGCCGCTCGTGTTCGTCGCGCTCCGCGAGCGGCACGACGAGGACTTCTTCCGGAACCCCCGCACGAGCGACACGCTCGGCGGTGCGATGGCGCGGGGCGCACGCCTCACGCGAACGCTGTGGTGTGCGGAGCTCGGCGCCTCGGGCGATCCCGCAGAGGCCGCCCGTGCCCTCGCGCGCGAGCGTCTCGGCTGAGCGCAGCGCTCGGCCTCACCGGCGCCGGCGAGCGCCACGCTGAAGCGGCCTTGCGTGCTGCGTGGCGCTGCGGTCGAATGTCGCCGATGACCGCCGACGCCAGCTCCGATCCCGCGCGTGCCGCCGCTGCGCCGAACCCGCTCGCCCCGAGCCAGGCGCTCCGCGACGAGCTGCGCCGTCGGCGCGAGGCCTTCCTCGCACAGCTGACCGGGGACGTGGCGGTGATCACGGCGGCGCCCGTGCACATCCGCAACAACGACGTCGAGCACCCGTTCCGACAGGACTCGGACTTCTTCTACCTCACGGGCTACGACGAGCCGGACGCGGTCGCGGTGCTGAGCCGCGTGCACGACGAGCACCGCTACGTCCTCTTCGTGCGCACGCGCGATCCGGAGCGCGAGACGTGGGACGGACCGCGCTCGGGCGTCGAGGGTGCGAAGAACGACTTCGATGCGGACGCGGCGTTCCCCATCGGCGAGCTCGACGCGAAGCTGCCCGGCTACCTGGAGAACGCGCGACGTCTGCACTACGCGCTCGGACGCGATCCGAAGATGGACGGGCGCGTGCTCGCCGCGCGCGACCTCGTGCGGCGGCGGCAGCGCTTCGGCGTGCTCTGGCCGAGCACGATCGTCGATCTCGCCGAGACGCTGCACCCGATGCGGCTCCTCAAGACCGAGCACGAGATCGAGGTGATGCGCCGCGCTGCGCAGGCCACGGCCGATGGGCACCTCGCGGCGATGGAGGTCGCGCTGCCGGGGGCGTACGAGCACGAGGTCGAGGCGGAGATCCTGCGCGCGTTTCGTCGGCAGGGAAGCCCGCGTCCCGCGTACGAGAGCATCGTGGGCTCGGGGCCGAACGCCACGATCCTCCACTACCGCAAGAACGACCGGCGCATGGTCGATGGCGATCTGCTGCTCATCGACGCGGGGGCCGAGGTCGAGGGGTACGCCGGCGACGTCACGCGGACCTTCCCGGTGAACGGCCGCTTCACGCCGCCCCAGCGCCGCATCTACGACGCCGTGCTCCGCGCGCAGCGCCTCGCGATCGAGGCCGTGCGTCCCGGCGCGACGGTGGAGGCCATCCACCAGCTCACGGTGCGCGCGCTCACCGAGTCGGCGATCGAGCTCGGCCTCGTCGAAGGGCCACTCGAGGACGCGATCCGCGAGGAGCGCTTCAAGAAGGTCTACATGCACCGCACCTCGCACTGGCTCGGCATGGACGTGCACGACGTGGGCGCCTACTTCGTCTACGCGAAGCGCGAGGCGTCCGAGAAGGCGCGCACGCCCCGCGTGCTCGAGCCCGGCATGGTGCTCACCGTCGAGCCGGGGCTCTACGTCGGTGTGCGGACCGAGCTGTCGCACGCCGCGGAGGAGTACCGGGGCATCGGCGTGCGCATCGAGGACGACGTGCTCGTGACGTCCACGGGCTTCGAGGTGCTGACCGCCGCGATCCCGAAGGACGCAGACGAGATCGAGGCGATCCTCGCCAGGCGCGCGGGAGCGAATGTTTCGCGGTGACGCGAGCAGCGAGATCGCGCGCCTCGAGCGAGGCATGCGAGACGCGGAGGAGCGCTTCGTGCACGCGCCCGGAGGCCTGTGGCTCGCGGCGAGCGCGACCATCGAGGGGCTCGCGCGCATCGACCCGACGCTCCTCGACGCCGCGCTGAGAGAGAAGGCCGATCGGCTCGCGCACGACGCGCGACGCATGAAGCAGGACGGCGACGCGCGCGCTTCGCAGCACGAGCTCGCGGCGCTCGCGGAGTGGGTGGAGCTCGCGAGGCATCGCGCCTCGCACGAGGACGCGTTTCTCCAGGCCGCCCTCGCGGCGCCCAAGCGCTTCGCGTCGCGCGCCGAGCTCGCGGAGCTCGTCGAGGCCGACGAGCGCGCGCTCGAGGCGCTCAGCCGCGAGCCCGGGCCGCCGCTCGCGCCGCAGACCGAATCGCTCGTCGCGTCGCTCCGCGGCCTCTATCCGGAGTACGACCCGCACGGCCTGCCGGAGGATCTCGTGCTCGCCCGCGGCCGCGAAGCGCAGCACCTGCTCGCTGGTCAGCTCGCGCCGCGCACCTCGACCGTGACCTGGCAGATCGCGCCGTTCCCCAGCTCGCGGTTGCTGCTCGGTGGCGCGTTCGTGTGCGTCGGTGTGGCGATCGGTGCGTTCTCCTACTTCGGCGCGCTCGCTCGTCTGGCGGCCGTCGTCTCGGTCGGTGCGGGTCTCGTCGCGGCCGCAGCGCTCCTCGTCGCCGCGCTCGCGCGCAGGCGCACGGAGATGAGCCGTCGTGTGCTCGTGCTCGAGGCGTGGGGGCACCGCACGCGCGTGGTGAAGTCGGTCGAGCTCGCGCGCGCGCGACACGAGAAGTGGGTGACCATCGCGCGCACGCTCGGACAGCTCGATGCGTTCAAGCGCTCCGAGGAGGGCGTGGGCCTCGAGGCGCGCGAGCATCGGCTGCCGGCGCTCGCCCCGTGGGTGCGCACGCTCGTCGGTGGCCTCGACGAGGACGCCGCGCGGCGTTTCGAGTGACCGTGCGCGTCTGGTTCGGGCACACGTTCGCCTGTGGTCGGCGCTCGGTGCCGAGCTACCGCGGCGAGCACGCGCTCGTCTGCGAGCAGTGCATGCCGGAGTGGGCCCCGCGTTGCGCGCTCTGTGGCGAGGGCGCGCCGAGACTCGGTGTCGACGCCGAGGGCTATCGGCACCACGCGTTCCACTACCTCTGCGGCGCGTGTCGTGCGCGCGTCCTTCGCGCGGGGGATGCGCGTTCGCGTCGCGCCGCGGTCACGGCGCGTCGCCTCGAGACCCTGCTCTCGCACCACGAGGGCCTGCACGTGGACGAGGTCGCGCGGCGTCGCGTCTCGGTGCGCGGCGAGGTCGACGGGCGAGCCGTGTGGGTCACGCTGCGCGACTCGTCGCGAGAAGGGGAGCTCGAGCGCTTCGTGGTGCGCGTCGGGCTCGCGGCCTCGGTGACGCTCGAGCCCGTCGCGTGGGTCTCGGCCCTGCGTGTCGCACCGTGCAGCGGATCGCCCCGACGCGTCATCGATCGCGGCGAGTGGCTGTGGGCCGGCTTCCGGCACCTCGGCAACGCCGATCTCCTGCACGTGATCGATGTGATGTGCGACGCCGCAGCGCGCGCGGAGCGCGCCGTGCGCTGATCGCGGCGCTCGCCCGTGTCACGCCTCGTGCGCGTCGTGGTAGGTACGGCCATGGTCGCCACCGTCGGTCTCGTCGGGTTCCGCCCCGCCCCCTCGCTCGTCCATCGCGTCACGTCGCCTCCGTACGACGTCATCAAGCCCGGCAGCGAGCTCTGGAAGCTGCTCGAGGCCGAGCCGCTCTCGCTCTTCCACATCATCCTCGGCAGTGAGCCCGCGGCCGCGTTCGATCGCCTCCGCGCCGAGGGCGCGCTCGTGGCGGACGACGAGCCGGCCTACTACGTCTACGAGCAGCGCTACCTCGGTCCCGAGGGTCGCGACGAGACGCGCCTCGGTGTCTTCGTGGCCGCCGAGGTCACGCCCTACGAGGCCAAGCAGGTCATCCGCCACGAGAAGACCTTCGACGACAAGGTGAAGGGCCGCATCGCCCTCGCGCGCGCGACGGGCCACACGTTCGGCCCCGTCTTCGCGCTCACGCGTGCGCCGCTCAAGGCCGTGCTCGAGCGCTCTACCGAGGGCAACCCGGTCTACGAGCTCACGACCGACCTGAAGGGCCTCAACGATCTCCACGGCATCCGCTCGCGCATCTTCCGCGTGACGCAGGCGAGCGAGCTCGGAGGCGCGATCCAGCGCGTGCTCGCGGCCGATCCGTTCTACATCGCGGACGGACACCACCGCTATCACGCGGCCCTCCGCAACGGCCAGACGCACACGCTGGTCTACGTGACGGAGAGCGCGCGCATCCAGGCCTACAACCGCGTCGTGCGCGGCACGCGGAGCTTCGCCGAGGCGGCAGGTGCGCTCACGCTCCGCCCCACCGCGAGCTTCGCCACGCCGCCCAAGCACTCGTTCTGCTTCTACACGCGGGAGGGCAGCTTCCTCCTCGACGCCAAGCAGGTTCCGAGCGACGTCGTCGGCCGCCTCGACTGCTCCATCCTCGAGCGCGAGGTCTACCCGCACCTCGGCCTCGAGCACTCGATGATCGCGGACGCGGCCCACTTCGACTACTACCCCGAGTCGCAGCTCGCGCAGATGCGCGAGGTCGTCGATCGCGGGGACTACGAGATCGCGATCGCCCTGCACCCGGTGACGATCGACGAGCTCGTGGCCGTCGCGGACGCAGGCCTGGGGAACCCCGACATCGTCATGCCGGAGAAGAGCACCTTCTTCGCGCCGAAGATCCTCTCGGGCCTCTTCGTGTTCCGCCACACGCTGCGGTAGCATCGGCGCCGATGTCGTCGCCGTTCTTCCGCCCCGCGCCGCCTCCCGCGTCGTCCCTCACCACGGGCCTGGTCGCGTCCGTCCTCGCGCTCACCCTGGGCCTGCCCGCGTGCGGCTCGGGCGCGCAGTGCGCGATCGATTCGGACTGCCAGCTCGGTCTCCGCTGCAACGCGGAGAACCAGTGCGTCGCGCGGGGCAGCGGCGACGTCGATGCGGCCTCCGAGGAGCGCGACACGGGCCCGCGCGCCGATGCGGGCCCCGATGCGCCGATCGCCACGGACGCGTTCTCCCTCGATGCCCCGGTGCCGCTGGACGCGCCCCTGGACGACGCGAACGACGACGCGGATCTCGATGCGTTCGACGCGTGCCCCCGCCTGGCGGCGACCTATGCGGTCACGCGCTCGGGCGCGGTCTGCATGTCGAATGCGACGCAGGTCTTCTTCAGCCGGATCGCGGCCGAGTCCTGCTCCTACGAGCTGACCTCGGATCGACGCGGGGACGTCGAGGGCGTGATGGCCTACTCGGGCACCGGCACGAGCTTCACGGGCGGCCTGAACTTCCCGGACGTCGGCCGTCCGTGCACGCTGGAGACCGTGGGCGCCGACGTGTTCATCGTCTGCGGCGCCTGCTCGATCGATCTCAGCCCGATGTGACGCCTCGGGCGCGACCGCGTCGGCGTGCGATCACCGCAGGCCGAGCACGTCGCGCATGTCGTAGAGCCCCGCGGGCTGTCCGACGATCCAGCGCGCGGCGCGCACGGCGCCACGTGCGAAGAGCGAGCGGTCCGTCGCCTTGTGCGCGAGCTCCACGCGCTCGCCTTCACCCGCGAGCACGAGCGTGTGATCGCCGATCACGTCGCCGCCGCGGAGCGCGAGCACACCGACCTCGTCCTTGGTGCGCGCGCCGGGCTTGCCCTCGCGTCCGGTTCGCAGCGCCGAGCGATCGAGGCCGCGCGCGGCGAGCACCGAGTCCGCCAGACGCAGCGCCGTGCCGCTCGGCGCATCCACCTTCTTGTTGTGGTGCATCTCGACGATCTCGGCGTCGAAGCCGTCGCCGAGGAGCTCGGTCGCGAGCTCCGCGAGGTGACAGAGCACCGTCACGCCGACGCTGGTGTTGGGCGCCACCACGACCGGCACGGTCCGCGACGCGCGCTCGAGCGCCGCACGTGCGCTCGCCTCGAGGCCCGTCGTGCCCACCACGAGCGCGAGCCCACGCTCGGCGACGCGAGCTGCGAGCGCCTCGGTCGCCTCGCTCGCGGAGAAGTCGATCACGACGTGTGCTTCGAGCTCCTCGCGCAGCGCCGCCTCGACGAGCACGCGCGAGGCACCGCTGCCCGCGAGCTCGCCGACGTCCAGACCCAGCGTCGAGGCGCCCGGTCGATCGAGCGCGGCCACCAGCGTGATGCCCGCCGTCTCGTGGATCGCGCGGGCGATCGCGCGCCCCATGCGTCCCCCTGCGCCGTGGATCACGGCGCGCGTGATCTCGCGAGGCGCCTCGCTCATCACACGCCTGCGCGGTCGAGCGCGGCCCAGACCTTCTCCAGGCTCGAGCTCTTCGGCCACACGAGGGGCAGCCGGATCTCGGGCCGGAGCAGACCGCGCTTGGCCATCGCGGCCTTCACGGGGCCGGGGTTGGCCTCGACGAACATGGACTCGTGCACCGGCGCCAGGCGCAGGTGGAGCGCACGGGCCTCCGCGATCTTGCCCGCCTGCCAGAGGTGGACGACGTCGGACGTCTCCTTCGGGAGGAGGTTCGCCGTGACGCTGATCACGCCCTTTCCGCCGACGGAGAGGACCGGCAGCGTGAGCGCGTCGTCTCCCGACAGCACCGTGTAGCGGTCGCCGAGCGTCGAGAGGATCTGCTGGCTGCGGAGCACGTTGCCCGTGGCCTCCTTGATCCCGACGAAGGACGGGACGTCCGCGAGCTTCGCGAGCGTCTCGACCGCGAGGTCGGTGCCCGTGCGCGCCGGCACGTTGTAGAGGATCGACGGGATCGGGCAGGCCTTCGCGACCGCGCGGAAGTGCGCCTCGAGGCCCTCCTGCGTGGGGCGGTTGTAGTACGGCGTGACCAGCAAGAGGCCATCCACGCCGAGCTCGCGGCACATCTTCGCGAGGTGGATCGTGTGCGCCGTCGAGAAGGCTCCCGCGCCCGCGACCACGGGGACGCGCTTCTTCGTCTGCTCGATCACGATGCGCACGACACGCGCGTGCTCGGCCTCCGTCAGCGTCGGGGTCTCGCCGGTCGTCCCACACGGGACCAGGCCATCGACACCGCCCTGGATGCAGTGCTCGACGATCGCGCGCAGCGCGCCTTCGTCGAGCTCGCCGTTCTCGAACGGCGTGACGAGCGCGGGGAGGGTTCCGACGAAGGTCATCCGAGCTCTCCCTTCTTCGCCTTCTCCACCCACACCTTCACCTCGTCCTCGATCACCTCCATGGCCTTGCCCTGGAAGATGCGGAAGAGGAACGGCACCTCCATGTCGACGTCGACCTTGTGGTCGTGCACGACGATGGTGCCTCCGAGCGCCACGCCCTTGGCCTTGAAGCCGAACTCACCGCGCGTGTCGCTGGTCCAGTCGAAGCGAGGGTTGTACTCGGCGAAGCGCGCCTTGTAGGCGTCCATCGCCTTGCCGATGGCCAGCTTCGAGCGCGCGAGATCGAGCCCGGTGTGGATGGTGTGCTTCACGTCGTCCTCCTCTTCTCGATCTCAGCTGTCGTCGTCGCGGCGCGAGGCGCCACCTGCCGGCGCGGGGCCTCGGCCCTCGCCGCGTCCACCACCACCACCACCGCCACCGCCGCGACGGCGATCGCCGCGTCGGCCGCCGCCACCACCACCACCGCCGCCGCCTCCGGTCTGACGCGCGGGGATGATCTGGATGCGACGCCCGAGGCCTTCGCCGTTCGACTTGGTCGACACGCCGGGGAGCTTCGCGAGCGAGAGGTGGATGAGGCGGCGATCGCGCGCCGGCATCGGCTCGAGCGTGACGATGCGACCGGTGTCGAGCGCGCGCTTGGCCTCGCGCTTGGCGAGGCTCACGAGGCCCTGGTCGTGTCGCTCGCGGTAGTCGCCCGAGTCGACGATGATGTAGCGACGACGCTCGGGGAAGCGGTTCACCACCTTGTTCGCGAGGAACTGGAGGGCGTCCAGCGTCATGCCCTTCTTGCCGATCGCGCGGCCCGCGTCCTCGCCGGACACGTCGAGCACCACGCGCGCGGCGTCCTCGCGGACCGTCACGCGGGCGTCGAGGCCCATGCGGCGCAGCACGCCCGACAGGAACTCCATCGCCTCTTCGGCGCGGCCGTCGCCCGGATGGCCACCATCGCCATCACGCGCGCCACGATCGTCTCCACCCTCGTCCTCGTCGTCGAAGAGAAGGGCACCTTCCATCTCGTTCTGCTTGCGGTCGTCACCCACGGGGCGGCCTCCTGGCACTCGTTTTCGCGGGACGAGCCTCGGCCGGCGCATCGCCGCCGAGCCCGTCGTTCGACTTGCTGCTCTCGCTCTTGGCCTTCGCTTCCTTGTCGGCCTCTTCGCGCTGCCAGCGCCACTCGTTGAAGCGCTGCTGCGCGATCGAGAGCGAGCTGTTGGTGAGCATGTAGAGGCAGAGGCCCGAGGGCAGGAAGAGCATGAAGACGCCCATCATGATGGGCATCATCCACAGCATCACGCGCTGCTGCGCGGGATCCATCTGCGTCGGCGTCAGGCGCTGCTGGACGTGCATCAGCGCCGAGAGCGCGATGGGAAGGCTGAAGTACGGGTCGGGGCCCGAGAGGTCTTGCCACCAGAGCGCGAAGGGCTGGTGGTAGAGCTCGATGTTCGTCGAGAGCGACGTGTAGAGCGCGAAGAACACGGGCATCTGCAGGAGGATCGGGAGACACCCGAGCATCTGCGCCGCCGGGTTGATCCCGTGCTTCTTGTAGAGCTCCATGATGGCCGCCTGACGCTTCTCCATGTCGTCGGCGAACTTCGCGTTCAGCGCGTCCATCTCGGGCTTGAGCTTTCGCATCGGAGCGAAGGCTCGGAACTGACGCGCCATCACGGGATAGAGCGCGATGCGCACGAGCAGCGTGAGGAGGATGATCGCGAGGCCCCAGTTGCCCACCAGCGACTGGATGAACGCGAGCAGCCGCGCGAACTGGCGCGCGATGACGGCGAAGGTGCCGAGGTTCACCACCTCGGGCAGCGAGTGGCCTGCCGTCTCGAGCGCGCTCCAGTCCTTGGGACCGAAGAACGCGAGCGTGCGCGTCATGTGCTCGCCGCCGGGCACCACGTCGGCGATCGGGTAGCGCAGCTGCGCCTCGAAGAGCGTGCCGTCGACCTCTTCGCCCGCGTAGCGATCCTGCGCCCAGAGGCCGCAGCGCTCCGCCGCTTCGTCGGAGGGTGCGAGCACCTGGGCGAAGTACTGGTTCTCGATGCCGGCGAAGTCGATCGTGCCGCCGTAGCCGTGCGCGGTCGCGAGATCGCCGCGCGCCTTGCGGGTGACCTCGCCCTCGTGCCGACACAGGCCCTGCCCGATGTACGTCGAGCGCGCGCCGAGGCCGAGGAAACCACCGCTCTCGAGCGAGCGGACGACGTAGTGGAACGCGTGCTCCTGCACACGCACGCGGCGCGTGCGCTCGCCGTGGTTGCGGACGAGCACGGTCTGCCAGATCTGGTAGGGGCCGGTGCCGGCCTCGAAGCGGCGCCGCACCTCGACGCCGTTGCCCTCCCAGCGGAGCGTGACCGAGCGCTCGTTCTCCTGCGTCAGCTCCCACACCACGTCGGGCGGGAGCTCGACGCCCGGCAGGCTCACGCGCAGAGGCTGGTACTCCTCCATCTGCGTGGTGACGAGATTCTCCTGCTCGTTCGTCGTGTGATCGCGGAAGCGCTCTCCGAGGAGCCGCAGCTCGCTGACACCGCCGCCGAGGTTGTCGATCGTCGCCTCGAAGAGCTCGGTGCGGATCGTCCCGGTCTCACGTCGATCGACACGCGCGGCGCGCCGTTCGGCGATCTCCTGCTCGCGCGCGGCGATCTGCTCGGGCGTGAGCTGCTCGGTGGCGGCGTCGCCCGCGTCGGTGGGCGGCGTGTGTTGGAAGAAGTAGGTGTACCCGTAGTACACCGCCATCATCGCGCCGGTGATGAGGAGGATCGTCGAGAGCGACGAGCGATTCTCCGGAGCTTGTCCCTGCGGCTCGGGCATGCGGTCCTTGCGAACGATCGAGAGAGCACCGCACTGTCGTGGCCCTGTCGGGACGGACAGCCGGAGGAGATCAGGTGGGGCGAGCGACGCTCCGAGCAGGAGTGCCGGTCGAGGCGGGCGCGAGATTGGACGAAACCCGCGCAGGATGCACGCCGTCACGGTCGTTTTCGGCGGAGCCTGCGCCGGCGTCGTCCGAGAGGCCCGGCAGCACCAGGGGCCGTGAGCCGCGAGGCGCGCTCTGTCCCGGGGCGAGCGGCGGGGCGTCGTAGCCGCCCGGGTGGAACGGCTGGCACTTGCAGATGCGCACGAAGCCGAGCCACGACCCGCGGATGGGGCCGAAGCGCTCGACGCAGACGGCCGTGTAGCGCGAGCAGCTGGGCTGGAAGCGACACACGCTCCCGATCACCGGGGACAGGGTCCACCAGTAGACGCGGATGAGCGCGATCAGGAGCTTCTTGATCATGGCCGCTGCGAGGCAGGAGCAGGGGCGCGGCGGACCGTCCAGCGGGTCGGCACTTCCGCGAGCACGTCGTCGTAGCGCAGATCGGGGGCGCCGTCCTTGGCGATGAAGACCACGTCGCAGCCCATCGGGAACCGCGCGCGCTCGCGCCGGAAGACCTCGCGCACGAGGCGCTTGACCCGGTTGCGCTGCACCGCGTTGCCGACCTTCTTGGTCACCGTCACGCCGATGCGGGGCGGCCCGTCGTCGGGCCGCGCCAGGACCACGACGAGGAAGTGCCGCGTGTGGTGCTTCTTGCCGGTGTCCTGCACCCGACGGAACTCCTCGCGCCGCTTGAGGCGGTCGGTCGGTCGGAGGGTGAGGCGCGGCTGCATGGCGACGAGCGACGTCGAAAGGGTGAAACGACGACGGCCCGCGACGCGCCTCGTGGAGGAGGGTGGCGTGCGGGCCCGAAGTCGATCGAGGGGCAGGAGGTCGAGACGCGGCCGGAGTCCGACCGGCGTCAGTCGATCACTTCTTGTAGCAGCCGGGAGCCATGCGGTGCCGGCCCTTGGCGCGGCGACGCGACAGGACCTTGCGGCCGTTGGCAGAGGCCATGCGCGCGCGGAATCCGTGCGTGCGGAGACGGCGCGTGCGGTGGGGCTGATAGGTACGCTTCACAGGGAGCCTCCGAAAACGGCAGCCGCGTGCTCGCGGGCTGCGGAAAGGGGGCGAGATCAAGCACGATGCGGGCGAGTCGTCAAGAACGTCCGCGCAGCGGACCGCTCACGCCACCGGGCCGTTGGCCTTCGACGTCGGCGCAGCCTCGAGGCTGACCGCTGCATGCTCGAGGTCTTCCACCCGCCGCCGCATCCCCGTCACGATCCGGCGGGCGCGCTGCCGCAACTTCGCTCGCGTCTCGTCGCTCACGAGCATCGCCGTCACGAGCACGGAAGCGGCCCCCACGACGGCTCCGACGCTGAAGACCGCGGCCGTCAGCGCGATGGTGCTGCCGGTGCTGCGCCGGTGAGAGAGGCCCACGTGCGCCAGGGTGTCGGGCGCGGTCTGGACGAGCAGCTCGCGCAGACCAGCGGCCGCGCTCGGCGCGATCCAGACGCGGCGAGCGAGCTCGGGGAACGAGACACGTTGCATGGTGACCTCCTCGGTCGTGCCGCATGCGAGCACCAGCTCGCGCGGCGGCGATCGCGTCAGCACCGTCCGTGCCGCCATCGCGTCTGGGCGTTCGGCGCGTTCTGCCGAGGATGCGCGTGGTGCGCGATCGCGACGCTGCGCCTCGGGTGTGGCAGACGATCGCGAGGATCGCAGCGTCCGTAGGGCGCTCAGGGTCACTCGCAGCCGGCCGGCAGCGCGTCGGGATCCACGACGGTGGGCGAGCCCTCGTCGAGGGTGTGGAGGAAGCAACGGAACTGCGCGCGCGGCGGCTCGGTCTGCCACATCGTCTCGTGGCCGTCCTCGATTCCGTCGTCGGGGTGCTGCGCGACGACGGCGGTGACGGTCCGTCCGCCGGCTTCCACGTTGTCGCGCACGGGGTAGCTCACACCGCTGCGTCCTCGGAGCGGCAGCACCTCCACGACCGACTCGACGCCCGCGAGCCGAGCGTCCTCGCGATCGAGCGCCTGTCCGGCGAGGTCGATGCCGAGCGCGATCGTGAGCGCGTTGGCGACCTGCGGCGGGATGTACGTGTCGACGATGCCCTGGAACATGAGGATGTGGCGCGCCGTGCCGGCGGGCGCGTCGCGCAAGAGGAGCGGCGCGTACACCGCGGCGTCGGCCTCTTCGCCGGCCCACTGGAGGAGGTTCAGGATCGGATCGGCCTCACTCAGCGAGACGCCCGCGCGCGGATAGCCGAGCAGGCTCTCGGCGAGAGGTCTCGTGGCGATCGGGCTCTGCTTGTGGAGCACGTTCTCGAGCCAGCTCGCGCCTGCGCCCGAGAGGATGAGGCCGTCGTAGGTCGTCTCGAACGCGGCCGCGAGCGGCGCGATGCTCGCGCCCATCGAGTGCCCGAGCAGCGTGACGTGCGCGACGTCGAAGCGCGCTTGGGGCTCCTCGAGGCCGGGACAGCTCGAGGCGTCGATGCGCAGCGACTCGAGGCTGCGCGCGAGGAGCACGAGCTCGAGCGCGGACTGTCGAAGGTTGTCGCGGAGCGCGCGAGGGTTCTGGATGTTGAAGATGAGGAACTGCTCGTCGGCCATCGTCACGTTGCGAAGGCCCCCGTGCGGTCCGTCGACCGAGAGGCCCGCCCAGCCCACGCGTGCGAAGTCGCGTGCGGGCCCGAGCCCCGGCGCGATGGGCTCACCATGCGCGACCGCGTGCGGCCCGCGATCGACGAGCGGCCGGTCGCCACCTGCGCCCGTTCGGATGAGCACCGTGAGCGGGAAGCCGCCCGCGGGCATCGGCTGTCGCGGCAGTGTCACGACGAGGTTCGCCTCCTCCTCGTGATCGAGCACGAGGCGCCCCGACGCATCCCACACCCACGCGCCGCCCTCGGAGGCGTACGGCGGCTCGCCTTCCTGGTAGACCGGCATGCGCACCGTCGTGTGGAACACGCAGTAGTCGTCGAACACCTCGTCGGCGGTGAAGGGCGCGCTCGGCGTGATCGGGTGGCTCGTCGTCTCGACCGCGCGACGAAGGACGCCCACCGGATCCTGCGTGCGGAACACGGTCATGGCGATCACGTCGACGGGATCGACGCCGACGTCCTCGAGGCCGTCGTACGCGGTGCGATACGCCTCGAGCGCCGCGCCTTCGAGGCCCTCGGGCGCCAGGCCGTGCCCGAGCGCGGCGACCGCGGAGGCCTGCGCGAACGGCACGCCCTCGACGGTCTCGAGGCCGCGTCGCACGACGAGCGCGTAGAGCGTGCCTGCGCGCAGCGGCATGCCCTGGACGGGCAGCGCCGTCAGCACGTTCTGGCTCCCGAAGGGCCCGGCCTCGTCCTGGTAGAAGAGGCGGATCGGCGCGCGCTCACCGCGGTGCGCGGGGTCGGCGGGATCGACGTCGATGAGCTCGACCGCCGCGTCCTCGCCCTCGAGCGGCGTCGCGAGCGTGAGCGCGCTGACGTCCACGGGGTCGCTGAACGTGACGTGGATCGCGCTCGTCGTGCCGAACCCGTCGGCGGCCGCGAGCGCGTCGTGGATCTGCTCGACGATCGTCGTGCGCCTCACGGGGAAGGCCGAGAGATCGATCGTCCCGTCGTCGGCGCGCAGGTGCTCGCTCGGGAACGGCGCTGCGAACGGATCGTCGTCCGCGAAGAGCATCCGCGGCGAAGGAGCGACGAGCGGAGTCGTCTCGGTGCACGAGGCGAGCGCCGAGGCCCCCGCCACGACGAGCAGTCCCAGATGCCGAGCGAGCATGCGGAAACGGTAGCAGAGCCCTCGACCCGCTACGACGTGGCCCCGGCCACCCGCGCGGATGCCTTGCGTCGGCGCGAGGGCAGCGCATCACCCACGCATGAGCGCGCCTCGGTTCTGCCAACGCTGCGGATCACCCCTGTCCCCTCACGAAGAGGAGGGCCGCACGCGCTTGCGCTGCGCGGGCCGCGAAGGCGAGGCCTCGTGTGGGTTCGTGTTCTACGGCAACCCCACGCCCGTCGTCGCTGCCATCGTGCAGCACGGAGACGACGTGATCCTCGTGCGCAACCACGGCTGGCCGCCGACGTGGTTCGCGCTCGTCACGGGCTTCCTCGAGGCCGGCGAGACACCCGAGCAGGGCATCCTCCGCGAGCTGCGCGAGGAGATCGGGCTCGACGCCGAGATCCGCGGCCTCGTCGGGGTCTACGCGTTCACGCAGCGGAACGAGCTCATCGTCGCCTACCACGTCGAGGTGCACGGCGAGCCGGTGCTCGGTGCCGAGCTCGAGGCGTTCAAGCGCGTGCCGATCGCGAAGCTCAAGCCGTGGCCGTTCGGCACCGGCGACGCGGTCCGCGACTGGCTCGCGAAGGTCCGCGGCTGAGCCTGATCACGACGCGCGGCGAGCGAGCGCGCGACGCATCGTCCGGAGCGCGAGGCCGAGGAGCGCGAGCACGACGAGCGCCGGGGTGAGCGCGGCGCCGACCACGCCGAGGGCGACGAGCACAGACCAAGACGTCTCGATCCCGCCCGAGAACGCGGCGCTCATCGCGGCGAGGGGCTCGTCCCGCCACGCGGGGGTGTGGTGGCGGATCGTCACGTCGAGCGAGGCCTCACGCACGCGATCGACGAGCACGCGCTCCTCGGCCTCGGCCACCTCGATCTCCGTGCGAACGCGCGCGAGCTCGGCCCGCTCACTCTGCTCGACGTGACCGCCGAGCGTCTCGATCACGTCGCGCAGGGTGCGCGCCGCAGCGTCGACGTCGCGCACCTCGAGCTCGGTCGCGACCTCGACCACCTCTTCACGGTCGCTCGCACCATCCGTGGGCGTTGCGGTGCGGTCTTCGGTGCCGCAGCCGAGCAAGTGCAGCGTGAGCAGAGACAGCCGCGCGAGGGGCGCGAGCGACGTGGTCCGACGAACGAAGGACATGTGTGCACCTCGCGACGGAAACGCGCGCGCACAGCACGGCTTACAGCGCGGTATGCCGACGATGGGGGTGGCGTCCGCCAGGGGGGTGGCGCGCCAGTCCGCCAGACGAGGCCAGAATTCGCTGTGTTTCGTGGGCTCCGAGGCCGGTACGTCGGCTGCACTCGGCTCCCGCATGACGACGGGATCCGCTAGGCTGGACGACGTGTCCAGCGACCTCGAACGGCCCAGCCTCGAACGGTCCACCAGGGACCCATCGATCGAGCGCTGGCCGCCGCGCGGGGACGAGCTGCCGTCGTCGGACGGAGTGCCGATGGAGTCCGCTCGACACCGCGCGCAGATGAACCTGCTCATCGAGTCGCTCGCCGACTCGTGGGCCGACCGCCAGGACTTCTACGTCGGCGGCAACATGTTCGTGTACTTCTCCGAGCTGCACGCCAAGACCTTCCGCGGGCCCGACGTCTTCGTCGTGCTCGACACGGACAAGCGCCCTCGAGAGAAGTGGTACGCGTGGGAAGAGGGCGGAAAGCTGCCCGACGTCGTGATCGAGCTGCTCTCGCCCTCCACCGCCGACGTGGATCGGAACGAGAAGCGTCGCATCTACGAGCGCGTCTGGAAGCTGCGTGTGTACGTGCTCGAGGGACACGTGATGGGGCCCGAGGGCCGCTTCGTGACGCTCGCGCCCGACGCGAACGGCGACCTGCCCGTCGAGGTGCTCGGGCTCTCGCTCGGCCTGCGTCCCGGCGATCAATACGAAGAGCCGGGGCCGTTCCTCCGCTGGATCGATCGCGATGGCCAGACGGTCCCGCTCGGTCGTGAGCGCGCCGAGCGAGAGCGTGAGCGCGCCGAGCGAGAGCGTGAGCGCGCCGAGCAGGAGCGTGAGCGCGCCGATCAGGAGCGAGAGCGTGCCGATCAGGAGCGTGAGCGCGCAGAGCGAGAGCGTGAGCGCGCCGAGGCTGCGGAGCGCCGGCTCGCCGCGCTCGAGGCGGCGCTGGCCGAGCGGTCGTGATCGCCGACGTGCGCCTGAGGCGCGGGGACGATCAGCGGCGGCGGAGGATCACGGAGCCAATCGAGTAGCCGGCGCCGAACGAGCAGAGCACGCCCGTGGCTCCGGTCTCGAGATCCGCGTGGTGCTTGTGGAACGCGATCACCGAGCCCGCGCTCGAGGTGTTGGCGTACTCGTCGAGCACGACGGGCGCCTCCTCGCGGCTCGGGTCGCGGCCGAGCACACGGCGCGAGATGAGCTCGTTCATCTGAAGGTTCGCCTGGTGGAGCCAGAAGCGGCGGATGTCGCCGACGGCCACGCGTGACTCGTCGAGGTGCTCGAGGATCTGCGCGGCCACGAGCGGGCAGACCTCCTTGAACACCTTGCGGCCCTCCTGGTGGAAGAGCTTGTTGCGCGCGCCCGGCGCCGAGCCGTCCCAGCGATCGAGGAAGCCCGAGTCGTTGCGGATGTTGTTCGAGAACGCCGTGCGCAGGCGGCTCGACACGATGTCCCAGGTGTCGTTGCTCCGCGCGAGGTCCTCGCGCTCGATCACGACGGCGGTGCAGACGTCGCCGAAGATGAAGTGGCAGTCACGATCGCGGAAGTCGAGGTGCCCGGAGCAGATCTCCGGGTTCACCATCAGCACGCGCTTCGCCGAGCCCGAGCGGACCGCGTCGACGGCGTTCTGGATGCCGAACGTCGCCGAGGAGCACGCGACGTTCATGTCGTACGCGTACGCGTCCTGGATGCCGAGGGCATGCTGCACCTCGATCGCGATCGCCGGGTAGGGTCGCTGCATGTTGGAGCAGGCGACGATGACGAGATCGATGTCGCTCGGGGCGCAGCCCGCGCGCTCGATCGCCTCGCGCGCGGCCTTCACGCTCATCTCGGCCTGGATCGAGAGCTCGCTCTCGGCCCGCTCGGGCAGGCTCGGCGCCATCCGATCCGGATCGAGCACGCCCGCGCGGTCCATCACGTAGCGAGAGCGGATGCCCGACGCCTTCTCGATGAACTCGACGCTCGAGGGCGAGAGCGCCTTCACGGTGCCCGCAGCGATGGCCTCCGCGTTGCGCGCGTTCTCACGGCGGACGTACTCGTTGAACGACGCGACGAGCTCGTCGTTGGAGATGCGCTGCTCCGGCGTGAAGACACCGGTGCCGCTGAGGATCGCGCGATGCATTGGGGTTCCAGTCCCTCGGTCCCAGACCGAGGGCGCGCATCATGACCGAGCCGCCCCGCGAGGCATGCGGAATCGCGCGCCGCACTGCGTCACGAGCCGCGATGCGACCGGCCGGCCGCACGTTTTGGGGCGATCAGCTCCGCTTGCGGCCGAGCGAGACCATGGCCGGGCGCTGAGGCGCGCAGCAGGCGGCGACGCCGACGTGCTCCGCCGCGAGCGCGGGGTCGATCGGGCGGAGATCGGTGCCTGCGCCCTCGCCGCGCTCGAGCGGGCCGAAGGCGACCTCGATGGGCGTGCGCAGGCCCGAGCCGGTCGGAGGAAAGAGCCATCGCTTCTCCGACACGCTCGCGTGACAGCACGCGACGCTCGCGCCCGCGCCTCCTTGATGCACGGCCCGCCACGACGCGTGCTCGGCGCGTGTCGCGATCGCATCGAAGGCCTCGCGTGACGGCGGGCTCGCGTCGCGCAGATCGATGCCGACGTGATCGAGGTGAGGGCGTGCGCGTCGCGGCAGCGTGGCGACGCGGTCATCCTCCGCGACCTCGATCGACGACACGATGAGGTGCACGCCACCTTCGGCGCGGAGCTTCACGTAGCCGGGCTTCTCGTTCTCCGCCTCGCCCAGCGCGGTGAGCGACGCGCGCACGGCCTCGACGTCGTCGACGCGAACGTGGAGGTGCACCGACTCCGCGCGTGTGAGGGCCGCTGCGGCAGGGAACGTCGGCGCCAGCAGCGCGAGCACGTCCTCGGTCTCCTCGCGTGTGAGCAGGCCGCTGGCCGCGATCTCGTCGAGCCGCTTCTGGAGCACGTCGGTCGTGAGCTGCATGTCAGGCCAGCGTGCGCGACTCGGGCCGCTGCGCGCAACGCCGCGGAGAGGGGGACGATCAACGCCGCGAAAAAAGGGGACGGTCCTCCATCGTTCGAATTCGCCGAAACCCATGCAATCGTGGGCGTCCGTGAGCTCCGTCGCTCGCTGCGGGGCAGTTGGGCTCTCGAAGCCAGGGAAAACAAGGCGATCGTCGGTTTTGAACTATGGAGGACCGTCCCCATTTTCAGCGCATGCCCACGGCGTGGAGGACGGAGTCGCCGACGAAGATGTAGATCGCGCAGATGGCGCCCTCGCCGATCGCGACGCCGAGGAGGAGCTTGGCGACCGACATGCGGATCACGCCCGCGAGGTAACAGATGAGATCCGTGGGCACGAGCGGGAAGAAGGCCCAACCCACGACGATGGGGAAGCCGTGCTTCTCGAGGAGCGTGCGCACGCGCTCGAGCTGGCCCGCGTGCTTCTTCGTGAGGAGCTCGTCGAGGTGCAGGGCCTCGGCGAAGTAGTAGACGGCCGCCGACGACGCGAGGATGCCGACGAGCGTGAGCGGGAAGAGCACCACGGGCGGCAGGAAGACCGTGCCGAGGAGCACGAGCGACGTCGCGGGGATCAGCGTGAAGCTCCGGAGACAACCGAGCGCGAGGTACACGGCCCCGCCGATCACGAGCGAGGTCCCCGCGGCGCCTTCGAGCATCCCCTCGAGCGCGTCGCGCCGGAAGAGGAACACCCAGATCGCGATGCCCGCGCCGAGCAACCACAGCGCGGTCAGGACGCCTCGGCGCCGCTCGTGGCTCATCGTGCGGACGATAGCCCACGCGCCCGTTCGCGCCCTCCCGCAGCCTGAGGTGGGCGCTTCCGAGCGAGAGCTGCGCGGGGTGGGGTCGGAGCGGAGCGGAGGACGCTGCGTCCGCTCGCGCAGCGGAGCGCCCGACCCCGCGGCCCGGCCTCGCGAAACTCGGCTCGAGTCTCTCGCGCCGAATTTCGTGAGCAAGACCCAGGCTGCGGCGGCCACGGACCGTACGCGATGCCTGCCTCGGAAGGCATCGTCTCCGATCGACGAGGCCGACCATGTCCACCCCGCGCTTCGCTGGCTCCCTCGCCACCCTCGTGCCCGCGAGCGTCTTCTTCGGGTCGCACCGCCAACGAGCGATCGGCGCCGCGGTCTGCGTGTCTTCGCTGCTCGGGTGCGGCACGAGCGCCCTCGAGCCCGCGGACGCAGGCGCGATCACGGCGCGCGACGCACCGCCGGAGGACGCACCGCCACAGGGCGCACCGCCACGGCGGGACGCGCCACCGGACGACGCACCCGGGCAGGACGCGAGCCGCCCCGACAACCCCTCGTGGGATCGAGACGTGTCCGGGAGCGCCGTCGTCGGGTGGATGCGCGCCGACGCGGAGGAGCCGTTGTGGATCGAGGAGCAGCTCGCGCCGATCCCTTCTCGGGCCGGCGATCGCGAGATCGGCGTTCGGCGGATCGTGCGTGCGGCCGTGGGCGGGGCGCCCGCCACGGTGTACGTCGCGACGGGGGACGAGCGACTTGCGTGGGCCGTGTCGCACCCGTCGCGCGACTGGACCGCCGCGGTGCTCGACGCGCGCGGCGCCGTGTCGCTGGTTCGCGGTCGCGAGGACGGAACGATCCTCGCGCGAATCGCGGCCGACGATCCTGCGTTCGCCGAGGACAGGCTCGCCTGGTTCGAGTCGCCTGGTGGGCCGCCCACGGACACACCCCTGGCGCCGAGCCGCGCAGAGGACTCCGTGCGCGTCGCGGCGAGCGGTGAAGACGTCTTGCTGACACTCACGACGTACTGGGGCTCGGCCCTCGCGTATCGATGGCGCTGGGCGGACGGGGCGTTCGTGCGCTCCACGCGCACGCTGCTCGTGCCTGCGGCGCCACTCCCGGTCTTCATCCCGGACACCGCGAGCTACGACGTCTTCGACGCCGTGACCAACCCATGGAGCACGCACGTCTGCGTCGCTGCGGACGAGCGCGCGCACGTGGCGCTCTGGCTGGACCACACCCGAGTGCGCACGATCCGCGCCGCGTGGGGCGTCGATCTCGTCGCGACACGACGATCACCGAGCGCCCTTCGGACATCCTGGTCACCCGCATCGAGCGTGACGGCTCTCGCTCGCTGCAGCTCGTGGTGGGGACGGCGGACGTCGACGACGAGCCGTTCGCCATCGCCTGTGCGAGCGACGGTCGCGTCGCCGTCGCAGGGCGTCACCGACGAGAGCCGGGTCGGGACAACACCGAGATCCACGGGTTCGCTGCGGTGGTCGACCCGGAGCGCGGGACGTTCGTGCCGCTGTCGTTCGACGGTGAGGCGCTCGCCCTCTTTCAGACGGCAGCCTTCGACGAAGGCGGCGCGCTCTGGCTCGGCGGCACGGAGGGCTGGCTTCAGAACCCCGTCGGCGTGAGCGTCGGAGGCCGGGGCGTCCCCTTCGTGCTGCGCTGGGATCCGCGTGACGCGAGCGCGCCCACGCGTCGCTCGCTGCGCGCGCTCCGAGGACACGCGGAGCTGCGCGCGCTCGTCGCGACCGGCGTGAGCGATCCGACCCTGTGGCTCGCGGGTGTCGAGGACGGCCCGCTGACCCACACCTTCGACGGCGATCGTGCCGCGCTCCGTGGCGATGGCTGGCTGGCCGTCCGCCCGGCGAACGACCCGAGCGGAGAGTGAGGACCGCGCTTCTCGCGGGTCGGCCGAAGGTTCGGGCCGCGCGCGCTCCGCGTGTCGGTGGGCTCAGCCGAGGCCGAAGCCCTTGAGCTTCTTGTGCAGGCCTTCGCGCGTGATGCCGAGCGTCTTGGCGGTCTGGCTCTTGTTGTTGCCGTGCTCCTTGAGCGCCTCGATCAGCATCCACTTCTCGACCTGATCCATCATCTCGCGCAGCGTGCCCTTGGTGGGGTGCATGCGCTCGAGCACGTTGTCGCTCTGACGGATCTTCGGGCTCAGGTGCTCGGGCTGCACGAACTCCTCGTCGTCGACCTGGATGACGAGGCGCTGCACTTCGTTCTCGAGCTCGCGCACGTTGCCCGGCCACTTGTAGGCCTGGAGCATCTCCATCGCCTGCTGGCTGAAGCCCGTGACGGCGCGGCCGAAGTCCTGGCAGTACTTGCGGAGGAAGTGGGCGGCCAGGAGCGGCACGTCCTCGCTGCGCTCGCGCAGCGGCGGCACGCGGATCGGGAAGACCTTGAGGCGGTAGAAGAGATCCTCGCGGAAGCGGCCCTCGGCGACCTCCTTCTCGAGGTCCCGGTTCGTCGCCGCGACGATGCGCGTGTCGACCTTGATGGTCTTGCTGTGGCCGACGGGGCGGATCTCGCCCTCCTGCAAGGCACGCAGCAGCTTGGCCTGGAGGTTGAGCGGCATCTCGCCGACCTCGTCGAGGAAGAGCGTGCCGCCGTCGGCCAGCTCGAAGAGGCCCTTCTTGTCCTCGGTCGCGCCCGTGAAGCTGCCCTTCTTGTGGCCGAAGAGCTCGCTCTCGAGGAGGTTCTCCGGCATGGCGGCGCAGTTCTGCGCGACGAAGAGCTTCTCCTTGCGGTCGGACCAGTAGTGCACCGAGCTCGCGATGAGCTCCTTGCCCGTGCCGGTCTCGCCCTCGACGAGCACCGTGACGCGCGTGTTGACGACCTTGCGCAGCTGCTCGAAGAGCCGGCGCATCGAGGCGGCGTCGCCGATGATCGATCCCTCGCGGCGCGTCTGCTCGCGCTTCTTGAGGTACGCGTTCTCCTTGCGCTCGCGCTCCTCCGCGATGCGCAGGCGCTGGTAGAGGCGCGCGTGCGAGAAGGCCTGCGAGGCCGACTGCGCGAGCAACGCCGCCACGTCGAGATCGCGCTCGCGGAAGACGCCGGTGCCCTCGCGGTTGTCGACCTGGAGCACGCCGACGATGTCCTCGCCCTGCCAGAGCGGGACGCCGATGGTGCTGTGGATCTGCGCGCCCATGATCGAGGCGGTCTCGCCGACGTCCTTGCGCGCATCGGCGGCGAGCACGGCGGCGCGCTCCTGCACGACCTTGCGGAACACGCTGCGCGTGATGGCGATCGCGTCGGAGGTGCGGCCGCTCCGGACGCGCGTGCCGATCGGGACGTAGCGCGCCGAGCGCCGCGGACCGTCGTCGTCCTCGCGCAGGGCGATCGTGAGGTGCGTCGCGCGGCTCACGAGCGCGAACACCCGCTTGGCGACCACGTCGACCAGCTCGTCGACCTCGAGCGTGCCGGCGATCTCCTTCTGCGCGTCGTAGAGCGCGTGGAGCACCTGCGCGTCGGAGCCGAGGTCGGCCTCGAGGCGCCCGAGCTCGGTCACGCGTCGCACCGTCACGATGCGCGCGTCGTCGACGTCCTCCTCGAGGCGCACCTGCACGCGCACGGGGCGCTCGGCGTCTCCGAGGAGGAGGATGTCCTCGTCGCGGAGGGCGACCTCGCGGCCAGTGCTCTTGGCGACGTCGAGCATCTCGCCGCCACGCAGCACGCGCGTGCCGTTGGTGCTCTGGAGGTCACGCACGACGTAGTGGTCGCCCGCGAGCACGATCGCCGCGTGCTCGCCCGAGACGTGCCACTCCGAGACCGTGAGATCGGCCGTGTCGCCACGACCGATCCGTAGGAAATCCGCTCGGCTCTCGAGCTTCTTCCCCTTGTCCTGTCCCTCCACGACCTCCACTCGGATCATCGGGTGCTCGCGCTCCTGTGCTCGTCAACGTCGCGAAAGACGAAGGGCCTCTGCCACGAGCAGAGGCCCTCTGGGCTGGCCGTCCGGGTCAGCCTGCGTGTCGGGTGCTGAGGCGCGCCTGGATCGCGAGCGCGAGGCTCTCGATGTGCTGCCAGATCGCGCGGCCTTCCTCCTGCTCGCGCAGCTGATCGATGCGCGCGACGGCCTCGGCGCTGCCGTTGGTCGCGGTGAAGTCGAGGGCGTAGAGCACCTCGCCGCGGGTCTCCTCGTCGCTGTGGCCGATCTGCGCGACGAGCGCGTTGACGGCGTCGGCGTTGCCGCGGCCGTACCGCGCGACCATGTAGCAGGCCTTGCGCGCGATCGCGGTGTTGGAGTCCGAGAGCTTGGTGACCCAGCACGAGAGGTCCGTGTTGCACTCGGTGATCACGGGGAAGAGCGCGTCGTACTCGGCCATGCCGTCGCGCGAGTCACCCTCGGGCTCGCCCGCGAGGATCGCCTGCAGGGCCGCCGCCTCGGAGGCGTTCGCGAGCATGACCGCGCCGCGGAACGCGAGGATGCGGACGTTCGGATCGTCCTCTTCGCCGCGGCCGGGGCGACCCGCACGCGCGGTGAGGAACGGAAGGAGCTCCGGATCCTGGAAGTGCTGCATCGCGACGAGGATCTGCGGGCGGCTCGCGTGGCCGGGGCGGATCTCGGGGCTGAGGCGGTTGTAGACGGTGATGAGCGCCTCGCGGATGCGCGCCGTGTCCGACGCGTCGCGGTTGATCGACACGAGCGCGAGCGCGGCGGCCACCATGTGCGACTCGTCGCGCGCGTCCTCCTCGACCGAGTCCGGGCGCTCGCCCTCGTCGATCTGGTTCACCTCGCGCAGGAGCGGGTCGATCGCCTCGCGGAAGCCGAGCTGGCCGAGCGCGTAGCTGGCCTCGCCGGCGATCACCGAGTCCGGCGTCATCTGCGCGGCGGCCTCGGGCGCGCGCTGGCGCACGGCCGCGATGTAGGCGGTGGCGATCTGCGTGGCCTCGGCGTTGTTGCCCGCGAGCGTGTCGATGAGCGGCTGCAGGGCCGGGCGACCGACGCGGACGAGCGCCTGCGCGCCGACGTCGTTCATGCGCATCATCGGGTTGGCCGGGTCGAAGATGTAGAGCGCGCGGATGAGCGCGGGCACCGCCGCCGGGTCCGCCGTGAGCCCGAGCTGCTCGGCCGCGAGGCGGTTGATGAGGAAGTTCTGGTTCTCCGACTGGCGCAGCATCACCTCGGTCAGCGCGGTCGTCGTGCGCGCGTCGCGGAGCGCGCCGAGCGTGCGGATGAACTCGATGCGCATGCGGTTGTCAGCGCCACGGGCGCCGTTGACGCGACCGAGCGCACGACCGAGGGCGTTGATGACCTCGCCCTTCTGCGCCTCGTCGAGCGTGAGCTCGCGGATCGTGCGCGCCGCCATGATCGCGTGCTCTTCGGAGATCTCGGGGCGCCAGTCGAGCGCCGCGATGAGCGCGGGCAGCGAGCGCGGGTCGCGCATCTCGAAGAAGAGGTTGATGATCTGGCCGGCGTTCGCGACGTCGATGTTGTTGTTCTGGATGTAGCAGTCCGTCAGCGGCTGCACCGCGAGGTCCGCGACGCCACGCGGCCCTGCGGCCGCGCGATCGCCGCCCGCCTGCTCGAGCGCGCTCGTGTAGAGGCGCGTGAGGTTCGAGATCGCGTTGGTGCGGCGGAGCGGATCCGTCAGCTCGCCGGCCTGACCCGCGACGTCGTCGGGCTCGGCGTGACAGCCGAACGTCAGCGCGATCATCAGGATCGTGAGCAGCGAGAGGAGGCGGACGTGCAGCGTGTTCTCGTGGGTGTCGGGGCGCATCATGAGGCCTCTCCAGGGTCGCGCGAGGGCGCAGACCAGCGAGCATCCGGGTGTTCGGGACGGGTGCGGGCGAAGGACGAGCACCCCCCGAAAAGCCGGCCGAGAATAGGAAGGGAGGATCGGCGCTGTCAACGGCAGGCCACACTCCACCCCCGCCATTCACGCTGCGCATGTGCGTTCACGCGAGCATTCGCGCGCGGCCGCGCGCCGCGATACCCTCGCGCCTCATGGGCAGGCTCGTTGCGACCGTCGCTCTCCTCGCGCTCTCCGTGGTGCTCTCGCCCGTCTCGGCAACGGCGCAGGTGAGCCTCACCGGCGACTACATCACGTACCTCTACACGGGCTCCACGGGCTCGATGATCTCGGGCACGCGGAGCATGCAGTACCGAGAGGACGGCAGCGCCGGCACGAGCTGCGATGCGTTCTATCCGGGATCGCCCGTCGAGCAGTTCTCGATCGAAGGCACCGGCGCGAGCGCGTTCTCGGTGACCAACACCTACTCGTCCGGCGGCGTCACGACCTCGGCAGGCTACCCGATGGTCTCCGGGCGCCAGCTGCTCTGGCGCGGCACGTACACGTCGGGCACCACCTCCTTCACCGTCGATCAGGTGATGGAGATGGAGATGGACGCGCGCCTCGTGCGCGTCGCGGTGACGATCGAGAACACGGGCTCCTCGGACATCCGCGACCTCTACTACATGCGCGACGCGGACCCCGATCACGGCTCGGGCTGCTCGGGCGGCTCGGGCACCTCGACCGACAACGACGTCCGCCGCGCCTTCCCGGGCGACACGAGCGCGCTCGTCACGGCGGGCGCCATGGGCGGCGCGTACTACGTGATCGGCCTCGGCACGTTCGACGATCGCGCCAAGGCGAGCGCGAGCGGCTTCGCGAACACCGATCCGAGCTCGATCTACGACGCGCCCGCGGATGCGGGGGGCGTGTCGGCCGACATCAGCATCGACCTCGTCTTCCTCGAGCCGCTGCTCGCGGCGGGCGCCTCGACGACGTTCGAGTTCTTCTACGTCTGGGGCCGCACCGTCGAGGAGGTCGAGGATCGCTTCGACACCGGTGGCGGTGGCGTCGCCGGACCCTGCGACGGCCTGATGGAGCTGGCGGCCTGCACGACCTCGCGCGGCGTCGCGGGCACCTGCCGCGGCGGCGTCTGCTGCACGGGCTGCTGGGACGGAACGCGCTGCGTCGGTGGGCGGAGCGCGACGGGCTGCGGCCTCGGTGGCGGCGCGTGCCGCAGCTGCGTCGACACGGACGCGTGCTCGAGCGACGTGTGCACCGACGGCGTCTGCTCCAACCCGGACGCCCCGCGCGGAACGCGCTGTGACGACGGGCTCTTCTGCACGCGTGTCGACACCTGCGACGGCATGCGCCGCTGCACCGGCAGCGGCGATCAGTGCGACGACGGCAGCGCGTGCACCATCGACACGTGCACGGAGGCGAGCGACTCCTGCACGAACGTGGTCACCGCCGACCGCTGCATCATCGGCGGCGAGTGCGTGGCGAACATGGGCCGCCACCCCGCGTATCCGTGTCTCGTCTGCGACCCGACGCGCGACAACCGAGACTGGTCCACGCTGCCCGAAGGCACGAGCTGCGGCGAGGCCGCCTGTGTCGGTGGCCGCCTGACGACGGAAGCGACCTGCTCCTCGACCGGCGTGTGCACCTCGGGCGTGCCGGTCCGCTGCGACGCGGGCTACTGCGCGGACGGGACGACGTGCGCTTCGTCGTGCACCGAAGGGGAGTGTCCGGGCGATTCGTACTGCGCGCCGTCGGGTGTGTGCGAGCTTCGTCGCGCCAACGCCTCGAGCTGCACGCGCGACGAGGAGTGCGACTCGGGCTTCTGCGTCGATCGCCTCTGCTGCTCGGATGCATGCACGGGCACGTGCGAGTCGTGCCAGGTCCCCGGCTCGGTCGGCTCCTGCACGATCGTGCCGGCGATGACGGACCCCGACGGCGAATGCGGTGACTTCGGCTACTGCGACGGCATGGGCGCCTGCGCGGGCCCGGACGCCGGCCCGCTGCCGCCCGATGCCGGCCCGAGCCCCGACGCGGCCTCGCCCACGGGCAACCCCGACGCGGGCTCCGTCGACGGCTCCACGCCGCCGCTCGACGCGGGCACGACCACGCCGCCGACCTCGAGCGGCTGCGGCTGTCGTGTCGGGGCGAGCGCGCGCCTCTCACCGTGGGCCCTCGCGCTGCTCGGGCTCGTGCTCGTCGTGGCTCGCCGCCGCGCGCGGCGCTGAGCGGACGGGCACGAGGTGGCTCCGCGTGGCCGGTCGGCCGAACGCGTGCCACCTTCGCGCCATGTCGTTGCCTACCTTTGCCCGCGCTCGCGTCCTCGGACTCGGCCTCGCCACCACTGTGCTCGCCGTCCCGTCGATGGCGGCCGCCGTCGACCTGATGACCTCGTACCGCTGGGACATCCAGGAGTTCGGCTCGGGCGAGCTCTCGGACGGAACCAGTGATGCGTACGACGGCTGCTACTACCTCGAGGTCGATGGCCTCGCGTACGACGCGGGTGGCACGTACACCGAGAGCCCCGACGGCCGCACGATCACGCTGGCGCTCTCGAGCATCGGCTCGCTCCAGGTGCAGCGCATCGTGTACGTGCCCGCCTCGGGCGGCGACTACGCGCGCTACCTCGACGTCGTCTCGAACCCGACGGGCGCCGACATCTCGAGCACGGTCCGCATCTACGGCGACCTCGGCAGCGACAGCGGCACGAGCGTGTTCTCGTCGAGCTCCGGCGACGCGGCCGTCACCACGGCCGACGCGTGGTTCTCGACCGACGACTCCGATGGCAGCGGCGATCCCTCGCTCGCGCACCTGTTCCAGGGAGACCCGTCGACGACGCCGACCTCGCCCGCCACCGTGGCCTCCATCACCGACGACTACATCGAGTACTCCTACGACGTCACGGTCCCCGCGGGCGGCCGCATCGCGATCCTGACGTTCGCGCTCCAGGGCCCCTCGCAGTCCGCCGTGCAGGCCGAGGCGATGCGGCTCGCGGAGCTGCCGGACGACGTCATCGTGGGCCTCGACGAGTACGCCTCGGACATCGTCAACTTCACGCTCGGCTCGTTCACCGAGCCGTGTGTCGGCATCGCCGAGATGGGCGCGTGCACGACGCCGCGCGGCGACGCGGGCTCGTGCCGCAGCGGCGTCTGCTGTGCGGGCTGCTGGAACGGCACGCGCTGCGTCTCGGGCCGCTCGGCCGCCGCGTGCGGTCGCCGCGGTGCGAACTGCGCGACGTGCGCCGACACCGACGCGTGCACGAGCGACGTGTGCTCCGACACCGGCTCCTGCACCTATCCCGATGCGCCGCGCGGGACGTTCTGCGACGACGGCCTCTTCTGCACCGCGGCCGACCGCTGCGACGGATCGGGCACGTGCACGGGCGCGGGCAACCGCTGCGACGACGGCGTCTCGTGCACGACCGACAGCTGCAACGAGGGCATGCGCTCCTGCGTGAACACGCCCCCCACCGACCAGTGCATCATCGGTCGCGCGTGCGTGACGACGGGCGCGAGCCCGCCGGGCTTCTCGTGTCTCGTGTGCGATCCCGCGCGCAACCCGCGCGGCTGGGTCTCGACGGGTGACGTCTGCGCCATCGGCGGCGAGTGCGTCATGCCGGGCACGCGCAACGCGACCTACCCGTGTCTCGAGTGCGATCCCGCGCGCAACCCCAACGACTGGTCCCCGGTCGCGGCGGGCGAGACGTGCGGCGAGTCCTTCTGCTCCGGTGGTCGCGTCGTGACGGCGGCGACCTGCTCGAGCACGGGCACGTGCATGGCCGGAACGCCCACGCTCTGCGCGGCCGGCTACTGCGCATCCGAGACCGAGTGCGCGTCGATGTGCGCCGAGGGCGAGTGCCCGCCCGGTACCTTCTGCGCGCCGAGCGGCACCTGCGAGCGTCGCCGCGCCAACGGCTCGAGCTGCGACGGCGACGACGACTGCGTCTCGGCGCACTGTGTCGATCGCATGTGCTGCAGCGAGGGCTGCACCGAGGAGTGCCGCTCCTGCATGGTGCCGGGCAACATCGGCACCTGCACCGACGTGCCCGCGATGACCGACCCCGACGGCGAGTGCGGCCTCGGTGGCTACTGCGATAGCGCAGGCGTGTGCGTCAACGGCGCCGACGGCGGCCCGATGCTGCCCGACGCGGGACCGGTGGACGCGGGCCCGATGCTCGATGCCGCGCGCTTCATCGACTCGGGCGCGACCCTGCCGGACGCGGGCACGACCACGCCGCCGAGCGACGGTGGCTGCAGCGTCTCGCAGCGCCGTGCGCCCACGTCCTACGCGGCCCTCCTGGGCCTCGGTCTGGCCGCGCTCGCGCTCGCACGGCGCCGCCGCTGATCGACGACTTCCGAGAATCTTCGCGCAGCGCGGAGATCCGGGCGTCTGGGCTCCTGGCTTGGCCCGCGCTGGGACCACGCGAGACGATCAGCGTCGCCTCGGCTTCGGTTCCTGACCGAAGTCGAGGAGGCCGGTCGTCTCGCGATCGGGATCCACCTCGACGACGAGACTCGGATCGTCGTTGGCCGCCCGGCCCACGTCGCTCGAGACGGGGTGCATCGCGAGGCCGACGGGCGTCGCGGCCTCGATGGCCGCGAGCGCATCCTCGACGGGGAGCTCACCGCGCAGGAGCCACGAGTCGAGCAGGCCCGGCGGCACCACGAGGGGCATGCGGTCGTGGATGCGATCGACCGGCGTGCCTGCCGGCACCGTGACGATCGCGAAGCGCGTGTGGCGGCCGCCGGTCTCGGCGTCGTGCAGCACCTCGTACACGCCCGCGAGGAGCAGCAGCGCGTCCCCTTCGGCATGCACGTAGTGCGGGACCTTCTTGCCGTGCCGCGGCTGCCACTCGTAGAAGCCCGTCGCGGGCACGATGCAGCGCCGGCGCGCGGCCGCCTCCGCGAACGCGCTTCGCTGCCCGAGCGTCTCGGCGCGCGCGTTGAGGAGCAGCTGTCCCGACGTGCTCGCGAGCCCGAAGCGCGCGAGGCCGAGCCGGCGATCGGGGACCTCGACCAGGATGGGCGTGTCTCGACCCGGCCCGACGTTGTAGGAGCCAGACCAGCCCTCGGTGCCCGCGGCGATCGTCGCCGCCAGCTCGTCCGCGAGCTCCTTGGCCTTGCGCGCATTGGCGAATCGCCCGCACATGCGAGCCATCGTAGCCGCTCCGTGCTGTTGGCACGATTCTGCTCTCGACCGAGGCGCGGGCCGTGGCATCATCGGCCTCGTGAACCGAACCGGGGCAAGCGAAGAGACCCGCAAAGGACGTGGCCGCGCCGCGTCGTCCGCGACGACCGCCACGAAGGGACGGGCCTCGCGTCCCAAGCCCCCGACGCGGGACGGTGCGAACGGTCACGACGAAGTGAGCATGGTGAAGGCCCGGCCTTCGCGTGCGGAGCGAGCGTCGGCCGAGGAGCGGATGCGGCGCATCGACGACGTGTGCGCGGCGTGGGCCGCGATCGTCGCCGAGCGGATGGCCGCCGATCAGCAGTTCACCGAGCTCTTCGAGGCCTACCGGACGCGTAGCTCCGACCTCCGCGGTCTCTTCGCGTGGGACGCGCTGCACGCGGCCGAGGCGCACCTCGCGCTCGTGAACTCCGCCCTCGCGCGCCACATCGGCGACGACGGCCGCGCGGACCCGCGCGCCATCCTCGCGGATCTCCGGTGGGAGCAGCGCAAGCTCGCGGCGGTCTACGCGACCAACGCCTTCCTCGCGGTGCTGAACCAGATGTCGCCGCACAAGGCCAAGTGGGCGAACCTCGAGGAGTTCGATCCGCGCATCGCGGTCCTCTCGCTCGCGCACCAGACGCTCGGCTATGCGCTCGAGTGCCTTCGCCTCACCGACCCGGGCGATCTCACTGAGAAGATCCTCACGGCCTCGCAGCAGGAGAACGTGTGGGCCTCGCGCTTCGAGGTCTCGGCCGAAGAGTCGCGCCTGCGCGGCGCGTGCTCGGCCGCCGCGTGGTTCTTCCGCAGCATCGGAGCGACGGAGCTCACGACCGCGGAGGAGATCTTCGCGCTCTACGTGACCCGCGCGAAGTCGCGGAGCTGAGCCGCTCCCCCGCGATGCGGGGACATCATCCGCGTCGGGATGCCTGCTCGAGCGCCGAGGTGCCGCCAGAGCGCCTCGGTGCTCTCGATCCAGCGCGTCGCCATCGACATCGACATGTGCCCCGCCGCCCGTGTGACGAGCACGCCGTCCACGGGGTGGTGCATCACGAGACAGCCGCGGTCATCGCAGGCGTCGAGCAAGAGGCGTCTCTCTGCCCCGCTCGGCAGCGAGGAGAGCGAGCTGCGGTCGTAGGTCGGACGGCTCACGCGGATCCGCGCATCAGGCGAGGTTGGTGAAGACCTGCTGCACGTCGTCGTCCTGCTCGAGGGCGTCGGCGAGCTCGAGCACTTCCTTGGCGCGCGCCTCGTCGAGCTCGGTCGTCGTCGTCGGGATGTACTCGGACTCGGCGGAGACGAGCGGCAGCTTCTTGGCTTCGATCGCGGCCTCCAGGCGGCCGAAGTCCTCGAACGCGCAGCGCACGATCACCTGGCGTTCGCCCTTGTCGTCGGTGCCCTCGCCCAGCTCCTCGAGGCCGTGATCGATGAGCTCGAGCTCGACCTCGTCGTGGTCGTAGCCCTCGGGCGAGAGACGGAACACGCCCATGTGCTTGAAGAGGAAGCCGACCGTCCCGGCCTGCCCCATGTTGCCGCCCCAGTCCTTGAAGATCGATCGCACGTTCGCGACCGTGCGCTGCGGGTTGTCCGTGGCCGTGACGACGAGCACCGCGATGCCGTGGGGCGCGTAGCCCTCGTAGACGATCGTCTCGTACTCCTTCTGATCCTGTCCCGACGCGCGCTTGATGGCCGAGTCGACCTTGTCCTTCGGCATGTTCGCGGCGCGCGCGTTCTGCACCGCGCGGCGCAGCGCCGGGTTGGCCTCGACGTTGGGCCCACCCGACTTCACCGCGATGGCGATGTCACGCGAGATGCGCGTGAACACCTTCGCCATCTTGTTCCAGCGGGCGAACATCGTGTGCTTGCGGGTCTCGAAGATGCGTCCCATGGCGGCGCTTCTATACCGCAAAGCGCGCTCGGGGCGCGCGGGGGCGGGTCACGGCTCGATGCGGACGAGCTCGATGTCGAACACGAGCATCCCGGCGGGCGCGCCGGCGCGACCGCCATACGCGAGCGATTCGGGGATCCACACGCGGCGCCGCTCGCCGACGACCATGAGCTGCAGGGCCTCGGCGAAGCCGGCGATCACCCCATCGACCGGGAAGGTCGGAGGCTCGCCTCGCGTGTACGACTCGTCGAACGATCGACCGTCGGTGGTCCATCCCGCGTAGTGCACGACGACGCGGTCGTGGGGGCCCGGTCGCTGCGTGCCACTGCCCGGCGCGAGCACGCGGGTGGCGAGGCCCGTCGCCGTGCGCGTCGCGCTCGGAGGAGGCGCGGCGACGTCGGGCGGGGTCGGAGGCGCGGGCAGCGGGCGCGGTGGCGCCGCAGGTGCTCGGGCCGCCGAGGGGGGCGGTGCCGCGGCGGCGGGCGCAGCTTCGTCTTCCGAGGGCAGGAAGACGGGTGCCACGGCGCCGTTCGCGATCGTCTCGGCGTACACACGCGCGCGCGGCGTGCCGCTCGCGACGCGCGCCTGTGCTTCGGCACGCACCTCGTCGATCAGGGTGCGGAAGGCCTCGATCGGCTGCGCGCCGCGCAGGTTGCGGCCGTTGATGAAGAACGAGGGTGTCCCCGAGGCCCCGAGCGAGCGCGCCAGGGCCTGGTTCGCTTCGATCGCCGCGCGATGGCTGTGACCGTCGAGCGCGGCGCGGAAGTGGCGCATGTGCACGCCGCGGATCGTGGCCGCGTAGCGCTCGAGGTCCGCGCGCTCGAGGTGCTGCTGGTTCTCGAAGAGGAGATCGTGGAAGGCCCAGAAGCCGCGCGCGCCGGTCTGCGTGAAGACCTCCATCGCCGCCTCGGCTGCGGGCTCGGCGTTCTGGTGGAAGGGCAGGGGGTTGTTCATCCACACGATGCGCAGGTCGCGGCCGTACTCCGTGCGCAGCCGCGCGAGCGTGGGCTCGACGCGCGAACAGAACGGGCACTGGAAGTCCGAGAAGACCACCACGGTGACGAGCGCATCGTCGGGTCCGAGCACGGGCGCGCCGTCGATGGGCACACGGTAGACCGCGTGCGGATCGGGCAGCCGCCGTGGGGCGGCCGCGGCGACCGGCGGTGGCGCTTCGGCGCGCGTGCGGCCGTGCTCGGTCACGCGATCGTAGACGCGCGCACGAGGCACGCCCGCGGCGACGAGGCGGCGCGCGTGGTCGCGCTCGCGCTCGATCACGCCGGCGAACGCCTCGAACGCCTGCGCGCCCATGAACTCGACGCCGTTGATGTAGAACGCGGGCGTTCCGTTGGCGCCGATGCGGTTGCCGAGGTCCGAGTCGGCGCGGATGCGGGCGCTGTGCGGGTGCTCGTCGAGCGCGCGCGAGAAGCGCGGCAGATCGAGGCCGATCTGGGCCGCGTAGCGCTCGAGGCTCGCGCGACCGAGCGCCTGCTGGTTCTCGAAGAGGAGGTCGTGCATCGCCCAGAACCCCGCGTCGCCGCGCTGTTCGAAGGCCTCCATCGAGGCCTCGGCGGCGGGCATCGCCTGCTGGTGGAAGGGCAGCGGCTGGTGCCGATACACGAGGCGTACGTCGTTCGGGTACGTCTCGAGGATGCGCTGGAGCGTCAGGTGCGCACGCGCGCAGAAGGGACACTGGAAGTCCTCGAAGGCCACGATGGTCACGAGCGCATCGTCGGGGCCGCGGCTCGGCGCGCCCTCGATCGGCACGCGGTATCGGTCCTCGCCGTCGTCGAGCGCGGCCTCGGCCTGCGCGAGGAGGGCCCGCTCGCGGCGCTCGATCGCGACGACGTAGAGCAGCGTCGCGCGGCTCTGGGGCGTGAGGTCGAGCACGGGCACGTGCACGCCCTCCGAGAGCTGGAGCGTGGCGCCCGAGAGCGAGAGGATCTCCGTGTCGTTCTCGAGGATGCGGTCGCCGTCCACGCGCCAGCTCGAGAGCTCTCGTCGGTGGCTGATGCGCCCGTCGGGCAGGAGCGTCGCGACGGGCTCCCCGTCGCCGGTGACGATGCGTCCATCGAGCTCGAGGCGCCACGTCGCCGCGCCGTCGAAGGTGATCGCGCCGTCGGCCCCGAGCGCGATCACGCGCCCCTCCGGCATCGTCACGCGCAGCGGCGCGTGCACGACGGTGATCCACGGTGCGGAGCTCGCGGGCTCGCTCGTCGCGAGCTGCGTCACCGAGCCGCCGCAACCTGCGAGCGCGAGCGCTGCGACCCAGAGCCAGAGACGGCGACGATCCATGAGCCCTCCTCGAGACCACGGGCATCGCAAACCCCGCGCCCTCGCGCAAGCGCAGCGCGCGACTGCTGACCACGCGAAGCCGTTCCGCCTCTCGAGAGCGTCGACGACTGGCATGGACGGCATCGGCGACCTACACACGAGGCCGTGTCGAACGTCGCGCACACCGTGGGGGCGCGTCCCCGTCCTCTCTCCCTCGTGGAGGCGCGAAACGTGTTCGACCGCGGCTCCCATCGCCCTCTCGTGATCACCGCCGAAGACGAGGAGACCGGGGAGCCCTGCGAGTGGGTCCTCAAGCTGCAACACAATGACAACGTGGCGGAGAACCACCCGAAGCTTTCTGTCGTCCGCGAGCTCGCGGGTGCGGAGGTGTGCGCGCTCCTCGGTGTGCGAACGCCCGCCATCGGTCTCCTGCGCGTACCGTCCGACGCGGCCGCGCTCGCGGTTCGCGAGGAAGTTCGTGACCAGCTTCGGCTGAATCTCGGAGAGATCCTGTTCTGCAGCCGCCTCGTGCCCCACGCGACGGACTGGCCCGTCGCGGCGGAGCAGGGCGCCGATGCGCGAGCGGCCCTTCAAGCCAGCGCGCTGGCGCTGCTCTACCTCGACGTCTTCCTCCTTCACGACGACCGCACCGTCGACCGCCCGAACGCCCTGCTCGCGAACGGCGGGCTCTGGGCCATCGACCACGGGAACATCGTCGCGAAGCTGCACTCCGACAGCAGTGTCCATGGCGTGGTCGCGCCCACGAGGATCCGCACGCGTACCAGACCTGGCCTCAGGAATTGGACACGGAGAAGGGAATCTCCGACATCCCCGTGAGGTCACTCATGCGAGACTTCCTGCTGCAGCGCCGTGACGTGGCACGTCAGTTGGTCGATCCCATGCGCGACTTCTGCAAGGACCTCCCATGACGAGCATCGAGTACCGCCTGCTGCTCGCCGAGAGCCCCGACCCCGACGGAGATCGCTGGGTGGTTGGTGTGCTGCACTGGGACGGCCGCACGTTTCGCCATGCGTTCCAGCCCTCGAAGGTCGCCGCCGCGCTGAAGAAGGTCGTGACCGCCGTGCAGCGGAGCGTTGCCGCGCGCGCGAAGAACGCTCCGAGCCTCGCGGGGCTTCGCCTCGTCGACGTGCTCCCGGTGCAAGAGGGTCGCGGAGGCTCTCTTCGATGGGGTCAGGTCCGCGCGGCTCGCACCCGTGCCGAGACCGGCGAGGCGCACTTCCAGTTCGTCTGCGAACAACACGGCCTCGCCAAGAAGCCTCGCGAGCGTCGCGCACGTTCGCTGAAGGACGAGGTGCGCCGACTCGGCGAGGAGCTCGCGCAGCGCTACCCCGACCTCGTGGTCGTCGCCGAGCACGTCGAGGGGCTTCCGGCCGAGGTGCGCCCAGATCTCTCTTGGATGAACGGACGCTGGCATCACGCCTTCACCGCCCTTCCTGGCAAGACGCCGGCCGAGACCGTCGAACATTACGCGAGCGCGGCTGCCCGCGGCCTCATGGTGCCCACGGATCGCGTCACGCTCGTCATCGCAGTCGACCCTGATGACGCGGCCAGGCACGAGGCGCTGTCCGCGGCCAGCAGCCACATGAAGGAGCGGGGCCTGGAGCCCGTGCTCGTCCCCAGCGAGCCCACGATTCGCTGGCGCGCCCTCGAAGCCCGCATCGAGCACGACGTCCGCTCACGCCACTGACGCGGCGCGCGGCGATCCGCCGACGAGCGACGGGAACAGTTCACGAGCGGCGCGATGACGTGCTCTCCGACCGCTTCGACGAGGAGTGCGAGGCGATCGTGCGCGAGGGCGGCAACGCCGAGGACTGCGATGAGCACGGGTTCTTCGTCCCGCCTCGGGAGATGCAGAATCTGTCACGCGCGGTGCGGGTCGCCGCGTCCGGCGACTGCTGCCGAGTTACTCACAACCGGTGAAGTCGCCAAGGAGGGCTTGCTCCTCGGCCGAGCAGTATCGGATGTCGGCGGGGAGGGAGTCGGGATACCCGCTACTCCGATACATCTCCCCGGTCGAGGTGTCCACGATGCAGGGCACATCGTCGGGGTGCCAATCCCCCGAACGGTCCACGCACCAGGTCAGCGTTTCTCCATGCCACACGCAGCGCTCCGTGCGGGCTACCTCGATTCCCGCGCAGCCCCCGGCGCATGCCTGATTGCCGGAAACGAAGTCTCCTGCGCAAGTCGACTCGCCCACGCAACCAGCGACGCTCAGCGCCATCGTCCCGACGTAGATCAGTGCAATTGCTCTAGAAATCGTTGGGGTTGTCTCCGTGATGGAAATCAGTGGAGTGAATCGTCACGGGCGTGGATCTCATCCTGAGCATCGCGTGGGCAGTTTCGCGCGTCGAGATGGTGGCCGCGCGATGATTGTGATTCTTTGGGCATGCATGGATTCCGCGGCTCCTTGTCCCTTCACTGCCTACTGACGTTCGCGCGGCTGAGTCTGCTGCGGCCGACACGCGACATGCTTCGTGTTCGCTCACTCGCATCGCTTTGGTCCCTCCTCGTCACCGCAAGCGCGCTCCGCGCCTCTGTCCACCATCGGCGGAGGCTCGTCGCTTCGAGACCCCCGCTCGCCGCTTCACTACGCGAGGCTCGGCGGTTGTCGAGCCGCGTGCGGCGGCAGGTCGAGACCCCGCCCTCGGACGACTTGCCTCGGCCGGGGTGGGCGGGCTTCGACGCTCGGGACCGAAGCTTGATCCATCGGTCGCGTAGCTTGGTGGGTGGTGGCAAGGGCTTCGCCGGTGGCGACCGAAGCTCCACCAGTGCGGACCGAAGCTCCAGGATCCTCGCTCCGAAGCGCGATGAGGGTGGCACGAAGCGCCTGAGCGGCGCCGGAACCTTCCTCGGCGGCGCCCTTGGTTCCGACGGCGGCGCCGGAAGCTCCAGGACCCGCGCCGGAAGCTCCAGGAACGGCGCCGGAAGCTCCAGGACCCGCCGATCGGGCCCGCGCGACGGCGGTGCCGCTCGAAAAGCCGATGGATCGCCGGACGAAACCGGAGCCGGCCCGGTTCGGATTGGATTCGCCCTGGTTTCCACCGGAGACGGCCCGGTTCCGACCGGCGCCGACCTGAATGCCGACGACCTCGTCACGCATGGCGTGGTCGTCGGCATGACGGGCTCGGGCAAGACGGGCCTGGTGACGGTGCTCGTCGAGGAGGCGCTGCGCGCGGAGAGCCCCGTGCTGCTCCTCGACATCAACGGGGACCTCGCGAACCTCAAGCTCGCGTTCCCGAGCTTCGACGCGAAGCACCTCGCGCCGTGGGTCGAGGCCGCGCGCGGCGACGACGGCGTCGCCGACAAGCCGCTCGTCGAGCAGGTCGCCGCCACGCGGAAGAAGGAGCTGACCAACTGGTCGATCACCGAGCGTGATCTCGCCCACTACTGCGAGAGCACGCACGTCCGCGTGATCACGCCGGGCAGCGACGCGGGTGAGCCGCTCCATCTCCTGAGCGCGCTCGAGCGCCGCTCGGCCCGCTGGGATCACGACGTCGATGGCGCACGCGCCACGCTCGAGGCCGCGGTGTCCATGGTGTTGCGCCTGATGGGCCGCGACCCCGATCCCGCGCAGAGCCGCGCGCACGCGCTGCTCACGGCCATCGCGGAGCGTCGCCACGCCGCCAAGCAGCCGGCCGATCTCGCGTCGCTCTTGCCGGACGTGATCGCGCCACCGTTCGCCGAGATCGGTGCGCTGCCCGTGGAGACGTACCTCGGCGAGAAGGCGAGGGCGGAGCTCGCGGCGGACCTCAACACGCTCATCGCGTCGAGCTCGCGGTGGGCAAGAGGACGGCGGAACAACACGTCGAAGCGCGCGGGCGCACGCTGGAAGGACAAGAGCGGCGGCCGCGTGATCACCATGCGCGCCCACGTGCTTAGCGGTTGGTGGGAACGCGCCTGTCAACTCGCGCTCACGCAGCGATCGCTGGAAATCCACGCCGCATGATCAGCATGAGAGGCACTCCCCTCAGAACTCCATGACGAACTGGTTGCCGTCGATCTCGCCATCGAAGCGGCCATGAAAGGAGTCGAGATCTGAGTGATCCAGCGTATTGAGGTGCAGCACGCCGGAGACGACCCATTCGGTGCCCACCCGGTAGTTGTTGCAGGAGGCGACGGGAGTCGGATCCCGCATCCATACCTGCGAATGATAGAGGTTCACCGACCACTGCTCCGGCGATTCCCCGGTCACGACCTCGAGCTCGAATCGATACGAACCGCGCTCGAAGAGGATGACGACTGATTCGCCCAGCCGCGCGACGCTCCCACCAGAGCCAACGTCGCTGCACGGGAAGCTGGTAGGCTCCCCGCCGCCCAGGCAACGAATCGTGAGGCTCCGAGACCCTCCGACGAGGTCGGCGACCACAGACACGTCGCTCACGCCGCGCCGGGTCAGAACGCCCGTCCGCGCCAACGAAAGAGAGGCGCGTGCGTGTTCCAAGATATCGGCGGAAGGCGAGAAATCCTCGAAAGGCCAGGCGTCGTGACAGCAGACGTCGTCCGCGGGGCAGTCGGACACCGCGTGGTTCTGTGCGGCGAGACCATTCGCAAACCATCGACAGTCCCCTGTCGAGCGATCGCATCCCAGAAGCGGCTCGCCGTTCCCTCCGCAGTCGGCCCAGTACAAGCCGAACTCGCACTCGGACATCGGAACGCCATCGGTACCGCATGACACGGCCAGGGTCCCCAACAGGGAGCATGCAAGGCACGTGCGGGCGATCGACCACTTTCGAGTGTCTCCGACGTTCATGGTGACCCCCATGTGAAGAGTTCGGCACAGCTGCCAGTCGAGCCCGCCGTGGGCTGCACGGAGATGCCGGGAGGATGAGGCAGTAGCGGTGTCATCTGACCCAACGCCGCAGACTCGGTGGATCCTTCGAGGCGACGACGGTGAGTGGGCGAGTGCCCCATGGTGTGCCGTTGATCTGAGGCCAGCCGTGCTCTCGATCGAAGAGCCTCGGTAGAGCTTGTCACTCTTCGTGGGCGAGGGGGTGGGCCTTGTCGTAGACGGCCATGAGGCGGTCGACCGAGACGTGCGTGTAGCGCTGCGTGGTCGCGAGGCTCGCGTGGCCGAGGAGCTCCTGGATGCCGCGGAGATCGGCGCCCGCATCGAGGAGATGCGTCGCGTAGGAGTGACGCAGCGCGTGCGGGTGGAGATCTCCACGGCCGGCGCCGAGCGCGCCGTAGCGGCGCACGACGTTCTGGATCTGACGCACGGTGAGCGCGGTGCCTTTCTCGCCGAGCCAGAGCGCGTCGCGCGCCGCGGCGTCGAGCTCGCTGCGGGCACGCGCGAGCAGCAGCGGGCGCACCTCGAGCCACGCGTGCAGGGCCTCGAGCGCAGGCGCCCCGAACGGCGCGAGGCGCTCCTTCTGGCCCTTGCCCATCACGCGAACGCGCTTCTGCACGAGATCGAGCTCGCTCACGCGCAGCGCACGCAGCTCGCTCACGCGAAGACCCGCGCCGTAGAGCATCTCGAGGATCGCCCGATCGCGCAGGCGCAGCGCCTCCTCGCGGTGCGCGTCCTCGGTGGGCGCCTCGACCACGCGGAAGGCCTCGTCGACGGTGAGGAAGCGGGGCAGCCCTTTGCGGATCTTCGGGCTCTTGAGCTGCGCCGCGACGTTCTTCGTGACGAAGCCCTTGCGGAAGAGGAAGCGATAGAAGGCGCGCACCGTCGCGACCTTGCGGCCGATCGTGCTCGGCTGATCGGTCTCGAACAGACGCGCGAGCCAGCCGCGGAGCGCGATCAGCGACAGGCGCTCCGCGTCGAGCGGCAGGGACTTCTCGAGGCAGAAGTCTCGCAGCGCGAAGAGCGCGCGCGCGTAGGTCTCACGCGTGGACGCGGGGCTCCGCCGCTCGTGCTCGAGCCAGTCGAGGTACGTCGCGATCTGCGTCTCGAGCGCCGCGGTCATGGGTGGAGCGTAGGCGGCTCGGCCGCCTGCTCGAAGAAAGCCGCGAGACGCCGCTGGCGCGCTGCCTTCTCGTCGATCGAACCGTGGTTGATCGCGATGCGAGCGAGGTGGATGCTCGCGTCGTGCTCGGTGTCGGCGTCGGTGAGCTCGTCGTCCTGCTCGTGGTCACGCTCGTGTGCGGGCTGCCTGCGCTCGCGACGTTCGTGGTGCTCGCGTTGACGATCGTCGACACGGTGAGGCGAGAGGGGCGCTGGGGGATCAACTTCAAGGGTGCGACGTGCCCGCAGTGCCACAGCGCCGCGCCGACGATGCGTGTGCCGAAGAACGCTCGACAGGCGCTGTGGGGCGGCTGGACCTGCACGCGGTGCCAGCTCGAGATCGACAAGTGGGGCAAGCCGATCCGCGACCGTTGAGCACCGTTGCAGGCACCCGGGACGCCCCTGGCTGGTCACGAGAAGCGGCTCACGGGGAAGAGGACTCGACATCGCTCGCGTAGGGGAGGCGCACCTCCGCGCGGGCAGGGCGTATCCTCGGAGGATGTGCACGCGCCTCGCGAACGCGGCTCCCCGCTCTCTGCTCCCCATCGTGCTGGTGTTGCTCGGTGCGTGCGAAGGCACGCTGCGCACGTCGGACGAGCCCGACGCGCTCGGGGGTGGCCTCGACGCGAGTGGGCCGGGCCTCGACACGGGGCCCGGACCGGACACGGGCGTGCCTCCGATCGACACGGGCGCCTCGCCTCCGATCGACACGGGCTCGCTCCCACCCTTCGATGGCGGACCGTGCGCGATGGGCGGCCTCGCGTCTCGGCTCAGCGTGACGAGCGTTCCGGGCCTCTCGGCGAGCCCGCCGCTCTTCGGGGCGCCGCTCGCGGGCGGAGGCGTCGCGGCGGCGTTCGGTGGATCGAGCACGACCATCCAGGCGCTCGCGGGCGATGGCTCGCGCTTCGGCGCGCCCATCTCGATCGAGGGCGGTGAGCTCTGGGGCTTCGACACGAGCAGCGACGCGTACGGTGTGATCGTCGCGCGCGGCTCGGACGCGCTCTACCTCGTGGGCGTCGGGCACGACGGCGCGCCGCGCTTCTCGCAGCGCCTGCTCGGCGAGGTGCCACACGACGTGACGAACAACGAGTGGTTCGGTGCGCTCATCCGCTACGGGCGCCTCGACTACACCGGCAGCGAGTGGGCCGCGTACTACACGGTCAATCGCCTCTGGCCCGACGGCATCGCGCACTACGGCGATCAGCTCCGCATGTTCACCGCCACGGGCGAACCCGCCTCGACGCGCTGGGACTGGGGCTGCAGCCACAGCATGGAGGTGCGGCTCGAGCACAACGACACGCGCCTCGGGCCCGTGTGCAGCTCGGACTGCTACCCGAGCAAGGGCGTGCACTTCGATCACCGCACGGCGCAGCTCTACTCGGACGAGATGGGCTCGAACTGCGCGGGTGGGTACGGCACCTCGCTCGGTGGCATCGTGCCGATGGCCGATGGCTTCTGGATCTCGTTCACCGCGACCGACATGCGCGCCTCGCACGACGTCGCGCTGATCCACGTCGGCAACGACGGCTCGCGCGGCACGCTCGCCTGGCTCACCACCGACGCCGCGCGCGACTCCGACGTGCACGCCGCGCGCTACGGCGCGGGCTTCGTCGTGGCGTGGAGCGCCGACGGCACCGACCGCATCGCGCGCTTCGACGCGTCCGGCACGATGATGGAGGGCCCCGTGGATCTGCCCGGCGCCGCGCTCTCGTCTGCGAGCGACTTCTTCGTGCTCGAGGGCGGCGACGTCGGCTGGCTCACCGCGCCCGGCGGCACGCTCGCGCTCGCGCGCCTGCGCGCCTGCGAGTGATCGGTGCGCGGGCCGCGTCGAACGAGGGGCCCGAGGTGAGAGTCACATGAGAGGTGTGCTCGTCGCGGTCCTCGTGCTGGCGGTCCTGGCGCTGGGCGCTCTGGCGCTGGTGCCGTCGCCGAGCCGCGCGCAGGAGCTCACGGAGGCGCGTCTTCAGGCCATCGATGCGGCGTCTCGCGGTCGGAGCGGCTGCGGGGAGCCGGAGCTGCTCGCGGCCATCGCGCTCTATCGCGATGCGCCCGCGGGCACGGTGCTGCGCGCGCGGCTCGCCGCGTTCGTCCAGGACGGGGCCTTCGTCGCGCACGCGTGTCGTGGAGAGATCGGGAGCGGCCCCCGCGTTCGCGCGACGGAGGCCCACACCCCGAGCGCCGACGACGTCCGGGCGAGCGCGCAGCCTCTGCTCGCGCATGCGCGGACGAACGGCATCTGCGCGGAGCAGGTCGAGGACGTGACCGAGTTGCTCGCGTCGCTCGAGGGCCGTACGGGCTCGGCGCGCTCACCTCCCTCGCCGCCACAGAGGTCGCGCGCCTCGATCACTGCGAGCGAGAGCACGCGCTGCCTGCGGAGGTGGGTCGCGTCCGCATCGTGCTCGCGGGGCGACGCCGGAGAGACGCCGCGCTCCGCGCGCCGCTCGACGAGGCGGCATCGGACATCCGCGCGCTCTACCGTGCCGCGCTCGTCGACACGCCCCAACTGCGCGGACGCGTCGGGCTCGCGCTGGAGCTCGGCGCCAGCGGCAGCATCGCCCACTGTCGGGTCGAGCGTCCGTCTGGCATCGCGCGGTCGCTGCTCGTCGGGATCGTCGGCCGCATCGAGCGCGTCGTGCTGCCCGGCCTGGACGAAGGCGCCGTGGTGCGGGTCGCGATCGAGCTCGCGCCCTGACGGCCGCGCCGCCGCGAGGCTCAGCGCGCGCGCTGCTCGAAGGGCGCGAGCACCCACTCGAAGCCGTCGACGAGCGCGACGGAGTCGAGGAAGCCGTCGCCCGAGTCCCAGATCATGAAGGACATCGTGATGCGCGAGCCCGCGACGACGGGCGCGGTGGTCTGCACGCAGTCGGTGCCGCCGCCCACGAGGCCCTCGGTGCCTTCGCCGCACGAGAACGGGATCGCGCCGCGCAGGGGCGCGTCACCGAGCTCACACACGAGCGGGCCTCGCGCGACGCACGTGCGCAGGAGCGCGTTGTTCACCGTGAGCGGGTTGCCCTCGCGATCGAACACGATGTTGCGGAGCTCACCGCTCGCGACGTCGGTCATGAGCACCGCGTAGACGTCGTTGAACGGCGAGCAGAGATAGTCCGGGTACTCGCGCGTCATGAAGTTCGACGTGAAGCGCAGGCCGATCGCGTTCGTGGGCACGTCGAGCTCGATCGTGAGCGCGACCGAGTCCATCACCGGCCCGCTCGAGACGCCGGGGCACGCGGGCGAGTCCATCGGGAAGCCCGGCGGGAACTCGCTGCGGAGCGCCTCGTCCACGCAGCTCGCGCTCGCGGGCAGGCCGTCGTTGGCGACGCCGGTCGAGAGGATGAGCATGCGTCGACCGGCGTACGGCCCGTAGCGCCCGAAGCCGTCGCCGACGCGGTGCATCTCGGTCGTGGTGTGCGGCGCGAAGGACGTGTCCTGCCACGAGGCCGCCCGCAGCCACTCGCGCTCCGTGCTCGCACCCGACGACAGACAGAGGCCGAGCGCGTTCGCGGCGCTCCGCGCGGAGCCGTCGTCGGGGCTGATGGCCGTGTCGCGGCACGGCGCCGCGTCGGTGCCCGAGCAGTCCTCGTCGAGGCCGTTGCCGGGGATGTCGTACGCGCCCGCGTTGATCTGCGGCACGCAGCCGTTGCAGTCGACCTCGTCGGCGAAGCCGTCGCCGTCGTGATCGCCCGTCCCTGCGATCTCGCAGGGCTCGACACCCTCTGCGCTCGGCGGCGGGCTCGCTTCACCGCACGCGATGGTCACGGCCGTCGTGATGCCCGCGTCTGCCACTGGTGCATCGCGCGCTTCGGTCCCGCCGTCAGTGAATTCACGGCGCATGTGCGTCCGGTAGCAGCCCGAGACCGCGAGGCTCCCCACCGCGCAGGCGAGCGCGCAGAGCGCCCACGCGTAGAGGGCAGACGCGCAGAGACGTGGCGCAGAGCGACCGGGGCAGGACATTCGGCGCCGCTCTGCAAGCAGGGTGCCGCATCGCGCACGAGGTGCACGAACGGGCAGGCTCGCGTGCGCTCGCGCGCGCTACGATGCCGGCCCCTGTCGGAGGTTCACGACGTGAGTGAGAAGCAGGATCGCTGGAGGTCGACGACCATCGTGGCCGTGCGCCGCGACGGACGCGCCGCGATGGCGGGCGATGGCCAGGTGTCGCTCGGCAACACGGTGATGAAGTCGGGCGCGCGCAAGGTGCGCCGCATCGCGAACGGCCGCGCGATCGCGGGCTTCGCGGGCGCGAGCGCCGACGCGTTCACGCTCCTCGAGCGCTTCGAGTCCAAGCTGGAGGCGCTGCGCGCGGGCGATGCGCCGAGCGCGCTCTCGCGTGCAGCCGTCGAGCTCGCCAAGGAGTGGCGCACCGATCGCTTCCTGCGTCGCCTCGAGGCGATGCTCGTCGTGATGGACGCGAGCACGATGCTCCTGCTGTCGGGCACGGGCGACGTGATCGAGCCCGACGTGAGCGAAGGCGGCTCCATCGTCGCGATCGGCTCGGGCGGAAGCTACGCGCTCGCGGCGGGCCGCGTGCTGCTCAAGCACACGCAGCTCACGGCCCCCGAGATCTGCCGCGAGGCGCTCCGCACCGCTGGCGAGATCTGCGTGTTCACGAACACCGAGATCACCGTCGAGGAGATCGGCGCATGACGATGAAGAGCTTCACGCCACGCGAGCTCGTCGGTGAGCTCGACCGCTACGTGGTCGGGCAGCACAAGGCGAAGAAGGCCGTCGCGATCGCGCTCCGCAACCGCTGGCGCAGGCAGCAGGTGCCGCCCGAGCTGCGCGACGAGATCGCGCCGAAGAACATCCTGATGATCGGGCCGACGGGCGTCGGCAAGACCGAGATCGCGCGCCGGCTCGCGAAGCTCGCGAACGCGCCGTTCGTGAAGGTCGAGGCCTCGAAGTTCACCGAGGTCGGCTACGTGGGGCGCGACGTCGAGTCGATCGTGCGCGACCTCGTCGAGCAGGGCCTGCACCTCGTGCGCGCCGAGGCGATCGAGAACGTCAAGACGCGCGCGCACGATGCGGCCGAGGAGCGGCTCGTCGTGATGATCGCGAACAAGCGCGCGGCGCAGGATCGGCCGCCGCCTCCTCCGCCCTCGGCGCCGCCGGGCCCACCGGGGTTCGGCAATCTCGGCCAGCTGCTCATGGGCATGCCGCAGCCTTTGCCCCCACCTCCGCCTCCGCCCGACAGCGTGATCACCGAGCTGCGCACGAAGCTCCGCGCCGGCTCGCTCGACGACGAGACGCTCGAGCTCGACGTGGCCGACGATCACGTGCCGATCGTCCAGATGTTCTCCGGCATGCAGGGCATGGAGGATCTCGAGAAGGGCCTGCGCGACGCGTTCTCCAACGTGCCCGGCATGAAGGGCCGCACCAAGCGCCGTCGCGTGAAGGTGAAGGAGGCGCTCCGCCTGCTCGAGGCCGAGGAGGCCCAGCGGCTCGTCGATCAGGACGCCATCGTGCGCGAGGCCATCGAGCGCACCGAGCAGGCGGGCATCGTGTTCCTCGACGAGATCGACAAGATCGCGGGGCGGCAGGGCGCACAGCAGGGGCCCGACGTCTCGCGCGAGGGCGTGCAGCGGGATCTGCTGCCGATCGTGGAGGGCAGCACGGTCAACACGAAGTACGGGCCGGTGAAGACGGACCACGTGCTCTTCGTCGCGGCCGGCGCGTTCCACGTCGCCAAGGTCTCCGACCTCATCCCCGAGCTCCAGGGCCGCTTCCCGATCCGCGTCGAGCTGGAGTCCCTCGGCAAGGCGGACTTCGTGCGGATCCTGAAGGAGCCCAAGAACGCGCTCACCAAGCAGTACCAGGCGCTGCTCTCGACCGAGGGCGTCGCGGTCACGATCACCGACGACGCGATCGAGGCCATGGCCGAGTACGCGAGCGAGGCCAACGAGCGCATGGAGAACATCGGCGCGCGGCGCCTGCACACGATCCTCGAGGCGGTGTTCGAGGAGCTCTCGTACAAGGCCGCCGAGCTGGGCGGCGAGTCGGTCACGATCGATCGCGCGTACGTGGACGAGCGCCTGCGGCCCATCGTGAAGAACGAGGACCTCTCGCGCTTCATCCTCTGAGCTCCGCCGCGGTGCTCCTCCACGGCGCGGCGCCGAGCGTGGCCGCTCGGGCAGTGATGACGTTCGTCGACTGAGGGCCCGCGTAGGAACGCGACGGAACATGTGACGGCTTGGCCATGACCGAACTCCTCCTCGTGGTGGTGGACTTCGCACCTGGGCCAGCCGCCTTCCCCTACGCGTGTGCGGAGCGCGCCGTGGGTCTCTCGCGACGAGAACGCGACGATTTCGAGGACCTGTGGGTCGCATCCGATGGCCACGGCACCGTCACCACGCCTGCGTCCAGCAAGAAGGTCTCCATGCCTTCGCACGAGCCCGTGCTGGGGAATGTGCAGGGCTGGCGGATCGAGCTGCGCTCCCAACCCGATCTCGCGCTCGCGCTGACGCGTGATGGTGCGCGGCGCGTGATCCCGCTTCCGCCCGTCATCGCCGAGGACGTGCGCGCGATCGAGAAAGGACGACCCGCGCTCTTCTGGGCCAGAGGCGCCGACGTGGTGGGCATCGTGGGCAAGCACCGCGTGTCCTGGGTCAGCGCCTCTCAGCTCCAGGCGAGCGGAGATCGCATCGATTGGCGGGTCCGGCGCTGCCTGCCGACCGGCGATGCATCGGCGCACGACGCGGCCGAGGTCACGCTCTCCGCCCACGGACGCACTCACATCAAGGTTGGTGGGCGCGTGGTCACCGCGGGGCCGACGCCGCTGACCAAGGGAGAGCAGGTCATGCTCGTCGAGCGGCTCGTCGATGCCTACGGGATCCTCGCGTACGCCGCGGTGGTGCGGGCCGATGGCTCGCGCTTGCCGTTGGCCGGTCCGATCGGGCCCATGCCGAGCGACGTGTCGTCCTACGTGCGACACGAGTCGAGCAGCGAGAAGGGATCCCCGACCTCGCTCGATCCGCGCACGACGGCAGCGGTCGAAGGGTTGCGCCGAGAGGGGCTCCTTCGACGGCTCACACCCGGCTTGCTCGACGATCTGTTCCCCGCGAAGGCCTGGGCCCGTGCCTCGCCCGACCTCTTCACCGTGCTCGAGCACTACTACGCCGATCGGGCGCGCGCGCTCGAAGATCGCGCGTCGGTTCAGGAGGACCAGAGCATCGATGCCATCACCGTGAAGGGGATGTGCGAGCTCGCGGGGCAACCGCTCCTCCGGTGCACGCGTGCGGCGCGCGATCACCTGGAGCTCGAGGCACGGAGCGGCGCGACCCACACCATCGACTTCGACGAACTCCCGCTCTTCCGGCTCGCAGAGACGTTCGACGGAGAGCTCGCGGCGAGCGGCGACGCGCGTCGCTTCCACCGCCTGTCCAGCCGCGACGACGCCCGATGCATCCTCTTTCTGATGGCCCCAGACGTGGCACAGCGGCTCATCCCCGCCGCCATCGATCTCCGGCGCTGCGGCTGGTAGCGGCCCGACGACGAGGCGAGTCGCTCGTTCGCAGTCATCTCGGCGCCCACTGCCGCGCCCACGCACCCACCAGGTGATCGGTTCAGAGCGCGAACAGCGTCGTGACCTCGTCCGCGGTGATGGCGCGATCGAAGACGAAGACGTCGTCGATCACGACCTCGCAGAGGCCGCCGCCCAGGCGCAGCATCGAGAGCGAGTCCGTCGCGGCCGAGCTGCCCGTGCCGCGGAGCACGCCATCCACGTAGAGCTCGCCGGTGCGCGAGGCGGCGCGGTAGACGACGGCGACGTGCACCCAGCGCGTCGAGGGGACGCGCACGCCCGAGATCAGGAGCCCGTCGGTGCGCTGGTAGACCTGGATGGCCGTCGGCTCGTCGTCGGCCTCGAGCGAGCTGCGCTCGGTGATCACGGTGCCACAGCCGGAGTAGGCGCCGGGGAACACGGTGGGCCAGTACATCCAGAGCGCGGCGCTGTAGTCCGACGAGCTCCGGCTGCGATCGGGCACGGTGACGAGATCCGGCAGGACCGCGCCGCCGCCGGTGCGGCCCGCGACGAACGAGCAGGTCGTGCATGCGAGGTCGCCACCCACGAACGCGAGATCGCGACCGTCGCCGTCGAGCGGGTAGTAGGCCCACGGACCGAGCGCACGCCAGTCTCCGGTGAACGCGTCCGTCGCCACGAACGCGTCCGGGGCTGCGGCATCGATCGCGACGAAGACGTCGGGAGAGGCTGCGTCGAGCGCGAAGGGTGCATCGAGCGCGAAGGGCGCATCGAGCGCGAAGGGCGCATCGAGCGCGAAGGGTGCATCGAGCGCGAAGGGCGCATCGAGCGCGAAGGGTGCATCGAGCGCGAAGGGCGCATCGAGCGCGAAGGGTGCATCGAGCGCGGAGGGCGCATCGGCGATCGGAGGGCCGGCGTCGCGGGCATCGAGGCGGATGCGCCCGCAGCCGGACACCAGCACGAGCAGCGCGAACGACGCGGGTCGAAACAGCCGAGCCACGTGGCCATCGTACATGGTCGGGCGTGCGAGCGTGTGACGCACCTCGCTCCTTGCGGTGGGAGGGGGCGGGCGGCACGCTCGCGACCCCCATGCACGCGCACGCTGCCCCGCACAAGCCCCACGCTCGCCTCGGTGATGCCTGGACCCTCGAGACGCTCGAGTCCATCGCGCGAGGGGAGGCGATCGTCGAGCTCCCGCTCGAGGCGCGTCACAAGATCGATCGCTCGCGCAAGCTGGTGGACGACCTCGCGGCGCGCGGCGATGCGGCGCCGAACGTGTACGGCGTCAACACGGGCTTCGGCGCGCTCGCCGAGACGCGCATCGCGGCCGATCAGGTGCGCGCGCTCCAGCGCAACCTCGTGCGCAGTCACGCGTGCGGCGTCGGAGCGCTCCTGCCGCGCGAGGTCGTGCGCGCGATGATGGCGCTGCGCGCGCAGACCATCGCGATGGGCTTCTCGGGCGCGCGCGCGGTCATCGTCGATCTCCTCGTGGAGATGCTGAACCGTGGCGTGCATCCGTGTGTGCCGGCGCAGGGCTCGGTGGGCGCGTCGGGCGATCTCGCGCCGCTCGCGCACCTCGCGCTCGTGCTCATCGGTGAAGGCGAAGCCCACTTCGATCGCGATGGGCACGCTGGGCACGTCGTGCCCGGCTTCGAGGCCCTGCGCGCGGCAGGGCTCCTGCCGATCGAGCTCGAGGCCAAGGAGGGCCTCGCGCTGATCAACGGCACGCAGCTCATCCTCGCGGTCGGTGTGCTCGCGGTGCGACACGGCGAGCGCCTCTCTACGACGGCCGATCTCACGGGCGCGATGAGCCTCGAGGCGCTCGAGGGCAGCTCGCGACCCTTCGATGCGCGCGTCCAGCGCGTGCGCCCGCACCCGGGGCAGGAGGAGACCGCACGGAACCTCCGCGCGCTCCTCGCCGACAGCGCGATCGCGGAGTCCCACAAGGACTGCAAGAAAGTGCAGGACCCCTACTCGCTGCGATGCATGCCGCAGGTGCACGGCGCCACGCGCGACACGCTGCGCTGGGCGCGACAGGTGCTCGAGCGCGAGCTCGTCGCGGCCACGGACAACCCGCTCGTCTTCGCCGACGACGACGGACACGGCGAGTTCATCAGCGGAGGCAACTTCCACGGGCAGCCGCTCGCCATCGCGCTCGACGCCGCGTGCATCGCGATCGCCGAGCTCGCGAACTGCGCCGAGCGGCGCATCGAGCAGCTCGTGAACCCGGCGATGAGCTCGGGCCTGCCGCCGTTCCTCGCGCCGCGCAGCGGGCTCGACTCGGGCTTCATGATCGCGCAGGTCACGGCCGCGGCGCTCGTGAGCGAGAACAAGGTGCTCTGCCACCCCTCGAGCGTGGACTCGATCCCGAGCTCGGCGGGCAAGGAGGACCACGTCTCGATGGGCACCATCTCGGCGCGCAAGTGCGCGCAGGTCGCGGCGCACGTGCGCACCGTGCTCGCGATCGAGGCGATGGTCGCGGCGCAGGGCCTCGACCTCCGCAAGCCGCTCGAGAGCGGAGTCGGGGTGCGCGCCGCGCACCGCGCGCTCCGCGAGGCCGTTCCCACGCTCACGGAGGATCGCGTGCTCTACCCGGACATCCAGCGTTGCGAGCGCCTCATCGACGAGAGCACGCTCGTGCGCGCGGCCGAGGCGGCCGTGGGACCGTTGACGTGAGCGGCGCCAAGAAGACGCCGACCTCCACGAAGGGCCAAGCCTCGAAGGGCGCGCCCGCGAAGGGCTCCAAGGGTGCGCCTTCGCAGGCCGCGCCAAAGAAGCCGACCTCGAGCACGTCGATGGCGGGCCTCGACATCCTCGACGCCGTGTTCGTGGCGCACGCGAAGGACCACGACGGCTTGCCTCCGCCGATGCTCGCGGAGGTCGCGTTCGGTGGGCGATCGAACGTGGGCAAGTCGAGCCTCATCAACAAGCTCGTCAACCGGCGCAAGCTCGTGCGCACGAGCTCCACGCCCGGCGCGACCCGCGGGCTCTCGCTCTTCCGCGCGACGCTGCGCTTGCCGCCGTCGCCTCCGGCCTCCGAGCCCGGGGCCGCGGTCGAAGGCGCACCCGCCGAGCCCGCGAGCGTGGGCAAGCCCACGAACGATGCGAAGGTGGGCGAGCGCGCGCAGGTCGATCTCGTCGATCTGCCCGGCTACGGCTTCGCGCAGCGCAGCAAGTCCGAGCGCAAGAGCTGGGGCCCGATGATCGAGGGCTACCTCGAGAGCCGCGTGAGCCTGCGCGTGGTCGTGCTCCTCGTGGACGTACGCCGCGGCCTCGAGGACGAAGACGCCCAGCTGCTCGAGTACCTCGCGCACGTGAAGCGCACGACGATCGTGGCGATCACGAAGATCGACAAGGTCGGCAGGAACGAGCGCGAGAAGAGCCTCCGCGACATCGCCGCCGATGTGAAGAAGGCGAGTCGCGATCACGCGGTGCCGGTGAGCGTCATCGCGACGAGCGCCGACACCGGCGAGGGCATGGCCGCCCTCTGGACCGCGATCCGCAAGCACGCGTTCCTCGGTGCGCCGACCTGATCGCGCGAACGTGCATGGCGCCGCTGCCCATGCGCCGGTGGCGTTTGCGCCCGTTCGAGCAGAGCCCGCGAGATGGGCGCGTCTCGCGGGGTCCGCTACGATGCGCGTGCCGATGAAGGCCGCACACGGACTGTGCACCCTGATCTGTGTCGTGCTCCTCGCGGCCTGCGGGCGGGTCGGTTACGGCTCGAGTCGCGACGCCTCTGGGTCCGCGGACACGCGCGTCTCGGAGATGGACTCGAGCCCGGCCGAGGACGGCAGCGTCGTTCTCGTGCCCGATGCCTCGGTCGATGCGCCGAGCGACGCGTGGGCCGCGCTCGACGACGCCGGCGCTTGCGCGGAGTCGCCTTGCCGCGTGCTCTCACCTCAGTGCGGCTGCGCGCCGGGGGCGGGCTGCGCGCCGGAGGTGGACGGAACACGTGTCTGCTCGCCGCGAGGGGTCGCGGGCGAGGGGGCGCTCTGCGTCACCAGCGCCGACTGCGCGCCTGGGCTCAACTGCGGGAAGTTCGGCGGGCGTGAGCCGCCCGGGACGTGCGTGCGCTACTGCGGCAGCGCCGCGGACTGCGCCTCGGGCGGGTCGTGCACCCAGCTGAGCCCGCCCGTCGCGGGGCTCGGCCTCTGCGCGCTCGACTGCGACCCCGTCGCGCAGACCGGCTGCGCCGCGGGCACCGCCTGCTTCGTGTTCCCGGTGCCGTCGGTGCCCGACGGAGCCGCCGTGCTCGGCTCGGCCTGCTCGGCGCCGACGGGCTTGGCCGAAGGCGCAATCTGTACGCGCCCCCGCGAGTGCGCGCCGGGCCTCACCTGCGCGGACACCGGGGGCGAGCTCCGCTGTCGCCCCCAGTGCGAGGTCGGCGGCGCTCCGTGCGTGTCCGGCACCTGCGCGTCGTACACGACGCCCCTGCGCCACTCCGGTCGCGAGTACGGCGTGTGTCTGTGAGATCGCGTCTTCGATGGATCGGCGATGTTCGACCCGCGGTCCGCCGAGCGCGCGTTCTTCGACGCGCCGACCTGATCGCGCCGCATGCCGCGATCAGACGATCACGCGACGCACGACGAGGTCGTGCGCGAGCTTGCCGATGGCGGTCACGTGCGCGCCCGTGGCGACGAGCGTCACGGCGCTCACGAGCTTGGCCTCGACGAGGGTCTCGGCGCTCCACGTGCCGCCCACGAGGGCGTGTCGGTGTCGCGCGAGCGCGCCGCCTGCGATGGGATAGGCGACGACGAGCTCGCCACTCGTGACGATCGCGCCGGGCTGCGAGGCGACGAGCGGAGGTGAGCCGGGGTTGCTCACGGCATGGAGCACGGGCGCGGTGCTCGCGCGGAGCGTGCTCGCGGGCACCGCGAACGCGCGGAGCACGTTCGCCTGGAAGTACACGACGACCACACCCTGCGGGCTCGTGACGATCGTGGGATCCGCGTCGGCGCTCTCGCCGGTCGTGTGCCACTGGAAGGCGGCGTCCGGCTCCGCGCTCGTCTGGCCCGGGGCGATCACCTGCGCGCCGAGCACGATCTTGCCGCTCGTGTCGCGCGCCCCGATCACGACGCCCTGATCCCACACCGCGGCGCAGCCGCCCGCGATGAACGGTGAGCCAGTCGCGTTCCAGCCGTGCCACGTGCCACCCGCGTCGCGCTGGCGACGGCGGAGCACCTTCTTGTTCGTGTCGACGGCGAGCATCACGAGGCGGCCGCCGATCTCGCGGACCACCGCGGGGGACGCGACGAAGCGCTCGGCGCCGTCGAAGTCCGTGAACGACGTGAGCTTCAGATCGGGCTTCTTGCGTGCCCACGCGTGGACGATGCGGCCGTCGTCGACGCGCGCGAAGAGCTCGAGACGCTCGTCCTGGTTGGCCGCGAGCACCAGAGCGCCTTCGACGTGGCGCGGCGCATCGAGCGAGAGGCCGACGAACGAGCGCGAGCGCGTGCCGTCGTGCGACGAGAGCGCGGGCACGCCGTCACCGCTCGCAGCGGCCACGAACGTGCGCGTGCCCCGCACGAGGGCCGTGGGCGCACGCTCGCGCAGCGCGCGGGTGTCGTAGGGCGCGGCGGTCGCGCGTGTCGGGACCACGCCATCGCCGACGAAGGCCCAGCCGCTCGTGGGCACGAGCCCCGCGCGCACCGTGAACGGGTTGTCGAACGAGGCGATCGGTGCGGCGCCCGCGAGTGTTCGCTTGGCCTCGAGGAACGCATCTCCACGAGGAAATTGCTCGATGGAGTGCGGGTGCTCGGGGTGCGCCCACTGGCCCCAGTGCGTGCGGCCTCCGAAGCGCGCGGCCACGTCGAAGAGCGCATCGACGTAGTCCTCGTTGCGTCCCTCGAGCTCCTTGGGCCGCGCCTTGCCCCAGAAGATCTCCTGGAGCGCGAACACCTCGACGTGGCAGAAGCGCTCGCTCGCGTCGCTGCTCTCTTGCATCGCCAGCGCGCCGCGGCTCGCGCGTGTGAAGCGCAGCGAGAGGAAGCCGGAGAACTCGAAGTCCGTGTCGCGCTGCAGGCGCTGGATCTGGAGGAGCATCTCGTCGACGGTCGCGACGTGCGTCTGGTTCTTCGTGGTGACGACCAGCTCCGACGAGTAGACGGGCTCGGGTGCGCGCCCGCCGGTGTCCTGCACCGAGAGGTACCGGTGCGCGTTAGGCGTCGAGGTGCGCGTCGAGCCGATCAGCTCGCTCAGCTGCGCGTGGTAGCGGTCGGGGTTGCCCGACTCGACCGCGAGGAAGAGCGCGACGCGGTTGATCTCGTTCGGAGGGCGCTTGAAGTCCGCGCCCCAGCTCGGGTGCTCCACGCGCGTGGCGACGAAGGCCCAGAGCACGCCGTCCGCGTCGGGGTAGGGGTTGATCATCACCTCGAGGTGTCGATAGCCGTCGTTGCGGAGCGGCGCGGAGGCCTGACCGGTCGCGGGGTGGGGCGCGGCGGGGTCGCTCAGCGCGGCGACGTCGGTGAAGATCGAGCCGTCCACGAGCTTCGCGCGCACGTCGAGCCACGGCATCCACCGCGAGCGCTCGCTCAGGCCGTACATCGCGCGCACCTCGAGCACGAGCGAGGCCACGACGCCGAGCGCGCCCACTGCGACGATCGCCGCGTCGAAGACCGCGTCGTCGGAGACGATCTTGACCTGCGGGCTCACGCCATCGAGGAGCTTCACGCCCGAGTCGACGGTGATGCGCGCACTCGAACGCTCGATCCACACGTCCTGTCCGCCGTGCGTGACGAGGTGGATGGCGCGGACGGTGTCGGCGATCGGCGGCAGATCGAAGTCGCCGCCGTGCGTGCCCGTCATGCACACGCCCACGACGCGCTGGCCGGTGCGCGAGCCCATCGTGATGAGCGCGAGGTCCTCGTCCGCGAGCGCGTCGATGGCCTCCTTCACCGCGACGAGCGAGCCCACGCGCGCGAAGCTCCGACCGCTCGCCTTCACGCTCGCGGTGAGCGCGCCGCCGAGCTTGCCCGTGTAGCTGGGACCCTTCGCGATCTCGCGGAGCTTGAGCCCGTCGGGCCCACCGGCGATGGCGGGATCGGTCTTCTCGTCGTGGGCCGGACCGATCGAGACGTCGTTGCCTTGCGGTGCATCGCTGAACGACCAGTACGAGCCCACCGCGTGCACGTGCCGGCCGGCCTCGGTCGCCTTGCGGACCTGCTCGCGCAGCTCGGTGAAGGTGAGGGGATGTCGCTTCGACTCGGCGTCTCGCGCCGGTGTGAAGTCGTGCGTCTGCGCCCAGTTCGTCCGCTTGTCCGCCATGCTCGCGAGCGTCGCCGCTCCCGACGATCGATCGCAACGGGAGATCGTGAGGACACGAAGGCGCCGCTCGCGCTCGGGGATCGGCTGGTTCCGCTCGTCTTCGTTGTGCCCGCCGCGTGGCGCGGCGATAGTCCGTCCCATGCGGGTGCCCTCTCCCGTCCTCTCGTTCGCGGCCTTGCTCGCCGCGTGCTGTCTCGCGTCGTCGGGCTGCCAGACCCACGAGGTCGACGCATGCCTGCCGGCCTGTACGGCGACCGATCGCGCGCGCTTCGTCGACTGCGTCGCCAACGGCGCGGGAAGCTGCCGCGCGGGCAACCGACGGTGCTGCGCCGTGGCGGCCGAGTGCCTCGGCACCCTCGAGGATCAGACGGTCGTGACGCGCGCGTCGTGTCAGCAGGTCGTCGAGGAGGCGTGCTGGCCGCCGTGCGACGAGATGGCCGAGGTCCTCTACGAAGGCTGCGTGTCCGGCGCCGGCTCCACGTGCGCGGCGGGCGACGAGGAGTGCTGCGCGCTCTCGGTCGACTGCCTCGGCGAGCTCGGCCCGGAGGGGGACGTGATCGTGTACGCCGACGGTTGCTGCTCGGACGATCTCGACTGCGATCTCGACGAGATCTGTGACCTCGAGACATGGACCTGCGTGCCTGACCTCGCAGGGCCCGGCTGCGGCGACGAGCTCGTCGAGGCGCCCGAGGAGTGCGACGACGGCGACACGATCACCAACGCCTGCCCCTACGGTGCGATGAGCTGCGAGGTCTGCACCGCGGCCTGCACGCTCGGCCCCGGCGAGACGTCGTTCTGCGGCGACGGAGAGCTCGACGTCATGGCGGGCGAGGAGTGCGAGCCGCCCGCGAGCACGGTGTGCGACCCGATGTGCTTCGCGGTCGGCACGAGCTCGTGCAGCGACGGAGCGCAGAACGGGCGCGAGACCGACGTCGACTGCGGCGGCCCGTGCCCGCCGTGCCTGCCCGGCGAGGGATGCCTCACGCCGATGGACTGCGCCGTCACGAGCGTCGAGTGCATGCCCGTGCCGTCCTGCGATCCGGAGCTGTCGGTGTGCGTGGAGATCCTCTGCGACGATCTCGATCAGTGCACCGTGGACACGTGCCTCGCCACGGGGTGCTCGAACGTGCCGATCGACGAGGACATGGACGGCCACGGCCCACGCGCGTTCGGCTGCGGGGACGACTGCGACGACTTCAGCGCCCGGCACTCGCCCGGATTCGCGGTGGATGCTTGCGGCGACGGCGACAACGACTGCGACGACATCGTCGACGAGGATTGCTGATCGTGCGCACGAGCGAGCTCGGATGGCGGTGCAGGCTCGCGGCGCTCGGCGTCGCGACGGTGATCGTGCTCGCGGGGGCGCCCCCGGCTCGAGCGCAGGGCGTGACGCTCGACCAGTACCGCGCGGCGGAGACCACGCGCGATGGCTTCGTGGTCACGCGGCCGGTGGGCTTGGGGCACCTCGGCGTCTCGGCGTCGCTGCATGTCGACTACGGCCTCGAGCCGCTGCGCGGTCCCGCGAGCCGCGCGGGCGGAACGCTCGTCGATCACCAGCTCACCGGGCAGCTGGGTGTCGCGCTCGGTGTGCTCGATCGGCTCGTCGTCGCGCTGCGCGTGCCGGTCGTGCTGCTGCTCAGCGGGCGCACGGGCACCGCAGGTGATCCCGCGACCCGCGATCCGATCGCGTCGGGCGCGGGGCTGGGCGACGTCGCGCTCTCGCTGCGCGCCGTGCTGCTCGACGACGCGCTCTTCGCGGTCGCGCTCCAGGCCGAGGCGAGCATCCCCACCGCCGAGGCCATCGCACCGTCGCAGGACCTCGCGGGGGAGGCCGGCGTCTCGTTCACGCCCGAGCTCGCGGCGGAGCTGCGCCTCTCGCCGGTGCGCATCACCGCCAACCTCGGCGCACGCTTCCGGCAGCCCGCGGCGTATCAGACGCTCCGCGTGGAGCACGAGCTCACGTGGGCCGCGGGCGTCGGCGTCGACATCGTCCCCGACGTGCTCGACGCGACGCTCGAGGGCTACGGCGCGACGCCGCTCACGCGCTTCGCGACCGCGTCGCTCTCACCCGTGGAGCTCCTGCTCGGCGTGCGCGTGCGACCGATCCGCGAGCTCGTGATCGGCCTCGCCGGTGGGCCGGGGCTCGGCGATGGCTACGGCGCGCCCGTGTTCCGTGGCGTGCTCACGGTGGGTCTGCTCGCGCTGCCCGAGATCGCGCAGCCCGTCGTCGAAGAGGGCTCGTCGCCTGTCGAGGCGCACGAGGACTCGGACACCGAGGACTCGAGCCCGACCGACACGACGGAGGGCACGACGGAGGGCACGGACAGCGCCGAGGGTCCCGACGCGATCGAGGCGCCGCCGCCGGAGCCCGAGGCGCTGCGCACCGCGGTCGAGCCCTTCTCGCGCGACGACTACGGCCAGCTCGATCGCGACGGTGATCGCATCGTCGACGCCGAGGATCAGTGCCTCCTCGATCGCGAGGACTACGACGAGATCCAGGACGCCGATGGCTGTCCGGAAGAGAACGCCGACGAGGATCCGGTCGCAGACGTCGACGACGTCTGTCCGCTCACGCCCGGTGTCGCGAGCGACGACGCCACCGTGACGGGCTGCCCGGCGCGCGCCTACATCGGCGAGCGCGGCGCGATCGTCATCCGCGATCGCGTGGAGTTCGCGACGGGCAGCGATCGCATCCTCCCCGCGAGCACGGCGGTGCTGAACGACGTGCTCAGCATCCTCCAGAGCTCTCCCGACGTGACGCGCGTCCGCATCGAAGGGCACACCGACGATCAGGGCACCGACCGCGCGAACATCCGCCTCTCCCGCGCGCGCGCCGCGAGCGTGCGCCGCTGGCTCGTCACGCACGGCATCGCCGCCGAGCGCCTGGAGGCGTGGGGCTGCGGCGAGCTCCATCCGCTCGAGCAAGCCCGCACGCGTCAGGCGCGACAGACCAACCGGCGCGTCGAGTTCTTCGTCGTCGAGCCGCGCTCTTCGGATCTCGTGCTCCGCGAGCGCTGCGTGGAGGCCCCGTGATGTGCACGCGAGCCCACCTCCTGCGCCTCTGCTCCACCGCGATCTCCGCAGCGATCGTGATCGCGCTCGCGTCGCTCGCGACGCGTGCGTCCGCACAACAGCTCGAGCCCTACACCGTGGTCGAGGGCGACACGTGCGCGACGATCGCCGAGCGCGTGTACGGCAGCCCACGCGCCTACGATCGCATCCACGCGCACAACCCCGAGCTCGGGCCGCTGCCGCATCGCCTCCACGCGGGGCAGGTCCTTCAGCTGCCGATGCCGCACGAGCGCGGCGTCGACGCGACCGTGACGGATGCGCGCGGCAGCGTGCGGAGGCAGGCGCCCTCGGAGCCGACGTGGGCCGGCGCGCGCGTGGGCGACCCGCTCTCGAGCGGCGCACGCGTGAGCACGGGCGAGCGGTCGAGCGCAGAGCTCACGTTCCGCTCGTCGGCCGTGGCCGCGATCCGCGCCGAGACGCTCGTGATCGTGCACGGCGGCTCCGTCGAGCGCATGCGCGAGGAGGGCACGCGCGCGGTGCTCCGCGAGGGCTCGGTGCTGAGCCGCCTCTCGAGCCTCTCGGGCGGCGCGCCGCTCGCGATCGAGACCCCCACCGCCGACGTCGACGTGGGCCAGGGCGAGACCGCGGTGCGTGTCGCACGCGATGGCTCGACGGGCGTGTCCGCGCTGCGCGGTGGATCGGCCCGCGTGCGCGGCACGACCACGGCCGAAGGCGCCGGAGCCACGGCGATCGAGGTGCCGGTGGGACATGGCACGCACGTGCGGCGAGGTGCACCACCCACGCCGCCGCGCCCGCTGCCGACCCCGCCGACGTGGACCTCCACCGAGCGCCTCTTCCTCGGCCTCGCGCCGACGCCGACGCACCTCGGCGGTGGCACCGTGACCGCGGCGTGGGCGCCCGCGCCGAACGCGACGCAATACCACGTGGAGATCGCGCGCCGCGAGGACGGACGCGATCTCGTGTTCGCCGCGACGGTGCCCGCGACGGTCACACGCTTCGAGGCGCACGGCCTTCCACCGGGTCGCTACCACGTGCGCGTCTCGACGCTCGATGCGGAGCTGCTCGAGGGCCGGCCCGCGGATCCCGTGGTGCTCGAGGTGATCGGCGTGCGCCTGCTCGGCCCCGGCGAGACCGTGCCCGCCGAGGCGCCGGCCGATGCGCTCGGAGAGCTCGAGATCTTCGATGCGCTCGCGGATCGCGCGATGACGCTCACGAGCGCACCGCCGCGCGAAGCCGTGCTCGTGGGCACGCGTGTGATGGTGCCGAGCGGTGTGGTCTGCGCGTTCGGCGCGAGCGCACCGAGCCACGAGCTGGTGCTCGCGCAGGCGGCGGACGGCTACCTCACGTGCGTGAACGAGGGCGGCACGAACATCGTCGGCTTCGAGCTGCGCGTCGTGGCGATGCGCGCGCGCGTCACCGACGCGCTCGGTCAGCCGATCACCGAGCTCGGCCGCGAGGCGCCTTCGGACGTGCTCGTGCTCCTCGATGCGCCCTCGCTCGCGCGGGATGCGCTCGTCGTCCGCGCGAGCGGCGGTGAGGCCTCGATGCCGGTGGTGACGCCGGAGGGGGCGCTGCGCACGACGCTCACGCCGACCGCGGCGGTGGCTGGTCCGATCACGCTCGCGATCGCCGAGCGGAGCGCGCCGGACACGGTGCTCGCGAGCGTGGAGATTGCGGTCGCCGACCCGCCGCCGCCTCCGCCGCCACCACCGCCGCCAGAGCCCGTGCGTCGCGTCGCGATCCAGGAGGCCCTCGGAACGCAGGCGATGCCGAGCTGGGTGGGTCTGCGCGACGAACAGCGCAGCGGCTCGGGTGGGCATCTCGGTGTGCTCGTCGCGAGCGCGCGCCTGGGAGAGCCGACGCCGCGCGTGCGCCTCGTCGCGGGCGCGACGGCGGGCCTCTTCGACGACTACCTCCGCCTCTCGGCGATCGCGCCGCTCGACGTGATCGGTCAGTCGAGCCGTGACGCCGATCGTGGCGCGCGCGATCTCTTCGTGTCGCTCGGCTCGCGCGTGCTCGCCGCCTCGCCCGAGGGTGGCCTCGGCCTCGCCGTGGAGCTCGGCCTCTGGGCGCCGACCGCCGGTGCGCTCGGCCTCGATCGCGGCCGCCTCTCGGTCGCGGCGGATCTGTCGCTGCGCTTCGCGGAGCGCTGGGTCCTCCGCACGCGACAGGCCGGGCTCTTCGATCTCGTCGGCAACGGCAGCGTCCTCTGGGCGAGCGCGTACGGCGTCGACGTGATCGTCGCAGGGCCGTTCTCCGTCGGCGTCGAGGGCACCATGACGATGGGCACCGAAGCGGGCACTGCCTGGTACGCGGGCGGCGCGGGCCTGGGCCTCGGCCTCGATCTCTCGCCCGTCGTGATCTCGCTCGCCGGCCGCGTCGGCTTCGGCGACGACCTCTGGCCCCAGGCCACCGTCGCCGCCAGCGCGCGCGCGCTCTTCGAGTGAACAGCGCCCGCGCGCTCTTCGAGTGATCAGCGCTCGCGCTCGGTGAGGGCCGCTTCGAGCTCTGCGAGGCGTCGCTCGACGGCTTCGCGCCGCGCGCGTTCCTCTTCGGCCCGGAGGTCTGCCCGGTCGGCTCGCTGCCGTTCGTCCTCGGCGCGCGCTCTCTCTTGCTCCGCACGCTCGCGCTCTTGCTCGGCGCGCTCGCGCTCTTGCTCGGCGCGCTCGCGCTCTCGTTCGACGAGCTGATGCTCCTGCTCGGCACGCTCACGCTCCTGATTGGCACGCTCTCGCTCTCGCTCGGCGCGCTCGCGACCGAGCGGGACCGTCTGGCCATCGCGATCGATCCAGCGGAGGAACGGCCCCGGCTCTTCGTATTGATCGCCGGCACGCAGGCCGAGCGAGAGCCCGAGCACCTCGACGGGCAGGTCGCCGTTCGCGTCGGGCGCGAGCGTCACGAAGCGGCCCTCGGGCCCCATCACGTGTCCCTCGAGCGCGTGCGTCATCGGGTCGTAGAGCACGTACACGCGCAGCTTCCAGACGCGCTCGTAGATGCGACGCTTCTCGTTCCGATCCACCTCGGCGGTGGAGGGCGAGAGCAGCTCGATCACGACGTCGGGCAGCTTTCCGCCCTCTTCCCACGCGTACCACTTCT
>JBILLJ010000144.1:0-22474 GCA_044376125.1 Sandaracinaceae bacterium
AGGCCCACCGACTACGCGTCCGGGGCACCCACCCGACGGAGCAGGGCGTCGACCACCATCGAGACCTCGGCGCCGCTCCTGACCTGCCCGCGACCGGGCGGGAGCAGACGCGCGATCCAGTCCGCCGCCTCGGGACGCGAGGGGAACACCATGTGCGGAAAGCCGGGACGCGCGAGCATCGCGATGCCCGACACGAACGCGCGCGCCGCCGCCATGACGAAACCGTCGCCCGGATACACGACCGCAGACGCGGCGAGCACGTCCCGGCCCCCGCGCACGAGCTCGATCAGCGCTTCCCGCGTCTCCTGGTCGGGCGGCTTGGCGGCGTGGAGGATCACCTGCAGCAGGCCGACACGCTCGCCGCGATCGCGGCTCGTCCGAACGAGCTCCGCGACGCGGCGAACGGCCGCCGGTGTCGTCTCGCCGATCCACAGCACCACGAGCAGGTCTCCTGCTCGACCCACCGCATAGTTCGGATCGTCGACGAGAACGATCGGGTCCACGGGAGTTGCCCTCATCACGGCGGCAGCGTGGCACCGCGCCGCGCGAAGAGGCAAGCCTCACGCGTCGCGAGGGAGGAGCCGACTCGTGAAGACGCGCCCCGGGTCACAACGAGCGCGGACTTCTTCGAGCGAGGCGCGGCGAGCGCCGTGGTGCTCCGCGAGCCCCCCTGCGAGCACGTTCGGCAGCCAGCCAGAGAGGTACCGCTTGGCGCCGAGCGCCGCGTAGGCGCGATCGAGCCGAGCGAGCGAGTCGCGCGCCACCTCGACGAAGGGAGGCGGCACGCCAGAAGGGAGCAGCGCGACGACGTGGGTCGGCCCGTCGGGCAACACGATGGACGCAGGCCGTGACCCGCCTCCGTCGGCGGCGAGAGGACCGAACCGCACGAGCTCGGCGAGGAAGTGAGGCAGCGACATCGCGAGCGCGAGCGCCTCCTCGATGCGATCGCTCGGAACGAACGCCTCGAACCACGGATGCGCCTGCCCCCATGCACCCGTCGCGCGCATCGCGCGAAAGCGCATGTCGAAGCGCGCCGCGTGCGCGCTCGCGTCGTCGGTCTCTTCGTGGAGGACGTCGTGTGCGTGCTCGCCGAGAACGAGCGCACGATCCACGTCGGCGGACGTGGTCACGTGGAGCGCGTGCACGAAGCGTCGCAGCGGGGCGCGCTCGCCTCCCGGTCCGAGGCCGAGGCCGAGCACTGCCGGCGCCGAGACGCCGTCGAGCTGGAGGACCTCGGGCCGCGCGAGCAGACGCCGCTGCTCGCGGAGCGCGTCGGAGAGGCTCGCGTGGACGAGCACCAGCGTGCGGAGGCGCGAAGGTGTCGGGATCAGCCGCAGCACCGCCTTCGTGATCACGCCGGCGCGGCCGAGGCCGCCGAGCACCGCGTCGAGCACCTCGCGGCCTCGCTCGGGCCCGACCTCGACCCGCTGGCCGCTGCCGAGCACCACCTCGAGTGCCTCGACGTGATCGACGACCAGGCCGTGCCGATGCGAGGCGCTGCCCAACCCACCCGCGGAGAGCACCCCCCCCGCGGTGAGGTCGAGGTTGAGCGGCAGCACGGGCAGGCCGAGCCCGGCGGGCGCGGCGCGCGCGACGATCTCGCGGAAGCTCGCCGCGGGTCCCACCGCGATCAGCCGCCGCTCGAGGTCGAGCTCCACCCCGCCGAGCTGGCCGAGCTCGAGCACGTGGCTCTCCTCCGGCACCGATTGCCCACTCTGCGAGAGGCCCCCGCCGCGCAGCGTGAGCGCCACGCCCTCGCTGCGCGCCAGGGTCACCACGCGCGCCACCTGCGACGCGGAGCGCGGCGAGATCACGCTGCGCGCGCTGCCTCGCACCAGGGCGCCGAAGTCGGTCTCGAAGCGAGCGAGCTCGGGCGGGCCCTCGAGCACGTCGATGCCGCTCGCCCGGACCGACTCCACGAACGCGGCGTCGCTCACGCGGAGCGCGCCTCGCGCACGGGGACGTGCACGTGCCTGGCGAGCTCGTCGGCGAGCGTTCGCATGGTGTCGAAGGTCCTCACGACGGCGCGAACGACCTCGGGCGCGGCCGTGCTGGGGACCAGCAGCGCGTCGATCTCCGCCTGTCGGCGATCCTCGAAGATCTCGTGGCTGGCCTCGACGTCCTGATGCCGCTTCGAGAAATAGAGGAGGCCTTGAGCACGCCCGAGTCGATCGAGCCCGTCGACCATCGCCGAGAAGAACTCGACGCCGGCGGCCTCGAGGCAGAGCACCACGGCGAAGCGAGAGACGTCGCTCTCGGCCGCGATGGCTTCCGCGATCTGGTGATACGAGACGTCACGGATCGCGCGAGCGTCACGCGAGAAGAGGCTCGCCACGTCCGTCGAGAGCTCGAGGATCTCGAGGTCGCGCAGGTACCAGTGATCGTGGCCCGCATCCTCGAGCTGATGGGCGCGCGCGAGCTGACGCAGGACCGGGTCGCTCGTCTTCTCGGTCACCAGCCTCAAGACGTCCTGGAACGCCATGACGAAGAACGCGACGCGCGGCGCGATGCTGCGCACGTCCTCGAGGCTCGCCTCTTCGCGGAGCCGACGGAAGAGCTCGTGTCGCGAGAGGTCCTGCCGCTCACGCTCGACGAGCGCACGCAGCTCGCCGACGTCGCTCGGCAGAAAGCCTCGGTCGACGCGCACGCGCACGCCCGAGCTCTTGCGATCCGGCGGGCTCGAGGGCGTCGCTCGTCGCGCAGGCGTCTCGAGCTCCACCACCGGAGCGATCGAGGAACGGCCCGACTGCGACGCGTAGATCTGCGGAGAGAGATAGACGACGACACGCGGGCGCTCGGTGCCCGCGCGAAGCCCCGCATACGTCACGAGCCCGCGACCTCCATCGAGCTCGCGCGAGACCATCGACGCGGCCGCGGAGCGCGTCCACGCGAGCTGGCCCGGGCTCAACATCCCCTCGAGCCGATCGAGCGCCTCGGCGTCGGTCGCCGCGCACGCGCGCAAGGGCACGTAGATCGTCGCCTCGGGGCTCACCACGCCGTCGCGGAAGGCAAAGCAGCTCTGGAGCGGGCGCGAGAGCGATTCCGTCGGACCGGCGGCCAGCGTCTCGAGGCGTCGCCGCATGCCGCTCACGTTCGCGCCGGCACGCTCGGTCTGCGTGAGCACGTCCACCACCGACTCGCCCGGATGCGCGAAGTAGACCTTCGCACGCGCGCCCGGCCGCGGCGTGAGATCGAGCGAGAAGTACGTGGGTCGCGCCGCGAGCGACAGCGCCTCGCGCGTCGACTCGAGCGAGCTCTCCAGGCCGAGCTCGGTCATCGCCCGCTGCACGAGGATCATGGCGCCCTCGACGCCGACCACCTGTGGGTTCAGGTAGATCTTGAAGTCGCGCGGCCCGTCCGCGCCGAGCGTGCACGCGAGCCAGCTCGAGAAACGAACGGGGATCGTGGGCAGCGGCTTGAAGAGCTCCCACACCCGCTCGAGCGACTCGAGGTGCGCGCCCATGCCGCGCAGGCGCTCCAGCGTCGCCTCCGTCGCGTGCCACGACGACATCGCCCACGACTCCTCTTCGCTGCGAGGTCGCGCCTGCGGCTCCACCAACATGCGGAGCGAGGGCTCGTCGCGCTCGAAGGCGAGCGAGAGCTCGAACGGGCTCGAGTCGTCGGTGATGTCGCTCGGACAGACCGGATCATAGGCGGCCTCCCACGAGGGCCACTCACCACACAGCTCGTCCAGCACGACGCGCCCCGAGCGGGCCCAGTCGTTCTTCCCCAAGGTCGTGCACACCGAGTCGATTCGACGCTCCGCCAGCTGGCGCAATCGAGGCCACGGGTACTTCTCCATCTTCCCTCCGGCGTCTCCGCGGAACAGCTTGCGTGGAGACGTCCCCTCATTACGCGCGAGCCGCGAAGAAGGTTCCCGATTCGTCGACTTTTCACGCGCGTCGCGACGTGCGAGCGCGCGGCGTTCCAGGCGACGACTCATTTTTTCGATCGGCGCGAAACGCGACGCGACGCGCCATGCACGACGCGTCGTTCACGCCGCGCTGCGGCGACGTTCGTACGCGCGCAGCGCACACGCTATAGACGCGGCGTGACGAGCCCCATCGACGCACCCCACCTCTTCGGCATGACGCCCGAGGACCTCGTGCGCGTGCTCGGCGAGCGTGGCGTCGACTGCAACCTCACCGAGGCCAGGCGCCTCCTCGGCCACGTCGTCTCGGAGGGAAGGACGGACCTCGTGCTGCGACGGCCCCCGCGCCGCACCGTGCTCCGAGCCGTCGAGTCGATGCTCGATCGACGACGTCTCGAGGTCGTCGAGCGCGTCACGGACGGTTTCGACGGGTTCGTGAAGTACCTCTTCCGCCACCCGGACGGCGCGCTCACGGAGGCGGTGCGCATCCCGCTCGAGAAGCCGGGGCGCTTCACGGTCTGCTTGTCGTCGCAGGTCGGTTGCGCGATGCGCTGCGCGTTCTGTGCGACCGGCCGCCTCGGCCTGACACGCAGCCTCGCCGCGTGGGAGATGGTGGCCGCCCTCGCGACGGTGCGAGACGAGCTCGCGACCGATCCCCGGCTCGACGAGCTCCGCGCCCGCGGCATCACGCCGCGCGTGAGCGGCGCGGTGTTCCAGGGCCAGGGCGAGCCCTTCCACAACTACGACGAGGTCATCCAGGCCGCGCGGGTGCTCTCGAACCCGTGCGGGGGCCGCATCACGCAGGAGGCGATCACCATCTCCACGGTGGGACTCGTCCCGCAGATCGAGCGCTACGCGCGCGAAGGCCACGTGTACCGATTGATCGTGTCGCTCACGAGCGCCGTCGAAGAGAAGCGGCGCACGCTCCTGCCCGTCGCCGGGCGCTTCTCCATGAGCGATCTCGTCCGCGTGCTGCGCAGCCACCAGGCGAGCCTCGGCAAGCGCATCACCCTCGCGTGGGTCTTGATGAACGGGGTCAACCACGGCGACGACGAGCTCGAGGCCCTCACACGCGAGCTGGGCGAGCTCCCGATCCGCATCAACCTCATCGACGTCAACGATGCGACCGGTCAGTACGGCGTCGTGAGCGACGACGAGCGCATCGCGTTCGTCGGGAAGCTGCACGCGGCCGGCATCGCGACGCAACGACGCTACTCGGGTGGCAAGAACGAGCACGCGGCCTGCGGGATGCTCTCGGCCAAGCACCGCGGCGCCCAGCCGCTCGAGGAGATACCGTCATGATCGAGACCGCCGAGCTCCAGACGCAGATGATGCTGGCGTACGGGACGATGTTCGCGCTCGGCGTCGTGATGGACCTCGCGTACTTCGCGGTCGCGCTGACGACGGTGCGCGAGGCGAGCCGCGAGGCCTCGACGCTCCTCGTCGTCGGTGCCGTCATCCACATCGTGGGCGCCCTCGCCTCTCCCGTGGTGACCTACTTCGGCGCACGCATGGGCGGCGCCGAGGACGTGATGCGCCTCACGATGATCTCGACCATCGTCTTCGGCCTGGTGGGCCTCGCCGCGTCGTCGCTCCAGCTCGTGGGCATCGTCCGTCTCGCGCAGCGCAGGCCGAGCTCGTAGCAGCGTCGGTCGCTGGGCGTTGTCTTCGGGTCGGAGCGCGGCGATCCTCGCGCGCCATGACCACGCGCCTCACCGAGACCACCTCCTTCCGCGCGCTGCGCGCCCACGCCGACTCCCTGCGCGACACGCCCTTGGTCGAGCTCGTCGGTGCACCCGGCCGCCTGGCCACGATGCAGCACGAGGTGGCAGGCCTCTTCGTGGATCTGTCGAAGAACCGGGCGAACGAGACCACGCTCGCGCTGCTCGCCGAGCTCGCACGCGAGCGAGACCTCCCCGGCGGCATCGCGGCGATGTTCGGCGGAGAGCGGATCAACCTCACGGAGAAGCGCGCGGTGCTCCACGTGGCGCTGCGCAACCGCAGCGACCGGCCGGTCGTGCTCGACGGACGTGACGTGATGCCCGACGTCCGCGCGGTGGGCGCCAAGATGGAGGACCTCGTCGGCCGCGTGCGGGACGGGCGGTGGCGTGGCCAGACGGGCGCGCGCATCACGGATGTCGTCAACATCGGCATCGGCGGCTCCGACCTCGGGCCCTACATGGTGTGCGAGGCCCTCGAGCCGTACTGGAACGTCGGCGGCGAAGGCATGATCCGCCCGCACTTCGTCTCGAACGTCGATGGCGCGCACCTCGGGCGCACGCTCAAGTCGCTTCGGCCCGAGACCACGCTGTTCCTCGTCGCGAGCAAGACCTTCACGACGGAGGAGACGCTCGCCAACGCGAGGAGCGCACGCGCGTGGCTGACGGCTGCCCTCGGAGAGGCGGCCGTACCCAAGCACTTCGTCGCGCTCTCGACGAACGCGAAGGAGGTGGCGGCCTTCGGCATCGACGTGGCGAACATGCTGGAGTTCTGGGACTGGGTGGGTGGGCGCTATTCGCTCTGGAGCGCGATCGGCGCCTCCATCGCCTTCGCCGTCGGCTACCCCCGTTTCGTCGAGCTGCTCGAGGGCGCTCACGCGATGGACGAGCACTTCCGGACCGCACCGATCGAGAAGAACGTGCCGGCGCTCATGGCGCTGCTCGGCGTCTGGTACGCGGCGTTCTTCGACGCGCACACGCACGCCGTGCTGCCGTACGACCAGTCGCTGCACCGCTTCGCCGCGTGGCTCCAGCAGGGAGACATGGAGAGCAACGGCAAGGGCGTGGAGCGCGATGGCACGCGCATCACCAGCTACACGACGGGCCCGATCGTGTGGGGCGAGCCCGGTACGAACGGCCAGCACGCGTTCTACCAGCTGCTCCACCAGGGAACGCGCCTGGTGCCGTGCGACTTCGTCGCGCCACTGCGCTCTCATTACGCGCTCGGTGGGCACGACGCGCTCGGAGGCGAGAAGGACCGACACCACGCGATGCTCCTCGCGAACCTCGTCGCGCAGAGCGAGGCCTTGATGATCGGCAAGTCGATCGAGGCCGTGCGCGCCGAGCTGCGCGCCGAAGGCAAGGACGACGCGGAGATCGAGCGGCTGGGCCCGCACAAGGTCTTCCTCGGCAATCGTCCGAGCAACGTCGTGCTCTTCGATCGGCTCGAGCCGCGCACGCTGGGCGCGCTCCTGGCGCTCTACGAGCACCGCATCTTCGTCCAGGGCTGGATCTGGAACGTGAACAGCTTCGACCAGTGGGGCGTGGAGCTCGGCAAGAAGCTCGCGCGGACGGTGCTCGCCGAGCTCGAGGGCGGCCCGCCCGCACCGCATGACGCGTCGACGTCGAGCCTCGTCGAGCGCGTGCGCACCGCGCAACGGAGCCGAGCGACGTGAGCGAGCAGGTGGGCGAAGAGCAGCTCGGCTTGCGGGGCGCCGAGGTGAGCGTGGGCGGGTGGGGGCGCGACTTGGTGGTCGCATGGCACGCGCCGTGGGGCCCATCGCTGGGGCGGGTGGTTCGGGGTCAGAGCGGAGATCGGAGCGCCACGGACGTGAGCGCGTTCTTGCTCGGCGCGCCCGCATCGACGGGGGTGCGCGTGCCGCCGCAGCTCGTGCCGGTCGGCGAGCGTCTCGGGTGCGCATGGGTGGATCGCGAGGGTGGCGCCTTTGCGCTGCTCGACGAGCCCCACGACCACATAGGCGCCACGCCCGCCACGATCTTCGCGCCGCGCGCAGCGCGAGGCTCGACCGTCCTCACGATCGGCGAGCGCCACGACCTCGGTCGCTCCGCGCGCGCGATCGCCACCGCGCCGAGCGAGGGCAGCCGCGCGTGGATCGCGATGGCGACGGCCGACGGCGTGCTCGGCGGCGAAGTCTCCCGCGACGGTCGGGTCACGCTCGAAGCGGCGCCGTGGATCGCGCGTCAGGGCGCGGTGCCACGGCTCGCGCTCGCCGATGTGCGCGGGCAGCCCATCCTCTGCGCGGTCGTGCCGGGGGAGCGCGAGCTCATGGTCGTGCGCCTCGAGAACGGGCGCGCGGTCACCGTGACGCACCAACTCGATCACCGGGTCGCCGACCTCGCGGTGGAGCCAGCGGGCTCGCGCCTCGCCGTCGCGCTCGTCGAGAGCGAAGGCGCGCGTGTGCTCTGTGCGTACGTCGATGCGCGTGGGCGCCTCACGGAGCGCCCCGTGGCGCAGATCGATCGCTACGCGGGTGAGCACGTGGTGAGCGCGATCGAGGGCGTGAGCGTGGTCTGGGTCGACGACGCGTTCCGCCTCATCGCGCGAGACGCGACACTGCGAACGGCGTTCGTGCTTCCGTTTCTCGGACCGGTCGGTGAGCGCGTGGGCGTCGTGGGACGGGTGGCCGGACCGCCAGAGGCGAGGTTCGTCGCGCCACGCCTCGAGATCGCAGCCCTGGCGCACGACGACGACGAGGGCTGGCTGCTGCTCGCGCGCACCAAGGTGGACGGCAGCGAGGCCGCTCCGCTCGAGCTCCGCCTCGCGCCACCGTTCGAGGTCGCGCGCGAGCGAGGGCTCTCTCGCGCGCACGCGTGCTGCGTCGAGGTCGCGCGCACGCTCGCCGGTGCGAGCTACCGCGACACCGCGCTCGTCGCGGAGACGACGATGGACGGGGCGCGCCTCGCCCTCGAGGGCACGGGACAGTCGATCGAGCTCCGCTTCCTCGACGATCGGGAGTTTCTCGTATCGCTCACCACGCGTGGGGACGACACGACCCTCGCCGTCGACGAGAGCAGCTTCGGAAAGCTCGCGCGATGGGTGCGGCAGCGCCTCTCGAGCCGAGCACGCACGCTCGCCGCGTACGAGGCCGAGTGGGCCGCGCGGATCGCGAAGGAGCTCGGAGAGAGCCGTGTCCGAGAGAGTGAGATCCGCGCGAGCTCCGCCACTGGCGCGGTGCTCGAGGTGGTGCTCGACGCGGTGCCGCGTCCCGACCTGCTCGTTCGCTGGATCCAGCGGGTCCGCGAGGATCTCGCGCAGGGCCTCCATCGGACGGTCGCGCCCTGAGCGAAGAGCTCGGCTCACGCAGCCCCAAGCTTCGACGCGAGCGGCGGTCTGACGCGCGCATGCGCTTGCTCGCCCTCGCCACGATCGCTCTCACGCTCCCCTGCGCCACGGCATCGACGGCGCAGGCGCCAGCGCGCGAGGCGGCGATGTATCGCTGCGAGTCCGTGACGCACGCGCTCGTCGACTTCCACCGCGCGAGCCTCGAGCTCGCGACCGACGGAACCTTCGAGCTCCACCACACCCACACGAGCCCGTCCAACGGCTGGTCCACGTGGCTCCGTGGCCGCTACACGCAGACCGAGCGCGAGATCGTGCTCACGCCTGTGTCCGCGCTGCGTCGCGTCTGGCGAGGCGACATGCATCGACGAGAACACGGCGAAGAGGTGGGTGCCGAGCAGCGGGAGGAGACCGTCTCCACCGCGCCGTGGCGTCTCCCCGCGCTCGGGGGCGACTGCTACGCGGCCCGCGAGATCGGGACGCGCGTCTGCGCGACGCACGCGAGCGAGCCCGTGCCGCCTTGCGACGCGGGGTCTCCGCCGCATCGTCCTCGCCACTGACGGAGCGCTCACTGCGTCGTTCGACGTCGTGCGTGCGTCCGAGACGGTCGGTCGTACGCTGCGCCGGGTGAAGGGCACTCGACCGCTCCCGCGAGACCTCGACGCAGCGCTGACGCGTGCGCTCGCGCATCACCGCGCCGGCCGCCTCGACGAGGCGGCGCGTGGCTACGACGCGGTGCTCTCGCGCGCGCCGCGCACGGCCCCTGCCCTCGCGATGAAGGGCATGCTGCTCCTCCAGCGCGGCCGGTGCCCCGAGGCGATTCCCCTCCTCGAGCGCGCGCTCGCGATCGAACCCTCGGATGGAGGCGGCTGGAGCAACCTCGGAAACGCGCTCCGTCAGGTCGGCCGCATCGACGACGCGATCGCCGCATGCCGACGGGCCGTGAGCCTCGAGCCGCGGCGCGCAGAGGCGCACAACAACCTCGGCAACGCGCTGCGGGATCACGGCGCGCTCGAGGAGGCCGAGGCCGCGTTCGAGCGCGCGCTCTCGCTCGCCCCGACGCTCTTCGCCGCGGCCTCGAACCTCGCGCACCTCCTCGCGCGTCGCGGCGCACCGCCGCCGGAGCTGATCGAGCGCGTCGATCGCGCGATGGGTCTCGGGGCGCACGCACGGCCTCGCGATCTCGCGGACCTCCACAACCTCCGGGGCAACGCCCTGCGTCGCGCGGGCCGCGCCTCGGACGCGATCGAGAGCTACCGCGCCGCCATCGCGATCGAGCCGACGTTCGGCGAGGCGCAGCTCAACCTCGGGCGCACGCTCGCCCACGAGCTCGCGCTGGCTGACGCGGTGGAGCCTCTCTCGCGAGGCCTGGCGCTCCGTCCCTCGGAGCACGCGGTCTATCCGCAGCTCGCGCTCGTGCTGCGGCGGCTCGGTCGCGAGGACGAGGCCGCCACCGTCTACCGCGCGTGGCACGAGGCCGTGCCCGACGATCCCGTCGCAGCACACCTCGCGGCCTCGAGCGCCCGCATCTCGGATCAGGCGGCACCCTCTCGCGCGAGCGCGGCGTACGTGCGGCGCGAGTTCGACGGCTTCGCGCGCTCCTTCGACGAGGTGCTGCTCGAGCGCCTGGGCTACCGCGGGCCCGAGCTCGTGGGCGAGGCGCTCGCGCGCGCGGGCATCACGCCGGGAACGCCTCTCGACGTGCTCGATGCGGGTTGCGGCACGGGCCTCGGCGCTGCGCAGCTGCGTCCGCTCGCGCGCAGGCTCGTGGGCGTGGACCTCTCGCGCGAGATGCTGAGACAGGCGGCCTCACGCGGCTACGACGAGCTCGTCGAGGCGGATCTGATCGAGTACGCAGCCAGCGCCGAGGGCACCTTCGACGTGGTCACGGCCACGGAGGTGCTGCTCTACTTCGGCGATCTCGAGGCGCCGCTCGGCGCGCTCGCGTCGACCCTGCGCGAAGGCGGGCGCCTCGTGCTCACGGTCGAGGCTGCGCCGGACGAGGTCGAGCGCTGGATGCTCGGCCCGAGCGGCCGCTACGCGCATGCGCACGACTACCTCCGCGCCACGCTCGAAGGCACGAGGCTCGAAGGCACGGGGCTCGAAGGCACGGGCCTCGCGATCGACGCGTTCGAGAGCGTGGTCCTTCGCCGTGAGCTCGGCGCCGACGTTCGAGGCTGGCTCGCGACGGCACGCCGGCCGGCCCGCTCGGTGGCGTAGCGCGCGTCCCCCGTTGCCCTGCCCCGTTGCCCTGCCCCGTCGCCGTCGCGAATCAGTGCCCCTTCTCGCGATCGATGCCGGGGTGCGAGGCGTCGCCGGGCTCGTGGCGCGGGTTCGCGGTCACGTAGCTGCCGTCGCGGCCCGGGATCGCCATGAGCGTCTCCTTGTCGAACAGGAAGTGCTCGCGCTGGTGCGACGCGGGCACGTGGACGCCCGTGTCCATCCGGATCGCATCGCAGGGGCACGCCTCGACGCAGTAGCCGCAGAAGATGCAGCGGAGCTCGTCGATGACGAAGACCTTCGGGTAGCGCTCGTAGCCGTGCTGGCGCTCGCCCTCTTCGTACTCGGCCGGCTCGATGTAGATGCACTGCGCGGGGCACGCCGTGGAGCAGCACAGGCATGCGACACAGCGTGGGCTGCCATCGGCGCGATGCGTGAGGCGGTGCACGCCGCGGAAGCGCTCGGGGTACTCGCGCGTCTCGTCGGGGTAGCAGACCGTGGCGGTCTTGCGTTGATCCTCGGGGCCGAGGAGGTTCGTGTAGAGACGACCGAACGTCTGCGCGAGCCCACGTGCGATGGCCGGCAGGTAGGCCTGGTCACCGAAGGTGCGTGCGGGCTTGTTGATCTTGTAGGTGGCCATTCGGAAGACCTCGACGAGAACGGGGCAAGCGGGGCTGGGGCCCCGCGCGCAGCGCGAAGCGGAGCGGGAGGGGGCCCGGTCGTACCGGGGGAGGGGCCGCTCGGCCCTTCAGGAAGAAAAGCGCCTCACTGGAACAGCAGGATCAGAATGCCGGTGACGAACACGTTCAGCAGCGAGAGCGGAAGGAAGAGCTTCCAGCAGAGCTGCATGATCTGGTCGTAGCGGAAGCGGGGCAGCGTCCAGCGGACCTGGAGGCTGAGCACGCCGAGCAGGAGCGCCTTGAACAGGAACGCCCCGATGCTGACCAGCGTGACCGTGAGGTGCGCGTTGGCGAACGTGCTGAGGAACTCCCAGTTCGTCCCGCTCAGATCGAAGTGGTAGCCGAAGGCCTCCCACCCGCTGCGCGACAGCCCGGGCACGTCCCAGCCCCCGAAGAAGATGATCGCGATGAGCATCGAGCTGATGGCGACCTCGAGGAACTCGCCGATCATCCACATGAGCCACTTGCCCGTGGAGTACTCGAGGAAGTAGCCGGCGACGATCTCGCTCTCGCCCTCGGGCGCATCGAAGGGAACGCGCTTGTACTCCGCGATCGACGCGAAGAAGAACAGCACGAAGGCGAGCGGCTGGTAGAAGATGCCCCACGCGGGCAGGACGCCGAGGAAGCTGTTCTCGGCCTGCCACGCGATCATCTCGTCGAGACGAAGCGTGTCGTAGAGCATGAAGCAGCCGACGAGCGAGAGGCCGAGCGTGACCTCGTAGCTGACCATCTGGCTCGCCGCGCGGATGCCGCCGAGCAGCGCGAACTTGTTGTCGCTCGAGTAGCCGGCGATGGCCGCGGAGATGACGCCCATGCCGCCGACCGCGAAGATGTAGAGGATGCCGACGTTGAGGTTGGCGACCTGGAGGTGCGCCAGCGGACCGTCGATCACGCCCTCGGTCGGCAGCGTGTCGAAGAGGTAGTCGAGGTGGACGTCCGGACCGAACGGGATCACGGCCCCGAGCGCGAACGCCGGGATCATCGCGATGATCGGCGCGAGCGAGTAGAGGAACTTGTCCGCCTTGGGCGGGATGATGTCTTCCTTCGTGAACGCCTTCACCGCGTCGAAGAGCGCGTGCAGGCCTCCGAAGAGCGTCAGGCGATCGTGGTGGAAGAGGTACGGGAGGATCCACGCGCCGACGGCCTGCGCGGGCGCGCCCGCGACGGCGAGGAGGAGCAAGGTCCCCCACGAGATCGGGAGGATCCAGAGCGCGGGGTCCGCCGCGTGGCCGAGGAAGACCATCACGATCGCCAGCACCGCCGTCGCGCCCGCGCCCGCTGCCGAGGCGTAGCCGCCGTACTGGAGCGTCGAGAGGTTGTCGATGATGACGCGCGGCATCTTCACGCCGCCCATGTACGGACCGAGGCGGTCCTGGAACATGGCGCTCTGGCGTCGCTCGAAGAGCACGAACACCGGGGCGTAGAGCAGGAGCGCCACGCCGAGGATGAACGCCATCTTGAGGATCACGCCGAGGATGAACCAACAGTTCATGAGGTCTTCCTAGTCCGGGAAACGCGGTGAGGGGCTCACGATGCCGAGGGAGCCGCGGTACCGCCCACGCTGGTCGGCGCGGTGTGCGTGGCGAGCGCGCCGCGCACGTCCGAGAGCTGCTTCATCGAGAGCTCGATGCCAGCGAGCGACGCGATCGAGAGGAGCGTCTCCCACGCGCTGGTGATGCCCATGGGCGCGCTGACCGCCTTCTTGAAGGTCTGCGTGACCCCCTGGGCGTTCGTGAACGCGCCGCTCGACTCCGCGACCGACGCGACGGGCACGACGAGCGTCGCGACCTGCGCGAGCGGGCCGATGTTGCTCGAGAGGTTCACGTGCGGGACCGACGCGAGCGCCGCGAGCTGCTCCACGCCTTCGGCCGCCGCCCAGCCGAGCGAGAGGATCGTGTCGACCTCGCCCTTCTCGACCGCCTTGCCGAGATCCTCGAGCGAGCCGAGCGCCTGGCCACCCGCCACCATGACCGCGCCGGTCCGGTTGGGGTTGTTGTCCGCGTTGCGGAGGATCTTGTCGCCCTTCCAGCCGCCGAGCGCGGCGAGGTAGAGCTTCTTGGCGCCAGGCGCGCCCTTCTCCTGCAGAGCAGCACCGAGGCGCGCGGCGACGTAGTTGTCCTCGTTGGACGCCTGCGCGCTCAGCACGACGGCGAGCTTCTTGGACGCCTTGAGGGCGCGCGCGGCGCCCTCGACGGCGGCCTGGCGCGGCACCTCGACGACGCGACCGTCCTGACGCGCGCGGCCCGTGAGGATGCGATCCTCGTGGAAGCGCTTGTAGGACATCATGCCGTCGTCACACATCCAGAACTTGTTGACGGCCTCGTTGTCGCGCGGTCGCAGGCGATAGACGCGCTGGTAACGCGGGTCGTAGTCGACCCAGGTGTTGCAGCCGGTCGCGCAGCCGGTGCAGATGCTCGGCGTCGAGCGCAGGAACCACACGCGCGCCTTGAAGCGGAAGTCCTTGCTGGTGAGCGCGCCCACGGGACACACGTGCTCGGTCATGAGCGTGTAGTCGTGGTCGAGCTCGCGGCCGGGCGAGACGGTGATCTCGTTGCGGTTGCCGCGCTCGCGCATGTCGAGCACGTGGTCACCGACGACCTCGTCGCAGAAGCGGATGCAGCGCGTGCACATGATGCAGCGCTCGGCGTCGTAGACGATGGTCGGCCCGAAGCGCACCGCCTTGGGCTTGTGGACCGGCTCGGTGTCCTTGCGCTTGAGCTTCTTCTGGTGCGCGAGCCAGTAGTCCTGGAGCTTGCACTCACCCGCCTGGTCGCAGATGGGGCAGTCGACGGGGTGGTTGAGCAGGAGGAACTCCTGCACCGCGCCCTGCGCCTTCTCCACGGCCGCGCCCTTGCTCAGCACCTCCATGCCCTCGGCGGCGTCGATCTGACACGCGGGCTGGAGCTTGTTCTTCGTCGTCTCGACGTAGTCCTTCTTCTTCTCGTCCCAAGCCAGGATGGGCAGCGCCATCGGGCGCTGGCTCTTGATCTCGACGAGGCACATGCGGCAGTTCGCGGCCACCGAGAGGCCGGGGTGCCAGCAGTAGTGCGGGATCTCGACGCCCTTCTTCCACGCGGCACGGATGATCGTGTCGCCGGGCTCGAAGGGGATCTCTACGCCATCCAGCTTGAATACAGGCATCTCAGTTCACCCTAGACCGCAACGCTGGGGGAGTCGCACGACCCCTCGGGAAAGAAGAGCTCATCGATCGCACTCGCCACCGATCATGTTGATCGAGCCGAACGTGGGGACGATGTCGGGGATCATGTCGCCGACGAGCATCTCGCGACACGCCTGGAGGTTCAGGAAGCAGGGCGGGCGGACGCGCACGCGGTAGGGGGTGCCCGTGCCGTCCGACACGATGAAGAAGCCGAGCTCGCCGTTGCCACCTTCGGTGAACGAGTAGACCTCGCCGGCCGGCACCTTGACGCCCTCCATCACGATCTTGAAGTGCGCGATCGTCGCCTCGATCGTGTTGTAGACGTCCTGCTTCTCCGGGAAGACGAAGCGCGGATCCTCGATGTTGATCGGGCCCGAGTCCGGCATCTTCTCGATGCACTGCCGGATGATGCGGATCGACTGACGCACTTCCTCGAAGCGCACCATGAAGCGGTCGTAGTTGTCGCCGTCGTGTCCGACCGGCACGTCGAAGTCGACGTCCTTGTAGAACATGTACGGGTTGGCCTTGCGGACGTCGTAGTCGACGCCAGTGGAGCGCAGGACCGGCCCCGTCACGCCCAGCGCGATCGCGCGCTCGGGGCGGAGGTTGCCGATGCCCTGCATGCGGTCGAGGAAGATGCGGTTCTTGAGGAGCAGCGCCTCGGTCTCGGCGATGGACTCCTCCACCTGCGGGAGCACGGCGAGCGTGTGCGCCTTGAAGTGCTCGGTCGGCGGCTTGGCCATGCCCCCGATGCGACCGAAGCTGTGCGTGAGGCGCGCACCGGTCTCCTGCTCGAGCACGTCCCAGACGTAGTCGCGCGTCTTGATGCACCACAGGAACGGCGTGAACGCGCCGAGCTCCATCGCGCTGGCGCTGTTGCACGTGAGGTGATCGCTGATGCGCGCGAGCTCACCGAGGATCATCCGGTACCACGTGCAACGCTCGGGCACCTTGAGACCCGCGAGCTTCTCCACCGCGAGCGAGAAGCCCACGTTGTTGAGCATGGGCGAGACGTAGTTCAGGCGATCGACGTAGGGGTACACCTGGTTCCAGGTGCCGCGCTCGCAGCTCTTCTCGAAGCCGCGGTGCAGGTACCCCGGCTGGATGTCGACGTCCGTGATCGTCTCGCCATCGAGGTCGAGGACCATGCGGATGGTGCCGTGCATCGCCGGATGCGACGGGCCCATGTTGAGCCGCATCGGCTCCGCGGGAAGCTCGAGCTGGCCGTCCTCGTCGAGCTCTTCGTAGTTGGTCTCCATCGATTGCTTCTCCGGGCGCTCGCGCCGCCTCTCGGACTGGGGCGCGAACAGACGATCGGGTTCGGGGTGGGCAGCTCAGGCGTCGGCGGGCTCGTCGCCGGGCAGGTACTCGGGGCCCTTGCTCAGCGCAGGACGCTGGCCCTGCTGTGCGCCGATGGCGGGAGACACCTGCACGTCGCCGCCCTCCATGCGCTCGTTCCAGTCGACGCGCGTCCACGGCTGGCCCATGTCGGGGCCGAACGGCGGCAGCTTGTCGATGCCCTCCACGTCTCGGTACGGGATGAGGGGCTGCACCTTCTCGATGGGGTAGTCCTTGCGCAGCGGGTGCCCCTGGAACTCCGGGTACATGAGGATGCGGCGCAGGTCGGGGTGCGCGTCGAAGGTGACGCCGAACATGTCGAAGACCTCACGCTCGGCCCACGAGGAGCCCGGCCAGACGGTGAAGAGCGAGGCGAGCGCCTGGCCATCGGCCACGCGCGTCTTGAGGCGCACGCGGTGGTTCTTCGTCGTCGAGCGCACGAACACGAGCACGTCGAAGCGCGGCAGATCGTCGCGCATCGGGTAGTCGACCGCCGTGAGGTCGATGAAGTGATCGAACGCCAGCTCCGCGTCGTCGCGGAGGAAGCGCGCCACCTCGAGCCAGCTCTCGGGCGCGACGATCGCCTCGTCGTCTCCGCGGAAATCGCTCGTCGCGAGGATCTTCGCGCCGAACTGGGCCTTGAGGCGCTCGATGACCTTCTTGCTCATGTGCTCACTGCCTCTCGTACGTGTCGAGGACGGGCGGACTCAGTGGTGATCGTCGCTCTTCTTGGCGGGCTCGCCGTCGCGCGAGAGGATCGTGATCGACTCGACCGGACGCTGGGCGAGGGACTCTTCGAGGAGCTCGGCCACCGTCGGTGCCTCACCCTCCGTGAGCGCCTTCTCCTCCTGCATGCGGGCCTGGCCGTAGTACACGGCCGTGCCCTTCTTGCGCAGCTGCGCCATGGCGGGAACCTCGCGCGGCGGCACGACGAGCGCGCCTCCGCGCTTGCCCTGACCGACCTTCTCCATGAGGAGCATCAGGCCGTCGAGCACGGCCTCGGGGCGCGGCGGGCAACCGGGCACGTAGACGTCGACCGGGATGATCTTGTCGATGCCGGGGACCGTCGCGTAGTTGTCGTAGAAGCCGCCGCACGACGCGCAGGTGCCGAAGGCGAGGACGAACTTCGGGTCGCCCATCTGCTCGTAGACGCGCCGCAGCGCCGGGGCCTGGCGCTGGCTGACGGTCCCGACGACCCAGAGGAGGTCGGACTGGCGCGGCGAGAAGCGTGGCGCTTCCGCACCGAAGCGCGCGACGTCGTAGCGCGGACCGGCGACGGCCATGAACTCCATGCCGCAGCACGCCGTCACGAACGGGTACTGGAAGAGCGAGTACTTGCGCGCCCAGCCGAGGAGCTCCTCGAGGCGAGTCGTCACGAAGCCGGCGTCACCGCCGCCCATGGTTGCCTTCGAGTGAAGCGTGTTTCCAGAGCCGCGGATGTCAGCCATGCGTGGATACCCTCTGCGACGGAGCCAACGGAGCCAAGCTGTTGTTTCTCAGCGGCGATGCGAACGAGGTCATGGGGCCTCGGGGGGCGTGGCGGAGCGAGGCCGCGCCACGTCGGTTCTGGGGCCGAGCCCTGCGGAAGCTCAGCGCTCCCACTCGAGGGCGCCCTTCTTCCACGCGTACACCAGCGTCGCGCTGAGGACGGAGAGGAAGAGCACCATCTCGACGAGACCGAACCACCCGAGCTCGCGGAACTGTGCAGCCCACGGGTAGAGGAAGACGGCCTCGATGTCGAAGACCACGAAGAGGATCGCGGTCAGGTAGAACTTGATCGAGAGGCGCACGTGCGCGGCGCCCGTCGTCGGCGAGCCCGACTCGAAGGGCAGCATCTTCTCGGGCGTCGGCGTGTGCGTTCCGCCGACGCTCGCGAGCGTGAACATCACGAGCGCGAGCGTCACCGCGACGAAGATCATCAGAAACGCTGGGAAATACGCCTCGAACATCGTCGTTGGTGTCCCTGGGCGTTCGCTCGCTCCAAGAGCGGGCGACGCGCCGTGTGGTGGGCCGCGCGGGCGGCGGGAAGGAGGACGGCCACGAAAAACGCGGCCGGGAAGTGGGCGGCAGCGGTTCTAGTCGGGTGCTCCGGGGGTGTCAACGACGGGCGAGGCCCAACGGGCTCTGGTGTCCTGGATCGAAGGTCATGCGCGACGCCGTGACCGCCCGGTCCCCGTCGCGCGCGATCCGCACCTGGTTGAGGACGTTCCCTCGTGAGACGCTCTCGGGATGTCGGAGCGGGCGCCGCCAGTCGTCATCCAGAGCCTCACCGAGTGGCTCGGGGCGGCGTACGACGCCAAGGTCGTCCTCGACGCGGAAGGCACGATCGTCCTCACGAACCCGCGCGCCGATGCCCTGCTCGACCGTCGTCCGCTGGTGGGGATGATTTTCGAGGGGCTGTCCGCGGACGCGGCCTCGCTGCGGAGCTACCTGGACGCCCACCTCGGCGCGGGGTGGGGCGCGCCCGCGGCGGGCGGCCTCGACGTGGTCCTCGAGACGGGCAGGGGCCCGCGGCTCATCGAGGTCGCGGTCTCACCGATCGCCCTCAGCAGCGGCCCTGGGCTCGTGGCGACGCTCCGCGACGTCTCTCGAGAACGCGGGTCGGTGGCGGCGCTGGCCGAGTCGAGGGCGCGGCTCGAGGCGCTCATCAACAACGCACCGGACGTCATCCTCTACTGCGACGCGGCGGGCCGCGTGGAGTCGATCAACCGCACCGTGGCCGGCTTGCCCCGCGACGCAGTGCTCGGCCAACGGTGGGTGGATCTGCTCACGGACGAGGGCCGCACCACGGCGCTCGAGGCGATCGGTCGGGCGCTCGCGGGCGAGGCCGAGGCCGAGCAGGTCGAGGTGGCGGCCCTCCACCCGCCCGGCACGACGTGGCTCGCGCGCATGAGCCGCGTCGTCCGCGACGGAGTCGTGTCGGGCCTCGTGGTCTTCGCCCGCGACGTCACCGCGCAGAAGCGAGAGGAGAGCCAGCTCGCGGCCGCGGAGCAGCTGGCGTCTCTGGGCATGATCTCCGCGGCGCTCGCGCACGAGATCAACAACCCCCTCGCGGCCGCCATGTGGAACGTCGAGTTCGTGCTCGAGGCCATCGGAGCGAACGAGCCTGTTCCGGCGGACGCGCTCGAAGAGGCGCGAGCCTCGCTCGTGGCGTTGCGCGACGTCGCGCGTGACCTGCGCCTCTTCGGTCGCGAAGAGCGGCTCGCGGTGCAGCTCGTCGACGTCAACGCGATCGTCGAGAGTACGCTCCGGCTCGCGCGCAACGAGCTGCGACATCACGCACGCGTCGTCGTGGAACTCCAGCCGATCCCGCGCATTCGCGCGAGCGAAGCGCGTCTGGGGCAGGTGCTGCTGAACCTGCTCGTGAACGCGGCGCAGGCGATTCCGCAAGGCGAGAGCGAGAAGAACCAGATCTCGGTCCGCACCTCACTCGACGGTCCCGGGCGGGTGCGCATCGACGTCGAGGACTCCGGCGTCGGCATGACCGAAGCGGTGCGCGCGCGGCTGTTCACGCCGTTCTTCACGACCAAGCCGATCGGCATCGGCACGGGCCTGGGCCTCTCGATCTGCCAGCGCGTCGTGAGCTCGCTCGGAGGAGAGATCCGGGTGGAGACCTCGCCGGGGCTCGGGTCGATCTTCACCGTCTCTCTGCCCGCGGCCACGGGCGAGGCGGAGCAGACGTCCTCCGCGGGAACCGTGGCGGCCATCCGGCGACGACGTGTGCTCCTCATCGACGACGACGAGATCGTCGTGCGGGCGCTCGTTCGCGCGCTCAGGCCTCACCACGACGTGGTGGGCGTGACCAGCGCGGCCGACGCGATCGAGGAGGTCGCGCGCGCGCAGCCGGACGTCATCATCTGCGACGTGATGATGCCCGACACGACCGGCGCGGAGCTCGTGGAGCGCATCGCGGCGCGATGGCCGTCCCTGCGCGAGCGCGTGCTCTTCCTCACCAGAGGCGTCTTCGGCGAAGGCGCTCGCGAGCTCGAGGCCCACGAGCACGGTCGGGTGCTCCACAAGCCGATCGCGCTGGCCGATCTGCTCGACGCGATCGATCGCGTCGGTCCGCGCTGATCGGGCCAGTGACCGGCTCAGCTCTTCTTCGCCTCGAGGGCGACGAGGCGCTCGCGCAGATCGCGCAGCTCTTTCTGGAGCTTGTCGAGGTCGTCCTTGAGGGCCGTGAACTCGCGTCCCTTCGCGAGGCGATCGCGCAGATCACGCTGGGCCTCGCGCGCCACGCGGCGCACGCGACCGTCGAGGTCCCGCTCCGCCAGACGCGCGAGCGGTCCGATGCCCGCGGGATCACGCAATGAGGCGAGCGCGCGCGCGCCGACGCTGCGCACACCCGGATCGAACGTGTCGAGGCCGCGCACGATCGCCTCGCGGACCTCGAGCAGGTGTGGCTCTTCGACGGTCACGTTGCGCGCCTTGCCGAGACCGACCATCGCGGAGCGCCGAACCATGGGGGCGTGCTCGGGCCCGAGCGCCTTCACGAGGAGCTCGAGCGCGCGGGCGTCGCGGAGGCTCGCGAGCCCATCGACGGCGCCCTGCCGCACGGACTCGCCCCACGAGATGGGATCCTCCGCGAAGCAGCGCGCGAGCACGTCGAAGGCGCGCGGGTCGCGGAGCTTGCCGAGGCTTCGCCGCAGCTCGCCTTCGACGAGGTAGGAGCGGTCTCCACGCGCGATCCACGCCAGGAGCGCGTCGGCAGGACGCGTGTCGCCGTCGTAGCGCCCCAGGGCCTGCGCGAGGGCGCGTCGCACCCGCGCGTCGGCCTCCGCGAGCGCGCCACCCTCGGTCGGCGTCGCGGCCGCGAGCAGCGCCGCCAAGGCGTCGGAGGTGCGCTGCTCACCGAGCGCGAGCGCGGCCTCGGCACGCACACCCCAGAACGCGTCGCGCGTCAGCGCCGTCGAGAGCGCCTTGATCGCGCGCGGCTCGTTGCGGCGCGCGAGCGCGCGGGCAGCACGCCAGCGAGGCTGCGCGCTCGGAGCGGCCGCCAGCTGCTCGGCGAGCAGCGCGGTGGAGAGGCGGTTGTCGATCGTGCCGAGCACGTTCGAGCCTGGATCCACGAGGACCATGCGCGGCGCCTTGGCGCACTTGACGGCGAAGGTCTCGCGCGGACGCGTCAGCTCGAGCACCACGCGCTCGGAGCCGTCCTCGGTCACCACGACGATGGGCAGCGAGACGGAGAAGAGACTCGAGGGGGTGTCGTTGCGCGCCTGGGTCTGGGCGACCGTGATCTTGAGCAGGCCCGCGCTCGCGTCGTGCTCGGACGAGACCTCGAGGCTCGGATGGCCGGCGCGCGCGATCCACTGATCGAAGAAGGCCTCGAGCGAGCGCCCCGTCGCGTCCTCGAGCGCGCGGTGCAGATCGCGCGTCTCGGCGCTCTTGCCGCGCATCACGGCGAGGTAGTGCGCGAGCCCGCGGAAGAACGCGTCGTCGCCGAGGTGCCGCCGCAGCGTGTGCAGGACGAGCCCACCCTTCTGGTAGAGGTGGCGATCGAAGATGTCGATCGGCTTGCTCCACACGTTCGTCACGATGGGCCGCCGATACCGATCGCGATCCTCGTCGAGATAGACGTCCTGGTCGTGCTCGAGCCCGAGGAGGTACTCGTCCTCACCGCCCTGGTGCTCGCGCCAGAGGTGCTCGCAGTACGTCGCGAAGCCCTCGTTGAGCCACGCGTGGCTCCAGTCGCGACACGTGACGAGGTCGCCGAACCACTGGTGCGCGAGCTCGTGCGCGACGAGCGCGTCGGTGTCGGAATCGAGAGCGGCGCGCTCGTCGACGAGAGCGCGCTCGTAGAGCGTCGTCGCCGAGGTGTTCTCCATGCCGCCGAAGATGAAGTCGCTCACGACGACCTGCGCGTACTTCTCCCAGGGGAAGGGCGTCGCGAGACGCTGCGCGAAGAGCCGGATCATCTCCGGCGTGCGCCCGAGCGAGCGCCGCAGGTGCGCGCCGCTGCCGCGCAGCGCGTAGTAGGACACCGGGAGCCCGTCGACCTCGTCGTGCTCTTCTTCGAAGTCCGCGACGGCGAGCATCACGAGATACGCCGGGTGGGGTTCCGCGAGCCGCCAGTGGAACGAGACCGTCGCGTCGGTGTTATCCGTCCGGGAGACGAGCGAGCCGTTCGACAGCGCGAAGAGCCCCGCGGGGACGGTCACGACGACGTCCGTGCGCGCGCGCACG
>JBILLJ010000038.1:0-67029 GCA_044376125.1 Sandaracinaceae bacterium
CATCGCCGTCGGGGAGGTTCTTCACGATCTCGAAGAGCGTGCGCGCCGACACGGCGATCGAGCCGCCCTTCTTCACTTCGGCCGGCGCCGTGGCTGCGACACCGAGGTAGAGGTCGGTGGCGGCGAACCGCAGCGAGGTCGTGCTGTCGGTCGTGAGGAGGATGTTCGACAGGATCGGCATCGAGCTCTTCCGGTCGGCCACGCCGTGCGTGCGCGCGAGACCGCGGAGGAAGTTCTTCTTGCTGATGACGAGCTCCATGAGGGCGTCTCTCCGCGCCGATCGAGTCGGCGAACCGAGCTGTCGAAGGAAGAAGAGAAGAGAGATCTCTAGAGATCATCTTCTCCGTCAGGGGTGTGGGATCCGGAACGATCTCGGGAAGACCTCGAGATCATTCGGGAAACGGGAACGGACAGGGCTGGGGACGAGGCGGGGGCAAGGGACGTGATCGGGGACGGATCCGGCTGTCCACGAACCATCCACAGCGTCGTACCCAGGGAGATCGAGCGACGATCCCCAAGCACGACGGAGGTCGAGCCGTCCGGATACTATCGAGCCGGGATCCTCTCCGCCAGAATCGTGATCCACCCAGGACGGACGGCCGCACCCGACCCCCGCGCCTTCGGCACGACCGGAGGAGGTTCCGACCCGGAGCTGCGAGGTCTTCGTCAGCCGGCCACGAGGGCGTCGATGCGGCCGGGCGTGAGGGAGCCGTCGCCGAAGTCGTCCATCGGCGATCCGTCGTCCTTCGTGCAGCCCACGGCGGCGCCGATCGTGTTGAGGATCTGGTTGTACTCGACGCCACCAGCGTCGACGTACTGACCCGTTCGAAGCCGCCCGCCCGCGCCGCCGGCGAGGATCCACGGCACGTTGTTGCCGCCGTGCGGAGGACCGTTGGCGAGGTCGTTGACCCACACGCAGACACCATCGTCGAGCACCTTGCCGCCGTAGGGCGAGTCGAACATGTCGAGGCGCTCGAGCAGGTGCCGGAAGAGCGAGAGATGCAGGCGGTCCACCTGGTGGTGGAGCGTGACCGCGTCCGGGATTGTCTCGCCCTCGGCGCCGTCCGAGTAGATGCGGTGCGAGATCCAGTGGAAGCGCGGCAGGCGCACGCCGTCGATCTCGTACTGCGTCTGGTCGTTGCCCTCGCCCACCTGCAGCGTGCCGGCGTGCGTGTAGTGGCACGAGGCCGCGAGCGCGAGGACCTCCATGTGGCGGCGCACGACCTCGACGCGCACGTCGTTCGCCTCGACGTCGGAGATCTCGCCCAGGCGCGACATGAAGGCCGGGTCCATCGCCTCGCACGACAGGAGCGAGATCTCGGTGTCGCGGATCGCCTCGAGGTGCTGGTTCAGGCGACGACGATCGAGCGCGCCGAGATCGCGGCGAGACAGCAGCGTCTGGAGCTCGTCGCGCACGAGGTCGTTCACGCTGTTCTGGCGGCGGATGATGCGCTCCTGGATCTCCGGCGGCGCGGAGGTGATGCCCATCATGCGCATGTACTGGTTGAGCGGAGAGCGCTCGGCGGGCGTGCGCTCGCGGGGCCCGCGCCACGAGAGGTTCTCGCGGATGTAGGCGTCTCGTGGGCCGGCCATGAGCGTCATGGGGTCGCGGCCCGGCGGGTTGAGCTGCTCGGCGATGCGCCAGTCGAGCGAGCGGCCGAGCGCTGCGGCGTCGTTGCTCGAGCCCGAGACGATCTGCGCGCTCGTGAGCAGCTGCACGATCGAGTCCGAGTGGCCACACGATGGCGTGTTGAACGGTCGGTTCACGCCGCGCACGAGGTTGAGGCGGCTCGCGAACGCGGCGAGCTCACTCGTCGCACGGTCTCCGTTGGCGTCGGCCAGCGTGGCCGTGTCGATCGCGCCGACCGAGCGAGGCCAGAACTGCTCGGGCTCGATCTCCTGCTCCATGCCGTCGACCCAGCCGCGCTGCTGCTGAGCGACGCCGTTGCCGGCACGCACGAAGAACGCGAAGCGGAAGCGATCGGGGCCCGCGCTCGCGCGCGGCGGCGAGTGGATGCTCTCGAGGAAGGGCAGGGCGACGCAGACGCCACCGAGGCCCAGGAGGAAGCGTCGGCGGTCGAGGCGCGCGCGACCGGGCTGGCTCTTGGACGTCATGATCACTCCATCTCCACGAGGGGAAGCTCGTCGAGCTCGACCGGGGAACGCTGTCGGAAGGCCTCGCTCGTGACGAGCAGCTGCACGAGGTCGCGGAGCGAGGCGCGATCGAGGAGGGACGCGCGCGTGAGCGTGCGCAAGAGGCCCTGATCGCTCTCGACGACCGCACGTCCGTGCACGAACTGGAGCAGGTGCTCCGCGTAACACGCGTGCGTCATGCGCTGCTCGGCGACGATCGAGGAGAGCTCGACGGCGTCGGCATACTCGCGGACCTGGCCCTGGAACGCGTACGCGTCGGCCGAGTCGATCGCGAGGCCGTTGCGCTCGCGGTCGCGGTACGCGCCGATCGCGTCGAAGTGCTCGAAGGCGAAGCCGATCGGGTTGATCATCGTGCCGTGGCACGACGCGCCGCAGGTGCCGGCGCCGGTGTGCAGGGTGATGCGCTCGCGCTGGGTGCGCGGCATCGACATGTCCTCGGGGGGCAGCGGTGGCACCATCATCGGCGGCGCGGGCAGTGGCGCGCAGAGCACGCGGTGGTTCACGAAGACGCCGCGGTGGATCGGGTCGCTGTCGATCGAGCTCGAGTTGAGCGCGAGGAAGCCGCTCATCGTGAGCAAGCCTGCGCGATCGGTGCCCTCGAGCGAGACGCGACGCATCTCGTCGCCGCTCACGCCGCTCAGGCCGTAGATCGCGGCGAGCGGCTCGTTCGCGTACGTGAAGCGCGACGTGAAGAGGTCGCGCACGCCGCCGTCGCTCTCGAAGACGTCGCGCACGAAGAGGCGGACCTCGTCCTGCATCGCGGCGGGGACGGCCGCCGAGAAGCTCGGGAACAACATGCTCGAGCGCGTGATGTCGCGGTAGCGACCGACGGAGAGCAGGAGCTCGTGGTAGTGCACGAGCGTGTCCTCGGCGCGCGCGTCCTCGAGCATGCGCGAGACCTCCACGCCGACACCTTCGGGCGAGTCGAGCGCGCCCGAGGCCGCGGCCTCGAGGAGGTCGTCGTCGGGCATCGTGCCCCAGAGCGCGTACGACAGACGCGCGGCGAGCTCGTAGGGCGAGAGCGGCACGGGCTGATCGGCGCTGGGCGCGGGCTGCAGCTCCGCGCGGTAGACGAAGTACGGTGACTGCAGCATCGCCTCGATGCTCAGGCGCACGCCGCCGACGAACGGGTCGTCGTCGGGATAGAGCTCGGGGCCCCGCGCGAAGAGCGCCGCATAGACGTCGAGCTCGGCGCTCGTGAGCGGGCGGCGGTAGGCGCGCAGGCCGAAGCCCTCGAGGAACGCGCGGGCGCGCGCCGTGTCGGGGCTCGCCGGCAGATCGCTCGGGAGGATGCGCATGAGCGCGCTGGGATCGGTCGCGACCTGCTCGGCGAGCCGCTCGGCGGCGCGCTGGTACTCGGTGCGGAGATCGCCCGAGACGCTCAGCTCGGCGCCGTCGTTGTCGAAGAGTCCGCGTGGCGCGTCGGGCGGGAACGTCGACGAGAGCATGCTCGGCGACTCGAGGCGCAGGAGGTCCTGCACCGTCGTCTCCCACTGCGTGTGCGAGAGGCGCGGAAACCTCGAGGTCGGCGCGGCGAGCTCGGCGCAGCCGCTCGTACACTCGAAGCCCTGGGGATCGGCCGGGCCAGCATCGAGCTCACCCGTGCACCCGGTGCCGAGCGGCCCGAGCGCGAGCGCGGTGGAGAGCACGGCGAGGCGACGTCGTAGGGGCGCGTGCATGGGCACAAGCATGCGGAGGAAACGCACACGACGGCAAGGGCCCCTGTTTCGTGGCCTCGCGCCTCGCGCCTCGGGAGTCGCCGCGCTCGTGCGGTACGCTCTGGGAAATGGGCTTGCGAGATCGCGTGCGCCGACAGGCAGGATCGCTCGTCGTGGACTCCTTCTTCCGCGGTGCCTCGCGGCTCGGACGGCTGCATCCGCGGGCGCGTCCCGAGCACCACGGCGTCGAGGTGATCCGCGACGTGCGCTACGCGGCCGGCAGCGCGCCAGCGCACGTGCTCGACGTGTATCGACCGACCGGGCACCGCCCCGGCGAGCGCCGGCCCGCGGTGCTCTACGTGCACGGCGGAGGCTTCCGCATCCTGTCGAAGGACACGCACTGGGTGATGGGCCTCGCGTTCGCGCGCCGCGGCTACGTCGTGTTCTCGATCGACTACCGGCTCGCTCCTCAGCACCCGTTCCCAGCGGCAGTCGAGGACTGCGCCGCGGCGTACGCGTGGGTCGTGTCGCACGCCGACGCGTGGGGCGGCGATGCGTCGCGGCTCGTGCTCGCGGGCGAGAGCGCAGGGGCGAACCTCGTCACCGCGATGACCGTCGCTGCGTGCTTCGAGCGCAGCGAGCCGCACGCGCGCCTGATCGCGGACACGGGTGTCGTGCCGCGCGCCGTGCTGCCGGCCTGCGGGATCCTCCAGGTCTCGGACACCGCGCGCTTCGCGCGTCGCAAGCCGTCGCTCCCTCGCGTGATCGCGGAGCGCATCGAGGAGGTGGGCGAGGCGTACCTCGGCCCGCTCGATCACCCGTCGCGGCACGGAGGCGAGGAGCTCGGGCTCGCGGATCCGCTCGTCGTCCTCGAGGGCGCGACGCCCACCCGCCGCGCGCTGCCGCCGTTCTTCGCGCCGTGCGGCACCGCCGATCCGCTGCTCGACGACACCCGCCGCCTCGCGAGCGCGCTGCGCAAGCGCGGCGTGGTGTGCGAGGACGTCTACTACCCGGGTGAGGTCCACGCGTTCCACGCGTTCGTGTTCCGCCCGCAGGCGCAGAAGTGCTGGGGCGACACCTTCTCGTTCCTCGAGCGGCACTGTCCGCCCACGGTGCTCGCGCCTGCGCGAGAAGAGAGGCCGGCTGGCCTCGGTGCTTGACCCGCGAGCCGATCTCCTGCGACCAATTCGGTCTCGCTCATGAAGCGGACGCCCCTCATGGCCAGCGTTGCCCTCATCCTCGGGGGCTTCGTGGTGATGTACCTCTACCAGGAGCAGTTTCGCCTCGAGCGTTCGGGCGGGCTCCCGGTCGACGTCGTCATGGCCGCGCAGGACATCCCGTTCGGCGAGCCCGTGCGCGCCGAGTGGCTCGCGACCAAGTCGCTGCCGCAGGACTACATCGAGGACCGACACATCCTCGCGAACCGCATCCGCGACCTCATCGGTCTGCCGCTCGCGCAGTCGGTGCGCGCAGGCGAGACGATCATGCGGACGGATCTGTCGCCGCTCTCGGATCAGCAGCGCACGCTCTCGGCGGAGGTCCCGCAGGGCAGCCGCGCGATCACGATCCTCGCGACGCAGACCTCGGCGTTCAACGGCCTCCTGCGCCCGGGCGATCACGTCGATCTCGTGCTCACGATCGGCGATCCGCTGCGTGCCGAGGGCTGGCACAACGCGCTCCTGCTCGAGAACGTCGCGGTGCTCGCCGTCGGCCGCCAGCTGCACGAAGAAGAGACCGACGAGGGTCGTCGCGGCTACCGCCTCGGTCAGACGACGAGCGTCACGCTCGAGGTGACCTTCGCGCAGGGCGCGTTGATCACGCAGGCCCAGCAGGACGGCCGCATCCAGCTCACGCTGCGCAACGGCAACGACATGTCCGAGCGTGGCACGCGCTTCGAGCTCGTGACCGCGGACTTCGACGTGCCCGAGCGCCGCGAGCGCTTCCTCTTCCGCGGGCCCCGTCGGCCGCCGATGATCATCGATCCGCCCGCTGGCACTGCCGCGACCGGCGCCGTGGCGCCCGCGACGCCGAGCCCCTGAGCCTCGCGCCGAGGCCAGAGCCTCGCGCCGAGGCCACAGCCTCGCGCCGCCCTCCTCAGCGCGTGAAGAACCAGAGCAGCCCGCCGCCCATCAGCGTGGCGAGCAGGAACACGCCGACGATCAACGCGATCAGCGTGTTGCGTCCGGGGCCCGAGTCGGTCGTCGTCGCGGCCGGGACCGCCGCCACGGGCGCGCTCGGCGGAGCGGCGATGGGCAGCGTCACGGCGCTCGGACGCGAGCGGCCGGTGGGATCGAGCCACGCGACGGGGCCGGGGATCGCCTCGAGCGCGGCGAGCATCGCGCCCGCGTCCGCCCAGCGATCGGCCTTCTTCTTCGCGAGCGCCTTGAGCACCACCGCCTCGAGCTCCGGCTTGACGACGAGGTGCTCGCGCTTGCTCGACATCGCCGGAGGCGGCTCGAGCAGGTGCATGCGGAACATCTCGATCTGGCTCTCGGCCGCGAACGGCCACTCACCGGTCACGAGCTCGTAGAGCACCACACCCATCGCGTAGACGTCGCTGCGCGCGTCGACGACGTCTCCCGTGCCCTGCTCGGGCGACATGTACGCGGGGCTGCCCATCACCGAGCCGGCCATCGTGAGCTTCTGCGACGGCCCGTGCTTGGAGTCGTCGAGCTTCACGAGGCCGAAGTCGAGGAGGATGCAGCGGTACTGCTGGCCGTCCCAGGTGACGAAGACGTTCTCGCTCTTGATGTCGCGGTGCAGGATGCCCTGCGAGTGCGCGTACGCGAGGCCGCGGAGCACCTGCTTGGCGAGCTCGACGCCGGTCTGCGGGTCCGGCGTGTGCTCGACGACCATCTCCTCGAGCGTGCGGCCGCTGAGGAGCTCCATGACGATGAACGGCAGGCCCGACTCGACGCCGTAGTCGCGCACCTCGAGGACGTTCGGGTGTCGGAGCGTGAAGAGCGCCTTGGCCTCGCGCTCGAAGCGGGTGCGCAGCGCCGGATCGGCCACGGCCTGCGCGTGCATCATCTTCACCGCGCAGGGCTGCGAGGCGAGATCGAGGGCCTTGTAGACGGCGCCCATCGCGCCCTCGCCGACCTTCTCGACGAGGCGGTACTTGCCCGCGATCGTGCGGCCGACGAAGGCCTCCGCCGGGGTCTGGGTGATCCGCTCCATGCGCGGGCGCGAGCATACACCTCGCGCGCGAGCCGGCGAGCGCCCCGAACCGGGTCAGCAGAGGCCGAGCGTCCGCGCCCGCGTCTCGCGGAGGGACGTGAAGGGCCGTTCCGTCGTCTCGCGGGGCTCGTTCGCGTCGTAGGCGCAGATGGGGAGCCCGCCCTCGGCCGCGAGCGCGCGGAAGAGGCGCTCTTCGGCCGCGGGCTCACGGTCGAACGGGAACGGGTTGCGGAACGCGCCCGGCGCGAGCGGCGGATACGTGGGATCGCCCGCGACGACGAGCGCGTCGAGCTCCTTGGCGCGCTGCTCGATGTGCGCGAGGAACGCGAGGTCGTAGGGGCGCACCCGAGCGCGGGTCGCCGGGTCGCGCGCAACCCAGCGCGCCCAGTCGAAGCCGTAGAGGAAGTCGTGCACGTAGCGGAAGCGGATGCGCGAGCTCTTGCCGTACGCGCGGTGGATGCGGACGAGCGGGTCGATCGTGCGCTCGAGCGCGACGTGACCCTGCTCCGCCACGACGCGCCGCAGCTCGCTCGCGACGTGGTCGAGATCCGTGAACAGGTTCTCGGGGAACTCGCGCGCGATCGCGCGAGCGAGATCGGAGATCGCCATCGCCCACGCGATGCGCTGCTGATCGTGCAGGGGCGGGCGCGTCGCGCTCGCAGGCAGGATCGACTCGCCGAGCGCGACGAGCGTGTGCGGCGCGCGTCGGTCGGGCGCGAGCGAGCGCCACGCGACCCGCGCCGCGAGGTGCTCGTCGGTCGACGCGAGCAGCTCGAGGACGTGCGGATCGAGCGCGTCGCGTGTGCGCCGAGGCTCGGAGGGATCTCGCTTGCGGCGCGGGGCGACCATGCGCGCGCTCCATATAGGACTCGCACGCGAACAAGTCGATCGCGGCCGAGCGCGCCAAGTGCGCGGCGACCGACGACTCCGTTGACCGAGGGCGCCCGAGCCTTGACCGAGGGCGCCGCGCCCTTGCGTTCCCTCACGTCCGGGCGTAGGCGATCGCGTCCCGTCCCGAGGACCTCCAGAGGAGGCGTCGATGTCGTCGTCCGGCGAGGGAGAGCGCGTGAGCGCGACCACGATGTACTGCTGGCGCTGCGACGACGTCGTGCGCCCGGTGCTCCCGTGGCCGCACTGGAGCAAGGTGTGGATCGCGTGGTGCTGCATGATCGGCGTCATCACGATCCTCTCGCCGATCATGGGCGCGGACTACTTCTGCATGATCCCGACGATGATGGGCATCATCGTCGCGGGCGGGCCCATCTACCGATACAAGCGCGAGCCCGCGAGCTGCAGCGTCTGCTCGGCGCAGCTCGACCCCACTCGCCAGAGCGGCACGGGCGTGCGGCCCAAGCAACGCGTGCGTGAGGGAGGAGCGGTCGAGGGCTCGCTCACGTAGGATCGCCTCGTGACGAGATCGACGCGTGCGCGCGAGACCCCGGGCCCCGGCTCGGTGCGTCTCTGCGTGTGGCGCCTCGCGGCGCTCCTGGGCCTCGCCGCGCCGCACCTCGCGAACGACGCGCAGGCGCAGGAGGCGTACGACGCCAACGCGCTGCTCGACCACGTGCGGCCCGGTGAGCGCGCCGCGCTGGCGAGCGAGCTCGGCGTGACGAGCCTGTCGTCCTTGCCGCTCTACGACCTGCACGTCGCGATCGACGATCAGCTGCGGGGCTTCGGCCTGCGCGAGACCGTCGTCGTGACGAACACGGAGGCCCAGCCGTGGCGCGACGTGGCGATGCGCGTGTTCGTGAACGCGACGGTCGCGCCAGGCGCCGCGCCGAACGTGCGCTTCCTCGAGGGCCGCTGTCTCGACGGCGCGAGCTGCGTGTTCGAGCAGCCCTCGGCGAGCGTGATCGTCGTGCGCCCGAGCGCGCCGCTCGCGCCGGGCGCGCACCTGCGCTTCGAGCTCGATCTCCAGGGCACGATGCCGGAGATCGAGGACGATCGCCTCTCGATGATGTCGCAGGGCCTCGAGAGCCTCGCGGCGCTCGAGGCCGGGCAGGGCGCGACGCCCGGTGACTATGGCCTCGTCGCGCACGGCGCAGGCATCGGCTCGCTCGCGGCGTTCTATCCGGTGCTCGCGCGTCGCCGCCGCGGCCAGTGGGTCACCGACGACGGCGGCACGATGGGCGACCTCTCCACCGACGCACCCCACCACGTGCGCGCGCGCGTCGTGGTGCCCGAGGACGCGGTCGTAGCCTCGAGCGGGGTCGAGGTCGGCGTGGCCGACGTCGCCGACGCGCCCGGCCGTGCGCCGCGCAAGGAGATCACGATCCACGCGGCGGCCGTTCGCGAGCTCGCGATCCTCGTCAGCCCGCGCTTCGTCACGAGCGAGTGCACCGTCGAGGGCACGCGCGTGCGCTCGTTCTTCCTCATGCGCGACGGCGCGTCGGGGCGACACGTCGGAGACGTCGCCTGCGAGGCCTTCCGCGTGTTCTCGCGGCGCTTCGGGGCGTACCCGTACACCGAGCTCGACGTCGTGGAGGCGCCGCTCGTCGGAGGCGCTGGCGGCGTGGAGTTCTCGGGTCTCGTGACCGTCGCGCTGATGTTCTATCGGGGCGCGATGGACGGCGGCAGCGGCGCGGTCGGCATCCTCGGTGCGCTCGGCGCGCTCGGCGGCGAAGAGGGCACCGACCCGAGCGGCGGCCTCGACCAGCTCACCGAGATGAGCGCGTCGATGCGCGAGTTCGTCACCGCACACGAGGTCGCGCACCAGTGGTGGCACGGCCTCGTCGGCAGCGACTCGCGCGAGCACCCGTGGGTCGACGAGTCGCTCGCGCAGTACTCCGCGATGCTCTACGTGGAAGAGCGCCACGGCGCTGCGCGCGCGCGCGAAGAGGGCGAGCGTCAGGTCGCGATGAACTTCCACATGATGCGGATCCAGGGCCGTGAGGACGACGTCGTCGATCAGCCCGTCGCCGCGTTCGGGGCACCGATCGCCTATGCGGGCCTCGTCTACGGCAAGGGTCCGTACTTCTACCGGGCGGTGCGTGAGCGCGTGGGCGACGCGGCGTTCTTCTCGGGCTTGTCCCGCTACGTCCGAGAGCACCGCTTCCGGGAGGCCGCGCCCGAGGCCGTGGTGGATGCGCTCGCCGCCGAGAGCGGCGGTCACGCGGCCGAGGTGCGTCGCCTCGCGCGCCGCTGGATCCACGAGCGCCACGGCGACGAGGATCTCGGGCCGAGCGATCCGGCGGCGGTGATGCGCTCGATGATGCCGCCCGAGCTCGCGGGCGCGCTCGACGATCCGACGATGGGCCCGATCCTCCAGCAGATGATGGGCTCGATGCTCGGTGGCCTCGGCGGTGGCGGCGGTGGAGGAGGCGACGCGGAGATCCCGCCCGAGCTCGGCGAGCTCTTCGGGGGCGGCGCGATCGACGACGCGGAGATCCGACGTCGCCTGGGCGAGATCGAGCAACAGGCGGCAGGGCGCGCGAGCGAGGGCGCGCCCGACGCGTCGGTCCCGCGCGTCCGCCACCCTGCACCGAGGCGCACGCGGTGAGCGAGTCGAGCGCGCCCGAGCCCCAGACGAGCTCGCCTCCGCCCTCGCCCGCGCGAGCGAGAGGGCTTCCCTGGCGCGCGATCACGCTGGGGCTCCTGCTCGCCTCGTTCGCGCTCGTGCTCGGTCTCTGGCTCGCCCGGAGCGCGCTCGTCACGGCCGTGGTCGCGAGCTCTCTCGAGGGTCGCGGCGTCCACTGCGAGGCGCTGTCGATCGATGCGAGCGCGCTGCTCTCGGAGCTCGAGATCGCGCCCACGCGCTGCGAGGTGGCCGAGGGCCCGATCGCGCGCGTCGCGTGGGACGGGCCGCTGCACGTGCGTCTCGAGGGTGGCTCGCCGAGCGAGCTCGAGGTCTCGACGCTCACGCTCGTGCGGCGTCCCTCGGCCGAGGAGCCCGACGACTCCGCGAGCGGGGCGCTCGGTGTGTGGGCTCGAGCGCCCGCGCGTGTGAGCGGCGTCGTGCGCTTCGCGTCGCGCCTCTCGGAGATCGACAGCCCCGCGATCCGCGTCGCGCACGTGGTGGTCACGCGAGAGGACGCCACGCGCCCCGAGCTCGAGCTCGAGGGGCTCTCGGCGCCCGCACGCGAGGCGGGCACCGCGGCGACGATCTCGATCCAGGCGCTCTCGCTCGCGACGAGCGAGGGCCCCTTCGGCGTCTCGGCGACGCCGCGCCTGCGCGCCGTCGAGGTCGAGGCCGACGCGACACACGGCTCGCTCGAAGGAGCCGTGGACGCGACCGTCGATCTCCCGATGCTCGGCGCGCTCCAGCTCGGCGCGATCACCGGTGGTCGGCGAGTGCGCGTGACCGCCGAGCACCTCGACGCCGAGCCGCGCTGGCGCGTCGAGCTCGAGTGATCAGAACGAGCCGCGCAGCGTGCCGACCGCGCCGCCCTGCGTCGGGGACACGTCGATCTGCATCGAGCGCACGACCTCGGGCACGCTCTCGTCCCAGCCCGGATCCTGGATGCCGTCGGTGACCGCGAAGATCACCGCGAGCGCGACGAAGCCCGTGGCGCTCATCGTCGCGAGGTAGGTCTCGCCGGACGCGGTCGAGCCACCGAAGCCCCACGTGAAGAAGGCCGCGAGGCCCGAGCCTGCGGCGAAGGCCGCGTTCATCAGCCAGCCGCGACCGACGTGCACGGGCGTGAGCGCCGCGACGATCGAGTGGGCGACCATCGCGCCGAGGCTGCCCGCGAGCATGCCGCCGAGCACCGCACGACCATCGGAGCCGCGCGAGAACGCGCCGGCGATCATGCCGCCGAACGCCGTGCCCCACAGAAAGCCCGTCTCGACGAAGCGCGAGCGCGACGGATGCGGGCGCAGGCCGAAGCCGAAGCCCGCGCCGATGCCCATGCCCACGAGCCCACCGAGCGACATCACCGCGAGCAGGCCATCGGCGTCCCCTCCCGTGGCGAACGCGCCGGCGCCGAAGGCCGAGAGCGCGACGCCGTAGCGCAGGCCCATCGCCATCGTCGTCGGAACGCCGCGCGGCGCATCGAGCGCGAGGAGGCCGGTGAGGCTCAGCGTCGCGCCGAGCAGCGTGGCCACGAAGCGGATGCGCACGACGTCGTCACCGGAGCGAATGGTGGTCCCGGTGACGGGATCGAACTGCTGATCGAGATCTCCCCACGTGACGATCGAGTTCCCGAGGAACACGCCGTATGCACCCGAGGTGATCATCAGGTCGACGATCTCTCCCGCGTTCGCAGTGTCCTCGAGGCGGTCGCCCCGACGCGTGGGCTGGAGCGCCGTCGCCGGATAGACCTCCGGCGCGCCCTGATAGACGGGTTGCCCGTACGCCGAGGCCGCTCCCTGCGGCTGGTTCTGGACCGGCTGTGCCTGGACCGGCTGCGCCTGGACCGGCTGTGCCTGGACCGGCTGTGCCTGGACCGGCTGTGCCTGGACCGGCTGTGCCTGAACCGGCTGTGCGAGCCCCGCGGATCCGCCGCCGTCGCTCGGAGGCGGCGGGACTTCGCTGGTCCCAGCGGGCTCCTGGACGATCTGCGCGAGCGCGGGCTGCGCGAGCAGGAGGACGAGGCAGGGAAGCGACCACGAGAGCCACGTGCGCATGCCGCAACGCTAACACGACCTCTCGAGCTCCGACGAAAGCCTGGCCAGTCGTGCATGCGCGGCCCCCATCGCGCAGACTCCCGCGATGGTGCAGACGCCCCGAGCCCTCACGATCGCCCTCGTCCTCTCCACGAGCGCGCTCGCTGCGTGTGGCGCGGCGGCCCCGCGCGGCGGTGCGGACGACCCGACGCGCCTGGACCCGCGGCGTCTGTTCCCGATGGGCCCGAACTACTCGTGGGCGCACGACAACGACCCGGGCGGCGGGCTGCCGCGACAGACCTCCGTGCTGCGCGTGACGCAGTTCACCGGAGGCACGGCGCGCCTCGAGAGCCTCGCGAACGGCAACGCCCGCACGTACGAGCTGCGCGAGGACGGCATCTACTGGGTCGAGTCGTCGGTGTACCTCCTGCGCGCGCCGATCGCGCTCGGCGCCGAGTGGCCGTCGATCAACGGTCGCACCGCGCGCGTCACCGACATCGACGCCTCGGTCGACGTGCCCACCGGGCACTTCGATCACTGCGTCGAGATCCGCGAAGAGGGCGGCTCCTCGGGCCTCACGACGCGCACGATCTACTGCCCCGACGTCGGCCCGACGCTCATCGAAGCGCACCAGGATCTCACGCTCGGCGTCGGTGGCGTGACGGGCACCGGGCGCCTCCAGGCCTACCAGCTCGGCGACGACGACGAGATGTGACGGAGCGCGCGCGGCGCACCGCCAATTTCGCCAATGAAACGGCGCACTTGAGCCGAGCCGTCGGGATTGCTACGGGGTCCTGAACAGGCTATCATCCCGGCCCTCTTCCGAGGCCCTGCCGCCACCCGCGCGTCATCGTCGCTCCACAGCGTGCAGAGCTGCCGGTGCGCGATGCCCAGACGACGCATCCCCCATCGCTTGATCGGCGCCGCCCGTGCGCGCGCCGACGACACGAGAGACGCATGAGCGAGAACGAGACGAAGGCCGAGACGCCCGCGCAGCCCCAGGAGTACGGATCGAGCAGCATCCAGGTGCTCGAGGGCCTCGAGGCCGTGCGCAAGCGACCGGGCATGTACATCGGCGACGTGCACGACGGCACGGGCCTTCACCACCTCGTGTGGGAGGTCGTCGACAACGCGGTCGACGAGCACCTCGCGGGTCACTGCAAGGAGATCACCGTCACGATCCACTCGGATCAGTCGGTGACGGTGACCGACGACGGCCGCGGCATCCCGGTCGGCATGCACGAGAAGGGCGTGAGCGCGGCCGAGGTCGTGATGACGGTCCTGCACGCCGGCGGCAAGTTCAACAACGACTCGTACAAGGTCTCCGCGGGCCTGCACGGCGTCGGTGTCTCGGCGGTCAACGCCGTGAGCGAGTGGCTGAAGCTCGAGATCCGGCGCGAGGGCAAGGTCTGGCAGCAGACCTACAAGCAGGGCGCGCCGCAGGCGCCGATCGTGCCCGTGGGCACCACCGACAAGACCGGCACCAAGGTCTCGTTCAAGCCCGACACGTCGATCTTCTCGGTGCTCGAGTTCCAGTGGTCGATCCTCCACAACCGCCTGCGCGAGATCGCGTTCCTCAACGCGGGTCTGCACATCGATCTCGCCGAGGAGAGCGGGGAAGGGCGCAAGCAGCACTACCACTTCGAGGGCGGCATCCAGGAGTTCGTGCGGCTGCTCAACGAGACGCGCACGCCGCTCCACGCCGACGTGATCTCGATCTCGGACGAGCGCGAGAAGGTGCAGGTCGACCTCGCGATGCAGTGGAGCGAGGCGTTCCAGGAGCAGATCACCTGCTACACGAACAACGTCCACAACAAGGACGGCGGCACCCACCTCACCGGCCTCCGCGGCGCGCTGACCAAGACCATCAATCAGTACGCGTCCGAGCACAACCTGCTGAAGGAGCTCGGCAAGGGCGAGACGCTGTCGGGCGAGGACATCCGCGAGGGCCTCACGGCGATCGTCTCGATCAAGCACCCCGATCCGAGCTTCAGCTCGCAGACGAAGGACAAGCTCGTCTCGAGCGAGGTCAAGGGCATCGTCGAGGGCGTCGTGAACGACAAGCTCGCGACGTTCCTCGAGGAGCACCCGGTCGAGGCCAAGAAGATCGTCGAGAAGTGCGTGCTCGCGGCGCGTGCGCGCGAGGCCGCCCGCAAGGCGCGTGAGAGCGTGCAGCGCAAGGGCGTGCTCGATCCCTCGAACCTGCCCGGCAAGCTCGCCGACTGTCAGGAGAAGGATCCCGCCAAGAGCGAGATCTACATCGTCGAGGGTGACTCCGCCGGAGGCTCGGCCAAGCAGGGCCGCGATCGCCGCACGCAGGCGATCCTCCCGCTGCGCGGCAAGATCCTGAACGTCGAGCGCGCGCGCTTCGACAAGATGCTCGGCAACGATCAGGTGGGCACGCTGATCACCGCGCTCGGCATCGGCCTCGATCAGAACGGAGCCTTCGAGATCGGCAAGCTCCGCTACCACAAGATCGTGATCATGACCGACGCGGACGTGGACGGTTCGCACATCCGCACGCTGCTCCTGACCTTCTTCTACCGGCAGATCCCCGACGCGATCCGGCAGGGCTACGTGTTCATCGCGCAGCCGCCGCTCTTCAAGGTCACGAAGAAGAAGAAGGAGCAGTTCCTCAAGGACGAGGACGCGCTCGCTCACTACGTCACCGAGGCCGGCATCGACGGCCTCATCGTGCGCACCAAGACGGGCGCCGTGCCGCTGTCGGGTGCGCCGCTGCGCAACCTCCTCGACGACATGAACAAGTGGCGCAAGCTCCTGCGCTCGCTCGAGCGGCGCACCGAGCCGAGCGTGATCGAGGCGCTCGTGCGCGTGAGCGGGCTCGACGAGGCCACGCTGACCGATCGTGCGGCGATCGAGGCGGCGACGAAGCGGATCGAGGCCTACGTGGGCCAGAAGACGCCCGACCTCCTGCCGCTCGTGTTCTCCATCGAGGAGGACACGGAGCACTCGAGCCACCGGGTGAAGGTCAAGACGCGCGCGGGCGTCTCGACGAAGGTCACCTCGATCGACAAGGACCTCCTCGGAGGCGCGGACGTCTCGCAGCTGAGGGCGATCCACGCCGGCATCGCCGCGCTCGGCGAGCCGCCGTTCGTGGCCGTCGAGCAGGGGGAGGACGGCGCCGAGATCTCGAGCGAGGAGATCGGGCCGATCGACGCGCTCGTGGCCTACGTGGACGCGCGCGGTCGCAAGGGCCTCGCGATCCAGCGCTACAAGGGTCTGGGCGAGATGAACGCCGAGCAGCTCTGGGAGACGACGATGAACCCGGAGGCGCGCATCCTTCTCCAGGTGAAGATCGACGATGCGATCGAGACCGATCAGCTCTTCTCGCTCCTCATGGGAGACGAGGTCGAGCCGCGCCGCGAGTTCATCGAGACGCACGCGCTCGACGTGAAGGAGCTCGACATCTGACCGACGTGGCGGCGAGCGCGCGCCTCGACGCGGAGCTCGTGCGCCTGGGGCGCCACGCGGCGTTCGGTGTCCGCGCCGAGCGTGTCGCGCCGCGAGCGCGAGTGGGCGAGGCGGGATACCGCGAAGGCGAGCGCCCGGCGGCTCCGAGCGTCCAGATCACGGTGCCCGCCGGAGCCTCCGAAGGCGCCGCGTTCGTCGTGATGGGCACGGCGGCGCTGATCGTCGGGCTCGAGCTCGCGGTGGCGCGGCTCGTCCTGGCGATGTCGGTGTCCGATCCGTACGTGCTCATGGGAGCGATCGCGGTGGCGGCGCTCGTGCTCGTCGTGCCCGCGCGTGCGGCGCGCGCGCGACGGATCGAGCTCGGCCCCGAGGAGATCGTCGTGCATCCGCCGGCGCTCTTGCCCTGGCGCGAAGCGACGCGCGTGAAGACGAGCCGCGTGCGCGCCCTCGAGCATCGCGATCCCCACGGCCGCGCGACGCTCGTCGCCCGCACCGACGATGGCGAGCAGGTGCTGCTCGCGGGTCTCCTGCCCGCGGCGGTCATGGTCGATCTCCCGCGCGTCTTCGACGCATACCGCGCTCTGCTCGACGCGCGCTGACCCGCTCGCCGGGTCGCGATCGCGGAGAAGAACCGGGCGTGCTGCCGAATAGGGCCGCGTCGTGCGCGAGACGCTGCGCGCACGGGTCGCGGCGCTGCGCACGCGATTTCCTGACGCGCTCACGCTCCTCGAGCTCGCGTCTCGACGGACCGACGCGGGTTACCGCGACACCGCATCGACGGAAGTCGAGGACGTGCGTCTCGTCGTGCGGCTCGAGCGAACCGTGCCCGCGAGACAGTACGCCCTGGCGGCCGCGTTCGCGGTCGTCGTCCTGGCGTCGCTCGTGGCGCTGGCGTCGGTCGACCCGGCCACGGCGGTCGTCGTGAGGATCGCGCTGCTCGCGGTCGTTGCGGCGCTCGCGATCGGGGGCCCACGGCTCGCGCGCGAGCGCGTGGAGCTCTGCTTCGAAGACGAGGGCGTTCGTCACGTCGAGTGTCGGAGCCGCGAGGGCCTGCGCGAGCTCGTCGTGCTCACCGCGACGGGCGAGACGCGTCTCGAGAGCCCGAGCCCTCGCGAGCTCGCGGAGGCGCTTCCAGAGCTCTGGGCGGTGCAGCGTGAGCTCGCGCGGAGCAGGACGACGTGAGCTCTGCAGCGCACAAGAGCGAACAGCACGCGCATGGGGACCCGACGAGCGCGCTCACGCCGTGGAGTCGCGAGGCCCAGCGCTCCGACGACGCGTTCAGCGAGCTCGACACCATTCTCGAGGGCCCGCGGTTGACCGTCGCGGAAGCAACGAGGCAGCTGGAGCAGGGCCTCGCGAGATCGCACGAGGCACCTTGCGGAGGCGAATAGCGCGGCGGCGGCCGGGGTTCGTTGCTCCATGTGGCTGTCGCGCGAAGCGATCCGGGCCGCTCGCGACGAGGGCTCGCGCGACGAACGAGCGGTCGACGATGGTCCGAGCGTGACGGAGCGATGGAGCTTGCCGCCACCGTCCCGCGCGGACGCGCTCGACCGCGTCGGGGCGTTCTCCTCGCGTGAGCGTGAGCGGGACCGCGAGCGGGTCCGAGCGCGTGAGGTCGTCGAGCTCGATGCGGAGACCGATGCGGTCGTCCATGCGGTGCGTCGACGCGGGAACGATCTCCGCGGCGCGCTCGACTTCGTGATCGAGGAGGCGTTGCTCGCGGCGCAGGGCGAAGCGAGCGTCACGCTCGAGGACACACGGCGCACGTCGGAGGTGGGGTATCGCGAAGCGGCGCGCGATCCCGAGAGTGGGCCCGTGCTCCGCATCCGGCTCCGCGCCGGTCTCGATGCGGTGTGGCTGGGCGTGATCGGGGTCGCCTCGATCGTCGGGCTGCCGCTGCTGTTCCACGGGCTGGGGCTCGGCGCGGGCCTCGGCCTCTTCGTCGCGGCGTGGGTGCCGCTGATCGCGTTGACGTTCACGCGCGAGCGAGAGCTCGTGGTGACGCGCGACGAGATCGTGCTCGACGCGTCCTCTCGAAGGCCCCGGACGTTCGCGTGCACCGACACGCCCGAGCTGCGGCATGTGCGTGGCAACGGCCGCCTCACGCTCGCGGGCGAGACGCTCCTCCGCGGTGCCGTGCCCGCGCCGTTCGTCGCGCGCATTCCTGCCATCGTGCGCGCGTACCGAGCCTACGTGGGCGCGGAGCCATCGTGAGAGTGAGCCTCCCGACGAGCCCGGGCCACACGTGACGACGCGCCGGGTGCGCTCGTGGATCGCTCGGCCTCGCGGCGACGTCAGGCGCGGGCGGGGAGGAGCTTCGGGTCGGCTTCGCGCAGGGCGGCTTCGGAGAGGGCGTTGCGGCTCGACCAGACGTCGACGCGGCGGACGGTGCGCGGGTGATCGCGCAGCGTCTCGAGCGTCGCGAACACGCTCTTGGGATCGGTCTCGGGGAGATCGGGGATCTCCTCGCTCGTCTCGACGTGCAGGCACACGACCACGAGGCCGTTCGTCTCGGGCGACGCGGGCTTGGGGTAGCGGGCGCGCGCGCCGTCGGACCACACGAAGAAGAGCTCGGCGGCCGCCGTCTCGGGGAGCGGCTTGGTGGTCTCGAGACTGACCAAGCGGGCATCGAGCTGCGCGTCGATCAGGCGCTGCACGACGGCCTTCAGGCGCTCTGCGTCCGTGCCGCGCGCCGCGCGCGTGAGCTCGCGGACGATCTTCGCGGCGGCGGTGGCCTCGAACGCGAAGCGCACGGCGACGACGTCGGCGGTGGGGCTCGAGGCGACGTAGGCGTCTTCTTCGGCCTTCGCGCGTCGCTGCTCGCGCCAGAGCCAGCCGACGACCGCGAGCACCGCGAGGCTCACGCTGCCGACGATCAGCGCGCGCTCGAGCCACGCGAAGTCGATCGCGGCGAGCGTGCGCTCGAGGGCCGAGCTGCCGACCACGAGCACGACCGCGACGATCGAGAGCGCGAGGTCCATCGGACCGCGCCGCCGACGCGCGCCCCAGCGAAGGCCCCCTCCGAGTCGCCACATGGCGCCCTCACTCCGTGACGAGGCCGGCTTCCTTCGCGATCTCGAGGACCGAGGGCGCCACCGCGTCGAAGCCCTTGCGGTTGCACGCGAGGATGCCGCGCTTGTTCTTGAGCTCGCTGCCCGAGTACTCGAGCGAGCGGCCCGCGAGGTCGACGAAGATGCCGCCGGCGGCGCGCAGGATGGCGTCGGGCGCGCACGCGTCCCACGCGCTCGTCTTGTCCGAGAGGTGGACGTAGAGGTCGGCCTTGCGCTCGGCGAGCAGGCCCACCTTGAGGCCCACGGAGCCGCTCGGGAACTCCTTGGTGATGCCGAGCTTCTCGACGAGCTTGCTCGTGCTCTCGGAGCGGTGCGAGCGGCTCACGACGAGCCGCATCTCCGCGGGGTCCTTCACGTCGGAGACCTTGAGGACCCAGGTCTTGTCGCCCTGCTCGAAGAACGCGCCGTCGCCGACGACGCCGCGGTAGAGCTTGCCCTCGGTCGGCTGGTAGACGACGCCCAGGCGTGCCTCGCCATCGATCGCGAGGCCGATCATCACGGAGAACTCACCGTTCTTCGCGATGAACTCCTTGGTGCCGTCGAGCGGGTCGATGTACCAGCAGCGGTTCGAGGTCGCGCGGCTGTTCGACGTCGCGGTCTCTTCGGCGATGATGCTGTCGGCCGGGAACGACTCGCGGATCCGCCCCACGAGGAACGAGTTCACGCGCGTGTCGGCCTCGGTGACCGGATCCTGCTCGCCCTTGTAGCGGACGCTGAAGTCCGAGCCGTACACGTCGAGGAGGATCGCACCAGCCTCGCGTGCGAGCTTCACCGCTTCGACGAGCTCTCGATCCAGCATCGGAGCGGACCGTAGCGCGATCCGGGTCCTCGTGGCGAGAGATCCGCAGCCTGGCGAGGCCCGAGGGCTCGCCGCTCGTCGCGCGGGGCACGCCGCTCGTCGCGCGGCGCGCGGTGTCTCGTCGCGCGGCGGCCCCGCGCGCAGGCCCGACGCGTCAAGAACGGCGCATGCCTCGTCACCCCGCAACGCTGCGCTGGGCCATGGGCCCGACCCTCCTGCTCGCGCTCCTCGCGAGCCCCCTGCCCGCCTCGGCCGACATGGCCGCGCCGCCGCGCGCGCGAGCAGCGGAGCCTTCCGTCGAGGAGGATCTCGTGCCCGAGCCGCCGGCGGACGCCGAGGCGCTCGTGCTGCGAGCACGGCTGCGAGACATCGAGCGGCGGAGCGAGCTCGCGACCGCGCTCTACATCAGCTCCTTCGTTCACCTCGGGGGTGCGCTCGCCGGCCTGATCGGCGCCATCCCGGTCGGGATCCAATCCGCCAGCGGCCTCTACGCGATGATCGGCGTGAGCATCGCGTCGTTCGTCGGGCACGTCGTGACGCTCAGCGTGGCGATCCACTTCGACGTGACCTCGGGCGCGCGGCGACGCCGCTGGATGGAGGACTTCCTCCGGCAGCGCGTCGTGCCTGCGCTCGAGGGACCGTCGGACGGCGCGACACTCGTCGAGGCGCTGTTCTGAGTGGAGAGAGAATCCCACCCGTGCCCCGCCCGCACTGGCGAGCCCCTGGTGAGCCCCGTACCCTCGCTCGGGTGTCGAGCCCCACGAGCGTGTGGCGCCTCCCGCGCGAAGCGATGTGGTTCTTCGTCTGCGCGCCTCCCGTGCTCGCGCTGCTCTTCGACCCGCACTGCGCGAGCACGCTCGACAACGTCGGCCGCGCCTGGCTCGCGCTCACGCTCTTCACGATCGCCACCGGCATCGCCGTGCACGTGGCGTTCGAGCGCGTCGCCGAGCTCACGGCCACTCGCTCGACGCTCGAGCGCCTCGCCGCGCACGCCGTGAGCACGGCGGTGCTCGTCACGGCGATGACCTACCTCCTCCACGGCCCGGTGCGCCTGATCTATCCGGAGGTGGGCGACGACGCGCCGGGCATGGCGTGGCGCGGCGTGATCGTGAGCTTCGGCTACCTGGCGATCGCGCGCTTCATCGCGCGCCTCCAGGAACGCGCCGTCGAGCAGGAGATGCGCGCGCACGTGGAGCGAGAGGCCGCGCTCGAGGCACGTCTCGTCGCGCTCACCGCGCAGCTCCAGCCGCACTTCCTCTTCAACAGCCTCAACGTGTGCGCTGGCCTCGTGCACACGCGCCCCGACGCGGCCGAGGCGATGCTCGACGAGCTCGCGTCGCTTCTCCGCTACGCGGTCGACAACGGAGAGCGACGCCTCGTGCCGCTCGCGAGCGAGCTCGGCGCGGCGAAGGCGTACCTCGCGATCCAGAGCGGTCGCTTCGGCGAGCGCCTGCGCCACGAGGTGATCGCGCCCGAGGAGCTCGCGGCGGCACCGGCCCTTCCGCCCATGTCGCTCCAGCCTCTGGTCGAGAACGCCGTGCAGCACGGCCTCGATGCCGAAGAGGGCGGCCTCGTGCGCATCACGTGCCGGCGCGACGGCGAGCGCTTCCTGATCAGCGTCGAGAACAGCGGCCGCGAGGATCCTGCGCGCACCACGCGCGGCACCGGCATCGGTCAGCGCAACGTGCGTGATCGGCTGCGCCTCGTGTACGGCGACGCGGCGGCGCTCGTGTGCGAGCCGCTCGCGGACGGTGGCTATCGCTCGCTCATCTCCCTGCCGATCTCGGAGCCGCTGGCGTGAAGATCCTCCTCGTCGACGACGAGCCCGTCGCGCGGCAGCGCCTCGAGCGAGCGCTCCTCTCGCTCGAGCCGAGCCACGAGATCCGGCACGCGGGCAACGCCAAGGAGGCGCTCGCGGCGATCGGCCTCGAGGCACCGGAGGTGGTGCTCCTCGACATCGAGATGCCGGGCGTCGATGGGCTCACGCTCGCGGCGCTGCCGACCTTGCCGCCGGTGGTCCTCGTGACGGCGCACGCCGACCGCGCGCTCGCGGCCTTCGAGGTCGGCGCGATCGACTACCTGGTGAAGCCCGTCTCGCGAGAGCGCCTCGCGCAGGCGCTCGAGCGCGTGCGTGCGCGGAGCCCGCAGCCAGCGCGGTCCGCGAGCGAGATCCCGCCGTGGCGGCTGACGGTGGTGGACGGGACCCTGCGCCGCTTCGTCGATGCGCGCGAGGTGGCGTGCTTCCACGCGGAAGAGAAGTACGTGCGCTTCGAGGCATCCGGTCGTGAGCACCTCGTGCGCGAGAGCCTCGATGCGCTCGAGGCGCGGCTCGCACCGCTCGGCTTCGTGCGCGCGCACCGCGGCGCGCTCGTGCGGGTCTCGGCGGTCGAGGCGTTCGATCAAGGAGGCGGAGGCTCGCTCGTGCTCACGACCGGCGAGCGCGTGCCCGTGAGCCGCCGCGCGCTCGCGACGGTGCGAGAGGCGCTCGGCCTCGATCCGCGCGGGTGATCCCTCGGTGTTGCTGCGCCTTCGGCGCGCTGGGGGTGCCTAGGACGGCCCCCCTACTCCCCCCGCTCGTCGATCGTCGAAGACTCCTCCTCCTCGCTGCTCCAGGGGTTGCTTCGCAACCCCGCCGCAGGGCGCCCCAACGGGTTCTCTCGCTCTCAGGCGTGCAGGACGACGGCGAGGTGGCCGGGCGGGAGGAACCGCGTCTCGGCCCGGTGCGCCGAGCCGCCGGTGGCCAGCGCGCCGGCGCGCGCGAGCAGGCCGAGCTCCTCGGGCGCGAAGAACTTCCGGAGCGAGACCCACGAGTCGTGCGCGAACGGGAGGTCGCGGTAGCGAAGGACGCCCAGGAGCGGGATGAGCGCTGCGTTGGACTTGCTGCGCGCGCCGTCGATGAGCACGACGGCGCGCGAGGCGATGCGCAGCGCCTCGTGCGTGAGCACCGCGACGAGGCCGGGCGGGAAGTGGTGCAGCGACTGCGTGCAGACCACGAGGTCGAACGCGTCCTTGCCGAGGTTCGTCGTGTCGAGTGCGTCCTGCACCACGAACCGCACCGCGAGGCCGCGCTCCTCCGCGTGGCGGCGGCCGATCTCGAGGTACTCGTCGGCGATGTCGGAGGCGACGAGCTCGAGCTCGAGGCCCTCCTGCGCTGCGAGGTGCGCCACCTCGAGGAGGAAGCCTCCGTGGCCCGCCGCGAGATCGAGGATGCGCGTCGGGCGATCGGGCGCGAGGTGCGGCCGCAGCACGTCGAGGAACGACGCGTACGCACCGAGCGTCACGTTCATCTCGTCGAGGTGCGTCATGAGCCGCACGCGATCGCCCTGATCGAAGTCGGGGCGATCGATGAGCTCCACGGTGCTCGTCTCGCGCCAGAGGCGATCGAGCGCGCCGAGCGGAGCGCGCAGGCCCGCCGCGTCCGCGTCCACCTCGCGGCGCATGTCGGTGAGCGCCTCCGTCGCGAGCTTCGACAGCTCGCTCTTGGCGGTGGTGATCTCCGGAGCATCGCCGCGCGCCTCGGTCGCGAAGCGCGCGGCGAGCGCACGCAGCTCGGGCGCGCGGGCCTCGAGGGCGCGGTCGGCCGCTCTGGCGCGGGCTCGCGCGAGCGCCGCGGTCGCGGGCGTCGGCCGACCGATCGCCGAGATCACGCGAGCCGCGCCGGCGACGCCTCGATCGATGACGCGATCGAGCACGCTGGGCGGGCGCGTCACGGGCTCAACCCTCCGTGCTGGCCGGACGGTAGCGAAGGATGGGCTTGCGCGCGGCGCGCGTCTCGTCGAGGCGGCGCAGGCGCGTGTTGTGCGGCGCGGCCTTGACGTGCTCGGGGTGCTCGAACGCCTCCTTCGAGATCGCCTCGAGCGTTTCGACGAATGCGTCGAGCGTCTCCTTCGTCTCCGTCTCGGTCGGCTCGATGAGCATCGCGTTCTTCACGACGAGCGGGAAGTACACGGTCGGCGCGTGGTAGCCGTGGTCGAGCAGGCGCTTGGCCACGTCCATCGTGACGACGCCCGTGTCCTTGAGGTGGCGGTCGTTGATGATGACCTCGTGCATGCACACGTGGTCGTAGGCCACGTGCCAGGTCTTGCCGAGGCGCGCGCGGAGGTAGTTCGCGTTGAGCACGGCCATGTCGGTCGCGCCCTTGAGGCCCTCGGGGCCCATCTCACGGATGTACGTGTACGCGCGGACCATCATGCCGAAGTTGCCGAAGAAGCTGCGCAGGCGCCCGACCGTCTGCCTGCGGTCGTAGTCGAGGTAGTAGGTCCCCTGCGCGTTCTTCTCGACGGTGGGCGCGGGCATGAAGGGCTCGAGCGCCTTCTTGATCGCGACCGGCCCGCAGCCGGGGCCGCCGCCGCCGTGCGGCGTCGTGAACGTCTTGTGCAGGTTGAACTGCATGACGTCGATGCCGAGATCGCCGGGCCGCGCGCGGCCCATGAGCGCGTTGAGGTTCGCGCCGTCGCCGTACACGAGCGCGCCCTTGTCGTGGAGCATCTTCGCGACGACGGGCAGCTCGCGCTCGAAGAGGCCGACGGTGTTGGGGTTCGTGATCATCACGGCCGCGACGTCGTCGTCGAGCAGCGGCGCGACCTTGGACGGATCGATCACGCCGTCGTCGCCTGCCTCGAACGGCAAGATCGAGAGCCCGTTGAACGAGCAGCTCGCGGCGTTGGTGCCGTGCGCCGTCACGGGCACGAGGACCTTCTTGGGGCTGCGGCCCTGCGCCTCGTGGTAGGCGCGGATCATCATGAGGCCCGCGAGCTCGCCGTGCGCGCCGGCGGCGGGCTGGAGCGTCACGCGGTCCATGCCGACGACCTCGGCGAGCATGCGCTCGAGGCGGTACATGAGCTCGAGCGCGCCCTGCATCATGTGCTCGGGCGAGAGCGGGTGCAGGCGCGCGAAGCCCGGCAGGCGCGCGGCCCACTCGTTGATCTTCGGGTTGTACTTCATCGTGCACGACCCGAGCGGGTAGAAGGCCGTGTCGATCGCCATGTTCTGCTGCGAGAGGCGCACGTAGTGGCGGAACGCCTCGGGCTCGGAGACCTCGGGCAGGCCCGCGTCGGTCGCGCGCGCCGCCTTGCCGAAGAGCGCGGCCGGATCGACGTCGGGCACGTCGAGCGCGGCGTGAGAGCTGCCGTGACGTCCAGGCGAGCCTCGCTCGAAGATCAGCGGCTCGACGAACGACAGACCCGACGTGGCTTGGCTGAACATCTCGATGAACCTCCGGTCGGGCGCGAGACTAGGAGCGTCGCTCGGCACACGCAATCCTCGAGCAGGCGTGGATCGCGACGGAAACGCGAAGAGGCCCCGTCTCCGGGGCCTCTCCACGCCTCTTCTCGAGGCTCGTTCATCCGTCGTGCACGCCTCAGCGCGCGACCGGACGTGGCGAGACGGATCTCACCAGCCCGAGCCACCCTGCTCGGGATCACCACCGCCGCCGCTCGGGGGCGGAGGCTGGTAGCCGCCACCCTGCGGTGCGCCGCCGCCACCACCACCACCACCACCACCACCACCGCCGCCGCCACCGAACGGACCGCTGGCCGGGTCGAAGTAGTAGGTGAAGCCGGCCGAGCCCCAGGCCGCCGCAGTACCGACGCCCATCGCGAAGGGCTGGCCCGTGTCGGGCAGGATGCCGATGGAGACACCGACCTGGCCGTTCACGGCGAAGTGCCGATCGAGCCAGTGCTCGATGCGCAGCGGGATGTCGAGGCCGATGCCGGCCTGGTTGTCGTCCGCCTCGGGGATGCCCGTCGCGTTGAAGATGGCCGCGATCGTGAAGCGACCGCCGAGCATGAACACCGTGCGGTCACCGCGTGCGAGCACGCCGAACACGCCGAAACCGACGCCGAGGCGCGTGATGAGGTCTCCACCATCGGGCAGCGCGAAGCCGGCCGTCAGGATGAAGTTCAGCATCACGTTCGGGCTGACCCAGTAGTTGCCGTTGAGGCCACCGACGCCGAGGCCGCCGACCGCGGTGGAGCCCGCGAGGTTGGCGCTCGAGAGCGCGGCGTCGAAGCCCACGCCGAAGCCCGCCGGCTCGACGTCCTCCTGCGCAGACGCGGTGTGGGGCGAGAGCACGAGCGCTCCCGCGAGCAGGAGCGCGGCACAGAGGCCTACCTTCTTGACCATGACGAGATCTCCTCCATCCGAGCGCCCGAGGCGGGGCTCACGACGCGCATGGTCGGAGGCGGCTCGGGCAGTGTCCAAGAATCGACAGAGCGTGACTGCGCGGCCTGATACGCCGTTCAGAGCCTGGAATTCCCCGAGCCGTGAGCGAACGCGCCGCAGAGCGTCGGCGTGGGACACTGTGGTGCGATGACGTTTCGCGACGAGAGAGAGGCGCAGCGCGCCCGCATCGCACAGCTCGAGGACGCGCTCGTGACGGCCGAGCGAGAGCGCGACGAGGCACGCGCGAAGCTGGAGCGAGAGGATGCCGAACGAGAGCGAGACGGTCCGGGCGAACCAGGACGAGACCATTCGCAGGGAGCGCAGGCACCCACGGAGCGAGAGTCAGCTCCGGGCTCCGCGTTTCCGGCCGGCACGAAGGTCCATGTCGAGTGGCGCGGCCGGTGGTGGCCAGCGACCGTTCAGGAGGTCGTCGACGAAGATCGCTGGCTCATCCACTACGACGACTGGTCGAGCTCCTGGGACGAAACGGTCGGCCGTTCGCGGATCGTGTCGCGCACCGCGCGGCTGCCCGGACCGCTCGCGGGCGACCCCGGCCCCTGGTTCGGAGTCGTCGTGATCATCGGTCACGTCTTCTTCACCGCGTTCCTCATCTACCTGGTGCATCTGTCTCACGGGTGCGGGCTTGTGTGAGCGCGCGAACCGGTTCAGAAGAGGCCGCCCATGTCCACCACCGACCTCGAGAACCTGCCGATGGATCGCGCGATCAGCGCCGTGACGCACGACGGATCGTTTCGTGTGCTCGCGGTGCGGAGCACGCGCACGGTGCGCGGTCTCGCCAAGACCCAGTCCGCCACGGGGCCGACGGTGGAGAACCTGGCCGACCTCGCGTCCGGCACGATCCTCGTGCGGCTCACGATGGCGCCGAACTACCGCGTGCAGGGCATCATCCAGGACGCACGCGGTGGAACCCTCGTGGCCGACAGCTGGCCCGACGGTGGCACGCGTGCGCTCGTGCGCGCGCAGCAGGCCGTGACCTTCGGCCCCGGCGCGCGCATGCAGCTCATGCGATCGCTGCCGAACGGCGCCATGCACCAGGGCATCGTCGAGGTGAGCCCGGAGCACCGCGTGAGCGGGGCGGTGATGAACTACCTCCTCGAGTCCGAGCAGGTGACGAGCGCGCTCGGTGTGGCGAGCGTGGTCAGTGAAGACGGGGAGATCCTCGTCGCAGGCGGCTACGTGGTGCAGCTCCTGCCCGAGTGCACCGAGCCGCCGCTCGCGGTCATGTACGAGCGGCTGCGGCACGACTTCGCGGATCTCGGCCGCGTGCTCGCCGAGCTCGACGCGGACCCCGACAAGCTCGTCGCCGAGATCCTCTCGGGCATGGACTACACGCGCACGCTCGAGTTCGAGCTCGACTTCAAGTGCCGCTGCTCGGCCGAGCGCGTGCTCGCGAGCCTCGCGACCGTGGGCAAGGAAGAGCTCGAGGACATGATCCGCAAGGCCGAGCCGCTCTCGATCACCTGCGACTACTGCCGCCAGGAGTACGAGGTGCAGACCGAGATGCTCCGAGGCCTCCTCAGCGCGAGCTGAGCGACGAGACGTCAGCCGCCGTTCATGTAGATCGGCGGACCCGTGAATAGCGGCTCACAGCGAACGTCTGTCGCCGCCATGCGTGGCCCGTCGATCACGAACTGCGTGAATTCCCTTGGAATCCTGGCTATCGCAGGCCTCTCGCTCGGAGGCTGCGTCCGCTACTACGCCGGCGTCGGGTATGCCTCGACCTGGCAGGCGTCCCGCACGACGACGCAGGGGTACGTGACGGGACACGCCCAGGCGCCAGTCCTGGTGGTCGAGAACGGGGCGCCCACGGCGTGGGTCGGTGCTCAGAGCACCGGGGTGACGGTGGTGGGTGCTCAGGGCACGGGTGCTCAGGGCACGGGCACGGGCACGGGCACGGGCACGGGCACGGGTGGTTGGGGCACGGGCACGGGGACGGGTGGTCAGAGCACGGGCACGGGGACGGGGACGGGTGGTTGGGGCATGGGGGTGGGTGTGAGCGGTGAGGTGGTGCTCTCGCTCGGCGGGTTGTGTGGCGGAGGCGCGCCCGTCGAGGGAGGCCTCGCTCGGCTCGCGGATCTGCATGCGCTCCCGCCGATGCCGTCGGCGTCGGCGCAGACGCTCTACGCGGACACGAACGTGCGCGTGTCGGCCTCGCTCGCGCACGACGCGCTGCCTTCGAGCGGCGGCGCGACGAGCGTCGTCGTCGAGGTCGAGGGCCTCGCGCCGCCTGCCGTGATCCCTCCGCTCCGCGTGCACCTCGTGATCGACGCGAGCACCTCGATGGAGGGCGCGTGGCAGGACGTGAAGCAGGCCGCGCTCGCGGTGGTGCGCCGCCTCCGCCCCGAGGACGAGCTGCAGATCGTCGTGTACGGCACCGATGCACGCGAGGTGCTCGCGCCGATCCCCGTGGGCGATGGCCGCGCGGCGCGCGAGGTGATCCGCACGATGCGCTTCGGTGGCCGCACGAACATCGAGGCGGGGCTGCGCCTCGCGTACGACGCGTGTCGCCCGGCGGGTCGCTCGCTCGTGGTCGTCGTCTCCGACGGTGTGCCGCAGGGCGGGCTCTCGGGCGTGACCGAGCTCGGCGCGCTGGCCGCCGAGGCCAACGCGACCGACGGCGCCGTCACGCTCGCGGTCGGCCTCGGCACCGAGTTCCACACCGGGATCCTCACGGCGATCGGCGAGTCCGGTGGTGGCGAGCTCCTGCTCGCGCCCCGCTCGAGCGAGCTGGCGCAGCTGCTCGAGCGCGAGCTGGCGGCGCGCGGTGCGATCGTGGCGAGCGATCTCGACGCGCAGCTGACCGCGCTGCCCGGTGTCACGCTCGACGGCGACGCGAGCGTGCACGCCGGCGCGCTGACCGCGGGCGAGACGCGCACCTTCGTCGTGCCGCTCGAGACCACGCACACCGGCACCCTCGCGCACGTTCGCTTCACGCTCACGCTCGCGGATGGTCGACCGCTCGAGCTCGAGGCGAGCCTCTCGCTCGGTCAGGCGCGTGCGCCCGTCGCGGCGGGCGCGATCGGTGCGGTGCTCGATCTCTCGCTCGCCGAGGCGCTGCGCACCGCGGGGCAGCTCGTCGAGAACGGTCAGGGCGCGGCGGCCGCCGAGGCGCTGCGTGCGCACGTCGCGACCACGTGCGCGTCCGTGTCGAGCCCGAGCCCGTCGCTCGCTTCGCGCAACGAGGCCGTGCTCCGCATCGCGGGCGCGCTGCCCTCGCTCGTGGCCGAGGCCTCGTGGGGCGCGCGCCGACAGGCCGGCGCGTCGTTCGCGGCGCGCTCGTTCGAGATCCTCAGCGGCCGATGAGGCCGCTGACGAAGCCGCGCGACGGGATCGTGTAGAGCGACTCGCCGCGCACGTCCCAGCGATCGAGGAGGAGGTTCGCCGCGAGGAAGCCGCTCGCCGCCGCGCGCTCCATGAGCGCGGAAGGGAAGGGCAGCTTCACGTAGTCACCGGCGAGCGCGATGTTGCCGTACGGCGTCGCGACGCGCGGCCGCGCGACGTAGCTGCCCGGCGCGAACGCGGGGCAGTCGTGCCGACGCACGAGCTCGTCGTGGAGGATCTTCGCGCCCTTGGTCTCGGGATAGAGCACATGCAGCGTCGAGAGCAGCTCGTCTCGCAGCTCCCGATCGGTTCGCGACTCGGGCACGCCGAAGGCTTGGAGCTGCACCACGGCGCCGCCGGTGCGGAGCGCGTAGCGACGCGACTCGCCCTCGAAGCGATCGTGGAGGGAGATCGCGTCGAGGCTGCCGAGGTCCGCGACACGGACGTAGGGCTTGCGCGTCTCGTCGAGCGGTCGATCGAGGAAGAGGCGCCACACCACGTACGACGCACCCTCGCCGAGCTCGTCGATCGCCTTGGCGAAGCTGCCGTCGCTCGCCAGATCCGGCGAGGCGTGGACGAGCTCGCGCACGCCGCGCACGTGCTGTGCGAGCACGAGACCGGTCGCCTCGAGCGTCTCGCCGCTGCTGGTCGCCACGCGCACGCGGTCGCCTCGGTCGCGCGTGATCTGCGTCGCGGCGGTGCCCGTGCGGATCTCCACGTCGAGCGCGCGCAGGTAGCGCTCCATCGGCGCGAAGAGCGCATCCGACGCGGGCTCCTCGAGCACGTCGAAGAGCATGCCCTCGGGGTTGCCGAGGAAGTGGAAGTGGAGGCTCGCGAGCATCTCCGAGGCCGAGAGCGTCGCGTCGTCGTTGAACACCGCGTGCGTGAAGACGCGGAAGATCATCTCTCTGGCGCGCGCGGGCAGGCCCGTCTCCTCGAGGAAGCGCGCGGCCGAGATCGCGTCGTGCTGGGCCGCGTGCTTCTGCGGATCGAAGAGCAGCATCTGCCGCGTGCGCTCGGTCGAGAGCTTGCGCAGATCGGACAGCGAGAGGAACGGCGAGCGACGAATGAGCGAGATCGCGTTGAGCGGCGCCGTGCTCGGCAGGTTCGCGAAGGACTCCTGCGCGCCGTCGGGGCCGAGCACGAGGTAGTCGTCGAGCCCGCGCAGCGTGACCAGCTCGGGGTCGATGCGCCGCAGGAGCGCGCGCACGTTGTAGTAGTGCCGGTGGAACGCGTGCACCGGCGCGACGTGGAGCGCGCGATCGCTCGCGGCGCACGGCACCGTGGCCATCCTCCCCCCCAGCCGATCGCTCTTCTCGAGCACGATCACGCTCACGCCGCGCTCGGCGAGCACGCACGCCGCAGCCAGGCCCGCGAGGCCACCGCCGACCACGACGACGCGCGTGCCCGGCTCCGCACGCTCGCGCGTGCCGCGGTAGCTCCCCCGCAGCTCGCGCCGGCTCCGGCCGAGCCGATCCTCGAGCGAGCCGCGGACCTGGGGCGGGAGCGGGACCGAGGAGATGCGCACGTGGCATCGAGGGTAGCCCATCCGATCGCCGAGGTGGGGCGCGACGAGCCCGCGTCGGGCCGGCCGACGTGTCATGGTCGCGCGCTCCTCGGAAGACACGCCGTGCCCCTGCCCGATCGCGACCTCGCTCACTGTCACGCGCTGCTCGCGCGGGGCTCGCGGAGCTTCTCGTTCGCGGCGCGCCTGCTCCCGCGGCACCTGGCCGATCCCGTCGCGGCGCTCTACGCGTTCTGCCGCGTCTCGGACGACCTCGTCGACGAGAGCCCCTCGCCGCGCGAGGCCCTCGCGCGCCTCCACGGCCGGCTCGATCGCGCGTATGCGGCTCGACCCGACGACGACGCCGTCGATCGCGCGCTCGCGTGGCTGGCCCAGGAGCACTCGCTGCCGCGCGCGCCGCTCGATGCGCTCCTCGACGGCTACCTCTGGGACGTCGAGGCGCGTCGCTACGAGACGCTCTCGGACGTGATCGGCTACGGCGTGCGCGTCGCGGGCGCCGTGGGCGTCGCGATGAGCTGGCTCATGGAGCGCCGCGAGCCGCACGTGCTCGCGCGTGCCTGTGACCTCGGCGTCGCCATGCAGCTGACGAACATCGCGCGCGACGTCGGCGACGACGCGCGCCTCGGGCGCCTGTACCTGCCCAGCGCGTGGCTCGGGTGGGACGAGGAGGCGCGCGCGCACTGGCTCGCCGCGCCCCGCCCCACCGGAGCGATCCGCGACGCGACGCGGCGCCTGCTCGACCACGCGGACGTGCTCTACCTCCGCGCGGATGCGGGCATCGGCGCGCTGCCGGCCGAGGTGCGTCCCGCGATCCGCGTGGCGCGCGCGCTCTACGCGGCGATCGGCGACGTCGTCCGCGAACGCGGCCACGACTCCGTGAGCGCCCGCGCCTTCACGAGCACCACGGACAAGGTGCGGCTGGCCGCCGAGGCCCTCGCGCTCGAGGGACGCTCGAGCCTCCGCGCCGGGATCGGCGCCCGGGAGCGCGCGGCCCTGTACGCTCCGCCCTTGCCCGAAGCGGCGTGGCTCTGCGGACCGGCGCCGCACGAGCGCGTCGAGTAGAGTCGCGCCCGCTTCATGAGCCCGCGCCAACCTTTCGCCGAGCGCAAGCGAGAAGTCCCCTCCGACTTCGACATCATCGCGCCGACCTACGACCTCCTCACCGGGATGAACCCCGGCTACCACCGGCACCTGCGCCTGAGCGCAGAGCGCCTCGGTTGTGGACCGGGCGCGCACATCCTCGATCTCTGCTGCGGCACGGGCATCTCCACCGAGGCGGTGCAGGCCGTCCACCCGCGTGCGCAGATCGTCGGGCTCGACGCGAGCCGAGGCATGCTCGAGGTCGCGAGGCGCAAGCCGCTCCTGCGCGACGTGCGCTTCGTCCACGGTGACGCGATGGATCCGCGCGCGGCCGGCCTGACCGAGACCTTCGACGGGATCCTCATGGCCTACGGCATCCGCAACGTCCCCGACCCAGACGCGTGTCTGGTGCGCCTGCGCGACCTTCTCGCGCCCGGCGCGCGCCTGGCCATCCACGAGTACAGCGTGGCAGGCTCGCGCCGCAGCCGCGCGATCTGGGACGCGGTGTGCTGGGGGATCATCATCCCCGGCGGCGCCCTCACCGCGCGCACGACGAAGATCTACCGCTACCTCCACCAGAGCGTGCGTCACTTCGACTCCGTGCGAGAGTTCGAGTCGCGCCTTCGCCGCGCCGGCTTCGTCGACGTGCGCACCGAGCCGATGGACGGCTGGCAGAAGGGCATCCTCCACACCTTCGTCGGGACCCGACCATGACGGCCGCCGAGCGCATCGAGTCGCCCCGCGGCCACGGCCGCATGGCGTCGTTCGCGTGGGTCGCGCTCGCGTACGTCGTCGCGCTGGGCGTCGCGTACGCGGTGCTCGTGGCCGTGCGCGCCGAAGGCCTGGTCTCGCTCCAAGGTCCCCTCGCCACGTACGCCGAGCTCGCGATCGCCGACGTCGCCGCGACCTTCGTGGTCTTCGGCTTCTCGTTCGCGCTCCGCAACTCGAGCGTCTACGACTCGTACTGGACGATCGCGCCGCCGATCTTCGCCGCGGGCGCTTGGCTGCTCGCGGACGCCGTGAGCACCGGCCGCGCGAGCCTGACGATGCTCGTCGTGTGCGTGTGGAGCGCGCGCCTCACGATCAACTGGATCCGCGGCTGGGCTGGCCTCGACCACGAGGACTTCCGCTACCGCGACCTCCAGAAGAAGACGGGCGCTGCCTACTGGCTCGTGAGCCTCGCGGGGCTGCACCTCTTCCCGACCACCCTCGTGCTCGTGACGATGCTGCCCTTCGCCGTGATCTACGCGCCCGGCGGCGCGGACCTGGGCGTGCTCGACCTGCTCGGCGCCGCGATCTCGCTCGGCGGCGTGGTGATCCAGGGCGTGGCCGACGAGCAGCTGCGCGCCTTCGCGAAGTCACGCACCGATCGAGACGCCATCTGCGATCGCGGCCTCTGGCGATACTCGCGGCATCCGAACTACTTCGGGGAGATCTCGTTCTGGACCGGCCTCGCGGTGCTCGCGCTCGCGAGCGGTCGGGCGCCGTGGTGGGCCTTCCTCGGCGTGCCGGCGATCGCCGGGCTCTTCCTCTTCGCGTCGATCCCGATGATGGAGGCGCGCCAGGCCCGCAAGCCCGGCTGGGCCGCCTACGTCGCGCGCACCTCGATGCTCGTCCCGCTGCCGCCCAGGGGCTGATCCGGCGAGCCCTCGTCGGAGCTGCCGGGCTGAGCGCGCTCAGGCCAGCGTGAGGGTGCAGCTCGCGCTGCAGGCGCCGCCCTCGAGGCCGTTGTCCTCGCCGGCGTCGCACTCCTCGCTGCCCTGCCTCACGCCGTCGCCGCAGTACGGGCCGAGCGTGCAGTCCGGGTTGCAGCCGCCGTAGCGTCCGTCGTTGTCCTCGAGGCCGTCGTCGCACGCCTCGAAGCCCTCGTTGCGCGTGCCGTCGCCGCAGAACGGGCCGCGGCTCAGGCAGTCGGTCCCGCAGCGGCCGTACTCGCCCGTGTTCATGCCCTCACCGTCGTCGCAGAGCTCGAAGCGCGTGACGAAGCCGTCGCCGCATCGGTCGTCGCACCGCGAGGTGCTCGCGGCGAAGCCCGAGAGCGTGAGGCGGAAGTTCGAGCCACAGCAGCGCCGCTCCGCGTGGAACACGACGAGCTCGTACACGCGCCCGACCACGAGCCGATCTCGGCACGCGGAGACGATCGCGACCTGGCGCGCATCGCCCGCCGCGGCGGGGCTCGCGAAGTCCATCACCGCGCTCTCGGGCGGATGCAGGCCGCCCACGTCGAGACAGAGCTGGCCATCGACGAAGACCCACACGTCGTCATCGCCGCGGAAGTCGAGCCGCTCGGCACCGCCGTACACGAACCACGTGTGGATCTCGGTCGAGAACGAGTAGTTGTGCACGGCCGGAAGCGCGTCCGGGTACGACTCGCCGATCGCGCCGGGCTCGGTCCAGCCGCGCCCGTCGATCGGGAAGAACGCGCCCGAGTCGTAGGTGTACGCGCTCGTGGCGCCGACGCGATCGAGCGTGAGCGTGCCGAGGATCGGCACGTTGCGCGAGGAGTCGCGGTACCAGTCGCGGAACGAGTCGGCGCTGAGCGCGCCCGAGCCACCGACCACCGTGCCGCTGAAGGTCGGTCGGCCTTCGCCGTCGAGGCGCGTGCCCGTCATCGAGAACGTGATGCCGGTGCCGCCGCGCGCGTCGAAGTCCGGGTGCGTCGGTGAGCCGCTCTGCGTGACGCCGCGGAAGTCGCGATACACGACGGGAAGGACGAGGCGATCGGGCGCGGGCGGCGTCACGAGCGTGCAGGTGAAGCCCTCTTCTTCGGCGCAGCTCGCGCTGCAGCCATCGCCCGAGGCGGTGTTGCCGTCGTCGCAGGTCTCGCCCGTGCCGGGGAGGATCACGCCGTCGCCGCAGATCGCCGTGCACGTGCCGCCCGAGCACGCGGGCTCGCGCACGCAGTCGGGCCCGCAGCCGTCGAACGCGCGGCGGTTGCCGTCGTCGCACTGCTCGGTGCCCTCGGGCGTTCCGTCGCCGCACGTCGTCGGCCGACAGTCGGCGCCTTCGGTCGGACACGCGAAGCCGGGCTCGAGCAGGCACTGCTCGTCACAGCCGTCGCCGGGCAGCGCGTCGCCGTCGTCGCACTGCTCGAAGCCGCGCACGAGGCCATCGCCGCACATCGCCGCGCGGCACGCGACGCCCGCCACCGCGCACGTCCAGCCGCTCTCCACCTCGCAGCCGTCGCTGCATCCGTCGCCCGCGCTCGCGTTGCCGTCGTCGCAGCGCTCGGGCGCTTCGATCAACCGGTCTCCACACACGATCGGTCGACACGGCATCGCCGGCAGACAGCGAAAGCCGGCCTCCACTTCGCAGCTCGGCGAGCAGCCGTCGCCGGGCTCGAGATCTCCGTCGTCGCACGCCTCGGTGAGCGTGCGCAGGCCGTCGCCGCACACCTCGCCCGCGTCGGGCCCGAGCGGCGCATCGACGCGCGCGACGTTCGCGTCGAAGCTCGGGTCGAACGCGTCGAGGCCACCGTCGCGGCCCGCGTCGGGGACGGGCGCGAGGCCGGACGGACAGCCGGCGAGGGCGAGCGCCAGGATCGTGGAGAGGCGGAGCGCGCGAGAAGCCATGACGCAATGGTACGGGCGTGCCCGTCGAGGGGTCGAGCCTCGGCGCGGGCCTCGTGGCAGGTGGCCAAGCCAGAGGTCGGCCCCTATCCTCGCGCGCCATGAAGACGGAAGTGACGGTCGCCGCGATCCAGTGTCCGCTCGGTGGGAGCCGCGAGGAGAACGTCGCGCGCATCACCACGCACGTGCGCGCCGCCGCGGCCCGTGGCGCGAACGTGATCCTGCCGCCCGAGCTCTTCGAGGGGCCGTACTTCTGTCGCGAGGAGAAGGAGAGCTTCTTCGAGTGGGCGCGGCCCTTCGAGGGCAACGCCACGATCGCGCACTTCGCGGCGATCGCGAAGGAGCTCGGTGTGGTGATCCCCGTGTCCTTCTTCGAGAAGGCCGGGCCCGCCTACTACAACAGCCTCGCGATGATCGACGAGACGGGCCGAGTGCTCGGCCTCTACAGGAAGAGCCACATCCCCGACGGCCCGGGCTACGAGGAGAAGTACTACTTCCGCCCCGGCGACACGGGCTTTCGCGTGTGGAAGACCGGCTTCGGCGTGATCGGCGCCGGCATCTGCTGGGACCAGTGGTACCCCGAGTGTGCGCGCGCGATGGTTCTCGCTGGCGCCGAGATCCTCCTCTACCCGACGGCGATCGGCGCCGAGCCCAACGGCGTCGACACCAAGGATCCGTGGCAGCGCGCGATGATCGGTCACGCCGTCTCGAACGCGACACCCGTGATCGCCGCCAACCGCATCGGCGTGGAGGCGTGGCAGACGTTCTACGGCAGCTCGTTCTGCGCGGACATGCGCGGCGACAAGCTCGCCGAGCTCGGCCGTGAGGAGGAGGGTGTCTGCGTCGCGACCTACGACCTCGCCAAGGTCCACGAATACCGCGCGAGCTGGGGCTTCTTCCGCGATCGCCGCCCCGAGCTCTACGGCGTGCTCGCGACCGCCGACGGTCAGCACCCCGTGCGCTGAGTCTTCTGGGTCGAGGGACCTCCGGCCCCTCGAGCTCCCCCGGGTTCTCCCGTGCTGATCAGATGGCCACCACGAAGACAACCCGGGTGAAGGCCGGCTCGGCGCCGAAGCCGGCTCGCATCGCGTATCCGGACGTCGAGCCCGGCAGTCGCGCGGCGTGGCGCGCGTGGCTCGCGGCGAACCACGAGACGAGCGCGGGCGTCTGGCTGGTCAATCACAAGAAGGGCTCGGGCAAGCCGTCGCTCCGCTACGACGACATCGTCGAGGAGTGCCTCTGCTTCGGCTGGGTCGACAGCCTCGTCAACAAGCTCGACGACGAGCGCAGTCGCCTGCTCTGCACGCCGCGCAAGCCCAAGAGCGCGTGGTCACGGCCCAACAAGGAGCGCATCGAGCGACTCGTGGCGGCAGGTGCGATGGCGCCACGAGGCCTCGCGGCCGTCGCGCTGGCCAAGGAGAACGGGACGTGGAGCAAGCTCGATGCGGTCGAGGATCTCGTCGTGCCCGACGACCTCGCCCGCGAGCTCGCCGCACGCCCCGGTGCCCGCGAGACGTGGGACGCGTTCCCGCGCTCGGTCAAGCGCGGGATCCTCGAGTGGATCGTGCAGGCGAAGCGATCCGAGACCCGCGACAAGCGAGTGACCGAGACCGCGACCCTCGCGGCCCGCGGAGAGCGGGCCAACCAGTGGCGCCCCAAGGCCTCCTCGTAGATGGCCCATCGGAGGTGCCCGTCGGAGGGTGCCAATCGGAGGGTGCCAATTGGAGGGTGCCAGTCGGAGGGTGCCAGTCGGAGGGTGCCAGTCGGAGGGTGCCAGTCGGAGGGTGCCAATCAGAGGGTGCCAATCGGGTGCCAGTCGGAGGGTGCCAGTCGGCGGTGTCCGTCGGCGGGTGCCAGTCGGCGGTGCCCGTCGGAGGGTGTCAGTCGGCCGTGTCAGGGACCGAGAAACAATCGGCTCGGGACGTGAAGGGACGCGGGGGTGGGGGGTCCAGGGCGAGTTCCGCAGGCCGAAGGCCGAGGATGTCTGAGCATCGGACCCCCCACCCCTGCGGCCCGATTCGAAGGTGGAGGTTCTTTCTCCATCGAAGCGTCGCAGCGACACAAGCCCTGCGGGCTCGTCGGCCGAGGCTCGTCACGTGTCGCCCGATGCCTCCGAGGGGCCGAGGCTTCGGACGACACGCGAGAAGCTTCGGTCGACGCACGCAGGGATGCCCGGCAAGCGCGGCCTTGGTCACGTCGCTCGCATCTGCTTTCGGAGGCGCGCGTGTGCGGGCTACGATCTGCGCGCTCGATTCGCCATGACACGTCTTCTCCTCGTCGCGCTGGTGCTCGGTCTGTCCGTGGTCGGTCTCGCCTGTGGCGAGGAGCCGCCGCCGCCGCCACCGACGACCGCGCCGCCTCCGCCACCGGAGCCGGCGCCTCCGCCGGTCTCGCCGTGCGACGCGCTCTGTGATCGGGCCGCGGCGTGCGACATCGCCGAGCTCGGCCACCGCCTCGCGTGCGTGCGGCGCTGCCAGCTGCGGGCGCCGCGCGACATGGAGATGCTCGACTGCCTCGCCGAGCCCACGCCGGATGGCGAGCGGCGCTGTGACCTCGCGCGTCGATGCACCGAGGTGTGGGTGGAGCGGCAGGCGCGCCCGACTGCGGTGATCCCCGACGGTGAGCGCGTCGACGCGCGTGCGCTCGGGCCCGAGCTCCAGATCACCCTCGAGTCGCGCCTCCTCAACGCGACCACCGAGTCCTCTCGCTACGACCTCGTGCTGCTCGTGCGCGGTCGCGGCCAGTGGGATGGCGGCCTCGGCGAGCTCGACGCGGGCGTGCCGATCGACGGCGGCGAATTCGACGGCGGCCTCCAGGCTCCCGATCTCTGGATCCGCGTGGGCGCATACACCTCGGATGGGCGGCTGCCCCTCTTGCGCGTCGATCCTCGGCCCCCGAGCGACGATCCCGAAGCGCCACTCCTGCAGCAGGGCTCGTACTGGGCGCGCACGGGGGACGAGTACCGGGTGCGTCACGTGCGCGACGAGCTCGTGATCGAGCACGCGTTCCTCCAGAGCGGGCCCTCGCGCGCCGAGCAGATCGAGTCCGACTTCGAGCCGAGCCTGCGCATCCAGCTCGCGCCGGGCGCTCGCGTCACCGCGCTGCGCGAGCTCATGCCGTGACGCGGCCACTCGCCCCGACCCGACACGCTGCCCCGTGAGCCGCACGCTCGATCAGCTCGGCCTCGACGACGTCTTCGGCGACGGCGGCCTCTTCGCGCAGAAGCTCAGCGGCCACGAGCCGCGGCCCGAGCAGCGCGCGATGGCCGAGCTCGTCGCGCACGGGCTCGCGCACGGCGGCGTGAGCCTCGTCGAGGCCGGCACCGGCACGGGCAAGACCTTCGCGTACCTCGTGCCCGCGCTGCTCTCCGATCAACGCGTCGTCATCTCCACGGGGACACGCGCGCTCCAGGACCAGATCGCGCTCCGCGACGTGCCTGCGCTCGCGCGCATCCTCGGCGAGCCGGAGCTGCCCGTGGCCGTGCTCAAGGGGCTCTCGAACTACGTGTGCCTGCGACGCTTCCACGAGCTGCGCGAGAGCGCGGAGAGCGTGCGGCGCGCCGAGCTGGCGCGACACCTGCCGGTGCTCGAGTCCTTCGTCGCACGCGCGCAGAGCGGGCTGGGAGCGCGAGGCGAGGCGAGCGAGCTGCTCGAGGTGCCGGAGGACGCGGCGCTCTGGTCGCTCGTGCTGAGCGGCGCCGACACGCGCGTGGGCGCGCGCTGCCGCTTCCACGACCAGTGCTTCGTCACCCGCGCGCGCGCCGAGGCCGAGGCCGCGCAGATCGTCGTCGTGAACCACCACCTCTTCTTCGCGGATCTCGCGCTGCGATCGCGCGGGGCGAGCGTCATCCCGCCCTATGACGCGGTGATCTTCGACGAGGCGCACCAGCTCGCCGACGTGATGACCGAGCACTTCGGCCTCGTGGTGAGCGCGGGGCGCGTGGATCGCCTCGTGCGCGACGCGGACCGCACGATGGCCGCGCTGCGCGTCGAGAGCGAGCTGTCCGAGCGCCTGCTCCGCGTGGTGCTCCTGCGCACGAGCGATCTCGTCGAGGCCCTCGGTCGGCTGCGGGGCCGCGCGTCGTCCGATGCGCGACGCGCGCTCTCGAGCGAGGACCGCGAGGCGCTCTCGGACCGCCTCTACGATCTCGAGGCGTCGCTCGAGGCGATCGGCTCGCACGTGCGCGGCACCATCGACGACGAGGTCCGCGGCCACGAGGCGCTCGCGGCGCTCGCGCGCCGCTTCGACGACCTCCGCAACGACCTCCTGGTCGTGATCGAGGGCGGTCACGGTCTCGTCGTGTGGATCGAGCACCCGCGCGGCCGCGGGGTGCGCGGCGGCTCGATCCTCGGCGCGAGCCCCGTCGACGTAGCGCGTCCCTTCCGCGAGGAGGTGCTCGAGCGCACACGCACGGTGGTCCTCACGAGCGCGACGCTCGGCGCTTCCCTCAGCGCCCCCTCCGCGATGTCTCCCGCCTCTCGCGCCGAGCGCCAGAGCGAGCCGGGCGAGGCGCGCGTCGTGCGCGAGGAGCAGGAGCCGCTCGCCGCGCCCGACGACGTGGACGACACACGCGCGCGGCTCACGACGTCTCCGTTCGCGTTCGTGCGGCGCGAGCTCGGCATCGAGGGCGAGGTCGACGAGCTCGTCCTGCACTCGCCGTTCGACTACCAGCGACAGGCCGCGCTCTACCTGCCCGAGCTGCCCGATCCGCGCGACCCGGCCTTCGCGGCCGCCGCGCGCGAGGAGGTCGAGTCGCTCGCGCTCGCCTCGGGCGGAGGGGCCTTCGTGCTCACGACCTCGCTCCGCGTGCTCGACGATCTCTCGCGTCACCTCGCGCCCGGGTTCCGTCGTCGCGGGCTCGAGGTGCTCGTGCAGGGCGAGCTGCCCAAGCACGATCTCCTCGAGCGCTTCCGCGCGCACGGCCACGCGGTGCTCTTCGCGACGCTCGGCTTCTGGGAAGGCGTGGACGTGCCCGGCCACGCGCTGAGGTTGGTGGTGCTCGACCGCGTGCCCTTCGACGTGCCGACCGATCCGCTCGTGCGCGCGCGCTGCGAGCGGATCGAGGAAGACGGCGGCTCGGCCTTCAAGGAGCACCTCTTGCCCTCGGCCGCGCTCACGCTGCGACAAGGCTTCGGCCGCCTCGTTCGCACGCGCAGCGATCGCGGCCTCGTCGCGATCCTCGACGCGCGCCTCCGCAGCAAGGGCTACGGCAAGCTGCTCCTGCGCGCGCTGCCCGACGCACGACGCCTCGAGGCGCGCGCCGACGCGCTGGACTTCCTCCATGCGGTCAGGAGCGGTGGCTTTCAGGGGTGATCCGCGTCACGCTGACCGGGCTTCATGGACAAGACCGTCGCGAGCCGCCGCATCCACGCGAGCGCGCCTGGAAAGCTGATGATCTCGGGGGAGTACGCTGTGCTGGAAGGAGGCGCGGCGCTCGTCGCGGCCGTCAGCCGCCGGGCCCGTGTCGCCCTCGATCCCGTCGACCTCTCGCTCGGCGAGACCGACGGCTCGCCCGCCTCCGTGAGCGGCTCGCCCGACGGTGGCAGGTTCCCGCCCGAGGTCCTGCTAACCCGTGAGCGTGCCGAGGCCCTGTTCGGCCGTGTGACGATGGACCTCACCCTCGATGTCTCGAGGCTCCGCGATGGCGAGCGAAAGCTCGGCCTCGGCTCGTCCGCGGCGGCCTCGGTCGCGACGGCAGCCGCCGTGGCCGTGGCGCAGGGCCGTGACGTCGAGAGCGAGCGACACGAGATCATGGCGCTGGCGCTCGAGGGCCACCGCGCGGTCGCGCCCGAAGGCAGCGGCGCGGACGTGATCGCATCGGCGCTCGGCGGCTTCGTCGTCGTGAGCAAGGACGACGAGGGGATCGACGTCGAGTCCATCGAGCCCGCCCCGAGCTTCGTCTGGCGCGTCGTGTGGACGGGCTCGCCGGCTCGCACGAGCGACTTCGTCCGTGCGGTGAAGGGCCTCGCCGAGGCGGATCGCGATCGCTACGACGCCGCGATGACGGCGATCGACGACGCGAGCCGCGCGTTCATCGACGCGTTCGCCGAGGACGACGTGCGCGCCGGCATCGAGGCCGTGCGTGCCCACCACGTCGCGCAGCGCGTGCTCGGTGAGGCGGCGGGTGTGCCCATCGTCACCGAGGCGCTCGCGGAGGCCGCGCGCCTCGCCGAGGCCGAGGACGGTGCGGCCAAGCCCTCGGGCGCGGGCGGTGGCGACGTGGCGGTCGCCGTGTTCCCCGACGAGGCCTCGGCCCTGCGCTTCGAGACCCGCTGCAAGCTCGCGGGCCTCGGTCTCGTTCCCATGAAGCTCGGCGCCGACGGTGTCCGAGCCGAGCCCCCGCCTGTTCTTTCCTGAGGGGTCGTGCGACCCCTCCCCCACAGACGTGGGGCCCCCTCCCGCTCCGACTCGCTTCGCTCGCGCTGCGCGCGGGGCCCCAACCCCACTTGCTCGTTCTTTCCTGAGGGGTCGTGCGACCCCTCCCCCACAGACGTGGGGCCCCCTCCCGCTCCTTCTTTCCTGAGGGTTCGAGCGACCTCTCCTGCCTGGAGCCACGAACACGATGGTCACCTCGCGCATCCCCGGCTTCTACAAGCTGCCCCTCGCGGAGCGACGCCGCGCTGCGGCCGAGGTGCTCGGCGTGTCGGTGCGCGAGCTCGACGCCGTGCTCGGCTCGATCGACGTGCGCGCCGGCGGCCTCGACAGCAAGACGGCCGACAAGACCATCGAGAACGTCATCGGCACCTACGCGATGCCGCTCGCGCTCGCGCTCAACGTGCAGATGAACGGCCGCGACTACCTCGCGCCGATGGTCGTCGAAGAGCCCTCGGTCGTCGCGGCGGCGAGCAACGCCGCCAAGATGGTGCGCGAAGGCGGCGGCTTCTTCGCCGAGTCCGACGCGCCGATCATGATCTCGCAGATCCAGCTAGACGGTGTGCCCGACGCGGCGCGCGCGAGCGCGGCGATCCTCGCGCGCAAGGACGAGCTCCTGCGCGCGGCCGATCGTGCGGTGCCGAACCTCGTCTCGCGCGGCGGTGGCGCGCGCGACCTCGAGGTGCGTGATCTGGGCGACGGCTGGCTCGTGGTGCACGTGCTCGTGGACTGTCGCGACGCGATGGGCGCGAACCTCGTCAACACGATCGCCGAGTCGCTCGCGGAGCGCGTGGCGCGCCTCGCGGGCGGCCGCGTCGGCCTGCGGATCCTCTCGAACCTCTCGGATCGGCGCTGCGTGCGCGTGCGCTGCGCGCTGCCGCCGCACGCGCTCAAGACCGACGGCTACCGCGGCGAGGACGTGCGCGACGGCATCGTGCGCGCGAGCCAGTTCGCCTCGCGCGACCCGTACCGCGCGGCCACGCACAACAAGGGCATCATGAACGGCGTCGACCCCGTCGTGATCGCGACGGGCAACGACTGGCGCGCGATCGAGGCCGGCGCACACGCGTTCGCGGCGCGCAGCGGGAGCTACGGTCCGCTGTGCACGTGGCACGTCTCCCAGGGTCACCCGAGCCGCGGCGGCACCGGTGAGCCGACGCTCGGTGGGCTCGGCGCGACTGAGCACGAGGAGCCCGGCTGGCTCGTGGGCCTCATGGAGATCCCGCTCCAGCTCGGCATCGTGGGCGGCACGCTGCGTGTGCACGAAGGCGCACGATTCGGTCTGCTCGCCGCAGGCGTCGACTCCGCGCAGGAGCTCTCGATGCTCGCCGCCTCGGTCGGCGTGGCCTCGAACCTCGCGGCCTTGCGTGCGCTCGCGACGGTCGGCATCCAGCGCGGCCACATGGCGCTGCATGCGCGCTCGGTCGCCATCGCGGCAGGCGCGACGGGCGAGAACGTCGAGCGTGTCGCGCAGGCGATCGCCGAGAGCGGTCAGGTCACGGTCGAGGCGGCGCGCGCGGAGCTGCACCGTCTCGAGCGCGCGATGGTCGACGCCGCGGAGTGACACGCGGGCGCCTCTCGTCGGCGCCTCTCACGAGCGCCTCTCGAGAGGACCGCGGACGTACCCACTTCGCGCGCGATCACCGGGCTGGTACCTTCGAGCACGATGATCGTCCTCGATGGCAGTGCTGGTGAAGGCGGCGGGCAGATCCTGCGGAGCGCGCTCACGCTGTCGATCCTCACGCGCACGCCGTTCCGCATGGAGCGCATCCGCGCCGGACGACAGAAGCCGGGCCTGCTCGCGCAGCACCTCACCGCGATCGCCGCGGCCAAGGCCGTGTCGAACGCCGAGGTCACCGGCGCCGAGCCGGGCTCGCGCGAGATCACGTTCAAGCCGCGCACCGTGCACGGTGGCGATCGGAGCTTCAGCGTCGGCACCGCGGGCTCGGCGACGCTCGTCCTCCAGACGGTGCTGCCGGCGCTCCTGCGCGCGACGGAGCCGAGCACGATCACCGTCGAGGGCGGCACGCACAACCCGGCTGCGCCGCCGTTCGAGTTCCTCGCGTGGAGCTTCCTGCCCGTGCTCGCGCGCATGGGCGCGCAGGTCGAGCTCACGCTCGAGCGACCGGGCTTCTTCCCCAAGGGCGGTGGCCGCCTGCGCATGAAGGTGACGCCGAGCTCGCTCGATCACCTCGAGCTCGAGGAGCGCGGCGCCGTGACGGGCCGCCGCGTGATCGCGGTGAGCGCGGGCCTGCCGCCGGCGATCGCGGATCGCGAGCTCCGCGTGGCCAAGGACCGCCTCTCGCTCGGCAAGGACGAGATCGAGCGCATCGATCACCCCGAAGAGCTCGGCCCCGGCAACGTCGTGTACGTGGTGCACCGCTTCGCGAACGTCTCGGCGGTGTTCAGCGGCTTCGGCGATCGCGGCGCGCGTGCGGAGGAGGTCGCCGAGCAGGCGATCGGGCCCTCGCTCCGCTACCTCGAGAGCAAAGGCGCGGTCGACGAGCACCTGGCCGATCAGCTCCTCGTGCCGATGGCGATGGGCCGCGGCGGAGTGTTCACGACGAGCGAGCCGAGCTCGCACTTCGAGACGCAGATCGAGACGCTGCGCACGTTCCTCGGCGGCGAGGTCGAGGTCGACACGGCCGACGAGAAGACGTGGACGATCACGATGCGCGGCGCGCTGCTGTGACTGCCTGAGCGACCCGGCGCTCGCGTCGCGCGGGTTCTCGTGCGACGACTCGTCCGTGATCAGACGACACGTGCGGGTGACTGCGATCTCGGCGCTGGCGATCGCGGCGGGCTGTGGCGGAGGCGAAGGCGCGGGCGATGCGGCGGTGCCGCGCGACGCGTTCCGCGAGGGGCTCGATGCGCCCTCGACGCTCGTCGACGACGCGTTCGTGCTCGATGCGCCGGGGCTCGACGCGCCGCTGCCCGATGCGCCGGGGCTCGACGCGTTCCGTGAGCCGGCGGATGCGGGCCTCGTCGATGCGCCGCGCACCGGAGGCGACGCGGGCCCGACGCCGACCACCGTGATCCGGCCGGTGCCGGGCGAGGTCACGATCCTCCAGATCGATCTCCCGGTCGGCCTCGTCCCGCAGCTGGGCGAAGCGGCGATCCTCGTCGGCCCCGATGGCACGCTCGTGCTCCTCGACGTGGGCAACTCGGGCCACGACGACGACGTGCGCGACCTCGTCGAGGAGCTCAACACGCGCTGGATCACGCCGGCGCGCGGCTTTCCGCGCACGCGTGGCGCGCGCGAGGTGGACTGGATCGTCGTGAGCCACTTCCACTCCGATCACATCGGCGGGCTCGAGGATCTCGTGACGGGCGGCTCGGCCGTCGACGTCACGCGCGGCATCGTGCACCGCGGCCTCGTCGACGTCGGCGCGGGCGTCACCGAGAGCGACTACGGCGCGATGTGCGATCTGCTCACCGGCACGCTCTCGCACCTCGACGTGCGTCTCTGCGCGGGCGCGAGCGCGGGCAGCTGCAGCGTGAGCGCGTCGACGAACCCGGCGACCGACTGCGACGGTCTCTTCGCGGGCGAGCTCGGCGATCCGAGCGACGACGCGGCGCGTGCCCCGAGCCACCTCGATCTCGGCGGCGGCGCGCGCATGGAGTTCCTCGGCGCCGATGGCTGGATGTCGGACGGCACGGGCGCGACGCAGCTCGCCTTCGGCGCCGCGGAGTCGGGCGAGGAGAACGCGCGCAGCCTCGTCACGCTCGTGACGCACGGCAGCTTCCGCTACCACTGGGGCGGGGACCTCACGGGCTCGGGCGAGCCGGGCGATCCGGACGTCGAGTCGCACCTCGCGCGCATCGCGGGCCCCTCGTACTACGGCGCGCTCGGCACGGACGTCATCCACGCGCACCACCACGTCCGCCGCACCAGCTCGAACGCGACCTTCGTCGAGCTCACGGCGCCGATCGACGGGCTCGACCGGAACGTCGTCGGTGGCGTGAACCCCGCGTACGTGGGCTCGCCGTACTCCGAGGTGCTCGCGCGCTGGGGCGACTCGGGACGCCTCGGGGCGGGCCGCATCTGGCTCACCGACACGGCCACCGGTGGCGGCTCGCACGCCGCGCTCGTCGTCGGCAGCGCGGAGATCATCGTGCAGACCACCGGCGGTGGCAGCGGCTACTGGGTGCAGGCCGCCAGCGACACCCCGGTGACCCAGGGCTTCCGAACGGTGCGCTGACGGCGACCGACGCGATCGGTTTTGGTAAGGTCGTCTCGATGACCGCGAGCCTCGCGACCTACTTCCAGATCAACGCCTTCGGAGAGAAGAACGTCGGAGGGCGCGAACACGACGAAGACGCGATCCTGGTGCGGCCCGACCTCGGGCTCTTCGCGGTCGCCGACGGCGCCGGTGGAGACAACGCCGGCAACATCGCCTCGAGCGTCGCGCTCGCCTCGCTCACCCGGGAATTCGAGGCCACCCGTGGGCACGCCGCGCGCGAGCTCGTCGACGGCCTCGGCGTGCTCGCCGGTGCGCGCCGCCTCTCTCGCGCGGTGCACCGCGCACACCGCGAGGTCCTCGAGATCGCCAAGAGCCACGATCGCTACCGCGGCATGGGCACCACGATCGTCGCGCTCTCGCTCCAGCTCGAGCACGGCCTCGCCCACCTCGCGAGCGTCGGGGACTCCGCGTGCTTCCGCATGCGCAGCGGCAACCTCGAGCAGCTCAGCGAAGATCACACGCTCGGGCGCGACGTGCTCGAGCTCACACCGGACTTCGACGACGCGGCGGCCGCGCGACTTCCGCGCAACGTCATCACGCGCGCGCTCGGCATGAAGGACAACCTGCGCGTCGCGATGCGCAGCTTCGACATCGCCAACGGCGATCGCTTCGTGCTCGTGTCGGACGGCGTCGCCGACGTGCTCGGAGACGACGCGATCGTCGAGGTCCTGCAGACGACGCGCGACACCGAAGATCACGCGCGCGGCCTGATCCGCGCGGCGCTCTCGCGCGGGCCCGACGACAACTGCGCGGCCGTCGTCGTCTCCGTCCAGGCGGCCCTCGGCGTCTCGTCGATCCCCAAGGCGCACCACGCGCGACCGCTTCGCAAGCAGCGTCGCGACTCGCTGATGCCCGAGCCCGAGATCGTCATCGTCGAGGAGGAGCGCGTCGAGGACAGCTGGGAGACCGAGGTCCACGTCGTGCCGGCGACAGCCGACGAGGTCATGTCGGATCTGCGCGCGTACGCGCGCTTCCAGAAGCCCAAGCGCTCCTGATCTGAGCGACCGAAGGGCCGGGCCTCGCGAGGCCCGCCGAGGAACGAGCACGCTCGGAGCACGGGCGCACGGAACACGAACGTTCGTGTTCCGTGGCTCGTGCGTCAGGCCGCAGCCGTCGCGCGACCGCGGTGGGTGCCCGTGACGCGCGCCAGTAGCTCCACGCGGCTGTGCACGCCGAGCTTGGCGAAGATGCGCTTCATGTAGGTGTTCACGGTCGAGATCGTGAGGCCCGTCGCGTCGGAGATCTCGCGCGTCGAGGCGCCCGAGACCAGGCGACCGACCACGTCGCGCTCGCGCGGCGTGAGCGGCGTGCCGTCGAGCAGCGCCTTGACGTCGATCTCGTTCTTGGCGCCCGAGAGGCGCGGTGACAAGGCCAGACCGCGCCCGAGGAGCTTCACGCCCCACCGCGCCAGTCGCAGGCCGTCCTCGCCGAGGCGGCCCGAGCCGTCTGCGGCGAAGAGCTGGATCTTGCCCAGCTCCTGCTTGCCGTGGACGACGGCGAGCGTGACTCCTTCGCCCGAGCCAGGGACCTTCGCGCGCAGCTCACCACTCTCGAGCGTCAGTCGGTAGCCCGACGCCGAGGAGAGCTCGGCGAGCGCCGCGACGGCGCGCTGCGCATAGGTGTTGTCGGGCTCGAGATCGAACAGCGCATCGACGAGCTCGAGCTGACGGGGAGAGAGCATGGGGACACCTCGGGTTCCGCGTGAGCGGGGGATTTTTCGCGAGATTCCGCGCCTCCCAGGGCGCGTGCACGACGATGCGGCCCAATCCGCATCGGCACGTCCGTTCCTGGGGTCCGTTCTGGTGATGTCAATACGTGCGAGCCCCCGAGACACTCCGATCGTGGGCCTCGCGTTGACCACCCGCGGCGCGACGTGCGAACAATCCCGCCGTGCCGACCGCATCGACGCTGCTCGCGGAAGAGCTCTTCGCCAGCGGTGGCGCGGGATTCCTCGCCGCGCTCTACGACGTGCAGGTCCCGCGCGGCACGCGGCAGATCGAGGGGTGGGGCGGAAAGCCATACACCGTCCCCGCGCGCTTCGAGCGTGTGGCCCACAAGTCACACCCGCTCGGTGCGTTCGCCAAGCGCTGGCTCGACGACCCGCGCCCGTGGGCCCGCGAGCAGCTCCGCGCCTACGTCGCCGACGGCTGCGACCGGCCCGGCCACCGCACGCTGGTCAAGCGCCTCTACAAGGGCGCCGAGGAGCGCAAGGACCACGAGCTCGTCGGCCTCTTCCTCGTGACCTTCGATCGCATGCGCAAGCTGCGCACCCGCACGAGGAAGGTCTACGACTGGACCACGCGCCAGGTGGTCGACCGCGTCCAGGTCGACGCCATCAAGCCGCGCAGCGCCAACGCGTTCCACTTCTCGCAGCGCACCCGCATCTACCTCCAGCGCCGCGCGGCGCGCTACGTGGCCTCGCTCGCGGCCAGCGAGCCCGCAGCGCTCCGCCGTGTCGTGCTCGACGTGCTCACGCGCTACGAGGACGCCGACTTCCCCACCGGTCTCTCTCTCCTGCGCATGCGCGGCCTGCTCACGCTGCTCTTCGCGCACAGCGACGTCGTCTTCCGCAGGTCGCGGACCGTCGCGCTCCGGACGAGCAGCACGCTCGCCGACCTGGTGCCTGCACCGCTGGCCCCTGCGGCGTGGGTGGGCGCGGGCCGCGAGGTCCTCGAGGCGCTGCCGCAAGCGCGCTCCCTCTTCGTGCGCCGTCAGCTCGTGCGCTGGCTCGAGCGCGACTTCGCGACGGATCTCCGCGCGGTCGACGTCGCGCACGTGCAGCGCCTGCTCGCCTCGCCGCACCCGGACGTGCAGCTCTTCGGCGGCAAGCTCCTCGAGAGCGCCGAGGGCGTCGAGAACCTCCTCCTCGAGGACTGGCTCTCGCTCCTCGCGACCGACAACGCCGAGGTGCTCCTGCTCGTGGTGCCGAAGATGTCGGCGGTCGTCACGCCGGCGCGCGCGAGCCTCGAGCAGTGCGTCTCGCTCGCGCGTCACGAGGCACACGCGCCCGCGACGCTCGGCATGGAGTGGGCGGAGACCAAGACGGTTCGCACCAAGGACGAGCTCGAGGCCGCCCTGCCCATCCTCGACGCGAGCGTCGGAGAGGTCCGCGTGCGGGCGCTCGCGTGGCTCACGCCCACGCTGCTCTCGGAAGAAGCAGGCCTCGACGCGCACCTGCGCGAGATCCTCGACTCGCGTCACGCCGACGTGCGCGCGCGCGGCTTCGCGCTGCTCTCGGAGACGCCGCGCTTCCGCGACAGCATCGTGCTCTGGGCGGCGCTCGCGGAGTCGCCGCACACCGACGCGCGCGCCTTTCTCCTCTCGCTCCTGGCCAAGCGCCGCAGCGCGTTCGAGCAGACGCAGCTCGGCGACAAGAGCCTGCTCCACCTCTGGGCCACGACGATCCTCGAGGTCAACCGCGGCAGCCGCGCCAAGCAGCGCGCGCTCACGCAGCTCGGCGAGCGCCTCGAGGCGCAGCCCCAGCAGGCCGACGTGCTCCTGCCGCTGCTCTCGTTCGCGCTCCGCTCGGTCCGAGAGACCGAGCGACGCGGCGCGCTCTCGGCGCTGGTGCGCACCGCCGTGCGCCAGCCCGAGGTGCGGGCGGCGATCGCGCGTCACGCGCCCGAGATCGAGATCGCCGGTCTGGCGCCGAGCGCGGAGAGCATGGGGGGAGCGGCCTGATGGACTACCAGCTGCGCTACCTCGGTCGCTCGAACGTCGAGCAGGGCCCGTATCGCTCGATGATCACGTTCGCGCCGAACCTCTCGCGCGAGCGCGTGTGGTTCGACGGCGAGCTCCGCGACCCGCTGCGCTTCCGCGAGGCCATGTCCGCGCTGCACGAGGTGGTCGTCGGTGATCACCGCTTCAAGCGCCGCGACAAGACTGCGTACGAGCAGTGGAAGAAGCAGAAGACGGTCGAGGAGGTCGAGCTCCGCAAGACCCTCCTCGACGTGGCGCGCGTCCAGGCGGCGCAGGAGATCGCCAAGCAGGGCATCCCGCCGAACCTCGAGCCCGAGTTCCGGCGCCTCCACAAGAAGTACTGGGGCGCGCGCGTGCAGTGGGCCAACGAGCTCGCCAAGAACGACCCCGCGCTCTTCCGCGCGCTCGTGCCGTGTGATCCGGTGATCTCGGTCGCCGACGACGTCGTCTTCTTCGAGGCCTTCAGCAAGGACGAGTCGAGCTACGGCTGTCTCTACGTGGACCGCGAGGGCTTCGTCGGCGCGCAGGACGCGGGCCTGGGCACGACGAACGTCGACTACTCGATGGCGCTCTACGAGCGCTTCCAGGCGCTGCGCACGTACCGCACGACGCGCCTGCACCTCGACCCGCACGGCTTCGACGTCGCGGTCGAGGGCCTCGCGGGCTATCGCGAGGAGAAGATCGATCTGCCACCGTCGTGGCTGCGCGGGTTCGGTCAGATCTCGGCGAGCTGTGGCCTGGCCAAGCACACCGTCGAGCTCGACAACGCGACGCTCTATTCGCTCCTGGTCTTCCTCAAGCGCAACCGCGAGAAGACCGGCCCGCGCTCGATCGTGTTCGAGCTGCGCCGCGGCAAGCCGCCGACGCTCGTCGTCGAACCGTGGGGCCTGCGCCTCGTCTCGCAGGGCCGCGCGTTCGAGGGCCCCAACGACGAAGACGTGAAGGTGTGGGGCCGCCGTCGGCTCTCGGTGCTCGCGCGCCTCCTGCCCATGATCGAGCACGTCGAGGTGCAGCTCCTCGGCAACGGTCTTCCGTCGCTCTGGATCGCGAAGATGGGCGAGATGCGCTTCGTGCTCGCGCTCTCGGGCTGGACGACGAACGACTGGACCAGCGGCACGGGCCTGGACCTCCTGACGGGCGCGATGTCGAGTGACGAGGCGACGCGCGAGCGGCTCTGGAGCTACCTGCGCGGCGCGCGCCTGGCGGACCGCGCGACGCTCGCGAGCGAGCTCCACAAGAAGGAGTCGGAGATCGCCGGCGACCTCCACCAGCTCGGTCGTGAGGGCCAGCTCCTCTACGATCCGGTCTCGCGCGGCTATCGCTTCCGTCAGGTCGTCGACATCCCCGAGGCCCGCAAGGTGATGACGGCGGAGCCGCCCGAGCTCGTCGAGGGGCGAAAGCTCTTCCTGGGCGCGCGTGTGGGCGTCGCCAAGTCCGACACGATCCCCGGCGGCAAGCGCTACCTCGCGGCGAAGGTCGCGGGCGAGAGCTGCGAGGCCATCGTCGACGCCGACGGCGTCATGACGCGCGCGAAGTGCTCGTGTCACCACTTCTTCAAGAACGCCTTGCGGGCCGGGCCCTGCAGGCATCTACTCGCGCTCCGCCTCACGGCCTTCGGTGGCGACGCGCTCCGCCTGCAGAGCGCCAGTCTCGGCGGCGGTTTCATCCACTAGTCACAGCCGCCTCCGGCCGCAGGGCGGGGGGCCGAGCCCCCCACCAACCCCCCGCTCGTCGCTCCACTTCGCTTCGCTCCGTTCCTCTTCCTCGCCGCTCCAGGGGTCTGCTGCGCAGACCCGCCGCGAGGCGCCCCTCCGAGTCGGCCGCGCTGCAGCATCGTTCGAGCTCCCTTCCCCGATCCACGCAGTCCCGTTCTTTCGACAATCGATCATCCGAGTGAGAGGAGCGAGGCACGAGCCCTCATGCTGCGGCGTTACGCCGCGGTCGAAGTTGGCCTTCCATCGCTCACCCACGCCCGTTGTTCTTTTCGGTGCCCACGCTAGCTGTGGTTGGCACCGAGGAGGGCACCGCGCGCGGTGCGCCTGCCAAGCCACAGCTAGCGTGGGCACCGTCGTGAACGGACGTGGTCCAGGGTCAGAAGTCGAGCCTCCTCCTCTCGCTCGGGTGATCGATCGTGGCGCCCCCCCACTGGCACGCACGACTGGCACGCACGACTGGCACGCACGACTGGCACGCACGACTGGCACGCGTGACAGGCACCTACGACTGGCACCTACGACTGGCACCTACGACTGACACCCACGCATGTCTTTCTGGAAGAAGCTGACGGAGTTCTTCCTCGGGCCGGAGCCGACGGCCGCGGGGAGCACGCCCGTTCCGGCGCCGCCTGCGGGCACGCCGCTCGAGGCGGCGGTGTGGGCCGCGTGCATGGTGCACATCAAGGGCGGCACGCAGTTCGGCGCGGTGGACGTCGCCGACGCGGCGACCGCGGGGCAGCCGCGCACCGTCGACACGATCACCAAGGCCGTGCAGCTCGTGCACGAGCTCTTCGACCGCGGGATGTTCGCGCCGCACGGCTACACGCGCACGCTCCTCCAGACCCCGGCGGGCACCAACTGGATCTACCACCCCAAGGGCACGCTCCCTGCGGCGATCGCGCCCGTCGTGGCGCCCAGCAGCGCGGCCAAGCCTGCGAGCGTTCCGACGGCGGCCAAGGGACCGCTCGTGCCGCAGGGCTCGCGCCTGCCCTCGAGCGTCACGGGCCACACCGCGTCCTCGGTGGTCGCGAAGGATCCGTACGACCTCGGTGTCTTCCTCACCCTCTCGCCGGCCGAGCACCGCGCGCGGGCGCTGACGATCAACCCGTACAAGACGGCGTGGATCGGCCGCACCGACGTGATCCCGCCCGAGAGCGACGAGCGCACCGCGCTGATCGATCGCGGCCTCGAGCTGCGAGGTCTGCTCAGCCGCGACGAGATCGTCGAGATCCACCGGATCGGCGATCTCTGGCTCAAGCACAAGGACGCCGCGCGCCTGACGGAGTCGATCGCGCACAAGAACCTCGAGGCGCTGCTCGCGCAGGAGCGCACGGCCAAGCTCCTCGAGAAGGCGCGCAAGAAGGACGCGGCTGCGGCCAAGCGTGCGCAGCACGCGGAGGACGTCGCCAAGCGCAAGCGCGAGGACATCGTCTACCTCGGTCGAGGTGGGCAGATCCCGAGCCTCAGCAAGGGCCTCTCGGATCGGCGCTCGAACATCGAGAAGCTCGCGAGCCAGGCCCTGCCGCGCCTCTCGAGCCCTGCCGACGTCGCGCGCGCGCTCGAGATCGACGTGAAGAAGCTGCGCTTCCTCGCGTTCCACGCCGACGCGCAGCGGCACGTGCACTACGTGCACTTCGAGGTGCCGAAGAAGAAGGGCGGCACGCGCAAGCTCTCGGCGCCCAAGCCCGAGCTCGCGAAGGCGCAGCGCTGGATCCTCGACAACGTGCTCGAGCGCCTCGTGGTCGATCGTCACGCGCACGGGTTCGTGAAGGAGCGCTCCACGGTGACGAATGCCAAGCCCCACCAGGGCAAGGCGATCGTCGTGAACCAGGATCTCGTCGACTTCTTCCCGACGATCACCTTCGCGCGCGTGCGCAGCATCTTCCAGCGCGCGGGCTACTCGCCTGCGGTCGCGACGATCTTCGCGCTCCTCACCACCGAGTGCCCGCGACAGAAGGCCACCTACGCGGGCCACGAGTACCACGTCGCCGTCGGGCCGCGCGGTCTGCCGCAGGGCGCGTGCACGAGCCCCGCCCTCTCGAACCTCGTCGCGGCGCGGCTCGATCGTCGCCTCAGCGGCTACACGCAGAAGCACGGCTGGACGTACACGCGCTACGCCGACGACCTCACCTTCAGCGCCGACGACGAGCGCGCCTCCGAGGACACGGGGGGCAGCCTCGCCAAGCTCCTCGCGACGCTGCACCACATCGCGCGCGCCGAGGGCTTCACGATCCATCCCGACAAGGGCCGCGTGCAGCGCAAGAGCAAGCGGCAGACGGTCACGGGCATCGTCGTGAACGAGCCCGAGAAGCTCGGCGTGCCGCGCGAGGAGGTGCGCCTCGTGCGCGCGATCCTCCACAACGCCAAGAAGACCGGCCTCGCCGCGCAGAACCGCGAGCTCTCGCCCACGTTCGAGGCGTGGCTGCGCGGCAAGATCGCCTACATCACGATGGTCGATCGCGCGCGCGGCCTCGCGCTCCAGAAGGAGCTCGACGCGCTCGAGCTCGGACGTTGAGGCGCCTCGCCCGCGCTCACGCGCGCGGCAGGAGGCCTGCGCTGCGGAGCGTGCTCTCGAGCAGGGCCCGGTCGACGACGGGGCAGGAGACGCCACGAGGCTCGAGCCACGCGCGGGTCTGTGCGTCGGGCCAGGGCCCTGAGCCGAGGAAGAAGCCCGCCTCGGGGAAGTAGCCCGAGAGCGGGCGCAGCGGGCTCTCTGCGGGGAGCACCGCGCGCTCGCGAAACCGCGCGTGATCGACGAGCTCGCACGGCACACCGAGGGCCGCGAGCTCGCGCCCGAGCGCGCGGAACGAGAGCGAGCCACGCACGTTGTTCAGGTGGAGCACGCGGCCGACCGACGCGCCGGTCGACGCGCGAGACGTGGCGCGCGGGCCGCGGGACGGATCGAGCAGCGCGCACACGATCGCGCGGGCCACGTAGTCGACCGGCGTCATGTCGAGGATCGCGTCCTCGTCGAGGCACACGCCGTGGCGCACGCAGGCCGCGAGGTAGCGGTGCACGAAGTCGTCGTCGTTGCCGCGCCCGCGCTCGGAGTGCCCCACGACGAGGCCGGGCCGGTGGATGCACACCGGCAGCGCGAGCGCCCCGGGACCGATCGCGTCGGCGGCGCGTCGTACGAGCGCCTCGGCCACCCACTTGCTCGCGCCGTAGCCCGACTGCGACGCGGCCTCCTCCAGCGAGAGGAAGCTCTCCTCGTCACCGTCCGACGGCGCGGCGCTCACGGTGGAGACGTGGTGCAGCACCGCGCCGTGCGTCGCGGCGAGCGCGATCACGTCGGCCGTGAGCAGGACGTTGCTCGCGCGCACGGCCTCGTAGCGCGAGAGCCAGTTCACCGCCGCAGCCGCGTGCACGATCGCGTCGAGTGAGTCCTCGTGCGTCACCTCCGCGAGGGTCGTCACGCAGCGCACGCGCCCCTCGAGAGACGATGGGATCTCGAAGCGCGCGCGCGTGGCCTCGAGCCGTTTCGTCGCGCGCGCTCCGCTCTCCGCACGCACGAGGCACACGACGCGCGCGTCGGTCTCCGAGAGGAGCGCCTCGAGCACGTGCGCGCCGAGCAGGCCCGTCGCGCCCGTGAGCAGCACGGAACGCGGCGGGTGACGCTCGGTTCGCAGCAGGCGCGCAGCGGGCAGCGCGCGTGTGGCGTCGTCGCGGAGCCGCGCGCGCATCGCTTCGTCCGAGCCTCGGTCGTGGTTCGCGGGGCCGAGCAGCGCGCGCAGCGTCGGTGCCGAAGCCCACGCGCGCAGGCTCACCTCGCGTCCGATCGCGGCGCCGATCGCGGCGACGAGCTCGGCGCTCGTCAGGCTGTCTCTGGTGAGGCCCTCGAGCGGCTCGTCGGCGGACACGGCCCGGCCGATGACCGAGGCCACCGCGGACAGCGCACGCGCGAGCGGCTCATCGGTCGACGCGCTGGCGCCCGCGGCCACGCCTGCGTCGCTCGGGGCCGAGAGGGCATCGAGGCGCGCACGGAAGCGCGCCTCGGCCATGGGCCGCGCGAGCTTCAGGCTCGTCGTGAGCAGGCCCGAGGCGATCGTGAAGGGCTCGGGCTCGAGCAGGAGCGCGCGAGGGATCTCTCGGGCCGGGAGGCCCGCGCGTGCGGCGTGCTCCGTGAGCGCGCGGTGCGCCGCGGCGTGCGTGTCCGCGTCGGCGCAGAGGGCGGCCCACGACGTCTCGTCGTCGTGCACCTCCGCGCGCAGGGCGGCCTCGCGAGGCACGATCACCGCCGCGAGCGCGCCGCGATCGCGCGTGAGCGTGACGAACACGTGCTCGATCCAGGGTGCGGAGCCCAGCACCGCCTCGACGCGATCGAGCGCGACGAACTCGCCGTTCGCGAGCTTCACCGAGTGCGAGCGGCGCCCGATCACGCGCACGCGTCCGTCTGCGATCGAGCGCTCCACGAGATCGCCCGTGCAGAAGTAGCCCTCTGCGTCGCGCTGCCGCGCGGTGGCCTCGGGATCGCCGAAGTAGCCGTCGATCACGTGCGGTGAGCGCACCCAGAGCTCGCCGCGCACGAGGCCTTCGGGGCTCGGACCGAGCTCCTCGAGCGGGACGATCTTCAGCGACACGCCCTCGGAAGGGACGTGGTTGCCCGTGATCGTGCCGACCTCCGTGCTGCCGTAGCCCTGGAGCACCCAGAGCCCTGCGAAGAGGCGCCCGAGGAACGCGAAGAGCTCGTCGCTCACGGGCGCGCTGCCCACGGCCACGCCCTGGAGGTTCCGCCCGAACCGCGCGCGCATCCGCGCGAGCACGCGCGCCTCGATCGCGTCGAGGGTCTCGCCCTCCGCGCGGTGCTCGGCGCGCACCTCCTGCGCGACGATCCCGCGCACGGCCTCGAAGAGGCGCGGCACGCTCGAGATCCACGTGGGCTCGAAGGCCTCGAGGTCCGAGAGCACGTGGGCCGAGCCGGAGCTCAGGCCCACGTGCGTGCCGTGGATCACGGCGGCCGGGAGGTAGTTGCGCTCCGAGAGGTGACTCAGCGGCTGGAACGAGAGGTGTCGCGCGGGCTGGCCCGCGCCGTACGTCGCGATCACCTGATGAAAGCGCGCGTACGAGCGCATCGCGCCCTTGGGCACGCCGGTGCTGCCGCTCGTGAAGATCAGCGTGTGGAGGTCGGTCTCTTCGCGCGGCGCGCGCGGAGGCACGTCGCCCACGCCGGTGAGGAGGGCCTCGAGGGCCACGATCGTCTCGTCGCCGAGGGACGCGAGCTCGCTCGCAGTGCGGTCGACGTCGACGAGGAGACGCGGTCGATGCGGGTGGGCCCGCAGCCGCTCGGTGCTCGCCGCGTCGACGATGGCAGCATCGAGCGGGCAGCGCGCGAGGATCGCGCCGAGGCGATCGTCCGCGTCGTCCGGCGCGAGCGGGACCATCACGTAGCCGCGCTCCACGGCCGCGAGCTCTGCGGCGAGCCACTCGGCGCGCTGGCCGAGGATCGCGCCGAGAAAGACGCGCTCTGCCTGCGCGGTCTCGAGCCGGCGCGCCAGGCCCGCAGCGAGCGCTCGGGAGAGCGTCCAGAGGCCGCGGTACGTGTGCGTCGGCACGAACGGGCCCTCGCCCGGCACCGCGCGACGGCTGAAGAGCGTTCGATCCGCGAAGCGCGAGAACGCGCGCGCATACGACGCGCGCAGCGTCTCGGCGAAGAGCGGGTGGGCCTCGATCGCGAGGTCGCGCAGGCGCAGCGTGAGCGGCGTGCGTCCGTCGAGCGCGAGCTCCACACGCACGAAGCGCGCGACCCAGTCCACCTCGAGCGCGATCGACACCGAGCCGTCGGGCTCCTTCGTGAAGGCCTCGATCGCGCGCTCGATGGCGGGCGCGTTGTGCGGAGGCCCCTCGCCGATCGCCGCGAACGTGTAGGCGAGCAGGCGCACGCGCGTGCCCGGCGGCACCGGATCGATCGCGAGCTGCACCCGCTCGAGAGCGAGCGTCGCGCCGAGATCGATCGACCACCACGGCGAGGGCTCGGCGAGCGTCGCGCGCGCGAAGGCCGCGCTGCGCGGCTCGGCGACCGAAGACTGCCGCGTCCACTTCGCAGGGACGACGTTCTCGACGAGGCTCTGCGCGGTGCCCGGCAGCGCGGTGAAGCGAGAGGCACGAGGCACGGTGTGCGCGCTCGGCGTCCACGAGGCGGGATCGAAGGGCTCGGGCGTCGTGGCGCTCGTGGACATCGGGCTCGCCCACGAAGGTACGCCGACGCGCTCGCGCGCGTGCACCGTGTCGAGGGGCGAGGGTGCGAGGGTCGGGTGTCGCCGCGAGCCTGCGTGTTAGCCTGCCGCGCGCATGGACGTCGCTCAGCAGCAGGTCCTCTCGGAGTCGGCCCGACGCGATGCGCGGGCCTTCGGTGAGGCGCTCTTCGCTCGTTCGCTCGACCAAGCGCCGCCGGGCGAGCGCATGGCGTGGTTCATCGCCGATCTCGACGACTTCGTCGCGCACCTCAACCTGCGCGCGCGGCTGCTCTTCCTCCTCTGCCTCTTCGCGGTCACGTGGTCGCCGCTGCTCTCCGGCCGCTTCGGTCGGCTCCGCGGGCTCTCGGTGGCCGAGCGCATCGAGGCGCTCGAGGTGCTCGAGCGCTCGCCAGCGTCGCTCGCGCTCTTCGGTGCGCGCGCGATCGTGAGCCTCGTCTACTACGAGCACCCCGACGCCGCGGCGGAGATCGGCTGGGATCGGAAGAGCCTCGCCGAGGTGCAGCCCGAGCGCGTCGCACGCGCACACGCGGGCCTGCTCGCCGCGGAGTCGCTCGTGCGCCGCGCGGCGCAGCCCCGCGAGGCACACGGTGGCCACGAGCCGAGCGCGCTCGCGAGCGTCGAAGGGAGCGCGCCGTGACGGGTGCCATCGTCTCGGGCGCCATCGTCTCGGGTGCGGGCCACCGCGGAGATCTCGAGCTCGACTGCGACGTCGTCGTCGTGGGCTCGGGCGCGGGCGGCGCGACCGTCGCGACGGAGCTCGCGCTCGCGGGCAAGCGCGTGATCGTGCTCGAGGAGGGCCGGCAGGTCCCCGCCGACGAGCACGGCGCGATGCGGCAGAGCGAGTCCCTGCGCCACGTGTGGCGCGAGGGCGGCATGACGGCGTCGCTCGGCCTCTTCGGCGCACCGACGATCAACGTCACGATGGGCCGCGTGCTCGGCGGCTCGAGCGTGGTCACCGGCGGCGTCTGCTTCCGCGTGCCCGAGTTCATCCTCCGCACGTGGTCGCGCGACATGGCGCTCGCGGACTTCACGCCCGAGCGGCTCGATCGCTACTACCGCCACGTCGAGGACGCGATCCACGTCGAGGAGGTCCCGGTCGAGATGCGCTCGCGCTCGACCGAGCTCTTCGTGAAGGGCTGCGAGGCGCTGGAGGTGCCCGTCCACCCGATGAGCCGCAACACCAAGGGCTGCAACGGCTGCGGCCGCTGCAACTTCGGGTGCCCACACGGCGCCAAGCTCTCGGTCGATCTCTCGTACCTGCCCCGCGCGGTCGCCGCGGGCGCGATGCTCTACACCGAGTGCCTGGTCGATCGCGTCACGATGAAGAACGGCCGCGCGATCGGCGTCGAGGGCCGCGTGATGACGGGCCCGATCGGCACCGCGAAGGGGCGCCTGCGCGTGCGCGCCAAGCGCGTGGTCGTCGCGTGCGGCGGCATGCACACGCCGCTCCTCTTGCGCGCGAGCGGCCTCGGTCACGTCGGCTCGCACATCGGCCGCAACCTCACGCTCCACCCGGGCTTCCGCGTCTACGCACGCTTCGACGAACCCGTGCGCGGCTGGCAGGGCGCGCTCCAGAGCGCCTACGTGGACGCCTTCGAGCACGAGGGCGTGACGCTCACGGGCCTCTTCGTGCCGGCCTCGGTGATCGCCGCCACGATGCCGTACGCGGGCCCGCGCCACGCGAAGCTCACCGAGCAGATCGATCACATCGCGATGTTCGGCGCGCTCGTGCACGACGACGGTGGCGGCTCGATCCACCGGAACCCCTTCGGTCGCGAGCCGATCTCGTTCTACCGCTGCTCCGAGCGCGACCACGCGCGCATCCGCTTCGGCATCCGCAAGATCGCCGACATCTTCCTCGCCGCGGGGGCGCGCGAGGTCTTCCTCCCCATCCTCGGCTCCGATGGGCTCCTCCCCGACGCCTACCGCGCGTTCGATCTGGACCGCATCCCGAGCTCGCGCCTCGAGGCCGCCTCGCAGCACCCGCTCGGCACATGCCGCATGAGCAAGCACGCGAGCGACGGCGTCGTCGATCCGTGGGGCAAGGTCTGGGACACCGAGGGCCTCTACGTCGCCGATGGATCGATCCTGCCGTCGAGCCTCGGCGTGAACCCACAGCTCACGATCATGATGGCGGCGACGCGCATCGCGTGGCGCCTCGCGGACGAGAACCTCGCGCGCGAGCCGCTCGCGGCCTGAGATCGGAGCGACGCGATGTCTCTCGCGGTCTTCGAGGTCCTCTCAGCGCTCGTCGTCGTCCTGACGATCGCCGCGAGCCTGCGCGCCGAGCCCACGCCCGGGCGCCGCGGGCGCTTCCTCGGTGACTACGTGCTGCTCGCGATCGCCGGCTTCGTGGGCGAACAGACGTCCATCACGCTCTATCGCCACTACGACTACGCGCCGGACTGGCACCTTCGTGTCGGCGACGTGCCGCTGCTCGTGCCGCTCATCTGGCCGCTCGTGATCCTCTCGGCGCGCGCCGTGCGCGAGGCGCTCTTCCCCGCGGCCAAGGCATGGCAGCGCCCGCTCCTGCTCTGGCTCTTGGTGTGCGCCGACGCCTCGCTCATGGAGGTGCTCGCGACGCGCGCGGATCTCTGGACGTGGAGCGAGCCCGGTCACCTCGACGTGCCCCTGCTCGGCATCCTCGCGTGGGCGCACTTCGCCGCGGGGGCCGACGTGCTGCTCGATCGGCTCGAGGGCCTGTCACGCGTGCTCGTCGTGCCGGCGAGCGTGCTCGTGGCGCATGCGCTGATCTGCGCGAGCTGGTGGTACGGCCTCAAGTGGATCCTCCGCGGGGATCTCGGCACCTCGAGCGTGATCGCGGTCGCGGTGCTCGGCGCGCTCGCGAGCGTCGTGGCGTGGCGCCTGCGCACCGCGCGGCGGGTGCTCCCGATCTCCGTCTCGGGCCCGCGCCTCGCCGCGACGTTGCTCTTCGTCGCGCTGTTCCTCACGACGGCTGCGGGCGAGTGGCCCTACTGGGTGCACCTCGTCGCCGTCGGCGTGCCCTACGTGCTCGTCACGTCGTGGCCGTCGCGCAGCGTCTCGAGTCGGTAGAAGCGCCCCGTGAAGCCGTACGTCACGACACGCACGCGCTCTCCCCGAGAGGCCGCGTCCCAGAGGCGCTTCGGCGCGCTCCGCACCTCGGCGCCGATCCGCATCAGGTAGGAGGGGCTTCCCCGGCGCGGCCGCAGCTCGAGCAGCTCCTCGATCACGCCCTCGACGACGATCATCGGCGCGACCGCGTCGAGCACGAAGGCCACCGCGAGCGGGAGCACGACCAGCGCGGCGATCGTGAGGCCGGCCGCGACCCAGGACCACGGCGCCGGCCACGGAGCGGTCAGCACACCCGCGCCGAGCCATGCGCCGACGATCGCCCCGAGCCCGAGCCCGCGGAGCGCGATCTGGCCGCGCGCAGCGAGCGCATCGGCCACCTCGGGCGACGAACGCCGCGCGCTCGCGAGGAGCCACGCCACGCTCACGAAGGATGCGGGCGGCGCCAGCGCGGCCTGGAGGTACGCGAGCTCGAGCACGAAGCCGAGGGCTGGCACGGACCACGCGCCCTCTCCGAACGGGACGTGCATGAGGAACGACGCGTCGTTCCAGATCAGCACGAGCTCCACCACGAGCGCGACGGCCCAGCTCGCGAGCAACGTCACGGCGAAGCTCGGGATCCTCACGGGGCTCACGACACGATCGTACCCCGCGAGGAGCGGGAGTCGTCGACCGACGGACGAGCGTCGCGGTCGAGGACGTCAGTGTCTGGCGGCGAGCGCTCGCGTCGTCGCTTCGTTCGCAGGTCGGAGGCGATCGGTGGGCAGGTGCACGAGGAGGACGTCGAGAAGCGCATTCAGCGCGTCGGGAGTCGGTCCGGAGGCCGACCAACCGTGTTCGTGCGCGACGTACGACACGACCGCGTCGCCTGCGACGGCGTGACGGAGCGGACCGTCGGGGGTCTCGAGCGTCAGGGCCCACGCGCCCGGGATCGTCTCGGTGAGCGCTGACTGCGCGCGGGCCCACACCTCGGGCGAAGCGACCCCAGAGACGGCGAGGGGATGATCCGCTCTCGCCGTCCAGCACGCACAATGCTCGACGAACGCCGAGAAGGTCGCCGCGAACGGTTGCCACTCCGGCTCGGGCATCGAGTCGAGCTCCACGTCGACGGGAGGATCGTCGGAGCCGTCGAGTCGCACCGCCCACGAACAGACGCCCTGGTTCTCGACGAGCACGAGGAGCCAGCCGCTGGGCACGAGATCGATCGGCTCCTCCGCGAGTCCTTCGTACGGGGCGCCGAGCTCCTCGAGCGCGATGCCTTGCGCGTCGAGCCCACGTCGGAGCAGCTCGCTGGCGCCGTCGATCGCGTACCAAGCACGCACGGCAGCTGGAAGCGTCAGACCGAGCGCGGCTTCTCGCCGCGCCAGGGTCGCGAGCGCGGTCTCGCTCTCGGTCATCGGGGCGGGTGTCGCGCGGAAGATCGCGAGCGCACGTCGGTGGAAGTCCATGGGCGCCTCCGTGGTCATCATGTCGCAGCGGGCGCGCGCAGCGTGAGCTGGAGCATCCCGCGGCCGTAGTCGCGGTGCGAGACCACCTCGAGCGCGACGCGACGCGAGAGCCCTGCGAACAAGGGCTTTCCCGCGCCGAGCACGACGGGCGCGACGGTCACGACGAGCTCGTCGACGCGCCCCGCCTCGAGGGCCGCGCGCACGAGGGTGCCACCATCGACGTAGACGTCCTTGCCGCGCGCGAGCGCGAGCGCCTCGTCGAGCAGTCGATCGATCGTTCCCTGGGTTGCGCGCACGGTGGGCACGACGGGCTCGAGCGGTCGGTGCGTCGGCACGAGCACGGGCACCTCGCCGTAGAACCACGTCGAGCTCAGCTTCGTGACGACGTCGTACGTCGCGCGACCCATGAGCATCGCGCCGACGTCGCGCATGAAGGTCTCGAAGCCGAGCACGCCCTCGGGCAGCGCAGCGTCGGCGCTCGGCTCCCCGAGCCAGTCGAGCTCGTCGTTCGGCCCCGCGATGAAGCCATCGAGCGACATCGCGATGTAGACACGCACCCGTCCAGCCACGCGCTCACCTCCGTGCGCGTGACCTACCCGATCGTGGCCAGAGCGCACGAAGAGGCTCCCTCGCGCGGCCGTTCTCCCGCGCACCTGCGCGGATCTCACGCGCGCTCGAGCACCTCGCGCACCTTCGCGAGCAGCACGTGCGACGAGATCGGCTTGGCGAGGAAGTCCAGGCCTGGATCGAGCACGCCGTGGTGCACGATCGCGTTCTCGGTGTAGCCCGACATGAAGATCACGCGGAGGTCGGGGCGGATCCGCCGCAGGCGCTCGGCGAGCTTCCGTCCGTTGAGCTTCGGCATGACCACGTCGGTGAGGAGCAGGTGGATCGAGAGCGGGTGCTCCTCGCAGAGCAAGAGCGCCTCGCCGCCGTTGGAAGCCTGAAGGACGTGATAGCCGCCGCGCCGCAGCATCGACGCCACGATCGAGCGCACGCGGTCGTCGTCCTCGACGACGAGGATCGTCTCGGTGCCCCGTGTCGCTGGCACCACGGGCGTGGGCTCGCCAGTCCGTCGCGGCTGTCCCGCGGTGCTCGGGAAGTAGACCTTGAACACGGTGCCCTGGCCGGGCTCGCTGTAGACCCAGATCGTGCCGCCGCTCTGCCGCACGATGCCGTACACGGTCGAGAGGCCGAGGCCCGTGCCCTCCGGCTTGGTCGTGAAGAAGGGCTCGAAGATGCGGGCCCGCACGTCCGCCGTGAAACCGGTCCCCGTGTCGGAGACCGTCACGTGCACGTAAGGCCCCGGCGTCACCTCGGGATGCTCCGCCGCGTACGCGGCGTCGAGGGTCACGTTCGCCGTCTCGATCAGGATCTGCCCACCCCGCGGCATCGCGTCGCGCGCGTTGACGACGAGGTTGAGCAGGACCTGCTCGAGCTGGCCCGGATCGAGGAGGCAGGGATCGAGGTGAGGGCTGAGGGCGAGCGTCAGCTCGATGTCCTCGCCGATCAACCGGCGCAGCATGCGCTCGGCGCCGCGAACGAGGTCGTTGAGCGCCACGGTGCGCGGCTCGAGGACCTGACGTCGGCTGAAGGCGAGCAGCTGCCGCGTGAGGTCGGCGGCTCGCTGGCCGGCCGCCTCGATCTCGGCGATCGGCTCGCGGGCTGGATCGGCGGGGCTCAGCGTCTCCTCGAGCTCCTCCACGTTGCCGAGGATCACGGTGAGGAGGTTGTTGAAGTCGTGCGCCACGCCGCCGGCGAGCTGGCCCACCGCTTCCATCTTCTGGACCTGCCGCAGGCGCTCCTCGGTGCGACGCGAGATCTCGTTCGCCTTCTCGAGCGCCACGAGCGCCTGCCGCGCGCGCTCCTCGTTCTCTCGGGCCTCGAGCTCTGCCTGCTTCTGCGCCGTGATGTCCGTCGCGACGCTCGCCGTGCCGTAGATGCGCCCGCTCGCGGCCCGCAGCGGATAGCGCGAGGAAAGCACCGTGCGTGCTCGACCATTGATGACCCCGGCGAACTCCTCGGTCTGCGCCTCGCCCGTCTGCAGCACGCGCCGATGGGCCGCGAGGAGGCGCGCGGCGTCTTCGGGCGCCAGCCCCACCGTCGGATCCTTGCCAATCACGGCTTCCTTGGGCAGGCCACGGATGCGCGCGGCCGTCTCGTTGACGAAGAGGATCTTCCCCTCGGCATCGAACGCCACGATCACCGAGGGCGTGCCGTCGATGACCGCGCGGAGCAGCTCCTTCTGATCCGCGAGCGCAGTCTCCGCGCCGCTGAGCGCGCGCTCGGCGCGGCGCTGCTCGGAGATGTCGCGGAAGTAGATCGCGATGCCGCCATCGCGCAGCGGCTCGATGCGCGCCTGCGTCCACAGGTCGAGCGGCGCGTAGTAGCTCTCGTCGAGGTGCACCGTGACGCGCTCGCGCATGCAGCGGTGGTAGGCCTGGTACGCCGGCCGCGAGGGGTCGGCTGCCTCGGGCCAGATCTCCCACACGGACCTGCCGAGCGTCTCCGCGCGCGGCTTGCGAGCGATGCGCTCCTGGGCCGCGTTGACGCGCACGACACGGAACGCCGCGTCGAGCACGACCACAGCCTCTCCCAGCTCGAAGACCTCGTCGTCCGCCGCTCCGTGGCTCATGCCCGTCCCGCTCTCCTACTCACCGAGCACGGTACATCCCATCCCCTTGCGCGGCATTCTTTTCGGGGCCGCGTCCACCTCAGCTCGACGCCGACGTGTAGCGCGCCAGCGCGCGCGTGAAGACCACGCGCGAGGCGAGGCTGAACGCGAGGCCGAAGACGAGGGCGATCGCCAGGCGCTCGGGCTCGAGCAGGCCCAGGAGCGCCCACGCGGGGTAGCTCGTCATGAGCGCGAGCGGGATCACGAACGTGAACACGAAGCCGAGCGCGCCGCGGTAGACGGTCGCGGGCCAGCGCGCGGCATCGAAGATGCTCGTGAAGAGGTAGCGCAGGTTGTCGATGCGGCCGACGTAGAAGGCCGCGGACACCGTGAGGATCCAGAGGCCGTAGAGCAGCGACACCGCGCTCGCGAAGAGCGCGAGGCACGCGAGCACGTCGATCATGCTCGGCGCGCGCTCGAGGAGCACGAACGCGCGCACCACGATCGCCACGCCTGCGATCACGTTGAGCACGCGGAAGGGCGCGAAGCGCGCGGTCGAGACGAGCAGCTGCGCGTCCGCGGGCTTGAGCAGCACGAAGTCGAGCGTGCCCGTGCGCACGTGCTCGACGACCGTGCCGAGGCTCGGGTGGATCGCGCCCTCGAGCACGCCCTGGAGCATCGTGAAGAAGCCGAGCACCACGAGCGCCTCGGGGAACGTGTAGCCCGCGATCGTCGGCCGCTCCTCGAACACGAGCCAGAGCGGAAGGAGCGCCGTGCCCGTCCAGAAGAGCGAGAAGAACGCGTCCGCGAAGAGCTCCCAGCGGTACTGCATCGCGAGCAGCGCCGAGAGCCGCAGCTGCACGCGCACGATCGCGAGGCTCCGCGAGAGTGTGTCGAGCGTGACCGCGCCGAGCGGGTGCATGACGGACCGTACGATCGCGCGAAGCGCGACGGGTGTCGACCGAGGCTTCGGCGGGCCCCGAGAAGCTTCTCGCGTGTCGACCGAAGCTTCTCGCGTGTCGACTGAAGCATCCGGCAGGTCGCAGAGGAGAAGTCTGCGCTCGTCGCTTTGGTCGCGCCGGGTCGCGTGGAGAGGTCATGGAGCAGAGGCCGTGGCGTCCGTCGCGTCTGCTCTCGTCGCTTGGTGCGTCGAGACGTGTAGAGGTGACGGAGCAGAGGCCGTGGCGTTCGTCGCGAGTGCGCTCGTCGTTTGGAGCAGCGGCCGTGGCGTTCGTCGCGTGTGCGCGCGACCGTGAGGCAGGCGTGCTCGCGACTCCCCGCGATCCTGCCGGGGGCATTCGTGGAGAGGCGCCGGCGATCTGGCAGGTGCAGGTGCTCGGCGGCCGTGCTCGCCCACGAGACGGCCACATCGTGCATGGCCACGAGCGTCGTGCGCTCGCGGCTCACATCGAGGCGCACGGCGAAGCGCACGACAGGTCCGAGGGGAGATGCCCAGCGTGCACCGCTGTGGTGCGCGCCGTGACGGAGCAGAGGCCGTGGCGTCCGTCGCGTCTGTGCTCGTCGCTGCGCCGAGACGTGTAGAGGTGACGGAGCAGAGGCCGTGGCGTTCGTCGCGTGTGCGCGCGACCATGAGGCAGGCGTGCTCGCGACTCCCCGCGATCCTGCCGGGCGCATTCGTGGAGAGGCGCCGGCGATCTGGCAGGTGCAGGTGCTCGGCGGCCGTGCTCGCCCACCAGACGGCCACATCGTGCATGGCCACGAGTGTCGCGCGCTCGCGGCTCACATCGAGGCGCCCGGCAGGTCCGAGGGGAGATCGAGGCGCACGGCGAAGCGCCCGGCAGGTCCGAGGGGAGACGCCCAGCGTGCACCGCTGTGGTGCGCGCCGTGACGGAGCAGAGGCCGTGGCGTCCGTCGCGTCTGTGCTCGTCGCTTGGTGCGCCGAGACGTGTAGAGGTGACGGAGCAGAGGCCGTGGCGTTCGTCGCGAGTGCGCTCGTCGTTTCGAGCAGCGGCCGTGGCGTTCGTCGCGAGTGCGCGCGACCGTGAGGCAGGCGTGCTCGCGACTCCCCGCGATCCTGCCGGGCGCATTCGTGGAGAGGCGCCGGCGATCTGGCAGGTGCAGGTGCTCGGCGGCCGTGCTCGCCCACGAGACGGCCACATCGTGCATGGCCACGAGCGTCGTGCGCTCGCGGCTCACATCGAGGCGCAACGCGAAGCGC
>JBILLJ010000262.1:0-6769 GCA_044376125.1 Sandaracinaceae bacterium
CGTCGTTGGTCACGATCGCGGGGACCACGGCGCCCAGGCGTGGATCGGGTGCGAGACCGTCGCCCATGCGTGCGATCTGCGCGCCGAACCACGCGGGGCCCGCGGCCGCAGCCAACCGCGGGATGCCCACGCGCGGCGGCTCCACGCTCGGTGCGCGATCGAGGCGGCCCTCCACGAGCGCGCGGGGAAGATCCGGCGCGACGCAGAGCGGCCTCGCGAGCCCGACGAGATCGACGGCCCCGGAGCCGAGCGCCTCGTCGATGCCTGCGCGCGTGCGCATGCCGCCGGTGAGCATCACGGGCATGCTCGCGTGCGCGCGGGCAGTCCTGGCGAACTCGAGGAAGTAGGCCTCGCGCGCGCGGGTGCTCGCCGCCAAGGGCTTTCCGTCCTCGCTCACGCCGAAGAGCGCCATCGACTCGTAGTTGCCACCCGAGAGCTCGAGGAAGTCGATGCCTTCGCGGCCGAGCAGCTCGATCACCTTCACGGCGTCGGCCTCGTCGAAGCCGCCGCGCTGGAAGTCGGCGGAGTTGAGCTTCACGCCGATCGTGAAGTCACGCGCCGTCGCGCGGCGCGAAGCGCGCACGATGTCGAGGAGGAGGCGGGCGCGGTTCTCGAGCGAACCGCCCCACTGGTCGGTGCGACGGTTCACGAGTGGAGAGAGGAACTGGCTCACGAGGTAGCCGTGCGCCGCGTGGATCTGCACTCCGTCGAAGCCGACGCCCCGCGCGAGCGCGGCCGTCTTGCCGAAGCGCTCGATCACGTCCTCGATCTCACCCTGGCTCATCGCACGGGGCCTGCCGAAGGCCGCGAGCATCTTCACCGCAGGGCCATCGCTCGGGCCGAGGGGATGCGGCGCGACGAAGCGGTTCACCTGCCGGCCGGGGTGGCTGATCTGCGCGATCATCGCGCTCCCGTGCGAGCGCCCCGCGCGCGCCCAGCGTCGGAACGCGTCGAGGTCCGCACGGCCATCGAGGATGGTGTTGCCGCAGTGCTCGAGGTAGCGCGCGTCGATCATCACGTTGCCCGTGAGCAGCATCGCCGCGCCGCCCTCGGACCAGCGCGCGTAGAGGCGCTCGAGGCGCGCGTCGGGGCGCCCGTCGTCGGTGGCGAGGCCCTCGCTCATCGAGGCCTTCACGAGGCGATTCGAGAGGCGCAGGCCCGAAGGCAGCGTGAGCGGCGAGGCAAGCGAGGGTGTGTCGGACATGGAGGCCGACGGTGAGTCTCGCGCGCGGAGGTGCCACGACAGAAGTATTCGGCGCGAGAGACGCGAGGGTTGGTCAACGAACCTCGACGTCGAATCCGAGGCCGCGCAGGCCCTCGACCGCCTCGTCGAAGCTGCGCGCACGGCGCACGACGGTGCCGCTCTCGCTGCAGCCCAGCAGATCGCCCCGGCAATTCCCGCTCAGCGCAGGATGCGGCGCGACCGGCGTGCCGGGCGGCGGTGGCGGCGCGTTGCCGTCGATCAGGAAGCCGGGGCGGTCGTCGATCTCGACGACGGTGTCACCGCGCGTCGCACGCGCGTGCCGAGGGCCCGACGCCGCAGGCGACGCGGGCACGCTCGACTCCGCGGCCGCAGGCTCGGTGGCGTCCGGCGCGCGCGAGCCGCAGCCAGTCAGGACGAGAGCGAGCGTGGCCACGACGATGCGCATGCGCGTGCCAGCGTAGCGTGGCGCGCCCCGACTCGATCGCACTGCCCTCTCACGAGGCGCGCCGACGATCAGCCCAGCACGCGGTCGTCGAGCTCGACGCTGATCGGGCAGTGATCGGAGCCCATCACCTTCGTGTGGATCGCCGCGTCACGGAGGTGCTGGGCGGCGGCTGGCGAGAGCAGCGCGAGGTCGATGCGCCAGCCGACGTTGCGCTCGCGCACGCCGAAGCGCTGGCTCCACCACGAGTACTCGTCTCGTCGCTCGGGGTGCACCGCGCGGTACGAGTCCACCCAGCCGAGCTTCTTCCAGCGCACGAGCTCCTTGCGCTCTTCGGGCAGGAAGCCGCTCGTCTTCACGTTCTCCTTCGGACGCGCGAGATCGATCTCCTCGGGCGCGGTGTTGAAGTCGCCCATGACGACCACGGGCGCGCCTTCGTGCACGAGCGGCGCGAGCAGCGCGTAGAGGCGCTTGTAGAAGCGCAGCTTGAAGGGGACGCGCGAGTTGTCGTGATCGGGCCCCGAGCCGTTCGGGAAGTAGACGTTCGCGATCGTGAGCTGCCCGACGCGCGCGATCTGCACGCGTCCCTCGGCGTCCATGGAGCGCACGCCCACGCCCGTCGCGACCATCTCGAAGGGACGCCGCGCGTAGAGGCCGACGCCGCTGTAGCCGCCTCGCTCGGCCGCGACGAAGTGCGTGTGGAAGCCCGCGGGCTTGCGGAGCGGCTCGGGGATCTGTGCCTCGGTCGCGCGCGTCTCCTGCACGCCGACGAGGTCGGCGCTCTCCTTCGCGAGCCAGTCGGTGAAGCCCTTCGTCGCGACGGCGCGCAGGCCGTTCACGTTCCAGCTGACGATGCGCATGCGCGCGCAGGCCTACCACGGACGCCGACGCGTGCCGTCCCAGCCTGCAGCCTCCGGCGGGCCTCCACGCGCGGCTTCGAACGCACCGTTCAGCGCAGGCGGTAGCGGTCCGGCTCCCAGGTCGCGAGGCCCACGTTCGCGTGGAAGCGCACGAGCAGGCCCGCGTGGATCGTCCAGTCATCGACGCTCCGGTTGGGACCCCACACGTCCGCCGTGCCGCCGCCGGTCCAGCGCGCGCCCAGACGCAGCGCGAGCGCGCCCGTGATCTCCGGCGGGACCCAGAGCGGCACGTCGCAGCCGAAGCCGACCGTCCACGCGACCGCGACGCGGCCCTCCGGTGCGAAGATCGTCGCACCGAGCTCGACGCCGAACGAGTCGAAGAAGAGGTCCCAGTAGCGATCGCCGCTCGTCGCGCCGAAGAGGAAGCGCGCGAGGAAGACGGGCCGGAGATCGATGGCCGCGACCAGACGCGAGGCACCGTCGGGCCGCCACTCCGGCGCGACCACCACGCCCGCCGTGTCCATCACGCGCAGGCGCAGCTCCACGTCGAGCGAGAACGCCGCGGCACTCGACCCGCGCGCGAGGAGGCTCGGATCGCCCAGGCCCACACCCGCGTTCGCACCCACCGAGAGCACGAGATCGGATCCGAAGCGGCCCCACACGCCGTCGTCGCTCGCGCGGTCCGTGCGCACCTGCGCGTGCGCCGCACCGGGCGTGCTCGTGAGCACGAGTGCCCCCAGCACGAGCGCGCCGAGCACGCCGGCACGCACGGCGGCCGGGACGTGTGGAGGTGCCTCGACGGCGTGGGGAGAGCGCATGAGCCGCGCAGCGTAGCGCAGCGAGCGTCGGGCGATCGGTCGACGTCCGGTCGGTCGGCGGTCGGACCGGCCTCTCACGGTAAGGGGCCCATGGCTCGGCTATGCTGCGCGGTCCAAGCGCCGATCCGCTCGAATCCCGGGCGCATCGCGAGCATCCGAGGAGCGAATGATCTTCTGCCAGGCGTGCGGCGCCCAGAACACCGACGACGCGAAGTTCTGCAACATGTGCGGCGCGCGCATCGCGCAGGCCGGAGAGCCCGGCGGTCCGCTTCCGCCCAAGGCCGGCCCGAGCGGCACCTCGACCGCGAGCCTCGGTGGGGCGCCGAACGCGATGAACAACACCACCTCGATCACCCTCGCGGGGATCGGTGTGCAGTCTCCCGCGAGGACGTGGGCGATCCTCATCGGAGGCGCGGTCCTCTTCCTCGTGGTCGGCGCGGGCGGCGCCTGGGTGGCGATGCGATCCGCAGCGACCACACCTCCCCCGACGACGACCGAAGACGAGGTCGCGATCCCCGCGCCACCGGACACGACCCCCGTCGAGATCGGTGATCCGGTGCCGACCGGCGAGGACACACCCGACGACGGAGTGGTCATCTCGAGCGGACCGCGCGTGCGTCCGCGCGCGGGCTCGGGCGATCGTGGTGCCGCGGGCGGCGGTGCGAGCACGGGCGGAGGCGCGAGCGCGGGCGGGGGCACGAGTCGCGGTGGTGGCGCGAGCGCGGGCGGAGGCACGAGCAGCGGCGGAGGCGCGGCCAGCGGAGGCACGAGCAGCGGCAGCGGAACGGCCAGCGGAGGCACGAGCAGCGGCGAAGGCACGAGCAGCAGCGGAGGGGCCGGCGGAGGCACGAGCAGCGGCGGAGGCACGAGCAGCGGCGGCGGTACGGCGGGCGGCGGTACGGCGGGCGGCGGCACGACCGGCGGTGGCGGCACCGGCGCGGGTGAGACCGGCACGGGGGCCGAGACCGGCGGCACCTCGCCCACGCGCGACTGGGGCGCGATGGAAGAGACGGTCGGCGCGGAAGACCCCGACCTCGTGATGGAGCACTACTCGGTCACGGTGCGCCGCTTCATCCGCAACTACTACGCGCAGCGCGCGGCGGGCTGCTTCGATCACGAGACGCGAACGACCGGCCAGGTCGTGCGCGGCACCGTCGTCGTCGGCTTCACGATCGGACCGGACGGTCACACGCGGAACGCCAGCGTGTCGCGGAACACCACGGGCTCCGCGGCGCTCGGCCAGTGCCTGCAGCGCAACGTCGCGGCCTGGGAGCTTCCCGTGCCCCCGAACCGCGAGCCGATCGACATGGAGATGCCCTTCAGTCGCTGAGCGCGACAGGTGAGCCATGGCGAAGTCGTCCGCGAGCGAAGCGGTCTCCCTCAAGGCCCGCGTGCTCGCGGGCGCCGTGGAGCTCATCGAGCGTGAGGGGCTCGGTGCGCTGAGCATGCGCGAGGTGGCCCGGCGCGCCGGCGTCTCGCACCAGGCGCCGTACCGACACTTCCCCGATCGCGAGGCGATCATGGCTGCGATCGCCGAAGAGGGGTTTCTCGAGCTCGCGCAGAGAATCGCGGATGCACGCGACGACGACGACCTCGAGCACTGGGTCGCCGCGGCCACGCGCGCCTACGTGCTCTTCGCGCTCGATCGACCTGCGCACTTCCGACTCATGTTCCGGCCCGAGCTGGCCGACATGGATCGCTTCCCGCAGCGCAGCGCGGCGGCGCGCGAAGCGCACGCTCGGCTCCGCAGCCTCGCGGGCGCGACGCTGCCGTCGAGCGCCGAGGCGTCCGAGATCGACGTGCGTGCGACGTACCTCTGGAGCCTCTCGCACGGCCTGGCGACGCTGATGCTCGACAGCGCGCATGGCCGTAGCCTGGGCACCGGCGCGCGAGCGCGCATCGACGCGGTCACGCGCCTGGGCGCCTCGCTCCTGACGCAACCCGCGCCGCGCGCGCGGAAGGCGAGGCGCTGACCGCGAGTCGTTCGGACGCGACGCATGAGTCGAAGCGAGTGACTCATGCTCTGAGACGTGGCCTGGCGAGACTGCGGAGCGCAGGTGCGGTCTGCGAGACGACGATGCGCTCGAACCAGCGCGACGGAAGCAGCGTCCGCAGCAGGGACAGACGCGGTGCGAGGCCGTCGACCGAGTGACGGAAGGCAGGCGCCGGATCCTCGAGGATCCCCTGGACGACGCGCACCACGCGCTCGAGCGGCAGCCCGCGTGCACCCGCTTCGAGCATCTCCGTGCGGGTCTGCCGCCGCGCCCCTTCGTAGAGGGGATGTCCTCGCTTCACCGCAACGACGCTCTGCTCGGTCGTCCCCGTGCGGAGAAAGCCTGGCTCGAGGTTGACGACGTGGATGCCGAAGGGCTCGAGCTCGAGGCGGAGCGCTTCCATGTAGCCCTCGAGCGCGAACTTGCTCGCGTTGTAAGCGCCCGCGAACGGCGTCGCGACGAGGCCGCCGATGGAGCTGACGTTCACGACGCGCCCTGCGCGCCGGGCGAGCATCGAGGGCAGCGCGGCCCGTGTCAGCGCGACGGCACCGAAGAAGTTGAGCTCCATCTGCTGTCGGAGCTCGTCTTCGCTGGTCTCGATCGCGGCGCCGTGGAGGTGCGAGCCGGCATTGTTCACGATGGCGTCGAGCCGCCCCTCTCGCGCCAGGATGGTCTCGACCGCGCGCTCACAGCTCTGCGGGACCGTCACGTCGAGCGCGAGCTCGCGAGGCTCCGACCCGTCGGCCGTACGCGACGAGCCGTAGACGATGTGCCCCTGACGCCCGAGCGCTTCCTTCAAGGCGAGCCCGAGGCCCCGCGTCGTGCCCGACACCAAGATGACCTGACGTGCGATGGACGTGCTCATGCGGTGCTCCTCGGGTCGCGCTCGCGACAGTTGACAGCGTCTACACGAGTGATGGCCCGCCGCGTAGACACTGTCAACACCCATGGCGCACCCCGCCCCGACGCTGCGGGAGCGAGTCCGCGGGTCACGAGGCGGTGAGCGCCGCGCCGTGCACGCTCAGTTGTCCGCGGCGCAGGCCGGGGATCGGACACCGCGCGCAGGAACGAAGTGACGAGCACGGGGAGAACCCGGCGCGTTTGGGGGCGCTGCCCCCAAAACCCCGTACTGCGATTCGATCTCGAGAAAGAAGGATTCTCTCTCGGTCTCTCAGCGCAGCTCGCTCTCCCAGGCGGGATCTTCCATCACGCGGGCCGCGACCTCGCGGTAGCGAGCGGACGCCGCCGGATCGAGGTCGAGCGCGTCGGGCATCGCGCGAGGATCGGCGCCGGTGATGCTGGCCTGGATGACGAGCGCGATGAGGTACGCGCCGTCGCCCGATGGGTGGGAACCATCGGGGGAGTAGAGCGCGTCGAACGTGCTGCCCTCGGCTTCCGGGTCCGCGCCCGCCGCGACGAGGTCGTCGTGGACGAGCCGGAACGCCGCGCCG
>JBILLJ010000263.1:0-6730 GCA_044376125.1 Sandaracinaceae bacterium
TGATCGAGGCACACGCCTCGGTCTCTCCTCTCGCCCGGAGCCTCTGTCCGGGCAGGCTCAGCATCAGCCGCGTCTCGGGACCGCGCGGCTCGATGCTCATCCAGATGGGGCTCGACATCGATGTGGAGCGCTCTCGGACTTCCATGCGATCGGGCTCCGCACGCGGAGCCACGGACCGGGTGCGCGGTGGACGAGCTCGCGGCGACGACGACGATCCTGATGGGGACGCGATGCGCGGAGGCGCGCCGCGAGCGTCAGGGCAGGCGCGTGATCCTCGGCTCCATCTCCGAGGTGGTCGGCGAGGCGGCTCACACTCCCATCGCCGCGAACACGAGGGTGCGGCCGGCCATGAACACGATGATCAAGGATCCTGGCGTCCAGAGCATCGCGCGCAGATCGTGCGTGCGGGCCGTCGCGTAGGCCGCGAAGTGCAGCATCCGCGTCACGACGTAGCCGTAGAAGAGACACTGAGCGAGAAGGAGCGAGGGCTGGGTCAGGCAGTAGAAGAGCCCCGCGATCACGAAGAACGGGATGTTCTCGAGGTCGTTCATGTGAATGCGGCGGATGCGATCGACGCGCTCGTTGGGCTCGGTCTGGCTCGGGTGGGCCTTGGGGTTCAAGAGCGTCTTCTTCGTGTCCTCGGGCGCACGAAAGCCGGAGTTCTCCTGCATCATCCGCGCGACGGTGAGCCACGACATGCTCACGGCCTTGAGGACCATCAGGGTCGCCGCGATGACGTAAGTGGCAAAGACCGGGTTCGAGAGCGTCAGCTCGTTCATGCGTGTCGTCTCCTCAGGATCTCGCCGCCGAGACTCGCTCCGCCAGCTCGCGGATCAGCTTCGATCCGTCCCCGCGAAACGAGCTGCCGTGCATGCATGCGAGGGTGGTCGGCTCGGCGCTCGCGATCCGCTCGAGGGTCGCGCGCGTGCTCGGCGAGTGCGAGTAGTACTCCATCGCGGCGCGCATGCCCTCGCTCGCCTCGAGGATGTCGGACTCGACCAGCGGTGCGTGCTCCGCGCCCGCCTGCGTGAAGAGGTCCCCACAGAAGAGCGTGCGGGTGGTCGTGTCGAACAGGTAGCCGCAGTCCCAGCCGTGAGGCACGTGAGGCGCATCGATCCACCGCACCGTGTGCGTGCCGAGCGAGAGGCTCTCGCCGTCGGCCAGCGCGTGCGGCGCGCGATCGACCAGGTCGGAGATCGACGTCATCGCGGCGATGCGACTGCACACGGGCTGCGCGCGCGGTGCGACCGCGAGCAGCTCGGGCAGGCTCCCGCACTCGTCCGCCTCGAGGTGCGAGAAGCCGACGTAGCGGAGACGCGCGATCGGCAGCACCGACTCGATGGCCTGACGCACGAGCGGGAACAGACGACGCGGCCCCGTGTGGAAGAGGAGCGGCTCGTCGTCGAGCACGAGGAACTGGTTGAAGGTGAAGCCGCCCGGGATCCCCGCGGGGTGGACCGGCGTGCTGATGCGGTAGATGCCCGCGGCGACCTCGTCGATGCGGGTGCCGGTGTCGTGGTTCGTGATCGTCATGGGCGCGTCTCCTCTTCGTCGTTGGGCGTACGAGGCCTGGCATCGCAAGGCACGGGCCAGCCCGCGGGCGCCGAAAAACACGAGAAATGCCTGAAAAATCGCGCCTCTGACGGAGGCACGTGCCGGGCACACGTGCCCGCGAGCAGAGCCGGCGCCGATGTATAGTCGTGGCGTGAAGCCGACGGCGGACGCCACGCGCGAAGGAGAGAGCGCGCGCATGGGTCGAGCGAGGCCGGGTGTCGTGGCCCTGTTCGCCGACGCGCGAGCCGTGTACGCGCCGATACCGCTCGTGGATGGAGTCCTCGAGCTGGGCAGGGGCGCGCTCGAGAGCGTTGGCCTCGGCGACGACTCGGTCTCGCGTCAGCACGCGAGCGTCGCATTCGACGGTCGTCGGTGGTCGATCTGCGATCATGACAGCCGCAATGGCACTTTCGCCGACGGCGAGCGCGTGAGCGGCGAGCGTGTGAGCGCTGGGATCAGGGTCCTGCGCCTTGGCCGCACTGTGTTCCTGCTCGCGTCAGACCTCGGTGCGCTCGAAGGCGGCGTCACGACGACGGGCGGCCACGTCGCGGGGCCATCGCTGCGCGCGGCCTGGGAGGCGATCGATCGCGCCGCAGGCTCCGGAGACACGCTCCATCTCGTCGGCGAGACCGGCGCGGGCAAGGAGATCGCGGCGCGGCGCTTCCACGCGTCCGGTCCCCGACCGAAGGGGCCCTTCGTCGCGGTGAACTGTGCGGCGATCCCCGAGGGCCTCGCCGAGCGCTTGCTCTTCGGCGCGGTGAAGGGCGCCTTCACCGGAGCGAGCGCGGACGCGACCGGCTACGTGCAGGCGGCCGACGGCGGCACGCTCTTCCTCGACGAAGTGGCCGAGCTCGATGCCCGCGTCCAGGCGACGCTCTTGCGCGTGCTCGAGGCGCGCGAGGTGCTGCAGCTCGGGTCGAGCAGACCGCGGCCGGTGACGCTGCGGCTCTGCTCGGCGACACACGCCGATCTTCGCGCGGCGGTCAGCGCGGACCGGTTTCGGGCCGACCTCTACTTCCGCATCGGTCGCCCCGACATACGCCTGCCGCCGCTTCGTGAGCGTCCCGAGGAGATCGTGCATCTGCTCGCGCGGGCGACGGCCGAGCTCGACGCGGGGCTCGCGCCACACGCAACGCTCGTCGAGGCGTGTCTCCTGCGCCCGTGGCCGGGCAACGTGCGCGAGCTCCTGAGCGAGGCCAAGCGCGCGGCCGGGGAGGCGCGCGCGAGAGGTCGTGCGGTCGTCCTTCCCGAAGATCTCGGGCCTTCGGCGGGCGCTGCGTTCGCCAGCAAAGAGGAGGAGAGCGAGCCGGCCGCAGCTCCCGCCGCGACGGACATCGAGACCGCGCTCAGAGAAGCGCAAGGCAACGTCACGGCGGCTGCGCGCGCGCTCCGCGTGCATCGCAACCAGCTGCGACGCTGGATCACGAGGCACGGGATCGACCCGCTGCGCTTTGCATCGGTGAGCGAGTCGTGACCGCGCGACCGACAGCGATGACGGGCCGCGCGGGAGGCGACGCGGCCCTCGGCGAGACATCCCTCGGTGAGACACCGCGGGTGCACACGCCCCTTCCGACAGGCCCAGAGCCTGCGGCGCCGGAGCGGATCGGGAATCGCTACGAGATCCTCGGGCTCCTGGGGATGGGCGGCATGGGAAGCGTCTATCGCGTGCGCGATCGCGAGCTCGACGAGGTGGTGGCGCTGAAGTTCTTGCGGCGCGAGCTGCTCGATGACCCTGCGATGCTCGAGCGCTTCCGTCAGGAGGTACGCCTGGCGCGCCGCGTGACGCACGCCAACGTCGCGCGCACCTTCGACATCGGTGAGCACGCGGGCGAGCGCTTCCTGACCATGGAGTACGTCGAGGGCGAGTCGCTCGCGAAGCGCCTGGCCCGCGAGGGACCGCTCTCGTGCCATCGCACGATCGAGATCGCGCTCGAGCTCTGCGCGGGCCTCGGCGCAGCGCACGCGGCGTCGGTGGTCCACCGCGATCTGAAGCCCGACAACGTCCTGCTCGGCAAGGACGGGCGTGTGGTGATCACCGACTTCGGCATCGCCCGGAGCCACCGGGAGGGCGCGGCGCACACCGTGGGCATGATCGGCACGGCCGCGTACATGGCGCCCGAGCAGGTGCAAGAGCGACAGGATCTGGACGGTCGCGCGGATCTGTACGCGCTCGGCGTGCTGCTCTACGAGGCGGTCACGGGCGCGCCGGCCTGGCCGGGCGAGTTTTTCTTCGCTGTTGCGCTCGCCCGGCTCGAGAAGCCGCCGCCGGATCCGCGGACGCGAAACCCTGCGGTGCCCGACGTGCTGGCAGAAGCGATCCTCCGTTGCCTCGCGCGTGAGCGCGACGATCGCTTCGCGAGCGCGGGCGAGCTCGCCGCGACGCTGCGGGGCACACAGCCCACGCTCGCGCTGAGGGATACCCCCGCGCTCGGTCTCGCCAGCGCACCTGCGCGTGCCCTGCGGGTCGCGCCTCTCCCGGTCCCGAGCGATCGGACCATCGCCGTGCTTCCGTTCGCGAGCGGCAGTGAGGACGACGCGTTCCTGGCCGACGCGCTCACCGACGACCTCATCGACGCGCTCTCGACGACGCGAGGGCTGCGCGTGCGGCCGCGGGGCCTGGTCACGATGTACCTGACGCCTGGCGCGGCGGATCCACGCGCGCTCGGTCGGGCGCTGGACGTCCAAGTGATCGTGGAGGGCTCGGTGCGGCGGCACGGCGAATCCGTGCGCATCCATGCGCGGCTCGTGAGCGTCGCCGAGGGCTTTCAGCTCTGGGGTCGGCGCTTCGATCGTCCTGCGCGCGACGTGCTCGCGATCAACGACGAGGTGGCGCGCGCCGTCGCGGAGGCGCTGACGATGGAGCGCCGGGAGGCGCCGCGGGCCGCCGCGGCCGACGCCGAGGCGGTCGAGCTCCAGCTGCGCGCGCGACGGGCGCTGCGCAGCGCATGGGGCGGATGGGGCGATCTCGACGCCGTGGTCGCGCTCTTCGAGCAGGGCCTCGCGCGCGCGCCCGACGATCCGGGGCTGCTCTCGGGCATCGCGATGGCCCGCGCGCGGCGGCTCAACTACGCGGCGCCCGACGTGGACGATGTGGACGCGGTCCGTGGTGCGGTCGATCGCGCGATCGAGATCGCCCCACACCTCGGCGAGGCCTGGCTGTCGCAGGCGACGCTCCGCTACATCTCGAGCGACTGGGCCGGCGCGGTCACCTCGCTGCGCCAGGCCCTGACGCGGGCGCCGGGGTTGCTGCAGGCGCACGAGATGCTCGGGAACATCCAGGCGGAGATCGGCGCGCTCGACGAGGGCCTGTTCCGTCTGGAGACGGTGGTCTCGCTCGACCCGACGGCGACGATCGCGCGTTTCGAGCTGGCGCGCGCAGCAGCGCTCGCTGGAAAGTGGGAGCGAACGGACGTGCTGCTCGCGCTTCCGGTCGATTCTCCGGAAGAGCGCGACTATCGGCGCCTCAGCCGCGCGCGGCTCAACTTGTGGCGCGGTGCCGATCGCCACGACACCTCGGGCGGCAGGGACTCGCCTGCGAACTCCGTGACGAGCGAGTTCGCGGCGACCCTCGCCACGCGCACCGTCGCGGACGGTGTGATCGAGCGGATCGAGGGACACTGCGAGAAGACCCGTGAGGGCTCGCGTCTCAGGCCGCTCCTGCTCCAGGTCGCCGCCGAGCTCCTCGCCGCGTCGGGACGGCCGGAGGAGGCCCTCGCTCAGGTGGCGCGCAGCGTGGACGTCGGTCTCTACGACCTCACGTGGCTCGACCAGTGCCCGGTCCTCGCGGAGGTCCGCGCGCTTCCCGGCTGGGCGCCACTGCGGGCGCGCTTGGTGGAGCGCGCGGCGCCGGTGCTCGCCGCCCTCGCGGCGCCGCTGGCCTGAGGGCACCGCTCCGTGCCACGGCGGGCATCGGGCGAGGGCGGAACGCCGGCGTCGCCGGAGCCGGTCGCGGTCGTGTAGCAACCAGCGAAGACCAGGGTGGAAAGGGCGGAAGCGAGGGTGCGCGCAAGCGATGTCATCCGTGAGCCGTACTTCACGCGACCCCATCGCGCCTATCTGCGGCGTCGATGGCGAGGATAGGCCGCCATGATGAGCCAGCACGGTTCGACGTGGGCCCTTTCCGTGACCGTGACCTGCGCCAACCGACGCAACGAGATCCGGTCAGTCGACGGTGTCCGAGTCCGGGTTGACGCCGATGCTCATCTTTCCGGGCGAGAGATCACGCGCCGCGATCGTCGCGCGGTGGATCTGCTCCTGCTTGCGCATGTTCTCGATCTGACGCGTGAGGAGAGTCTTCTTCGCCTCGTCCGTGGTGCGCGGCAGCTCGACCTCCCGTGCCTGGACCATCTGCGCGAGGATGCCGAGGCTCATCTCGGCTTCGAATGCGCGCGTGCCCGGCGGAAACGTCGCCCCGCTCCCGAAGCTACGACTCCCGCGCTCCCGAGGGCACTGACCCCGACCACGACGGCGAGCCCGGCTGGAAGCGAAAGGCCCGTGTGAATGGCTTCGACCTCGAAGCGACGACCGAGGTGCACGGCGAGGACCGCGAGCGCCTCGAGAACCTCGCCCGCTATCTCCTTCGCCCCCCGCTGGCCGATCGCCGCCTGCGCCTGTTGCCTGCCGACCAGGTGGCCCTGGAGCTCAAGAGCCCCTGGAGAGACGGCACGACTTGGATCTCGATGAGCGCCGACACCTTCTTGGAGAGGTTGTGCTCGCTCGTGCCGCGCCCACGGGCCAACCAGGTGCTCTACCGTGGGGTGCTCGCGGCCCACTCCGCGCGACGGCCGCACGTGGTGCCCCAGCCCGACGACGATGAACGGCATCGCCCCAAGAACGCGACCTTCTGCGAGCTCATGAAGCACGGGCTCGGCGTGGACATCCTCGCGTGCCCTTGTGGCCACCGAATGAAGTACGTGGCCACCATCTTCGACAAGAAGGGCCTCGCCCGCCTGCTTCGCGCCAAGGGCTTGCCGCATCAGCTCGAGGAGCGTAGTCGTCTGTAGCAAGCATGGGGACGCCTCGACACTCCGAGGAGAATCGGGGCGAAGGAGGTCGTCCCCATGGCAAAGAAGGTATCGTACCGAGCGGTTCCGATCGAGAGGGTGACGAGCGCGTCGCTCGCGGCGATGCTGGTCGGCGCGAGCAAGCTCATCGTCGCGATCGATGTGGCGAAGCT
>JBILLJ010000264.1:0-6711 GCA_044376125.1 Sandaracinaceae bacterium
CCTCGTCGACGACGAACACGTCTTCGCGAATGCGCCCGTCGATCATGTGAGCCGGCGCGAGCGCGCGACGGTGAAGGCCATGCGCGTAGTCGCGTCGTGCGGTCGAGCACGGTCGCCGAGCACACGACCTCGTCGACGACGAACACGTCTTCGCGAATGCGCCCGTCGATCATGTGAGCCGGCGCGAGCGCGCGACGGTGAAGGCCATGCGCGTAGTCGCGTCGTGCGGTCGAGCACGGTCGCCGAGCACACGAGCCTCGTCGACGACGAACACGTCTTCGCGAATGCGCCCGGCAGGATCGCGGGGAGTCGCGAGCACACGGGCCTCGCGATCACGCGTAGACGCGACGCCGGTCGAGGCGCCGGAGTCGTTCGTGGGCGCGAGGCAAGCATTCGATGACGGGCAGACGCGACGCGCGCCACGGCGGCTGCTCGGTTGCGGCGCGAGCCACAGGCATCACGCGTCGGGTCTCTCCCCTCGGACCTGCCGTGCGCTTCGCATCGTTCGTCGAAAAGACCCGCGGGCACACGATGCTCGGTGCATCGATGACAGCCGGCGCGCGTGACGGTGAAGGCCATGCGCGCAGTCGCGTCGTGCGGTCGAGCACGGTCGCCGAGCACACGAGCCTCGTCGACGACGAACACGTCTTCGCGAATGCGCCCGGCGATCATGTGAGCCGGCGCGAGCGCGCGACGGTGAAGGCCATGCGCGTAGTCGCGTCGTGCGGTCGAGCACGGTCGCCGAGCACACGAGCCTCGTCGACGACGAACACGTCTTCGCGAATGCGCCCGGCAGGATCGCGGGGAGTCGCGAGCACACGGGCCTCGCGATCACGCGTAGACGCGACGCCGGCCGAGGCGCCTGAGTCGTTCGTGGGCGCGAGGCAAGCATTCGATGACGGGCAGACGCGACGCGCGCCACGGCATCTGCTCGGTCTGCACGTGAACGATGCGCGTTGTCCGGCAGAGACGCGACGTTCGCCACGGCGGCTGCTCGGTTGCGGCGCGAGCCAGAGGCATCACGCGTCGGGTCTCTCCCCTCGGACCTGCCGGGCGCTTCGCGGTGTTCGTCGAGGAGGGCGGGGGCCACACGATGCTCGGTGCCATGCCCCCGGCTGCGTCGTGCGGTCGAGCACGGTCGCCGAGCACACGAGCCTCGTCGACGACGAACACGTCTTCGCGAATGCGCCCGTCGATCATGTGAGCCGGCGCGAGCGCGCGACGGTGAAGGCCATGCGCGTAGTCGCGTCGTGCGGTCGAGCACGGTCGCCGAGCACACGAGCCTCGTCGATGACGAACACGTCTTCGCGAATGCGCCCGGCAGGATCGCGGGGAGTCGCGAGCACACGGGCCTTGCGGTCATGCACCGACGCGACGCCGGTCGAGGCCGCGGGATCGGTCGCGGCGCGAGACACGGATTCGATCAACGGCAGACGCGACGACGGCAGACGTGCGCCAGGGCGTGTGCAGCGACGCGGTGTGCGTGTCGGCGCTCAGCGCATCACGACCACGCGGCCGGTGCCGCGCATGCCGACGACGAGGTGCCCCGCGACGATCTCCATGCCGATCGGCCGCTCGGTGGGGAGCGTGGGCAGCCGCTCGAGCTCCGTGCGCGTGTAGACGTCGAAGCGGAAGACCTCGTTCGTGTCGCGGCTCGCGATCCAGAGCGAGCCGTCTGCACCGAAGGCGATGTTCTCGGGGGCCATGAACGGCGCGCCGGTCGCGACGATCTGATCGAGGAACGCGCCGGTCGTGCCCGAGAAGCGCATGACGACCGAGTTGGTGCGCGCCGCGACGTAGAGGTTGCCGTCCGGGCCGAAGGAGAGGCCCTCGGGGCTGCCGAGCAGCGGGTGCGTCGCGAACGGCCCGACGAGCGTTCCGTCGGTCTCGAAACGCACGACGTCCGCGGTGTTGCGGCACGACACGTAGAGGCGGCCGTCGGGCCCGAAGCGCGGCGTGTTGGGGCCGTCGAGGCCCGTGCTCGCGAACACGTCGACGAACGCACCGGTCGCGAGATCGAAGCGGAGCACGCTGTTCGAGAGGCGGTCGGTCACGTACATGCGGCCGTCGCTGCCCATCTCGATGCCCTGGAGATCGGCGCCGGTGCGCGTCGAGAACGTCGTGATCGCGCCGGTGCCCTCTTCGATGCGGTAGACGTTCGCGCCGGCTGCCACGTAGAGACCACAGTCCGGCCCGAGACGGATGCCTTCGGGGGACGTGCTCGGCAGCGTGACTGCGCCGCCCGGGAGCCCGAGCCAGGTGGGGCACGAGAGGCTGGTGACGAAGCCGCCATCGCTCGCGAAGGCGTCGGTGGCTGCGAAGGCGTCGAGGTCGCTGGCCGCGTCGTCCGTCGCGGCATCGAGGTCGCTGCTCGCGCCATCGCGCTCGGCCGGCGCATCGATCTCGGCCGGCGCATCGGTCTCGGCCGGCGCATCGGTCTCGGTCAGCGCATCGATCTCGGCCGGCCCACGCCAGCGGCGAGCGCGACGGCGCCGACGACGACCCAGAAGATCGGGTCCTCGACGATCGAGCCTTGGCGCGCGTCGACGGGCTCGCTCGATCCGCCGCTCCCGCGCTCGGTCTCCTCGCCCCGAGCGCCCTCGTCGATCGGTGTGACCGCGGTGGTGACCTCGGGGCTGACCTCGGGGCTCAGCGCGACCGTGCGATCCACGAGCGAGCCCGGCGGCAACGTCAGCGACTCGCGGAACGGTGCGTGACCCGCGGCCCGCACGACGACGACGTGATCGCCCGGATCCCAGAGGAGGCGCCGCTCGCCGCCTTCGCCAGGCACGTCCTCGCCGTCGATCTCGACGCTCGCGTCCGGCGGCGTCACGCGGAGCGTGATCGTGACGAGGCGGCGCTCGCACGAGAGGCGCACACGCGTGGCCTCGCGTCGATCGGCCTCGTCCGCCGTCGCATCGCTGATCGCGAGGTAGCGGTCGATCGTCGCGATCGACTCGCGCAGGCGGCCGAGGCGATCGAGCGCGATCGCCATGTTGAAGAGCGTGCGCGGCCGTTCGACGCGCTGGCTCGATCGACGGAACGCATCGAGCGCCTCGAGCCAACGCTCGGCGCGGCTGAGCCGCACGCCCTCCTCGAACAGCGCGCGTGCCTCGAGCGTCGTGGCTTCGTCGGCGGCACCCGTGGCGGGTGCGCCCTGCGCGTGGACGAGAGGCGTGAGCGAGAGGCTCGTCGCGGCGAGGACGAGCCCGAGCACGAGCCGACGAGCCTGCGTGATCACCATTCGTCCCTCACCTGCACGGGCTCTTCGTCGCCAGGCTCGCGCATCGTCGTGCTCGTGGCGCTCGTCTCCATCGTCGTGACCTCGGGTGTGCTCCGCACGCTCGTGTCGTGGCCGCCTCGGCCCTCGCGCGTCGCTGCGCCGCGAACGTGCTCCCCGCGGCGCTCGCTCGTCTCGTCCCGCGTGCTCTCGGGGGCGCCGTGATCGACGGCCTCGGGTGGCGCGACGCTCGTCGCGGGGGGCGGCAATGCGCCGTGAGGTGGATCTCCGCTGGGGGTGGGCGGCGCGGCGGTGGTCGCAGGTGGCGCTGCGCTCGCCGCGCTCGTGGTCGTCGACGCTCCGGGCTCGCTCGCTGCGGGAGGCGAACGCACGAAGGCGAGGTAGGCGAGCACGACGATCACCACGGTCGCGATGGCCCCCACGATCCACGTCGCGCGGCTCGTCGTCGGCGACGCGGCGGCGGGGGCGCGTGTGTCGGTCGGGAGCTCGACCGCGACGGCGAGATCGAGCGCCGGGCTGGTCGGCGTGGAGGGCGCTCGTCGGGGATCGGCCCTGACCGGCGCCTCGCGTGGGATCGTCTGGAGGAACGACGGCGCCACGCGATCCTCGGACGGAACGGTCGCAGCACGCGCGGCCGCCGCGCGCGGATCCGCCGGCTCGTACGAGGCGCGCTCGATCTCCTCGGGTGTGCGCACCTCGACGGCGACTGCATCGGGCAGCGTGATCCGGAGCTCCTCGGCGGCCTCTCGCATCGCGCTCGCCATCGCGCGCATGTCGGCGAAGCGCTCGCGCGGATCGCTGCGCATCGCGTTCTCCACCACGCGCGCGATCTGCGCCGGCACGTGATCGGGCACGGGCGCGGGCGGCGTGGTGAGGATCTTCACGAGCACGCCGGTCGCCGTCTCGGCGGTGAAGGGCGGCGTGCCCGCGAGCGCCTCGTAGAGCACCACGCCCAGCGCCCAGATGTCCGTCGGCGGTCCCACGTCCGAGCGACCCGAGGCCTGCTCGGGAGACATGTAGTAGGCGGTGCCCATGATCGCGCCCGTGCGCGTGCTCGAGTCGGGATCGTGCAGCGCCTTGGCGATCCCGAAGTCGAGGAGCTTGGGCACCGTGCGGCCACGCAGCGAGGCGACGAAGATGTTGTCCGGCTTGAGATCACGGTGGACGAAGCCGCGGTCGTGCACCTCGGCGAGGGCCTCGGCCATGGGCACGAGGATCGGGAGCACGCGCGCCGGCTCCATCTTGCCGTGCTGACGCAGGAGCGAGCCGAGCGAGTCGCCCTCGAGCAGCTCGAGCACCATGTAGACGGCGCCGTCGTCGGTGCGGCCCATGTCGAGCACGTCGACGACGTTGGGGTGGTGCAGCGCCGCCGCTGCGCGGGCCTCGCGGAGGAAGCGCTTCACGACCTCCTCGTTCTCCACGTAGCTCGGCTTGAGCACCTTCACGGCCACGCGGCGGCCCGTCCATGCGTGCGCCGCGACGTAGACGGTCCCCATGCCGCCCGAGCCGAGGATCGCCGTGATCTCGTACTTGTCGGCGAGCTTGGTCCCGATGCGCTCGCGCTCGGTCAGGATCGGCATCGACGCCTCGAACGCCGCGCCGCGGAGCGACCGAGGGCGATGCACACGAGCGCGGCGAGCACGAGCGAGGCCCCGCGCTCGGAGCGCGCGTGGACGCGACATCCACAACCACCTCCGCCAGGACCAGCGCTGCCTGCATCTGCGCGGGCCGCGTCGATCGGCGGCGCGGCCGCGTCGTCGCTCGCACCCGCGTCCGCGCTCGAGCCGGCGTCGGGGCGCGGCGTGCCCGCATCGCTCGTCGAGCCCGCATCGCGCGTCGAGCCCGCGTCCGCGCCGCAGCCCGCGATGGGCGTGTGGCCGCAGCCGCCGTCGTCGGTGCAGCTGTCGGCCGTGCAGGCATCACCGTCGTCGCAGCTCGGTGGCAGCGTGCCGAGGCAGAGGCCCGTGTCGCACGCGTCCATCGTGCCGTCACAGCTCGCGCCGTTGTCGCAGCTCGCGCCGTCGGCTCGCACGTCGTTCGCGGGGCACACGCCGCTCTCGCCGTCGCACACCTCTTCGGGATCGCAGTCGCCCAGGCTCCCGCGACACACGGCGCCGGCGCTCTCGAGCGAGTCCGCGGGGCACGTCGTCGCGACGCCGTCGCAGCGCTCGGCGCGGGTCAGCCGCCTGCGGCGGGGCGGCAGGCGTAGGTCGTGTCGGTCACGGGGCCGCAGGCACCATCCATCGCAGCGCCTCGCGCGCGGCTGCACGCGAGACAGTCGCCCGTCGCGCCCGCGCCGCACGCCGTGTCGCAGCACACGCCATCGACGCACTCGCCCGAGAGGCACGCGGTGCTCTCGGAGCAGGCCGCGCCGAGCGGGAGCGGATCGCTGAGATCGTAGACGTACGCCGCGCCCGCGGTGCGCGGCGTGCCCGCCCCCGAGGCTCCGAGCGCGACGCGCGCGCTCGTGCCGACGAGATCGATCGCGACCGAGTCTCCGTGCGTGTCGTCGCGGGTCGCGCCCCCGACGACCGCCGTCTGCACGAAGCCCGTCGGGCCGCGCTCGAAGAGATACGCCGCGCCGCTCGCCGAGAGCCCCTCGAAGCGCGCGCCCTCGGCGCCGACCACGAGGAGGTTGCGCGTCGAGGCGAGCGCGCCGCCGAAGTCCGCGTAGAGCGTCCACTCCGTATCGCTCACGGGGCGCAGGCGCTGCGTCTGCGTCCAGCCGCTGCCCGCGTCCTCGAAGAGGTAGACGAAGCCGCGGCCCTCGCTCGCGAACGGGTTGGTCGTGTTCACGTCGGCGCCCGGCGCGCCGGCGATGATGGTGTCGCCCGCGATCGCGACCGCGGCGCCGAGGTAGTCGTCGTTGTTGCGCTCGGTCGCGCGGAGGCGCGCTTGCTCCGTCCAGCCACCGCCGCTGCGGACGTACACGAAGACGCTCCCGTCGTACTGCAGCACACCGTCGTCGTCGTGGTCGGCGCCGGCGACGATGCGCGTGCCGTCCGTCGCGACGGAGACTCCGAGCGCGTCACCGAGCGACATCGTGCTGGAGGACAAGGTGCTCGCGCGCGCCCAGGTGCTGCCGGTCCGCTCGAACACGTGCACGGCACCGCCGGTCGGGGCGAACTCGCGATCGCCCGGCGCGCCGATGACGAGGAGGTCTCCGCTGATCGCGACCGACCACCCGAACTGCTCGTTCGAGGCGTCGGCCGGGTTCGCGATCTCCTGCTCGAGCTCCCACGAGCCGCCTGCGGCCTGACGGAACACGCTCACCTGCCCCGCGTCGCTCGACGCGGGCGAGTCGGCCGCTGGTGCGCCCACGACGAGCGTGTCGCCGGAGATCGCGAGGTACCCGTTCACGGGTTCAGCATGAGAGAGGGGGCGGACTTGCCGCGTAGCGAGGCCTCGATCGTGTCGCGGAGGAACGTGAGCACGTGACGGTCGGTCTTCCGACAAGTCTCGACGACGGT
>JBILLJ010000145.1:0-22214 GCA_044376125.1 Sandaracinaceae bacterium
ATCGGCTCGGACGAGGCGCTCGTCGTCGTCTACGACGCGGGTCAGCGCTCTCGCTACGACGACACGCGCGACAAGGTGCGCGACATCCTCGAGGCCGTCGCGCGGCAGCGTGGCGTCACCTACGAGGTGCTCGAGGACATGCTCGTGCCCGAGCTCGGCCTCGAGTCGGGCTCGGTGTCGCTCGAGCTCGGCGCGCGCACGCTCTCGGTGCGCCTGGGCGATCACCTCGAGGCGGTGCTCACCGACGCGGCGGGCGCCACGCTCGCGGCCTTTCCGCGCAAGGCCAAGGCCGACGACCCCGCGAAGTACGATGCAGCCAAGGCGCGCTACGCCGCGCTCGTCGAGGCGGCCGACAACGTGGGCAGAGGACAGGTGCTCCGCCTCGAGCGCGCGCTCCGCGGCCAGCGCCGCTGGAGCGTGCAGGAGCTGCGCGAGCACGTGCTGCCGCAGCCGCTCGTGCGTCACCTCGCCCGCCGCCTCGTCTGGCAGGTCGTGGGCACCGACGTGCTCTTCCGCGTCGCCGAGGATCTGAGCCTCGCCGACGCGAACGACGAGACGCTGCGGTGGCCCGCCGCCGACGCGCACGTGGTGCTCGCACACCCGGTCACCGCGCCGGGTGTGCGCGCGTTCCAGAGCTGGATCGACGACTACCGTGTCATCCAGCCCTTCGCGCAGGTGGGCCGCGAGGAGTACGCGCTCGATCCGACGGAGCTGCGCACGAGCCGGATCGAGCGCGCAGTGGGCCGCAAGGCGCCCTACCTCTCGGTGCTCGCGCTGACGCTCGGCATGGGCTGGAAGCCGATCCCGCCCGGCGACAAGGGCATCGACGCGATCACGCGCGAGCTCGTCGCGAGCGATGGCGCGACGCTGATCGCGCGCCTCGCGATCTCACCCGGCTTGCTCTTCGGTGCGGCCAAGGGACGGCCCGAGCAGACGCTCGGCGCGCTCACCCTCGAGACCGAGGCCCGCGCGCCAGCGAGCTTCGATCGCCTGGCAGCCCTCGCGCTCAGCGAGCTGCTCCGTGATGTGACACTGATGTGAGACGCGCGTGCGTCGTCGCGTGTCACGGTCTCGGCGTGCGCACGTGGTCTCTGTCGGTGCTCGCGCTCGGGGCGCTCGCCACGCTCGCGCTCCCGCGGCCCGCGGCGGCGCAGGCACCGGGCGTGGCGTACACGCGAGGCGCTCGCGAGCCTGCGCCGTTCGTGTTCCGTCTCGCCGATGCGAGCCGTCGGTGGATCGCGCTCGAGCGGGACCGCGACCTCACCTCGCAGGAGATCCTCGTGCTCGACGCGCGCGACGGAACCGAGGTGCTGCGAGCTCCGGGTCTCACGAGGCCTCCCGACGGGTGGCACCCCGTCTCGGAGACCTACGACCTCGCCGTGTCTCCGTTCCTCTCCGGTGATCGTGTCCTCACGTTCGTGGACCCCGACACGCTCGTCGCGGCTGCGCTGCCCGGTGGCGCCGAGCTCTGGCGCGCCCGCGTGCCCGTCCGCGCCCTCGTCACAGGCACCTTCGTCGTGACCGAGCGCCGGCTCGCGTGGGCCGACGGGACCGAGCTCCACGTGCTCGACGCAGCGACCGGTCGCGAGCTGTGGACCGCGACCTTTCGCCCGTGGTCCACGCGGGGGCTCGTGGCGATCGCGGCCGACGACCGTGTGGCCACGTGGGACGCCGAGGGGGCCGTGATCGTGTGGGACGCGACGGGCCGCGAGACGATGCGCCTGACGCGGGCGATCGACTGGGGCGCCGCGGGCCTCTTCTTCACCGCGAGCGCGCTCGTCACCGTCGGCTCGAGCGTGACCTGGATCGACGCATCGACCGGACGCGAGCTCGAGGTGCATCCCTGCGCGGAGCAGTGCGCCGCTGCCGATGCCGGCACGCACCTGATCGTCGCCGACGAGAACGGCCTCTGGGCACGTCCCGAGGGAGGCGGCGCTGCGGTGCGCCTCGCCCCCGCGTCGTCTCGGGGCTGGCTCCACGATGCGAGCGGTGGCGTGCTGGTGGTAGGCGACGATGGCGTGGCGACGCTGTACGACCTCGCCGGCGCGGTGCGGGCGCGGTTCTCGGTGGGCGTGCCGATCGTGCGATGGATGTACCGGCCTCGCTCTCGCGTGGGGGTCGCGCGGGGTGCCCTCGGCGGCGAGGACGTGATCGTTCGGGTCGATCCGTCCGGTGCCCTCGAGGCACGCTCGCTCGCGGTTCCGTCACCGCCTCCGCGGCGCGTGGTGGTCACGGGCGTGCTCCGTGTCTCGGGTCGTGCGCGCGCGGGCGTTCCGCTCACGATCGGCGGGGTGCGCGCGCGGACCTCGGCAGACGGACGCTTCCGCGCGCGCGTCGAGGTCGAGGGGCCCGTGCTCCTGCGAGTCACGGGCGACGATCTCGTCCGCGCGTCGCATCGTCCGTGTGCCCACGACCACGAGGAGCTCGTCGAGATCCCCGAAGCCGGCACCGCGCCGATCCGGCTGCGCGTCGAGACGCACGCGTATCCCTACGAGTGCGATGCGGCCTGTCGCTGCGACTGATCACGGGCAGATCGGCGCGCCGCACGAGACGCTGCACGTGACGGTGAAGCGGCTCGGTGCACAGCGACCCTCGCCCGTCTCGGGGCAGACGTCGCACATGCACTGTCCGAGCGGGCCGCCGTCGCACGGGTCCTCGACGCACTCGTAGCGCAGCGAGCCGCTCTGGAAGATCGCGCAGATCTGTCCGTCGCGACACGCGCCGCCGCACTCGATGGGGCAGGGCTCGGCGCTCACGTTCCACTGCGCGCCAGTGCACTGCGCGGTGACCGCGCCGGCCGCGCCACAGCGGAGCCAGTGGCACGTCATGGGGCTGGTGCAGCTCGCGCCGTCGGTCGGTGGATCGGCGGGACAGGGCGGCGGCGCGTCGGTGCCTGCGTCGGCCACGGGCATGCTCGTCGAGCTGCAAGCGGAGAGTGAGAGAAGATCCACGTGAGGGTGTGTGCGAATCGGCGCATGGGCCCGCGCGGTGAGCACGACGCGTGCCCGGTCGGAGCCTCGCCTCCGGACGGTGTGTGGCACGAAGCGCGTCACTCGGGGGCCGCGCGGCGGAGGCACGTCTCCGTGCTACGTCTCGCGCCCCTCGGAGGAACGAAGGACATGGAGACGATGAAGAACGGCCTCGTCCGCTACGGCAAGGACGAGCACGGCGTGGCGACGATCGAGCTCTTCAACGCGCCGGCCAACGCGTACAGCCACGAGATGATGCGCGACCTCGACGACGCGATCCTCGCGGCGCGCTTCGACGAGAACGTGCACGTGATCGTGCTGCGCGGCTCGGGCGAGAAGTTCTTCTGCGCGGGCGCCGACATCGCGATGCTCGGGCGCGTCTCGACGCGCTTCAAGTACATGTTCTGCCTCCACGCGAACGAGACGCTGAACCGCCTCGAGCAGACACCGAAGCTCGTGATCGCCGCGATCCACGGTCACTGCGTGGGCGGCGGCCTCGAGGTCGCGATGGCCGCGGATCTGCGCGTCGCGGCGCGCGGCACGGGCAAGCTCGGCCTGCCCGAGGTGAACCTCGGCGTGCTGCCCGGCACCGGCGGCACGCAGCGCCTCGCGCGGCTCGTCGGCAAGTCCAAGGCGATCGAGCTCATGGCCGAGGGCCGCACCTTCGACGCCGACGAGGCCAAGGCCTTCGGCGTCGTGAACCAGGTGTGGGACAAGGAGGGCTTCTTCGAGAAGGTCGCCGAGTACGCGCGCGGCTTCTGCCCGCCGCACCGCGCCTCGATGGCCGTCGGCCACATCAAGCGCGCCGTGCAGACCGGCGCGGAGATGGCCCTCGAGCAGGGCCTCGCGCTCGAGCGCGAGCTCCAGCAGCGCCTCTTCGACAGCATCGACGCCGGCGAGGGCATCGGCGCCTACAACGAGAAGCGCAAGCCCGAGTTCCACGGCGAGTGACACCAGTGCCACCGCGCGGAGCGGCGCTCCGCTCCGCGAGCGGACGCAGCGGCTTCGCGACGATCCCACGCGTGGCCCTCACCTCCGATGACTTCGGCTCGGAGGGGGTAGACGCGGGCGCCGCCCATCGCGGCGCTCGACGATGGACGCGCCATCGCGCGCGTGCTCATGGGTCTTCACACGCTCTCTTCTCGAGGTCGGTGAGCGTCGTCCGTGACCCCGCGTCAGGTCCCAGGTGTGGCGAGCAATTTGTGGCGAGCAATTCCACCACGCGCGTGGGGTGCGTCTGCGCGAGGAGGTGGGGGCCGGTGATCGTGGTGATCGTGCCGAGTCGCGACAGGCGCGCCGGTTCTTCGGCGCAGGCACGCGGCACCAGACGGTCTCCCTGCGCGACCACCGCGCGCACGGGGCAATCGAGCGTGTGCGCGCGGAGGTCGAGATCTGCGATGGCGACGAGGCGGCCTGCGAGCGTCTCGCGAGGCGTGCTGCGGATCGCCCGGGCCACCTCGTCGACGAGCGCCGGGGCTGCGTCGAGACCCAGCATCGAGGCGCGGATCAACGGTGCAGGCGGTGGAGGCAGCATGCGGAGCAGCGGCGCGGCGGCGCGTAGGAACGGCCGCGGCGGGCGCACGAACGACGCCACGAGCACGAGCTCTTTCACGAGCTCGCGATCACGTCGTGCGAGGCGCACCGCGAGCGGGCCGCCGAACGACTTGGCGAGCACGATCGTCGGGCCGCTCGGTCGCGGCAACGTCTCGAGCAGCGCGTCGTAGGAAGACGCGCGCACGTCGTACGCGAACACGCGTGGCCTCAGCCGCGACGTGTCGAGCGCACGCACGAGCGGGGCGAAGAGACGGCCCGTTCCGTCCATGCCGGGCAGGAGCCAGAGGTCGGTCGGCGCGCTCACGGAGGCTCGGAGCATGCGCTGCGCGAGGCCTCGCCGCGACCGGGGGGAAGGCGAACGCCCGCCACTCCGAGGAGAGGCGGGCGTTCTCGACGCGCGAGCGAGGCTCGTGCGGCGGAGTCGAACGGATCAGAGCGCGGTGACGGTGACGCTGATCTGCGCCTCGCGGTTGACCCAGTCGCGCACGCGCACGCGGTACTGACCCGGCTCGAGCTGGTGCGTGATCTGTGCGTTGTTCTCCTCGCCCGAGTCGGAGTCCTCGGCGACGACGACGCCGTCGCGGTGGATCATCAGCTCCGCATCGCGGCCGGCGCCGCTCTCGGTCGTCGCGTCGAGGCGGTAGTTGCCCGCGCGCGCGATGTCGAGGGTGAGCTCCGCGCTCGCGGCGCGTCGGTACTCACCTGCGGGCGTGGCGACCGCCTGCGGCTGACCATTGGGCGCGACGCTGCCCGCAGGCGTCAGCAGCGAAAGCTGCGTGACCTGCGCGGCGCCGGTCAGCGCGCGGCCGCGCCACTCGTAGACACGCGCCTCGTAGGTGCCGGGCGCGAGGAACGCGACCACGCGCGCGTTGGTGCCGTCACCCGAGTCCGAGTCCTCGGCGACGAGGTTGCCGTTCTGCAGCACGAGCAGCTGCACGTCGGGTGTGCCCGTGCCGTCGATCTGGTACTCGCCGGCCGCGGTGGTCGTGAAGTTGAACGCCGGCACCGCGGGCACCTCGACGGTGCTCGCGGGCGCGCCGAGCGTGAGCGTGCCGGGCGGTGACGCGGGTGGCGTGGGCGCGACGACGGCACCCGGCGCGGGCGTCGGTGCGGGTGTCGGTGCAGGCGCGGCCTCGGAGCCGCAGCCGACCGTGCCGGTGAGGGCGAGCGTGAAGAGCGAGAGCGCCGCGAGGCCGCTGGTGTTCTTGGCGAGGTGGATCGTCATGGGAGGCCTCACTGCGGTGCGACGGTGACGGTGATGGCGGAGGCGCGATTTCCGTAGTCGCGCACGCGCAGCGTGTAGGTACCGGGCGCGAGCTGACGCGTGATCTGCGCGTTGGTGCCGTCGCCCGAGTCCGAGTCCTGGACGAGCATCGCGCCGTTCTGGATGATCATCAGCTCGGCATCGCCGCTCGAGACGGCATCGAGCCGGAAGTTGCCCGCTGCCGGGATGGTGAGCGTGGCCTCTGCGCTCGCGGCGCGAGGCGAGTCGCCCTGGGGCGTGTTGATCACGGTGGGCGGTGCGCCGGGCGCGATCTGCGCGGCCGGGGTCATCGGCGGCAGCACCTGCGCCTGCACGCGCGCGCTCATCGCACGACCTCGCCACTCGACGACTCGCACCTGGTAGGTGCCGGGCGCGAGGAAGGACACGATCTGCGCGTCCACGCCCGCACCGGAGTCGGAGTCCTGCGTGACGAGCGAGTCGGCCTGCAAGAGCAGGAGCTGCGCATCCATGCCGCCGCCCATCGCGTCGATCTGCACCTCGGAGGGCGCAGCGAGCGTCAGCGTGAGCGTGGGTGCGACGGGCGCGGTGACGGGCGTCGGCGGTGCGCCCGCCGTGAGGGTGGGGAGGGCTTGGGCCACGGCGACCGCAGCGCCCGCGAGGACGAGTGGTGCACCGACGAGCGCGGTGAGGAGAGGAGTTCGGTGTCGCATGCGCCCAAGAGAGCCCATCGCCCGCGACTTCACCAGCTTTGGTAAGAAAGTTTTGGACGCACACAGATCCTCTTTGCACACGTCTCCCGAGCGGCGTGGCAGCATGGGCGCAGCCCATGGCCGTCCTCTCGTCTCCTCGCTTCCTCCCGGGCCTCTGCTTCCACGGGCCCCTCGTCCTCCTCGCTGGCTGCACGCTCGTACTCGCGCCGTCACGACGCGTCGGTGAGGAGGACGCGGCGAGTCCCATGGACGCCGCGAGTGATGCGCTCGCGATGGACGCGCCGCTCGATGCGCCATCGCCGCCGCTCGACGCCGGACTCGACGCGCCGAGCCTCGAGGACGCGCACGCGATCGACGATGCGTTCACTGCCGACGATGCGTTCACTGCCGACGATGCGTTCACTGCCGACGATGCGTTCGCAGCCGACGATGCGTTCGTGTCGGCGGATGCGTTCGCAGCCGACGATGCGTTCGTGTCGGCGGATGCGTTCGTGTCGGCGGATGCCTTCACGCCGACGGATGCGTTCACGCCGGCGGATGCGTTCGCGCCCGATGCGTTCGTTCCGCGGGACGCGTTCACGTGTGTCGCGAACGACGTGGAGTGTGATGGCATCGACGCCGACTGCGATGGCATCGAGGACACGGCGGAGGCCACCGTCGCCGCCGCGTGCCCGTGGCGTCGCTGCAGCCAGGAGATGGGCTCGAGCCGACCGTTCTGCGATCGCGCCGGTCTCGTCGCGGCCGGCGGCTATCACACGTGCGTGGTGACGGCGCCGTCGCAGGAGCTGTGGTGCTGGGGTCTCGACTCGTCGGCGCAGCTGCCGGGCATCACGAGCGCAGGTGGTCTCGGTGCGCCCGTGTCTCCCACGCGCTCGAGCCTCACGGGCATCGTCGATCTCTGCGCGTACTCGAACGGCACCTGCGTCCTGCGCGCCGATTCGATCACGTGCGAGGGCAACGGCGAGCCCGCGGCGAGCTCGGCGGGAAGCTGGTCGCGATCGGTCAGCGCCGTGGGCGTCGCGTGTGGGTCGAACCACGTGTGCGTGGTCCGCAGCGACGGCGGGGTCTCGTGCGCGGGCAACAACGGCAACGGCACCGTCGCGACGGGGCAGATCGGGCAGCCCCTCGCGATGGGCGTGGGGCCCTTCCTCGAGCTCCTCGACGTCCCGCTGCCAGCGGGCAGCGTCGCGACCGAGGTCGTCGTGGGCACCAACTTCAGCTGCGCCCTGCTTTCCGATCAGACGATCGCGTGCTGGGGCGCCAACGACGTCGGCCAGCTCGGCCGCGGGCCGCTCGGGCCGACGTTCTCGCACGTGGCGACGGGCGTGAGCGCGCCGGGCCTCCGCTTCCGTGGCGTGGTCGCGACGCAGTTCGCGGCGTGTGCGTTCACGGGCATGGAGATGGCCGGCGACATGCCGGATGTCTACTGCTGGGGCTCGCAGGCCGAAGGCGTGACGATCGGTCAGCCGATCCTCGCGTACCCCGCGGGCACCAACGTGCCCACGCCCGCGGGAGGCACGCGGTATCCGCTCTCGGGGCTGGCCGCGGGCCCGCGACAGGTCTGCGGCCGCGTGATGACGGGCCAGATGACCTGCTGGGGCACGCAGTCCGCCGGTGAGTTCGGGCTCATGCCGCGCACCACGGCGGCGGGCTCGTACAACACACCGCAGATGGCGCTTCCTGGCACCGGAGGCACGCCCATCGCCACGCAGCAGATGGCGCTCGGCTTCTCGAACGGCGCGCCGGGTCTCGGTGGTCACGCGTGTGTGATCGCGGGGGGCGACGTGTACTGCTGGGGCTCGAACGTCGGCGGACAAGTCGGCGTGTTGCCGTCGACGGCACGCGTCGAAGACGCCGTGGTGGTGACGCCATGAGCCGCGCCTCGATCACCGCGCGCTGGCTCGGCGCGCTCTGCCTCGCCTCGCTGACGTTCGCGACTCCGATCGCCGCGCAGACCGGGGACGTCGCGGTCGCCGCGCCAGGCGCGCGCGACGCGGAGCTCGACGAGCGCGCGAGGATCCACTTCCACGCGGGCACCGACTACTTCGAGCGCGGGGACTACGAGAACGCGCTCCGCGAGCTCGAGATCGCGCACCAGATGAGCGGGCGCCCCGCGCTGCTCTACAACATCGGCGCCTGCCTCGAGCGCATGGGGCGGCTCGTGGAGGCGGCCGATCGTCTCGAGGCCTACGTGGCGGCGGCACGTCCCGACGACGCGGCGGCCATCACCGAGCGCGCACAGCGATTGCGCGCTCGTGTGGCGGCGCAGACGTCGGCGAGCGGCAGCGAGATGTCGGGCAGCGAGACGGCTGGCAGCGAGACGGCTGGCAGCGAGACGGCTGGCAGCGAGACGCTGGGCGACGCCTCCACGTCGGACACCTCGCGCACGCCGAGCGGTGGACGCACCCCGCACGTGGCGTCGTGGATCGTGCTCGGTGTCGGCGGCGCAGCGCTCGCGGGCTTCGCGGTGCTCGGAGGCCTCGCCCTCGCCGAGGACGGCGCGCTCGCCTCTCGCTGTGGCACGAGCTGCTCGCGCGCGGACGTGGGCACGCTCGAGGGCCTCACCGTCGGCGCCGACGTGAGCCTCACGGCGGGCCTCGTGCTCGTCGCGGTGGGCGTCGTGCTCGCGCTCGTGACCGACGACGGGAGCGCCGAGCACGCGGGCCTCGAGCTCGGGCCGGGCGGCGTCGGCGCGCGCTTCTGATCGGCTCGCACCCTCGGTCGCGCGCGCGGGGGGATCGAAACGCGATCGCCGCGCGATCGAAGCCCGCGCGGTCGATCCTGTAGGCTCGTGCGATGCGCTCGACTCGCTTCCTCGCGTTCGGCTCGCTCTGTCTCGCCCACGTCGTGCTCGCCCTCTCGGGCTGCGACTGCGGCACGGCCCCCGTCAGCAGCTGCAGCTCGAGCACCGACTGTCCCGCGGGGCAGCAGTGCATCGATCGGCTCTGCGTGCCTCGCTCCGACGCGGGTCGCGTCGAGGACACCGGTGTGCCCGGCGCAGACGACGGTGGGGCGTGCACGGATCTTCGGCCGCGCTGCGGCATCAGCTGCTGCAACGAGGACCAGATCTGCAACGCGGGGATCTGCGAGCTCGACTGCGAGGCGCCCCTCGCGTGCGGCAGCGTCTGTTGCGACACCGGACAGGAGTGTCTGACCGATCGCTGCGTCATCGAGTGCGCCGACGAGACGCAGCGCTGCGGCACCGCGGGCGAGCTGTGCTGTGGCGCCGATCAGGCGTGTCTTCGCGATGCCTGCGTCGACCTCGGGCCGTCGTGCACGTTCACGGAGGAGTGCGATCTCGACGAGATCTGCGAGCCCACCCTCGGTCGCTGCGCGCCGCGCGGCTCGGTCGACGTGTGCGAGTACCGGCCGCCCGTCGGTGACTTCGCGCCCGCGGTCGCGTGTCGGTGGCAGCCGCCCGCGGGCTCGCGCCTGGCCTCGGACGACGTCGTCATGACGCCGGCCGTCGCGAACCTCACCGACGACAACGGCGACGGGGAGACGAACACGCTCGACGTGCCCGACATCGCGCTCGTGTCCTTCGATCGGCCGACCGACGGCTGCTGCACGCCACGCGGCACGCTGCGCATCGTCGATGGCCGCTGCAACGACGACGGCACGATGACGACGATCGCGACGATCGACACGCCCTTCCTCGACAACTCGACGGGCCTCGCGATCGGCAACCTCCACCCCGCCGCGATGGCGGCCGAGCGCGCGCCCGAGATCGTCGCGACGATCCAGAACGGCGGCACCATCGCGTTCCGCCGCACGATGCCCGACGGCTCGCGCTGGGAGACGATGTGGCACAACACCACGCACCTCGGCAGCGGCCGCTACAACGGCTCGGGCGCCGCGCCCTCGCTCGCGGATCTCGACGGTGACGGACAGGCCGAGGTGATCGTCGGCAACGTCGTCCTCAACGGGCTCGACGGCACGCTGCGCTGGGATGGCAACGTCACGGTGCGCGCGGGCGCGGGCGTCGGGAACAACGCGTTCCTCGGGCCGACCTCGACCGTCGCGGATCTCGATCTCGACGGCACGCCCGAGGTCATCGCGGGCAACACGGTCTACGACGGGCCCACCGGCGCCGAGGTGTGGACGTACACCTTCACGACGCAGAACTCCGCGTGTGGCGGCTCGGCCGCGTGCGACGGCTACAACGCCATCGGCGACTTCGACGACGACCCGGAGGGCGAGGTCGTGATCGTGCGACGCGGCGAGGTCTTCGTGCTCGAGCACGACGGCACGCTCAAGACGAGCATCCGCATCCCGGTCGCGGGCTGCGCGAACAACGAGGGCGGGCCACCGACGGTGGCGGACTTCGACGGCGATGGGCGCGCCGAGATCGGCGTCGCGAGCGCGAACTACTACGTGGTCTTCGATCTCGACTGCACCGGCTCGCCGCTGCCGATGGGCTGCACGTCCGAGAACGTGCGCTGGCAGGTGACGAACACCGACTGCAGCTCGCGCTCGACGGGCTCGAGCGTCTTCGACTTCGACGGCGACGGCCGCGCCGAGGTCGTCTACGCCGACGAGCAGAACTTCCGCATCTTCAGCGGCGTCGACGGCACCGTGCTCTTCGACGATCCGATGCACCGCTCCAACACGCGCCTCGAGATGCCGATCGTGGTCGACGTCGACAACGACGGAAAGAGCGAGGTGCTCGTGCCCGAGGCGCCGGGCGATGCCTCCACACCCGATGGCCTCGCGGTGTGGACCGACGCCGGCAACAACTGGGTGCGCACGCGCCGCATCTGGAACCAGCACACCTACCACGTGACCAACATCACCGAGGACGCGCAGGTCCCCGCGCGCGAAGAGCCGAACTGGTCGAACCCTCGCTACAACCACTTCCGGCAGAACGTGCAGCCGGCGGGTCTCTTCGACGCGCCCGACCTCGTCGTCGACTCCATCCTGCTCGTGATGTGCAACCCCGACACGATGACGGCGACGATCTCGGTGACCGTGCGCAACCGCGGCGCGCTCGGCGTGGCGCCGGGTGTGCCCGTCGTCGCGAGCGCGACGCCGATGGGCGGCGCCGCCGAGGCCCTCGGCGTGCAGCGCACGAGCACGCTCATCTTGCCGGGCCGCACCGAGACGCTGACGTTCTCGTGGATGCCCGCGGGCGGCTTCGGCGGCTTCACGTCGTTCACCGTCGAGGCGATCGTCGACTCGGACGGCATGGGCGGCTCCGAGTACAACGAGTGCAACGAGGACAACAACACGGCCACGAGCGAGGCCCTCTCCACGATGATGTGCAGCTTCGGGTGAGGTGAGGTGGCCGGATCGGGCACGGGCATGCACGGGCATGCATGGGCACGGGACGGGCGGGTGCGCGGCTTGCTGTGTGGGGCGCGCGGGTGGAGCATGCATCCCATGTCCCGCGAGCCCTTCTACGATGCACGTCTGGGTGAGGCGCTCCGCTTCGCGGCGGACGCGTTCTCACGCAAGGAACGCAAGGGAACGGGGGTGCCCTACATGAGCCACCTCCTCGCCGTCACGACGACGGTGATGGAGCACGGCGGCACGCCCGAGCAGTGCATGGCGGCGGCGCTGCACGACTACCTCGAGGACATCGAGGGCAGCTCCGCGGTCGAGCTCGAGCGCAGCTTCGGCCCCGAGGTCGCGCGGCTCGTGCTCGCGCTCTCGGACTCGACGCGGCCGGGACACAAGGAGCCGTGGAAGGAGCGCAAGGTCCGCTACCTCACGCACCTCAGGCACGCGGACGAGGCGGTGAAGCTCGTGTCGGCCGCCGACAAGCTCCACAACGCGAGCACGATCGTGAAGGACCAGGCGCGCATGGGCGATGCGATCTTCGAGCGCTTCACGCCGAGCAAGGACGAGACGCTCTGGTACTACCGCGAGGTCCTCGCGGCGCTCGAGCACAGCTGGGACCACGCGATCCTCGAGGAGCTGCGTCGCGAGGTGAGTCGCATGCACCAGGGCGGCGAGGCGCGGTGATCGGCGTCAGGACGTGGACAGCGCGTCGAGCTCGTCCACGAACGCGCGCACGAGGCTCGCGGGATCCTCGAGGCGCAGCGCGTCGCTCGAGACGCCGAGGCGCACGTTCCCCGCGTAGCTGAGGAGCGAGAAGCCGAGGCCGATCCCGCCGCTCACCGGGGCCCACACGAGCAACCCGCTCACGCGGTGCCCGGCGAGGCGCACCTCGCCCGTGGGGCCGGGGACGTTCGTGACGAGGGTCGTGGCCTTGCTGGCGAAGAGCGAGACGCCCAGGTGCTCGATCTCGCTGCTCGCGACACCCATCGCCGCGAGCACTGCGAGCGCGACGGTCGCGTCGGGCTGCTCCTTCACGCGATCCATGCGCGCCCGGGTCTCGCGGAGGCGCGCCTCTCGGTCCGCGATCGTGATGGGCATGTCCACGAAGACGAGGCCGATGTGGTTGCCGAGGCCGTCGCCCGCGCGGCCACCGGGGATGTGCACGGGCACGAGCGCGCGGATCTCTCTCGCGCCATCCCAGCCGCGCGCGAGCAGATCGCTGCGCATCGCGCCTGCGATCGCCGCCATGAGCACGTCGTTGATCTTGCCGCCGATGCGCGCCGCGATCGGACGCACACGCTCGAGCGAGACCGGATCGGACCACGCCAAGCGCTTCACGAGGCCGAGCGAGCCCTTGTAGAAGGTGACCGGATCGCTCGGCAGAAGGAGCAGGCGCCCGAGCGTCGCGGTCTGGCGCGCCGCTTCCTTCGCGAGGTCGAACGCGCCCTCGGCGCGGCGCAGGTGCCCCGGCGCCGGTGGTCGGAAGGCGAGCCCCTCGTCGGTCATCGAGAGGAGCAGGCCCACGAGCGCGATGCCGTCGCCGATGCAGTGGTGCAGGCGCACGACGAGCGCGGTGGCCTCGCGGCCCTCGAGCTCGATTCCGTCGACGACGTGGAGCTGCCAGAGCGGGCGCGCCCGATCGAGGCGCTGGCTCGCGAGGTCTCCCACGAGCCCCTCGAGCGCGGCGCGATCGCGCGGCGCGGGCAGGCCCACGCGGTGCACGTGGTTGCGCAGATCGAAGTGCGGATCGCGCTCCCAGCGCGGCGGCACGCCCGGCACGATCGAGTCGTGTACGCGCAAGGAGAACCGCGCGTGCGGCAGGAGCCGCTCCCGCACGAGGCGCTCGACCTCGCTCGGGGCGACCGCGCCCTCGAGCAGGAGCACGGCGGTGATCATCATTGGGTTCGTGGGCTCGTCCATGCGGAGCCACGCCGTGTCGATCGCCGTGAAGGGCTCGTGCGTGTCGTTCATCCCGGTGGCCTACGCACTGCGGGCGCGCTTTCGAACCGCCCGGTGCGCTCGCTGCCCGCAGGGCGCTATCCTCGCGGCATGGGCGCGCCCATCCCGAAGCGAGTCACCCTGGAGGAGTTCCTCCCGCTCGTCGCGAACGGAGAGCCGTTCGAGCTCGTCGACGGCGAGCTCGTGCGCAAGGCCAACCCCACGCCGGAGCACGGCTCTGACCAAGCGAAGCTGGCCGCGGGCCTCGACCCGATGAACCGCCGCACCGGAGGCCCTCGTGGGCCAGGCGGGTGGTGGATCATGACGGAGGTCGACACGCTCTACGCCAAGACCAGCGAGGTCTTCCGTCACGACATCCAGGGGTATCGCCGCGATCTGCACCCGGAGCGGCCCACGGGCTGTCCCTGCCCGCACGTGCCTCAGTGGGCCTGTGAGGTGCTCTCGCCCGGCAGCACCCGCATCGACTGGATCAAGAAGCAGCGAACGCTCCACGCCCACGCGGTGCCGCACTACTGGGTGCTCGACCCGCGCGAGCAGACGCTCACGGTGCTCCGATACCACCCGGACGCGTACCTCGTGGTGCTCACCGCACAGAGCGGTGACGTCGTGCGCGCCGAGCCGTTCGGCGAGATCGAGCTCGAGCTCGACGAGCTGCTCGGCCTCACCTGATCCGGCCCGAGCCATGAGCCGCGGTGGGTCTCGCGAACCCGCGAGGGCCGCGCTCGCGAACCTCGTCCAGCACCATCGCGCGCGGCTGCGATCGAACGGAGATCGTGCGGTCATCGACGAGCCCGGCACCTACCGCGACGAGCACGTGCACCGGCGGGCCGCGTGACGTCTTCGCCTGTTTCCGCGAGGTGATATCGCGGCGGCGCCGAGCCGCGTATCCTTCGCGGCCATGACCTCTCGCCGTACTTGGTCGCCCACGGGCTCGCTCCTCTGGAGCACGCTGACCCTCGGGGCTGGTGCCTGCATCACGGGTTGTCCCTCCGATCCGCCGCCCGTGGACGCGGCGGTGGTCGGGGATGCGCCGATGGGCGAGGACGCGCCGGCTGCCGGCTGCGTCATCACCTCGCTCGCGGGCCTGCGCTTCTCCGCAGCGAGCGTGGGCACCGTGCCCGGCGGCGTGCGTGAGGTGACCCTCGGTCTCGTGCGCGATCACTGCGCCGCGGTCGAGATCACGCTCACGCCGAGCACGGCGGGCATCGCGACCGTCCCGGCGAGCGTGACGATCCCCACGGGCACCTCCGAGCTCACGCTGGACGTGACCGGCGTCGCCGTCGGCACCACGACCGTCACGGCGAGCGTCGAGGGATCCGAGCGCACGGCCGAGCTCGTGATCGACGTGACCGAGCCTGCGCTGCCCGCATGCAGCGGTGATGGCTCGGGCATGGTGCAGCCCAACGGCATGCGCACCTCCGCCACCGGCGGCCTCGCGCACGCGGGCGTGCTCGTGCCCGCCGCTGCGGCGAGCGGTGACGCGCAGTTCCGCGTCTCTCCCTTCGCCGTCGAGATCGCATGCGACGACATGACCCTGCCCGACGGCTACCTCCCGCTCGGCCCCGCGGTCTCGTTCACCTCGCCGACGGTCTATCGCTTCTCGCGCGAGATCGAGCTCTCGATTCCCATCTCGCTCTCGCGCCTTCCCGATCGCGCGCACCGCGGGCACGTCGAGGTCCTCTACACGGGCCCGGGCGTGAGCGAGCCGCGCATCGTCGGCATCGCGAACCCCGTGTTCGACGGCAACGCGGGCGACGGCACGCTGCGATTCCTCGCGCCGCGCCTGGGCACCTACCAGGCGGTCGTGCGCGACGACGTGCCGCGCGCGCGCATGCGGCGCTTCAACTACCGCGGCATCCTCGGCTTCTCGATGGGCGGCTCGGGCTCGGGCCGCATCGGCCTCGGCAACAACGAGCTCTTCGACTTCGTCGCGCCGCTCGGTGGACCGACCGACTGGCAGTACCTCCTCGAGTACATCCGCCGCTACCACCTCGGTGGCTTCTGCACGGCCGAGGAGCGCGCAGCGGACACGACGGGGCGCTGTGACGAGGTGAACCGGGAGCGTCCTGCCGCGCGTGGCGAGCTGTTCGAGCACACGCAGACCTTCGAGAACTGGTGGTACGAGGACATGTACGACGGCCAGGGAGGCACGTTCAATCGCGAGGACTACATCGCGATCTTCCGTGATCTCTCGGCGATGTTCTCGAACCCGAACACCGACACGGATGCCTTCGACGTGGTCGATGCGCGCACCCCGTCGATCGCGCCGCCGGGCACGCCCGAGTCGATCCGCACGATGCCCGACCCCGCGCGCTGCGCCGACGGCGCCGAGCAGGTCGTCATCCGCGGCCACTGCCCCGACGCGAGCCCGACCGACACGTGCGCGGCGGACGCCGACCCCACGACCGGTTGGTACGACGAAGAGTACAACCCCGACGGCCGCTGGGACGTGATCAGCTTCTGCGACGGAGGCGAGATCGACGTCGGCAACTGGGATCCGAGCGCGCGGCAGTTCACGCCGATCGAGGTCGCCTACGCGGTGGACGTCGATCACGACGGCGTGCGCGATCCGGGCGAGCCCGTGATCCGCAACGGCCGCGAGACCTTCGACGACTTCGGCTGCGATCGCACGCCGAGCGCGATGGAGGCGGGCTTCGACGCGCTCACCAACCCGGACCCGGCCGGCGACGACTACGACTTCCAGTACAACCCGAACGGCACCGAGGGGAACTACGACTACGACGCCGAGGGCGTCTGCGCCGCGGGCGCGAGCGAGCGCTTCGACGACTACGGCATCGACGGTGTGAACGGCACCCCGCAGATCGCCGCGGGCGGTGGCGGTGGCTACGACGTGGGCGAGGGCGATGGCGCGTTCAACCGCACGCGCGGCGCCGAGCGCATGATCGCCTCGAGCCCGCGCGGCGCGGTGCGCGGCTACCGCGATCGCCACGGCGTCTGGCACGAGGGCCTCTCGGACGCCGAGCTCGCGAACCTCGACGTCTTCGCCGACGGTGGCGTGCGCGACCTCTTCAACTGGGTCGTGCAGGGCAACCACACGCTGGGCGGCTTCGCCGGCCGCGGCCTGCCCGTTCGCTACTACGACGGCTTCGGCGCGCTGCACCTCGATGGCTCGCGCGAGTTCGACTACACGAACGTGCCGTGGCGCGAGGTCGGCCACTACACGATGGTGCGCTACGGCGACATCGACGCGCCCGAGCCCGATCGCATCGCCGGCGATGGCGGCCACGTCGGAACGCCGGACCAGCTGCTGGACCGGATGACCAGCGCCGTCGCGATGATGAGCGCGCGCTGGCCGGGCGGGAACCGCATCCGCTCGATCGACACGGCGTGCCGCGAGCTGACGCCCACGTGCCGACACGTGAACGTCATCACGGAGGACTTCACGTCGTCCCTCGGCCGCACCGGCCCGTACTCGCTCGTCCTGCCGCCCGGCTACTTCGACGAGGAGAACGCGGACACCTGCTACCCGATCGTCTACTTCCTCCACGGCTACGGCATGGATCCGGAGGGCCTGTCGGCGATCGGCTTCATCCTCTGGGGCTACATGAACTCGCAGCTCGTGCCGGTCTCGAGCCGCATCCAGAAGATGATCTTCGTCTTCCCGGACGGTCGCTGCCGCGGCGACGAGTGCCTGCGCGGCACCTTCTACACGGACGCTCCCGAGAGCACGCCCAACGGCGCACAGATGCAGACGTGGCTCCTCGACCTCGACCGCTACATCCGCGAGGACCGCGGCGTGCGCGTGTGCTCGCCGCGCGACGTGATGGTCGTGGACTGACCACCATGGCGGGCCTTCCGACATGACGGGCCCTCCGTCCGACCTCCGCGCTCGCTTTCTCTGGGGCGCGGCCACCTCGCACCACCAGGTCGAGGACGACGAGCCGAGCGACTGGGCGGACTGGACGCGAAGCGGCGCGCGGACGATCGACGGGTCGTCCGCGGGCCGCGCGCTCGAGTGGTGGAGCGGTCGCGCGGAGGAAGACCTCAGCCTCGCGGCGCGCCTCGGTCACAACGCGCATCGTCTCGGCTTGTCGTGGGCGCGCCTCGAGCCGGAGCCCGATCGCTTCGACGAGGCGGCCTTCGATCGCTACGCGCGCCTGCTCGATCACGCGCACCGCGAGGGCCTCGCGGTCATGGCCACGCTCTTCCACTTCACGCTGCCGCGCTGGCTCGCGAAGGAGGGCGCGTGCCTGTCGCCGCGCTTCCCCGAGCGCTTCGCGCGCTTCTCGGATCGCGTCGCGCGCCGGCTCGGCGATCGCCTGGATCTCGTCGCGACGATCAACGAGCCGTCCGTGCTCGCGTTCATGGCCTACGCAGGAACGCGCTGGCCCCCGGGCCTGGGCCGCATCGACGCCTTCTTCCGCGCGCTCGCGCAGATCCTCCGCGCCCACGCCGCTGGCTGGGCGGCGCTGACCGATGCGCGCCCGAGCCTGCGCGTGGGCCTCGTGCTCAACGCACCGCGCTTCGATCCCGCGAGCGATCGGCGCCGCGATCGGCTCGCGGCGAGCCTGCAGGATCGCTTCTTCAACGCGATCGTGCTCGACGCGCTGACGAAGAAGAGCGGTCGCACGGTGGCCGCTGCCGGGCCGCTCCGCGTCTCGGCGCTTCCTGCGATCCCGGGCCTCCGGAACAGCTTCCACTGGCTCGGGCTCAACTACTACGGCCGCTACCGCGTGCGCTTCGACCCACGCGCCGCGGGCACGCTCTTCGGCACGCACGAGAAGGAGCGCAACGTGCGCATGGAGCACGCCGGTTCGGACACGGACTGGGGCGAGATCCACCCCGAGGGCCTGCGCGACCAGCTCCTGCGCTTGGCGGCCGCGAGCCCCGGCACCCCGCTCTACGTCACCGAGAACGGCCTCATGGATCGGACCGACACGCGCCGCATCGCGTACCTCGAGGGCCACGTCGCGGCCGTGCACGAGGCCATCGCCCGAGGCGCGCCGGTGCGCGGCTACTTCCACTGGTCGTTGCTCGACAACTTCGAGTGGGCCGAGGGCTGGCAGGCCCCGTTCGGTCTGATCGCGGTCGACCGTGCCACCGGCGCTCGCACGCCCCGATCGAGCGCGCACCGCTATCGCGAGCTCATCGCAGCCTCGAAGGAGACGTGATGTCCGACGACGCTCCCTTGCCCGTCTTCCCGCTGCCCGGGCTCGTCGCGCTGCCCGGCACGGAGGTCGCGTTCCACTTCTTCGAGCCGCGCTACCGAGCGATGGCCGAGGACCTCGTGGGTGGCGAAGAAGACACCCATCGCGTGCGCGAGCTGGTGCTCGCAGAGGTGATGCCCGGCGAGGATCCGCGACGCGACGACTGCAAGCTCTACGAGCTCGGCTCGGTGGGCCGCGTGGTCGCGTCGGAGGTGCACCGCGACGGCACGATCGACGTTCTCCTCGCGGTGCGCTCGCGCGTGCGCCTGACGGAGGTCGAGCGCGGTGCGCTGCTCTATCGCCGCGCGCGCGTGGAGATCCTCGAGGAGCTCGTTCGGAGCGGCGCCGCGCTCGATGCGACGGAGGTGTCGCTCCGCGCGTGTGGCCGAGAGCTCGTCGAGATCGAGCGCGAGCTCGGCGGCGGGCAGGGCGTGCGCTTCGACGGCGGGCCGGGCCTGCTCGCCGATCGCCTCGCGGATCGCTACTTCCGCCGCCTGCCCGAGCTGCGTCGTCGGGTGCTCGAGACCCTCGACGTGCTGAGCCGCGGCGAGCTCGTGCTCGAGCACCTCGCGAAGATCCTCGTCGCCATCCGGGCCGCCCACGGCGGTCAGCCCAATTAGCCCGCCTAGGTCTAGGGCTCGGCGAGGGCGATCTCGCCGTCGACGGGCACCTCGCGCGCGTGGCTCACCGCGCCGGAGGGCCAGTGCACCTCGACGTCCACGCGCGTCACCGCGGCAGGCAGGCCGACGTGCACGCGTGGATCGAAGTTGCCCATGAAGCCCTCGCCGATCGGGTGCGCGCGCACGAGGCGGCCGCCGTCCCACGTGATCGAGAGGCGCGCGCCGCCGCTCTGGCCCACGAGCCCGATGCGGAGGAAGTGGCCCGTCGGCTCACGCACGTTGCGGAGGAGCCGTGGCGCGCCGCGTGCGGGCGCCATGACCACGTCGAGGCGGCCGTCGTCGTCGAGGTCGACCAAGGAGAGCCCACGCAGCGTCGCGCGCACCGAGAGCGCGTCGCCTTCGGGGAAGGCGCGGAGCGCGAGCATGCCGCCGCCCGTGTTCTCGTAGAGCGTCGGGGCCTGGAGCTCGTCGGCCGTGCGGCGCAGATCCTCCTGCGCGTAGAGGTGTCCGGTGGCCTCCATCAGATCGAGATCGCCGTCGAGATCGAGATCGCCCAGGCCCAGGCCCCAGCGGAACGCGCCCACGCCGAGCGAGAGCCCGACGAGGCGGCCGCGGTCCTCGCAGAGCTCGCCGCCCTCGGGCAGCGGCGCGCAGAAGTACGCAGCGGTCGTGTCCCCGGGCCAGCTCGAGGCCACGAAGTCGAGCTCGCCGTCTCCGTCGAGATCACCCTGCGACCACCCCATCGTGTCGACGCCGTAGCCGCGCGCGTTCGTCGCGAGCCCGAGCTCGATGCCGACGTCTTCGTAGCGCGCGAGCGTCTCGCTCCAGCGCAGCACGCGATCGCGGTAGCGCGCGCCGAGATCGTTGCCGACCCAGAGATCGACCGGGCCGCTGCCGGTCATGCGGAGGATGCCGGTCACGAACGTCATCTCCTCGCGGCGGAGGTCGGGCGCGAGGCTCGCGGTCGCGTCGCGGTAGGAACCGTCGGGCTCGCGCAGGAGGAGGAAGTCGGGGATCCCACCGAACTCGTAGAGCGAGCTCACGCACGGGATGGTCCCGCAGCGCTCGCCTTCGGCGATGTCGGAAGTGTCGAAGCGCATGAAGCCGGCGACGTAGAGATCCACGTCGCCGTCGTGATCGACGTCGCCCGCGGACGCGCTCACGTAGACGTCGATCGGCTCGAGCGTGAGGCCGAGTCGCTCGGTGACCTCGGTGAAGACGCCGCCGTCGTTCACGAAGAGCTGCACGGTGCCGACGCCCATCGTGACGAGGTCCTCGTCCCCATCCGCATCGGCGTCGAACGCGAGGCACGCGAGCGCGTCGCCCACGGCGGCCAGGCCCCTCGCGTCGGTCTCCTCGCCGTACGAGACCTCGGTGCCTGCCCCGCCGGGCTGCGACGCGACGTAGAGGCGCGAGCGTGAGCTCGCCGTCGGTCGCATCGCGAAGAAGAGATCGAGCGGCGCGCGTCCGTCGACGTCGAGCGGACACACGCCGCCGCCCATGCGATCGGTCAGCGTGAGGTAGTCGTCGGCGCCGTCGCGCACGAAGGTGATGCCCGAGGCCACGGTGATGTCCTCGAACCACGGTGTGCTCGGCACGTACGCATCGTCGGCGGGCGCATCGAGGCCCGCGTCCGCCGGCGCGTCGGGCGCGACCCACGCGTCGGGTGGCGCCGCGTCGATCTCCGCGCCCACGTCGCGTCCCGCATCCTCGACGGACGGGCTCGCGCCACAGCCCGCGAGGGCCACGAACGACACGGAGCAGAGGGCGCATGCGCGCAGCACGAGGAGAAACGTAGCGTCCGGGCCACGATTCGCCCAGGCTCGAGGGGTCATGCTCGGTCTCGCGACCAGAGGCGCGCCTCGCGCCGCCGTGCTGCTGTCGCTGCTCCTCTGGGCGTGTCCGCCGAGCGAGCCGGACCGCGACGCGGGCCTCGATGCCTCCTCGGATGCGGCAGCGTCGGACGCGGACGCACCGCGCTCGGACGCGTGGTCGCTCGACGCGGCGGTGATCGATGCACCGCCGGATGCGCCCCGTCTCGATGCGCCCGCAGCGCCCGACGCCTGCCCGTCGCCCACGCGCCTCTGCGGCTCGGCCTGCGTCGACACGACCGCAGACCCCGATCACTGCGGCCGCTGCGACAGCCCGTGCGTGCCGCTCGCCGGATCGATCCCGTTCTGCGCGGTCTCGCGCTGCGTGAACGCGGTGTGCCGCCCGGGCTTCGGCAACTGCGACATGAACCGCACCAACGGCTGCGAGATCGACGTCGACTCCTCCGTGGATCACTGCGGGCGCTGCGATCACCGCTGTGAAGGCGCACCGAACGCCCAACCGGTGTGCGAGCTCGGGACCTGCATCCTCGTCTGTGATCCGGGCTGGACCGACTGTGACGCCTCCATGCCCGGCTGCGAGTGCGCCGCGTAGCCGCGCTCACGTCGTGAGATCGGGCGCGGAGTGATCAGGCGCCGCGCGACTCCGGCGGCACGTCTCCCTCCGGCTTCGCGTCGTCGGGCTTCGCGTCGTCGGGCTTCGCGTCGTCGGCCTTCGCGTCGTCGGGCTTCGCGTCGTCGGGCTTCGCGTCGTCGGCCTTCGCGTCGTCGGCCTTCGCGTCGTTCGCCTTGCCGTCGCGCCTCGGCGCCGTGACCTCGCTGGGCGCCGGCCCGCTCTCGCTCCGCGCGATCCGCAGCGTGAGGCCGAAGAGCACGAGCACGACGAGGCCGAGCACCACG
>JBILLJ010000265.1:0-6665 GCA_044376125.1 Sandaracinaceae bacterium
CTCCCTCCCGCCGAATCGAGCCCGTGGCACTCGCATCGATCAATCCGAGTGCTACGTGCTCTCAGTTCCGGACGCAGGCGTTGCCGTAGATCGTGCGGGCGCTGGTGCTCGCGATCTGGCGGCAGGTCCAGCCATCGGGGCAGCCGCTCGTGTCGGTGCACGCGGCCGTGCAGTAGCGCGGCGTGCGGCTCGAGTTGCGGATGCAGAGGTTGCCCAGATCGCCGCAGTCGCCGTTGGCCGCGCACGCCTCGCCCATCATCTCGCGGTCCGCGTAGGGGTGGAGGCGGGTGTTGTCGTCGATGCCGTGCATGCCGTACATCGTGTGGAAGCCGTAGCCCGCGTTGTCGTCGGCGTCGCGGAGGAACGTGCGCACCGTCTGCGGGCGATGACGGCCGCGGCTGTCGCGCTCGAGGAGGCGCGTGAGGAAGTCCTGGATGGTCGTCGGCTCGGACGCGTCGGAGAACGAGGTCGTCGTCACGACGTCGAGGTTCGCGAGGTTCGGGTGCGCCGGGTTGCGGCCGAACGCGCTGCCGAGCTGGTAGGTGTCGCAGCCGTCCGCGACGACGATCTGGTAGCGATCGCTGGGCATCTGCACGCTCTCGAGCTCGCTGTCGTCGAGGTCGCCCTCCTCGGTCATGCGCCAGTTCGCGAGCGCGAAGCCGTAGAACGGGCCGGAGTGACCGCCGTAGACGATGACGTCGCGGTGCGCGAGCGAGTGGCGCATGTCGGCCTCGAGCTGACGCCCGCCCGCCGCGGTGTCGGGATCCGTCGAGCCACCGTCGTGGCCCCAGAAGAGGCGCACCTCGACGCGCACCGTGCGGCCGTTGGCCGTGATGTTCCGCGTGAAGGGGCCGCTGTCGCGGTCGAGCGCCGCGAAGCTCGAGACGGGCGCCGTGAAGCCGCGCGCGCGCAGCCAGGTCCACATCTCCTGCGCGTGCACCTGGTGGTAGCTCGCGTGGTAGTCCCAGCCGAGGTGCACGTCGACGTCGAGGACGCCGTCCTCGAAGAGGCGCGGGTAGTCGAGCCACGCGTCGACCGACTCGCGCTCCGGGCGGATGGTCAGCGTGAGATCTTCGCGCGCCGAGGCCGGCTGCGTCGTCGGGTTCCACGCGCTGAAGGGCGCCTCGCGATACCACTCGTGGTTCGTCTCGAGCTCCGCGAGCTGCGCGTTCGTGGGCCGGCCCATCTGGAGCACGAAGGTCCGCGTGCGCGTGCCATCCGGCTGCGCGGGGCCCTGCATCGTCGGCAGGCGCGACATGAGATCCACGCGGCCTGCGATCACCTGCTCGAAGTCGAACTGGTAGGTGAGCGTCGTGCCGACGCGGCGGATGTTCGCGCTCTCGAGGTCGCCGTTCTTCGCCATCGCGCCGAAGCCGCCCCAGCTCGCGTTCGCGTCCTCGTGCTCCTTGTCGACGAGGTAGAGGTTCAGGAACCAGCTGATCGCCACCTGCTTGAGCGACACGAGCTCCGCGACGCGCGCGAGGCGCTGGCTCTCGGTGCGAGACTGCCACTCGGGCTCGAGCGTCACGCTCGTGGTGCCGCTCACCACGAACTCACGCGCCGTCGCGCTGAGGAAGTCGTCGGCCTTGCCCTCCTCGACGACCTCGCCGTCCTCGACGGCGTCGAGGCCGTCGATCGACTCCGGATCGAGCGCGGGCTCCTGCGCGCAGCCAGCGAGGGCGACCAGGGACGAGGTGGCGAGGGCGGAGAGGGTTCGACGCATGCCCCCCGCTTTGCAGTCCGTGTGCCGCGCGCGGATCACCCGCGAATCCGGCGAAAACACGTGCAGGCCGCCGCAGCCGGCCACTCGATCCGCCGGCGACGGGGTGGCGAGTGGGGCTGCCAGCGCCCTCCTCGAGCAGCCTCGATCAGATCAGCGGGCCGGGGCAGCCGAAGTCGACCTGAACGTCCACGACGCTGCCGCTCTGGATCGCCGTGCACTCGGCGCCGTAGAACGTGATCGTGTTCGAGCCCGCCTCGTAGTCCCAGCCTCGGCCGTGCGACTCGTCGCGCGGGATGAGCGCGCCGCCGTCGAAGCGCACCTGGAAGAGCGCGGGGTCGCGCGATGCCCCCTCGAGCATGATCGTGCAGCTGGGCGGGATGATCTCGGCCGCGATCATGTCGAGCGCACGGTCGAGCTCGGCGGCCGAGCGCGCGTTGTACGGACGCGTGGTGCCGCCTGCGGTCGCCATGCGCATCAGCGCGGGCCCGCCGCCGTCGAGGCCGGAGCCGAAGCCGAGCACGTAGGTGCGGATGCCCGCGGCCTCGAGCGCCTCGATCGCCGTGACGGTCTCGTCGACGGTCTCGGCGGTGCTGCCATCGGGCTGCTCGGCGCCGCAGTTCGGAAGGCCGTCGGTGGCGAGGAGCACGTACTGGCCGATCGGGTTCACGGGCACGGTCGCGTAGTACGCACGCGCGGCGTCGATCGAGATGTGCGTCGGCGTCGCGCCGGTGTTGGCCGTCGCGCAGCCGAAGAAGTCGTCGCGGATCGCGCGCAGGCGCCCCGAGATCGCCGTGGCGTTGCGCATCATGATCGGGTTCGTGACGGTGCCCGCCCCGCACGCGCCGTCACCCGGGAAGAGCATCATCCCGAAGTTGATGCGCGCGTCCCACGTCGTGACGAGGCTCGTGAGCGAGCCCTTCATGATCTGCATCTTCGTCGTCATCGACGGCGGGAACGTGTCGACGAGCGGCGTGCACATCGAGCCCGACACGTCCATCACGATGAGCATGTCGGGCGGGTCGCCGACGATCTCGTTCTCGATGGGCGTCGTGGCTTCGCAGCCCGCGTCGGCCTCGGGCGCGTCGGGGCGCTCGAAATTGCCGGAGTCGGGGAAGGGTGCGTCCTCGACGCTGCTGACGAACGCGTCGATCTCGCCGCCGCCTCCCCCCGCGTCCGTGCGCGGCCGCGTGATGCGCGTGTCCCCGCACTCGCAGCCGAGGGCGTGCATGCACATGGCGAGGGTGAGCACGAGCAGGGCCCGATCCGAACCGATGCGCACGAACATGCTGCCTCCGTGGCCCGTCGGCCGACGCACAGCGTACGGCCAGGGGCTGTCAGCCGACAACGACGCGCGATCCGCCGCAATTCTGGGCGATTTCGTCGGCCCCACACGGAACAGTCGTCGGGGATCGAGGCGGCGTCTTGGATGCCGATGAACTCGCAGGTGAAGTTCTCGCGAACGAAATCGCAGCCGAACATTCCTTCCGCGTTGACCTGAACTCCGGTGTAGAGACCTGCCCGCGCACACGCCACGGCACAGTCCTCCAGCGTGTCGAACGCTCCCGTTTCGCCGGTGCACTCTTCGCCTTCTGCTCTCCAACATGCACCGTCGAAGACGTAGTGGCCGTGACCGCCACACGGCGAGGCGGTCGGAGCGTTCTGAGCTCTGCATTCCAGATCCAGGGGCACCGGATTGCCGGAACAGATGTGCTGATCCGCGACCACAGCATCGGGCTGGGGGTCGAACGCATCGTCCTCGAGAACGGCGGCGTCGATGCCCAGAGCATCCTGCGCGAGGGCATCGTCCGGCGCGGGAACTGGCCCGCAGCCTGTTGCCAAGAACAAGGCACCGATCGCGATAGCCTCTCTCACAGGAACCATCCGACGAAGATGGGTCGTAGATGCGCCTCGATCATGGGCGTTCTCGGTCCATGTCTCACCACACGAAGGGGATCAGCGCGCGACGCTCCTTCGGGTAGTCGCTGAACTTCGACTGGTACCAGCGGTGGTGATCGCGCGCGCGCGGTGCGAGGTTCGCGATCGTGTAGAGCGCGAAGGAGAGGCCGGCGAGCGACCACGTCGCGATGGCCCAGCCCGTCCACTCGAGGATCTCTCCGAAGTAGTTCGGGCAGGTGATGTACGCGTAGAGCCCGCCGCGCGGGATCTTGTAGCCGGTCTCGCCGGGCTTGCGCAGGTTCATGAGCACCCAGTCCGCGTGCTGGTTGATCGCGAAGCCCGTCGCGAAGACGGCCGCGCCCACGAGGAACCGCGCGTCGTAGAGCCAGCTCGTGTCGTAGCTGCCGAACTCCGAGACCCAGCGCGCGTTCACGTACGCGTTGAGCGAGTTGAAGACGACGGCCGTCAGCACGATCGACACCGGCGTGGTCTTTCCGTCCGCGCGGATGCGGAACGGGAACACGAACGTCCGGTTCACGTAGTGGATCTGCCAGATCACGAGCAGCGCGAGCGGCGCGGCCTCCCACGCGTGCGAGCCCATCGCGTAGATGCCGATCCACAGCGCCACGGCGGGCAGCTCCATGAGCACCCACGCGAGGCGCTGCGAGATCTCGGGGCCCCACCCGCCGCGACCATGACGACCGTACGGCGCGGTGATGAAGAACAGCGAGACGAACGTGACGACCGCGAGGACGATCTCGGCCCAGGTCGCGTACGTGTGGAGGAGCGCTTCGGACACGCGCGGACTCTACACCGCCATCCGGGTAGCTCAGGGACCGACAAAGAATCGACTGCTCCCGTGCCAGCCCGCACAAATCGGGCACGGGCAGGGGCACGGGCTCGCCCGCTTCGCGGAAACTGCGTGCTCAAGAAGCGTCGGGCACGGGCACGGGCATCTCTCAGGTGCGCTGTCGGTAGTCGAGCGTGAAGTGCATCGGGACCGGCATCATCGGGCCCTGCTGCGTCGCGCCGACCGTCATCGTCTGGCCGTCGGGGGAGAGGCGGTAGACGCTCCAGCGCCGGCCGAGCGTCGCCTCGAAGTACTGCTCGAAGTGATCCTCGCGGAAGTACTGGCGCACGTTCACCGAGCTCCCGTCCGGCAGATCGAACGACTGCGCGACGCCAGGGCGCGTCGTGTACGTGAAGCGCTGATCGAAGGACACGGTGATCGACGAGGTGCCTTCGAAGCCGATGTCGATGCGGCGGTTGATCGGCGTGTTCGCCCGCATCTGATCGCGCGCGACGCCCTGCACGAAGTAGTTCATCTCGCTCACGGCGCGCTCGATGCCCTGATCGATCCGCGTGCGTGCGGTCGTCTCGGGCTGCACGAGGTGCCACGCCCCCTGGAGCAGCTGCCTCATCTCGGCCTCGGTGCGGGCTGGGCCCTGTGCGGGCGCGTCCTGCATGTGCGCGCGCTCGGGCACGGCGACGGCGGCGAGTCCCACGAGCAGGGCGAGGAGCGAGACGCGAGACGAGAGCGAGCGCATGAGGGCCACTCCTTCGAGGCGAAGACGGGGCCGGCCGGGCCACGCGTCGCTTGAGACTGGCAAAGGGCCCCCGTTTCTTCAACGCGACGCGCACTTCGCGGATCTCCGTGCGAACGCAAGCGAATCGCGAGGCGCCGCGTCGAGCGTCACTGCCGGAGGTCGCGCAGCCGCTGCTCGATCTCCTGCTCGTGTCGGACCTGGGCTTCGTGTGCGCGATACCAGAACGCCGCGCCGAGGATCACGCACGCCACCACCACGGCCGCCACGATCAGGTAGAGGCCGTTCGATCCACCCTCGGGCGCGACGCTGCTCGCCGGCGGAGCGACCGCAGGCGGGGCCGCCGGCGACGGTGTCTGGAGCGAAGGCAGCGGTGCGCCGCTCGGCGGCAGCGGCTGGTGCTGCCAGGGCTGGCGGGCGTCGCTCTGCGCGGACGGGGCTGCAGGCGAGGGGCCCGCGAGCGCCGCTGCGACGGCCTGCTTCGCGGCGCGGCTGGGGGCGGCCACCGCACTCTGCGCGGGCGAGAGCGCGACGAGATCCTGGTCTCCGAGCTCCTGCGTGCGGTCTGCCGAACGCCCCGCCTTCGGCGCTGCATTCGTGCGCGCCTTGGGGCTCGCGGCGGCCGTGGCCGTCGGCGCGGGCAGCTCTCCCATCGGCTGCGTGGGACGGCCGGGTCTCTTGTTCTCGAGGGGCTTGCTCTCGAAGGGCTTGCTCTCGAAGGGCTTGTTCTCGGGCGGCTTGTTCTCGAGGGGCTCGCTCTCGGCAGGCTTGTTCTCGGGCGGCTTGTTCTCGGGAGGCTTGTTCTCGGGGGCCTTGTGCTCGACGGGCCTGGGGGCGGCGGGCTTCTCGGAGGCCCTCGCGATGGCGCGTGGCTTGAGCGGCTGCGGCTGGAGCGTCTTGGCGCCCGGATCCGAAGGCCGGGAGGGCTTGGCGGGATCGGAGCCTCGTGCGGGCTTGGCGCTCGCCGGATCGGAGCTGCGCGCAGCGGGAGCCCCTGCCGCCTTGTTCGACGCCACCTTGTTGGAAGACAGCGGCACCAGCTCGTCGCCATCGAGCTGGAACGTGCCTGTCTCGGAGATCGCGGAGGCAGCCTTCGCGGCCGCGACGAGGTCGGGATCGAGGTCCTCGCCGCGCTGACGCGGGCTGCGGTTGGTGTCGTCGTCGAGCGGCACGAGCTCGCCGTCGCTGAGCTGGTAGCTACCGGTCTCGGTCGTGGTCTCTTCGCTCGAGCTCGCGTCGCTGCCGCGGAGCACGAGCCGGTCGCGATGCTCGGGCACCGGCGCCGCGGCGCGCGCGGCGAGCGCGTCGACGAGGTTGCGGAGCGTCGCAGGCCGCGCCGAGGGATCGGGGTCGAGGTAGCGCACCAGGATCGCGTCGAGCGCTGGCTCCGACCGACAGTCTGCGGGCTGCACGCTCTGTGGCGGCGGCTCTCCTTCGAGCGCTTCCCACGCGAGCGCGGCGACCGCATGACGGTCCGCGGGGCGTCCTGCCAGGCCATCCGC
>JBILLJ010000147.1:0-21877 GCA_044376125.1 Sandaracinaceae bacterium
TCGAGTCTCGACAACCCGACGGTGCCGGCTCTGCCCCGTGCTTTCAACCCGCGATTCCGTACTGATCCGCGAAACTCCTCACGCGGTGCTCAGGATGAGATCCACACCCGTTGCAGAGTCCCTGCGATGCGTCCGAACGGGTGCCCGAGTCGGAAGCATCCTCGGCGCTCGAATCTGCATAAAGCCCAGAATCAACCCCTGTCGATGCATCCTCGGCGATGCAGCGACCGGCCACCATCGTTGACCGCTCTGGGCACGTCGCGGTCGGGCACCCACTGGAGATGATCGCCAGGACCAGGAGCGTGTGGATGGTTCGCACGGGTTCCCTCGACAACAGCCAGAAGGATGGCTCAGAGGAGCAACTGGCTCATCGACGCGCCCGTCACGCCACGGTTGCCGCCGCCCGCCGGGCACTCGGCGCCGAGGGCACCGCCGCTGCCAGGCGTGATCGACGGAGAGCCCGAGACGGTGGTGCCGCCGCTGCCGAACACGCCGATCGAAGGTCCGCCCGCGCCACCGCCGCCGCAGCCGCCGCGACCACCAGGTCCGCCCGCGCCGCCCGTGCCACCGTCGCCGCCACGGATGCGGCCCGAAGAGCAGCCCGACGGCATCACGCTCTGTCCGGGCCCACCGCCGCCGCCGGGCTGGCCGTTGCCGCCAGTGCCGCCGTCACCGCCACGACCTCCGGAGCCGCCGGACGCGGTCGTGATCGTCGTGCCCGTGAGCGTGAGCGCTGAGGCGTACGCCGCGATCCCGATCGAGGCGCCGCCCGCGCCACCCGCGCCACCGCCGCCGCCGCCCGGACCGCCCGTGCCGCCCTGTCCACCACCGCCGCCCGAGACGCGCGTGCCCCCACCCCACGTCGAGGTCGCGTTGCACTCGAGGCCGGCCGCGCCTCCGCCGCCCGCGCCGCTGATGCCCTGGAGGCCGTCGCCACCAGCCGCGGCTGCGCTGGCGACCCACGAGCCGGTCGTGCTGATCGAGCCGTAGCCGCTCCCGCCCGAGCCCTGCGTGCCGGGGCCGCCCATGCAGCCGTTGGTGCCGGTGCCGCCGAAGGTCGAGGACGAGAAGTTGTCGAGCGAGCACATGCACGCGACCGATGCGCCCACGCCACGCGTGCCCGCGGGCGAGCCGCAGCCGCTGCTCGACATGGACGCCGCCTGCCCCGGCCCCGCGAGGTTTCCGAAGGTTGCGCCGATGCCACCCGAGGACGGGTTGCCCGACGGTCCGCCACCGCCTCCGCCCATGGTCGAGGTGCCAGCGCCACCCATCGCAGCCGACGTGGTGGTGCCCGTGCGGTTGACGCCCGCGGTTCCCGGGGCGCCCGCGCCACCCGCGCCAGCAGTGATGCGCGCGTTGCGGATGACTGCGTTGGTGGAGCTGATGACCGTGATCGTGCGCGTGGCGACACCGAAGCCGGTCTGATCCGCCGTGCTGAAGTCCACCGAGTCGATCGTCGTCGTGACGCCGTCGATCACCAGCGCGCGGTCGGACGACGAGGAGACGAGCGAGCGGGCAGACCCTCGTGTGCGGTAGTCGCTCGCGTAGCCGCCCCACATCGTTACTCCGCCTGGCATGAAGAGGGGCGAGGTGATGCTGTAGGTGCCCGAAGCGAGGGCCAGCTGGACGCGGGTGCCCATGCCCGTTCGGGTCGTCGCGAGCTCGAACGCGCGGGCGACGTTGACGGCAGTCGCGGGGGTGCCGCCCTGACCCGTGCCGAGGCCCGTCGGCGCGACGTAGACGTACTCGACGTTCTCGGTCACGCCGTCGGCGCCGTCGCAGTTCGCGTCCACCGCGGCAGCGTCGAGGTCGTCGCGCGCAGACACGAACGTGCACGCGTACTCACAGCCGTTGGCCATCACACCATCGACGTTGAAGAAGCCGGGGGCGCAGCTCACGCCGCAGACACCCGCTGCACACGTGGCGACCGTGTTCGCTCCACCTGTCGGGCAGACCATGCACGTCGCGGCCGAGGTGCCGCAGTGCGTGGGCTCGCTCAGGCTCGACGCGTCGAACGGCTCGTTGCAGCGATCCATGTCCTCGTCGCAGAACGCGGGGAGCGTGCACGGGTTCGTGTCCATCGTGCAGGTGCGCGCGGCGTTCACGCAGGCGCCCGAGGAGCACGAGTCGATCGTGCAGTAGTCGCCGTCGTCACACATCGCCGCCGTGGTGCAGTCGTCGGCGTCGATGCAGCCGGCTGCGTCGGGGCCCATGCCGTCCATGCCGGTGCCGGTCGGGTCGCACGTGCGACCCGTGGGGCACGGAGCGGCGGCGTTCGGCGGGAAGGTGCAGCCCGTCTCGGCCGCACACGCATCGGTCGTGCACGAATAGCCGTCGCTGCAGACCACCCTGTCGTGCGTGCAGAGGTTGTCGACGCAGTCGTCGTCGGTGCACAGGTCAGCGTCGTCGCACTCGGCAGCCATCGTGCACTCGCTGTAGGCGTCGGGCGGGACGAACGCGTCGGGCATCGGGCCCGCGTCGTCGGCCGTGAACGCGTCGCGATCCGCGAACGCATCGGGCATCGGTGCATCGAGGCCCGGTGCGTCGAATTCGAACGCATCGGGGTCGGGCACGAATGCGTCGACCGCGCCGGCGTCGAGCCCCGCATCCACCCCTTCGCCCGGCGTGCGCCAGCAGCGATCGTCGGCGCGACAGAACCAGCCGTCGGGACAATCCACCGCAGCGGTCGCGGACGTGCAGCGCAGCCGGCCTTCGGGCGGATCGACGCCGAGGCAGGCACCGGTCATCGCGGCGAAGAGAGACAGCGCGAGGGGTGCGAAACGAACAGACGAGCTCGAGCTCGCGGAAGGGCGGTGCATCTCAGAACTCTCCTTCGACGAAGATCGAGCCGGGGATCAGGCGAAGTCGCGCGCTCGCGGTGGGCTCGGCGTTGCCGCCGCCGCTCGGGAGCAGACCCCACACGAGCCCCGCGCCCACGGCGGCGAGACCGACGCCGACCAGCGCGATCCCCACGCCCCACATCGTCTGCGCGTTCGCACCGACGCTCTGCAGCTCGGGCCAGCTCGCGCCAGGCATGGCATCGGTGACACGCGACGCATCGCCCGCCGCGACACCCATGAGAACGGCGCCCGCGACGAGCACCGCGCCACCAGCGCCCGCGACGATCCAGGGCGCGATGCCCGGTCCCGAGTCGCTGGCCTCCGTGGTCGTCGTGATCGGCGTCGTGGGGGTCGTGGCGGCGGTCGGAGTCGTCGCCTCGGTGGAACCCGTGGTGCTCGTGGAGGTCGTTCCCTCGGCCGCGTGCTGCGCAGCTTCGGCTTCCGCCTCGGATGCCGGTCGAACGCCCATCGAACGAAGCACGCGCACGCGCTCCTCGACCTCACTGCGGCGTCCGTCCTCGGGCGGAGCCTGTCGCAGGAAGCCCTCGAGCGCCTCGAGCGCCAGCCCGTCGTGGCCGGCGCGAAGCTCCGCCTGGCCGATGTTGTAGAGCAGCGCCGGTCGCGGTGAGAGCAGGTAGGCGCGACGGAAGCCACGCACGGCCGCCTCGAAGTTGCCCGCTTCGTACGCGACGCGGCCCTCCTCGAAGAAGCGGCGTGCGTCGGCGTCACTGCTCGCGTCGCTCTGCGCGATGGCGACAGACGTCCACGGGGACGACGACACGACGAGGACGACACACACGATCACCAGGCGAAGCTCTGCCCACCGCATGGAGACCACACTACTACGTCAGGCGACGGGCGGCGACTTCCCGCCCGTCGACTCCGCGCCCGCGCCCGTCGACTCCGCGCCCATCGACTCCGCGCCCTTCGACTCCTGCGCCCGTCGACTCCGCGCGGAGCGACGGTCCCCCGGGACGCCGCGGCGGAGGGATGCGAGGCTCTGGACATGCCGCCTCGGTTGCCGGATCTCTCGAACGACTGGCTCACGGCCATCGATCGCACCGCACGGCGCGTGCTCGGGCCCGATGATCGGACCGGAACGCCGCTGGTCACGGAGGTGAGGACCCTCTCGGAGCTCTACACGCGCGCGCGCCACGCCCTGCACCTCGCGGGCGGCCCGCGTGCCGCCCGCGTGCGGTTCTTCCTGCCGCGTGATCTCCCGAAGATCGAAGGGCCTCTCTCCTTCCTCGCGGCGCGTGGGCTCCTGCCGCGCGAGCGCACCTGGCGCGTCGTGGACCTCGGCGCCGGCTACGGCGCGACGACGCTCGGCCTCGCGCGTCTGGCCAAGCGCCTCGATCTGGCCGATGCCCTCCACGTCACCGCCATCGATGACGACCCGCGCGCGCTCGACGTGCTCGACGCGCTCGCGAAGGAGACGCGTGGTGGCCTGCTCGCGCACGAAGCCGTCCCGATCGAGCTCGAGCCCATCGTGGGCTCCGTGGCGATCGCCGACCCGTCGGTGCTCGTGCGCGGCGCCTCGCTCGCGCTCGCCGGCTTCGTGATGAACGAGCTCTTCACGACCAAGGGCAGCGAGCCCCGCGCGCCCGACGATCCCGATCGCCTCGAGCTGCTCGAGCGCTGGATGCTGCGCGTCACGCAGTCGCTCGCGCCCGGTGGGAGCTTCGTCGTGCTCGAGCCCGCGCTGCGCGAGCCGAGCCGCGTGCTCCAGGCCCTGCGCGATCGTGTGCTCGCACGCGCGATCGACGTGCCCTTCCCGTGCGCGCACCGCGAGGCCTGCCCGCTGCTCGTGCGCGAGCGCGACTGGTGTCACGCGGAGCTGCCGCTCTCCTTGCCCGAGCCGCTCGCGGAGATCGCGCGCGAGGCGGGCCTGCGCTTCGAGGGCCTCTCGTACGCGACGCTCGCGGTCCGCAACGCAGCACCCGGCCAATCGCGCGCGCACGACGCGACGATCGTGGGCGGCCCGATCGCGACCAAGGGCAAGGTGGAGCTGCACCTCTGCCACGCGCGCGGGCTCACGCGCCTCGACTGGATGACGCGCGACGGCGAGCCGCCGAAGGCCCTCCACCGGGGCGCGCGCGTCGTGCTCGACCGCGACCTCGCCGCCGAACGCGCGCGCCACGGCCGCGACGTCGTCGTCACCCCCGACTGACGCACGAGCCAGCGTGAGGCGGGCGCGCAGGTGGAGCGGCGATCGCCCGTCTCCTCACGGCGGTGGGCGCCTCCACGCGTTTTCGGTGCCGCGCGCGGCACCCGCGTGCCACGGTGCGCGTATGTCCGAACGACAGCCCCCCGAGATCACCATCAAGGCCGAAGACGAGGTGGCCAAGGGCCGCTTCTCGAACCTCGCGCAGGTCGGGAGCACGACCGACGCGTTCTCCTTCGACTTCGCGTTCGTGCACGGCCGCACGGGCTGGCTCCTCTCGCGCATCCTCATGTCCCCGGTGCACGCCAAGCGCTTCCACCGCGTGCTCGGCGACACCCTCGCGCGCCACGAAGAGGCCTTCGGCCCCATCGACGAGGGCCCCGAGCTGCAGTGACCGAGCGTCCTCGACCGCACCGCACGGCTCGCGCGTTCGTGTAACGTCTTCGGCCGATGTACGCGACGAGCTCGCTCGGTCGGTCGCTCGGCCTCTCCTTCGGCAACTACCTCGGACGGCAGATCGCGCTCGGTGCCTGTCGCGACGATCCCGACGACGACTGGGAGCGCCGCCTCTTCGTGCCGCGCGTCGGCGAAGGCACGCTGCCGCGCTCGGTCGATCTGCGCGCGTGGATGACGCCCGTGGAGGATCAGGGCGCGCTCGGCAGCTGCACCTCGAACGCGCTGGCCGGTGCGCTCGAGTACCTCGTGCGCCGCGAGACGGGCGAGCACGTCGACGTGAGCCGCCTCTTCATCTACTTCAACCAGCGCCTCTGGGACGACTCGGTGCGAGAGGACGTGGGGGCGGCCGTGAGCCACGGCGTGCGCGTGCTGGCGAAGGTCGGCGCGCCGCTCGAGCAGCTCTGGCCCTACGACCGTCGCCTCTTCGCGGTGCAGCCGCCGGAGCGCGTGTATCGCGAGGCCGCGCGCTTCCGCCTCAAGGACTGGTGGTCGGTGCCGATCGACCGACACGCGATCGAGGCCTGCCTCGCGGGCGGCTTCCCCATCGTGTTCGGCACGCGCGTCACCGAGTCCTTCATGAACGTCGGCCGCACGGGCCTCGTGCCGATGATCGGCGCGCGCGACCGCGACGACGCCAAGCACGGCCGACATGCCCTCTTGCTCTGCGGCTACGACGCGCCGCGACAGCTCTTCGTGATCCGCAATTCGTGGGGCACCGACTGGGGTGATGGCGGCTATGGCTATCTCCCCTACGACTACTTCCTCAACCGGGAGTGGACGCGCAACGCCTGGGCGCTCCGGCTCACGGATCGCACCGACTTCGACGAGTCCCAGCGCACCGACGCACGGCAGATGCCCGACGCGGGCCCGGCTCGGGGGCCCGGCGGCGGCGCGGGCGCAGGCGCGCAGATCGCGGGTGTCGGCACCGAGCTCGCCGTCGGCATGCTGACCGGCAGTGGCCTCCTCGGCGGGCTCGTCGGTGGCCTCGTCACCGGCATCGCACCCGGCGTCGTCCAGCGCGTGAGAGGCCGCGACGGCGGCACCGCGGTCGAGGCCGACCGCACCGACACGATCCTCCAGGCCCTGCGCGGCGAAGGCGCGCCACCGCCCGGACTGGCCCCGATGGCTTGGGACGACGGCCTCGACGAGGCCGCCGCCCGCCCCGTCGCCACCACGCGCGAGGCGCTCTCGGGCCCTGCGCCCGTGGCCGGGACACCGACTCGTGGCCGAAGCCCCGCCGCTGCGCCCGCCCAGCCCATGCGGGGCCCGGCCCCCGCGGGTGTCACCCCGAGCAAGCCCTCCGCCCTCGGCGCCAATCCCGTGAGTGCCAGTCCCGTGAGTGCCAGTCCCGTGAGTGCCAGTCTCGTGGGGGCCAGTCCCGTGGGGTCCAGTCCGCTCGTCAATGCCGTCGGCGCCGTGGCCGCCGCGGGCGCGCTCGTCGGTGGCCTCGGGCCGTCGGGGGCTGGCGTCGGGCCACGTGCCCCTGTCGCCGCGACCGGCGCCGAGGCGACCCGAGCCGCCATCGAGCAGTGCTGGCGCGACAACGGCGGCGCGCAGGGGCCCTATGGCCCGATCCAGGGCGCACCGAACGAGATGGTCGAAGGCGCGCACCGCGGCGTGAGCGCGCGGTTCGCTGGAGGGGGCATGTTCGCGTGGCCGGGCGCGCCCGTGATCGCGATGCGCTCGACCGACCGACTGCTCGCGAGCTGGATCGCCCGCGGCGCCCCGCGCTCACCGCTCGGCTGGCCCTCCGGCGCGCCCGTCGCGAGCGGCGACGGGCGTGCGCGCGTCATGCCCTTCACCCGAGGCGCGCTCTTCGACGTACCGGGGCGCGACGTCGTGGGCCTCTGGGGCACGCTCTACGCGTACTGGCTCCAGCTCGGAGGCCCGCGATCGGATCTCGGCTCGCTCACCGCCGACCTGGGCACGCAAGAGAGCGCCGCCGGCCCCGAAGAGGTCGCGCGCTTCGAGCGCGGCGTCCTCTCTTGGAGCCCGGTCCACGGCGTGCGCCGCGCCTGAGCGCTGGGGAGCCATCGCTTCGTTCTCCGTCCGTCCATGAACGCCGTTGAAATGGCGAAGGGAGCGGGGCACCCTCGATCCGTGGGCCTTCGCTCCGCGCAGCGTCTCTCGAGCCTCCTCCTCCTCGTGGGAGGCCTCGCCGCCTGTGAAGAAGCCCCGCCTCCGCCCGAGCCCGTGCGGCGCGACGCCGGGCCCCGCTACGACGCCTACGTCGAGGCGTGCGTGACCGTCGTCTCGCGGCCGGTCGTGGAGGTCGTGCCCAACGACGTCGTCGACGTGATCGTGGTCGTCGACAACTCCGGCTCGATGACCGAAGAGGCCGAGCAGGTCCGGACGGGCATCAACACCTTCACCGAGGTGCTCGGCGAAAGCGGCCTCGACTACCGCGTGGTGTTGATCAGCGCGCTCGGCCCGTGGGGCACCAGCGTGTGTGCCCCACCCCCGCTCGGCACGGGCCCGCCCGCCTGCGCGTCGGGGCCCGAGGGACGCCTGCTGCCCATCAACACGTCCGTCGGCTCGATCGACGCGCCAGACATCTTCTTCGCGGTCTACCCGCAGATGCAGGACTTCCTGCGCCCGGGCTCGCTCCGCGCCTTCCTCTGGGTCACCGACGACAACGCCAGCATGTCGGCCGACGACTTCCGCGTCGGCCTCGAGTCGCTCGACCTCGACAGCATCTTCGGGACGACGGTGCACCACGCGATCGTCGGCTACTACGGCGAGGCCTACGCCGACTGGAACAACCGTGCGGCCGGCGCATGCAGCTCGCTCGCGCGGGTGGGCTTCACCTACCTCTCCTTGGCGCAGTGCCGCGACAACGGTGGCCACGAGATCCCCGACTGCAGCACGGGTGCCGTCGCGCGCGTGTGCGACTCCGACTGGTCGGACACCTTCGCGGAGATCGCCCGCCGCACCGAGTCCGTGGCGATCCGAGAGCCGGCGTCGTGCCGGCTCGTGCCCCCCGAAGCGCCCGAGGGCGAGGTGCTCGACTACTCACGCCTGAGCGTCACGTACCGCAGCGGGGAAGAGACCACCCTGTTGCGACACGCGACCTCCGGCCGCTGCGTGAATGGATGGCAGTTCGACGACGAGTCGAGCCCGAGCGCGATCGTGCTCTGTCCCGACGTCTGTCGCCGGGTCCAGGCGGACCGCCGCGCCGAGCTCGAGGTCGCCGTCGCCTGCTACGAAGACCCGACTTGATCGTCGCGACCGCTCATCGCTTGGGCGCATCGAGCAGACGCGCGCTCAGCGCCGGCCCGAACGTCATGAGGAACGAGGCGACGGCCTTGCCCGTCGGTGTGCGCGCGAAGATGTCCGAGTAGCCCACGCTCATGCACGTGGTGCAGAACACGAGCGCATCCTCGAAGCGCTGGACCTTCGGGTTCACGCCGTGCTCTGCCTGGTAGAAGAGCGCGGCGCTCCCGAGGACCGTGGTGATCGCCGCCCGCATCGGGTCGGCGTCCGCCTGCGCACGGACGAGCGTGCCGAGCTCGTCGAGCGAGGTGGGCAGTGCGCCGCGTGGCGCCGACGCGAGCGCCAGTGCGGCAGTGGCGAGGAGGGCGTGATCCATGATGTCGACTCCCCTTCACTTGGCCGACACGGGGGCCGACGCGGGGGCCGGCACGTGGAGGCCACGGCCATTGGGCTTGTGTGCGCCGGGCGCCGCGCTCGGCCGACTGGCTGCATCGGACGAGCGCTGGAGCTCGCGGCCCCGGAGACTCGCGTCGAGCTCGACCAGCTCCGCGTCACTGACACTCTCGACGAGCTCCACCGGGCGCGGGGGCGAGGCCGCGTCCGCCGGAGGCGGGGCGTCCGCCGCAGGGCTCGCGTCGGCCGACAGCGCTGGTGAGCTCGTCTCGGACTTGCCCTGCACGAGGTCGCCGATCGCCGGCGCCACCTGACCGAGGAGCTCACGCACCTTGTCGGGGAGCACCTGCCCATCGACCTTGCCGAACGCCATGAGCTCGCGGACGAGCGGATACGCGGCGCCGGCCTCCATGATCGTCTTCATGATGGGCGACATCGCGCCCAGGCCCGCGCCCTCGGAGGACTGACCTCCTCCGAAGAGGCCATTGGCCTGGAGCACCTTGATCTCCGAGATCTTCTGCGCAGGGCTCATGAGCTCGCGCACGACCTCGGGGGCGACATCGAGGGCCTTGGTGGTGACGTCGCGCAGGAGGAGCTTGTCGCCGATGGCGTTCTCGGCCTCCACCATCGCGCGGCGCGCCTCCGCGAGCGCCAGGCCCTTCTGGCGCTCGGCCTCGGCGATGCGACGGATCGCGTCGGCCTCTTCGATGGCGGCCTGGGCACGCGCCTGGGCCGCGATGCGACGCTCCTCGGCCTCTGCCGAGGCCTCGATCACGCGAATGGCACGCTCGCGCTCCGCCTGCGCGGTCGCCTCGACCGTGGTGATCGACTGGACCGCTCGCTCCTCCTCGGCCTGCGCGTCGGCGCGCGCCGCAGCCGCCCGCGCCAGCGCCTCTTCGGCCTGCGTCACGGCGATCTCCTTGTTCTTGCGCGAGACCTCGATCTCACGCTCCTTGTCGACGAGCGAGGCGCCCACGACCTTCTCCTTCTCGATCGTCGCAGCCTCGAGGGCCTTCTGCCGGTCGATCTCCGCCGCCTGCACGATCTTGTCCTTCTCGATCGTGGCGGCCTCGATCGTGCGGAGCTTCCTGATCTCGGCGGCCTGACGCGCCTCCTCGGCGGCGATCTGCGCCTCGCGCTCGGCGCGGCTCTTCTGCGCGAGCGAGACCGCCACGGCTTGCTCCTGGGCGATGCGCCCCTGCTCGACCTTCTGCTGCTTCTCGTAGGCCGCGAGCTCGCGCGACTGCTCCTGCACGAGCACGGCCTTGGCGGTCTCGGCGCTCTGGTGGGCGGCGTACTCGGCGACGCGGCGGTTCTGATCCGCCTCCGCCTGCTTCTGCGCCTGCTCGAGCTCGAGCGAGCGCATGCGCGCCGCGACGTTCTGTGCGTGGACCTCGTTCTCCTTCTGACGCGAGATCGCGTTGGTCTTCTCGCGGTTGGTCTGCACGCTCTCGGTGATCGCGCGCAGGCCCTCGGCGTCGAAGACGTCGGCGGGATCGAGGTCGGTCACGGGCACCATCGAGAGCGAGGTGATCGAGACGTTCTCGAGGGTGAGGCCGTTCTTCTTGAGCTCCTCGCTGAGGGTCGCCTGGATCATCTCGGCGAACTCCTTGCGCTTGGAGTGGAGGCTCATGAAGGTCTGGTTGGCCGCCACGCTGCGGAGCGCGTCGGTCAGCTTGCCCTCGATGAGGTCGGCGATCGCCTCCTCGTTCAGGTTGCGCTCACCGAAGCTGCGAGCCGCAGCGAGCACGTCCTCGGAGAGCGGCTCGACCTTGATGTAGAGCTCGGTCGTGACGTTCGCCTTGATCTTGTCGGCCGTGACGAGCGCGTTCTTGCCCTCGCGCTCCACCGAGAGCTTCACGCTGCGCAGGGACACGCGCATGAGCTGGTGGAGAATCGGATAGACCATCACGCCCCCTCCGATCACCACCTTGTTGCCGCCCGTGCCGGTGCGCACGAGCGCCTCGTCCGCGCCACATCGCCGGAAGAACCGGCTGACGAGCGCGAGGCCCGTGACCACGACGAAGACGGCGCCGACGGCCACGAGGCCGATGACGATCTGGCTGCTGGTGAGTTCCATGACTGACTCCATTCATCCACGCGATGGACGCGTGCTTCAGACCAAAGACCGAGAACGAAACGTCAGGGCGCCCTGCGGCGGGGTGAGCGCAGCTCACCCCTGGGAGGTCCCTCGACGAAATCAGTGCAGCGCAGTGACGCGGGGCGTGCCCCGCTCGTCGACGTCGACGATCACGGCCTCTTCACGCTCCTCGAGGTCTCGCGAGCGCGGCGCGAGCTTCACGACCATGCGCACGTCGTGGCCCGACTTGTCGCGCACGCGCACCTCGCCGAACTCTCCTGTCACCCTTGAGCTGATGACGACGCCGATGGCCCCCACGAGCTCGTTCCGCGTCGTGGCTGCGTGGCGGCGATCATCGACGATCGGCAGGGCGATCTTCGCGACGAGCGCGGCCGCGCCGTAGCCGAGCAGGCCCGCGGACGGCAGCGTCCAGGCGAGCGTGACGAGCGGCACCGACGCCGCGTGCGTCCACATCGCGTTGAGGCAGAGCCCGACGACCGCGAAGGTCATGGCGAACGTCTGCGCCGTGAGCGTGACCGGCACGCGGCCGATCGCGAGCGGCGCGAGCACGAGCCCCGAGAGCGACACGCCAGCACTGGCGTTGCCCTCCACGTCGTCGCCGTCGGCATCGCCATCGGCGTCGGCCTCCGCATCGACGTCCGCATCCGCATCGACGTCCGCGTCCGCATCCACGTCGGCGTCGGCATCCACGTCCGCGTCGGCATCCACGTCCGCGTCGCCGTCGGCGTCACCACCGCCAGCGAGGAGGCCGAGCAAGCCACTCGCCTGCACCGCGCCGAAGAGCAGCGTGGCGAGGCCCGCGATGGCGAACGGCACGTTGGCCCACGACGAGATCCACTCGAAGAACGACACGGGGTCCTCCCGTCGCAGCGTCGCGACGGGCCTCTCAGTGGAAGCACCGTGCCAACCGCGATGTGGATCCCAACCCGGCCCTCCGCGCCGCCATTTCTCGAATTCGCCCTCCCCGGAGCCGATTCCATCGATTGGTGCGCCACGCCAGCCACCTGGTGCGGCGCACCAGGATCGCGCGGCTGCGTTCTCGTGGAGCGCGCGCTGGAGTACACCTCGGTGGGATGCCCACGAAGGTCCTCGTCCTCGATCCCTCTGCGAGCGAGCTCGACGCGCTGGTCGATCGCATCCAGCGCGCGTGCGGCGACGAGAGCCGCGTGGTGCGCGCGATCGACGCGCGGGCGCTCGAGCGGGCGATCGAGGAGCACGCGTGGGATCTGGTGGTCGTCGATCTGCGCCTGGGCGACGGTGTGCACGACGGCCTCTCGGTGCTCGGGTCCGTGCGCGCGCTCGACGCGGAGCTGCCCGTGGTGGTGGTGGCCGAGCGGGGCGACGTCGAGATCGCGCGGCGCGCGGTCGCTGCGGGCGCCAACGACTTCCTCGTGCGCGGCGAGAAGCTCGGCGAGCGCGTCGCGACGCAGATCGAGAAGATCCGCCGCCTCGTCCAGCTGCTCGACGAGAAGCGCGCGCTCGTGCGCGAGAACCGCGCGCACCGCGAGGCCGAAGAGGCGCGCTACCGCATCGTCACGAAGTCGCCGTCGCTCGAGAAGCTCGTGAAGGCCGCCGAGCGCGTCGGTCCCGTGCCGCGCCCGGTGCTCATCCTCGGCGAGCGCGGCACCGGCAAGGAGCTCTTCGCGCACCTCGTGCACTCGGCCTCGCGCCGCGGCCCGCACAAGCGCCGCGGCGCGTTCGTGGCCGTGAACTGCGCGGCCTTCGCGGAGCCGCTGCTCGAGAGCGAGCTCTTCGGCCACGAGCGCGGCGCCTATACGGGGGCCGACAAGCGCACGTCGGGCAAGTTCGAGCTCGCCGAGAACGGCACGCTCTTCCTCGACGAGATCGGCAACACGTCCCTCGCGTTCCAGCGGAAGATCCTTCGCGTCGTGGAGTACGGCACCTACGTGCGTGTCGGTGGCCACGAGGAGCTCACCTCGGACGCGCGCATCGTCGCGGCGACGAACGCGGACCTCGAGCGCGAGATGAAGGAGGGACGCTTCCTTCCCGACCTCTACGATCGCCTCGCGTTCGAGGTGATCCGGATCCCACCGCTGCGCGCGCGGCCCGAGGACGTCGAGGTGCTCGCCACGCACTTCCTCGAGCGCTTCGTCGGCGAGGTGCCGGCCCTGCGCACGCGGCGTCTGTCAGCCGCGGCGCTCGAGGCGCTCCGCCGCTACGACTTCCCCGGCAACGTGCGCGAGCTCAAGAACGTGATCGAGCGCGCCGTCTACCGCGACGACGCGCCCGAGATCGGCGTGTCGGATCTCGGCCTTCCGCTGCCGAGCACGCACGACACGGCGCGCTTCTCGACACTGCCCTTCCCCGACGCCGTCGCGGCCTTCGAGGTCAGCCTCCTCGAAGACGCGCTCGCCGCGACCGGCGGCAACCGCGCCGAGGCCGCCCGCCGACTCGGCCTCACCTACGACGCCCTGCGACACCAGCTCAAGAAGCACGGCCTCGAGAAGTGAAGCCGCCGTGGAGCGACCGAATCCGTCCGACGAGATCGAGCTCGCACGGGCGCTGACTCGGTCGTTGCGACGTGGCAGTGGACCGCTGGCAAGTGCGAGCGACTCGCTCACGTCGTGAGAGAGAGAGCCGAGGGCCACCAGGGCACATGCTGCGTCGCGAGCGCGAGCCACAGCTCACGTCGAGCGGGAGAGACGCGAGGGCCGCCAGGGCACATGCTGCGTCGCAGGCGCGAGCCACACGCGGGAGAGACGCGAGGGCCGCCAAGGCACATGCGGCGTCGCAGGCGTGAACCACAGGCTCTCAGGGTCGGTGCTCTCCCCTCCGACCTGCCGGAAGCGTCGAGTGCACGGCGAGGGGGCTGCACGTCGAAGAGACTCGCGAGCATGCGATGCGCCAAGCGATCCGCGGACTCGGCGTCACGGATTCGGCGTCACGAGTCCCAGCACCCCGACGCAGCGTCCGAGCGCGCGGCGATGGATGCCATGCATGCAGTCGCGCGACGTCGTCGAGCACCGTCGCCGAGCACGCGGGCCTCGCAGACTTCGACTGCCGCTCCAAGAATGCGCCCGGCAGGCCCGAGGGGAGGTGCGAGCACACCGACCTCGCGATCCCGCACAGACGCGTCGGCCGCCAAGGCGTCTGCTCCGATGGCCCTCCTCGGATGGGCCCTCGGCGCGGATCGTGGAGGGCGTGATCGATGGCGGGCGGACATCGCCTCTCGCCGTACGAAGCTCGCACTCACGCGGACACGACGGCGGCGGTGGTCTTCTCGAGGCCGGTGGCCATGTCGTCGAGGGGGAGGTCGTTCGCGTCGCGGCCGAAGGGGTCTTCGATCTCGACGCCGATCTCGTCGATGCCGAAGAGCGCGACGCAGAGGAGCGTGGCGGCGATTGGGGTGTACCAGCCCATCGCCTCCGACATCGTGAAGGGCGCCGTGTAGCAGAAGAGCACCACGAAGAGCTTGATGTGCTGCGCATACGCGAACGGCACCGGCGTGCGGAGGATGCGCTCGCAGCCCGCGAGCGCGTCCGTCATCGCCGTGAGGTTCTGGTCCATCGCGAGCTGTTGCGCGTCGGTGAGCGCGGCGTCCTTGCGAAGCGCATCGATCGAGCGGGTGAGGTGCGCCATCACGGCCTGTGGCCGCGCGCTCGAGGCGAGGATCGCGGCGCGCGCGTCCTCGGGCAGGAGCGCCGCGAGCGTGCCGTCGTCGTCCTCGTTGCGGAGGGTCTGCGAGGCCGCGCGGAAGTACGCGCACGACAGATCCCGCACGCGCTGGCGCGCCGCCACGTGCACCTCACCCGGAGCCCAGCCCGCGACCTGGCGCACGAGGTCGCGCACGCGGATCACGACGGCGCCGAGCAAGCGCCGGCCCTCCCAGTAGCGGTCGTAGCTGGCGTTCGTGCGGAACACGAGGAGCAGGCCCAGCGCGACGCCGATCATCGTGTGCGCGATGGGCGCGAGCTTGGTGCCGTGCTCCGCGAAGGCCCACGCAGCCACGCCGCCGATCGCGCCACCGACGAGGGCCCGAGGCAAGAGGCGCGGCAGCACGGAGCCGCGCACACGCAGGATGACGTCGAGCCAGCGCCGACCTTCGTAGTCGATCATGCGGCTCGCGAGGATACGCGGCGATATCGCGGGTCCACGATGCATCGGCCTTGGGCGATGAACTCGCCGAAGACCGCGAGGCGCGCGCTCCGGCTGTGTCCGACGCGGGGCCGCCGTCAGCGCGCGCCGACACCGAGGATCGCCGCGGCGCGCGCGAGGTCCTCATCGAGCAGGCCGTCGTCCACGAGGACGAAGTGAGCGGCGAGCTCGTCGCCGGCGCCGGGGTCGTCGTCGAGGATCACGAAGCGCTCGATGCCGCGGCCCTCTCTGGACGCGAGGAAGGCCGAGATCTCTCGGGCGCGCAGGTCGCGGAGGTTCGGCGTCTCGCCGACGAAGCTGGCGCGAAAGCCCACGGAGCGGAGCATCTGCTCGGTGCGATCGAGGCCGAAGAGGATCCGCCAGCTCGAGGACAAGACGAGCTCGAGACCGTGTCGCTCGACGAAGTCGTCGAGCATCGCGACGCGCACCGGATCGAGGTGGTGTGTCGCGTCGAGCTGGCCACCGACGATGCGAACACCCTCGCCGCGGGCGCTCTCCTCGAGGAACTGCTTCGAGTTGAGCACTCCGTCGATGTCGAGGAACAGACAGCGACGCATCGTCACCCCGCGAGGTGCGCTCTCAGGGACGCGAGCCGAAGAAGAGGCGCAGGCCGTGACACGCGACGAGCATCGGCACGACGATGCGCGCGATGGTCTCGGGCACGGACTCGCCATCGCCCCAGCCCCAGCTCGCCCAGAGCCCGAACGTGACCACTGGCGCGAGCATCGAGGACAGCCACGCGCTGCCACCGGTCGGCAGGCGTCGCCACTTCCACTTGAGGTAGGTGACGTCGGCGAGGATGAGCATCACGACGAGCGCGCTCGAGAAGAAGCCCATCGTGAGCAGGCCCACGAGCAGCGAGTCGAGGCGATGCCCCGCGAGCAGCACCTCTTCCCCGAAGGTCAGGTGCGAGATCGCCACCAGCGAGTACGTCGTCACGAACGGACCGAGCACCGTCGGTCGAATCCACGGCCGGAAGTCGTCCATGCGGGCAATGTTAGCCCAAGACGCCTCGACATCGGCTCGGCATCTCGTCGCCGATCCATCTATACTCCGTACATGGACCGCCCCGACTCGGAGGAGACCACCCACGCTCGCCTCTTCTGGAGCGGCGGCAGCCAAGCCGTCCGGCTCCCGAAGTCCATGCGCCTGCCGGGCGCTGAGGTTCGCGTCCGGCGGGAAGGTCGCACGCTCGTGATCGAGCCGCTCGAGGAGGCGGAAGGGTTGGACGCATTCTGGGAACGCCTGGTGCCGCTCCAGTCTCCCGTGAAGCGGTGGCCCACGAAGAAGGCCGAACGGCGGCGAGGCCTCTGAGACCCCGTGCGTGTCTTGCTCGACACCAATGTCTGCATCGCGATCCTGAACCGGGACGAACGGGTCCGGCCTCACCTCGAGCGTCACAAAGGCTCCGCTCTCAGGCTGAGCTCGATCACGCTCGCCGAGCTTCGCTTCGGCGTCGCGAAGAGCAAGAGCAGCCGACGAGCAGCCGCCAACCTACGAGTCCTGCTCTCGCGAATCCCCGCTGTCCCGTTCGATGACGCCGCGACGGCTCGGTACGGCGAGCTGCGCGCTTGGCTCGAGACGCGTGGTCGTCCCATCGGCCCGCTCGACACCCTCATCGCAGCGCACGCGCTGTCACTCGGGTGGAAGCTCGCAACGCACAACCAGCGAGAGTTCGCACGGGTGCCCGGACTCAAGGTGGAGGACTGGCTCTCCGAGGTGTGAAGCCCGAGGTCCGCTTGCCCGAACACGCGTGGACCGCGCATGCTCGGCGCATGCAGACCCTCGAGAGCACGGCGCGTCCGAACGTCATCGTCAAGAAGAGCCCCGTCACCGGCGAGAAGCTCGGGGAGTTCCCGATCGTCGATCGCGCGGGCGTGGAGGCCGCGGTCGCGCGTGCGCGCTCGGCGTTCGCGTCGTGGAAGCTCACGACCGTCGAGGAGCGCCTCTCGATGCTCTCGCGCATGAACGAGGTGCTGCGCGCGCACCGCGACGAGTACGCGCAGCGCATCAGCGAGGACACGGGCAAGCCGCTCGTGGACTCGGTGATGACGGAGCTCCTCGTGGTGCCCGCGTTCCTCGAGCACTACGGCAAGCGCGCGCCCAAGCTCCTCGCGCGCAAGAAGCTGCCCGGCTCGATCTACTTCCCCGGCAAGGCCTCCTACCAGGAGCACTTCCCGATGGGCGTGATCGGCATCATCAGCCCCTGGAACTTCCCGTTCCAGCTCGCGGTGATCCCCGCGCTCTCCGCGCTCATCGCGGGCAACACCGTGGTGATCAAGCCGAGCGAGGTCACCCCGATCACGGGTGAGATCATCCGCGAGGTCTTCCAGCGCATCGGCCTGCCCAAGGGCGTCGTCGAGGTGGTGCAGGGCGATGGCTCGACGGGCGCGGCGCTGAGCGAGGCGCAGGTCGACAAGATCTTCTTCACCGGCTCGGTCGCCACGGGCCGGCGCGTGATGGCGGCCGCGGCGAAGCGGCCGATCCCCGTCGAGCTCGAGCTCGGCGGCAAGGACGCGATGATCGTCTGCGCGGACGCGAACCTCGAGCGCGCGGCCAAGGGCGCCGCGTGGGGCGGCCTGGTGAACTGCGGACAGATGTGCACGTCGGTCGAGCGCATCTTCGTCGAGGCGCCCGCCTACGATCGCTTCGTCGAGCTGCTGCTCGCCGAGGTGCGCAAGGTGAAGGTCGGCGGCCCCGACGAGGGCGCAGACATGGGGCCGATGACCTTCCCGAAGCAGATCGAGACCGTCGAGCGCCACATCCAGGACGCGATCGACAAGGGCGCGAAGATCCTCTTCGGCGGAAAGCGCGTCGATCGCCCCGGCCAGTTCCACGAGCCGACCATCGTCACCGAGGTGCGGCCCGACATGGAGATCTACGCCGAGGAGAGCTTCGGCCCGGTGCTGCCCGTCGTGAAGGTCAAGGACGTCGAGGAGGCCGTGCGCCTCGCCAACGATCACCAGTACGGCCTCAACGGCAGTGTCTGGACGCGCGACATGAAGAAGGGCATGGCCATCGCCTCGCGCCTCGAGTGTGGACAGGTGACGGTCAATGACGTGGTCACGAGCGTCGGCAACCCGGGCCTGCCGTTCGGTGGCGTGAAGAACAGCGGCTTCGGCCGCTACCACGGCGACGAGGGCATCCTCTCGTTCACGCACACCAAGGCGATCATGGCGGACCGAGGCCTCTTGTCGGCCGAGCCCTTCTGGTTCCCCTACAACAAGAAGTACGACTCGCTGAAGGAGGCCTTCGACGGCCTCGCGAGCGGCAGCCTGCCCAAGACCCTCTATCACTTCATCGGCATGATCCGCGCCGGCCGCTGAGCGCACCCGCGACCCGAGCGCGGAATGGACGAGTCGCGTCGCGGGTCCACAGGCACCCAGATGGAAGGCCCAGGACATGGTCACTCGCTCGCTGGAGGGGCGCCCGGCGAGCTGCCTGGGTCCTTCGGGTGGAGAGACGCCCAGGCGCGCAGCCCCCCGTCCTACCGTGAGGCCGAGCAGGGCCGGATCGGGACGCTCGAGCGGCGCTGGTCGGGTCGCTTCGGTCGCGTCGGCACGTACCTCCTGTTCTGGGGCGCAGGCATCTCGGCGTTCGGCCTGGCGGCCATCTTCGTTCGCGGGGGCCCGTCGGCGAGCCCGCCCCCATGGCTCGTCGGTCTGGCGGCCGTCGGGCTCGGTCTCGCCGCTCTCTACGTCGCAGTCGCCAACCTCGTGAACGTGACGCGCGTCACGCTCACGCCGAGCACGTTGATCCGCACGGACGGGCCGCTGCCATGGCGGCGGCGCGTCGAGGTGCTCCGCAGCCAGGTCGAGATCCGGGTCACCGAGTCGCAGAGAAACGACGCGCGACACGGAGCTGCGCGCGTGCCGGCACCCCCGGCCTTCGACGTGGTCGGCCACGTCACGCACGAGCGTTCGGTCGTGCTCTTCGACCTGCTCGCGTCGCGCGAAGAGGCCGAGCTCGTGGCGGCTGCGCTGCGCGCGCGGATGAAGCGGGGGCCCGGATGAACACCGGACTTACCTGCGGGCAGTGGCGCGCCGCGGTGTGACCCCGGTTCACGTGGAGTGCCCGAGATGTGGTGTGCGACTCACGATCGCGCGGAGATTCGAGCGTTCTGGGCGGATTCGCGGCTTGTCGGGGGTGGAACGGATCTCGCTCTGCGACGGCACCAGAGGCCACCATGAAGATCGCATCGCTCCCCCTCGCCGCGCTCGCGGGCGTCGCGCTCGTCGGCTGCTCGCAGCCCACCGAAGAAGAAGAGACCCGCACCTGGGCCACGAGCTCGAGCGCGGTCGGCGTGTACTGGGAGATCTACGAGCCCGCCGCGTTCGCGCACGGCGAGCGCACGTTCGAGGACCCGGCCTGTCCCGTCACGAGCGACGACGGCACCGTCGTGACGATCCGCGGTGAGTGCACGACGACGGGCGGCGAGCGCCGCCACGGCACCGCGACGATCACGCGCGGCGCAGGACAGGCGCTGGAGATCTCGCTCGATGGATATGGAAGGAGCACCGACCTCGGCGACGTCCGCACCACCGGCACGGCGTCGATCCGCATGCTCGAGGACGATCTCCACGAGTTCGACGTCGACCTCGTGATCCAGGGCGGCTCGCGTACGCACGTGGACTACGTGGGCACGGTGCGCGGCGGCTACGACGCCGCGACGACCTGGAACGGCACTGGCACCCTCGAGCGCTCGGGCTTCGCGCCCACGGGCACGGTGACCGCGACCACCGTCGACGAGCGCCTCGACGACACGTGCAGCGGGCAGCCCGTGTCTGGACAGACCACGATCGAGCGTGGCAGTCGCGTCGACGTGATCACCTACGACGGCGCCACCGCGTGCGACGACGCGCACGCCGCCGCGTGGACCGTGAACGGCGCCGATCGCGGCCTCCTCACGGGCATCGGCTGCTCGGCCTCGCCTGGGCGCGGCAGCGGCGTCGCGCTCGGCACGGCTCTCCTCGCAGGCCTCGCGCTCCTCGGGCGCCGCGCACGCCACGCGAGGGCGAGCGCATGAGGGGCCCTTCACGGACCGAACAGGAACGCTGAGGTCGAGAGGCTGTGCTGGAAGCCCTCGAAGATCTTGTGTCCCGGAGACGTGCCGCCGGCCGCGGCGACGACGACGAGCGGCAGGAAGTGCTCGTTGCTCGGGTGTGCCTGGGCCCAGCGTGGGTGTTCGCTCGAGGCGGCCAACGCATCGGTGCGGGCTCGACCGACCTCGCGCGTGACGATCGACGAGACCCACGCATCGAGCTCGCGGGAGAAGGGCTGTGGAACGGCGATGTCGGCGCCGCCGAAGAAGCCAGATCGAAACACGTCTTGGTTGTGGGCCTCGTCCCGGAGGGGCGCGAGCGCGGCCAGCGCTCGTCGTGTGCGGAGATCATCACGATGCCGCGCGGTCGGAGCTCCGAGACCGCGCTCGCCAGTCCCGCGAGGAAACGATGCGTCGCGTCGCTCTCGTTCGTGGTGAAGAACGCGGCGCCGTGGCTCACGAACAGGGTGGGCATCCGACGGGGCGTCGAGGCCTCGGCGGACGTGGGTCCCGCCCTCGTCGCGCTGCTCGGAGCATCGGAACCGCCAGGCACGCGTTCGATGCTCTCGAAGCGACGCCCGCGGGTCAAGGCGCGGCGCGCTCGGCGCGGAGCACCCGAGCGTCACCACCATCGGTCATGAACCAGGGACTCACCCTCACGACCGAAGGCGGCGCGCTCGGGGCCCAGGGGGCGCAGTGCGCCGCGCGCCCGGTGGGCGTTCACGCCGTGTAGAAGAACTCCTCGCGAACGACCTTCCCGTTCGCGACGTGGAAGACGCCGATCTCGTCCATCGTGATGCGACGGTTCGTCGGCTTGTTCGTGACGTCGTAGACGAAGCGCACCGCGAACCGGTCCTCGCCGTGGGGATACGGACCCTGCACCTCGGCCGAGTGGATCGTGTGGTTCTCCGCCCACCAGGTTCCCTTGGCGAGCACGGCGCTGAGCCCGCGGGTCACCCGCTCTCGACCGCCCGGCGGCGGGCTCGCCTCCACGCTCTCGATGTCCTCGGCGTAGAGCGTCCTGCTCGCCTCCTCGTTGCGTCCTTCCTTGCACAGGGCCACCAGTCGCTCACCCACTTCGTTCGTCTTCATGGCATCTCCTTCCGTGAGGGAGACGAGCCTGGCAGGTGCGATTGTCAGCTCCGTGTCAGGTTTCACGCGCGACGAAGAGAGCAGCTCGCGGCGTGCGATGCTGGCGCCGATGAACGCTTCGCGCCCGCACGGATCTCGCCCGCACGGTCCGCGCCCGCATGGGGGCAGAGCTCTCGCGGCGATCGCGCTCAGCCACGACGGTGCGACGCTGCACCTCGCGCATGCGATGGACGTGGATGACGCGGGCATGCTGCTCAGCAGCCGTGGGCGTGTCTCGGTGAGCACGTGGGACCGCGCGACCGAGCGTCGCCTCGGCTACTGGCAGAGCCCGCCCGTCGCTTGCCCGCGGCTTGTCGCGCTCGGCCCGCAGGACGTGCTCCTCGTTCACCAGGACGGGGCGCTCGCGCTCGACACCGCTGCCGGCAGCGCGCGCGCGTCACGCGGCGCTCGCGTTCGGGCGA
>JBILLJ010000039.1:0-65911 GCA_044376125.1 Sandaracinaceae bacterium
TGGCCGCCAGAGACACGACCAAGCGCACGCTGCCGCGCTCGTCGGTCAGCACACGGTAGACGTTGTCGATCTCGACGTCGCCGTCCGTGTCCTCGTAGATCAGGTCCGGGACGTGCCGCTGGCTGCCGTACACGTAGTACTGGTGGACGCCACCTCGAGACCAGGCGATGGGCTCGGTGCCGTCGCGGTAGACGAAGAACTCATCGGTGAGGCCGCCGCCACGCGCCGCCACCAATCGACCGCTCGGGTCGTATTGATAGGTGCGCGTCGTCGACGCCGTGGTGTTCACGCTCGAGATCATGCTGTTGAGCCAGTCCCAGGTCCAGGCGACTGCCGATGCCCTTCCCGCAGCGAGGTACCGCGCGGCCGTACGGTAGAGGAGGCTCGTGCACCGACTCGAGAGCCCCAGCCCTACCCTGCGGTGATCGGGCCCGGATCCCGCTCGCACCCGCCTCGTCCGAGCGTCGCAGGCCCAGGCCAGACGGACGGTCTCGAGACCACGGGCTCACGGGATCGCTGGGTGTCCCCACCCTTCGTGGAGCCCCCAGCAGCGCCAGTGGTTCGGCGCGAGGTCGAGGCACATCGCGTCCCAATCGGGCCGTGAGCTCGCTGGACGGCCGTCTGCGGAGTAGCGGTCGGGCTCGGGCCGGAGGACCTCATCCACCACGGTGTATGGCAGCTCGGACAGACGACGCGCGTCAGCGCACCAGAGCGCGGGTCTCTCACGGAAGGTGAGGTAGCGCGCCGGGATCTGCTGACCCACGCAGACCTCGGAACCACCATCGGGTGTCGGTGCCATCCGTATCGCGCTGCGCGGGGGGGTGAGCCACGGATCATCACCGAAGAACGCGAAGTAGGGGCTCCCAGGCGGCACGTAGAAGTCTTTGCTGACCCACGCCAACTGCGGAGAGCTCTCCCACCACCGCGTCTCTCGCCCCCAGCACCCGAGAAAGTGGGGCCTATCCACACAGCACACATCTCGTGCGCAAGCCACCGTGGCGGCGCCCCCGAAGAACCGCGTGGGAACCTCCCAGGGCGGTTCGCCGTCTTCTCGGTTGGCCAACCGGTCGCGATGGGGTCCCCACGCCTGAACGTTGCTCGCGCCGTCGTCGAAAAAGGGCCACGTCGGGTCCGCCACACCCGCCATCGGCATGTTGCCGAGTGCGAAAGTGCGCACGGTGTTGGGCAACCACTCGACCGGAGCGAGCGCAGCGTCTCCCGCCCAGCGCCAGAGGCTCACCAGCGCGGTGTCGGCGCCGAACATCGCGTAGGCGTCGCCCTGGCGGATCTCCACCCGATAGACGGGCTCCGGCAGGGCGATGCGGTGATTGCCGGCGCGCGGCGCGCGGTCTCCGTAGCCGAGGAGGCCCGTGTCGTTGCCGCCGCGACAGACCACGTCGCCTTCGGTCGTGATCACACAGACGGTCATCACCTCGGTTCCGTCGGCGCGCACGTGGAGATCGGCGCGCACACCGTTCGAGGCCGGCACATCGAGCACGGTCCAGTCGAGCGTCGCGCTCTCTTCCGCGGCGTCGGAGATCGCGTGCGCGGCGTTCGGTCCGCGGCAGAGCACGCGATGGTCGAGGCCGACGACGCAGGAGATCTCGCCATCGCGCCGCGAGAGCGAGAAGTCGAGGATCCCCATCGGCCGACAGCGCAGCCCGCCGACCTCGGTGTCCGTGCACTCGCTGACCGCGTCGCACACCACCCCACAGCCACCGCAGCTCGCCGGCGAGTCGAGCGCCGTCTCGCACCCATCGCGCCAGTCCCCATTGCAGTCCGCGAACGCCCCGGCATGCGCCAGCGCGCCCTCTTCGCGACAGCGGCACGCCCCTCCCACGCACACCGCCTCCCCCGCCCCCGGCGCAACCCGGCAATCCGCCTGCGCGCCTTCATCGACCAAGGAGTCGTCGTCCTCATCCACCCCATTGCACAGCTCGGCCGGCGACCACGCATCGGGCAGGACGAACGCGTCGAGGGGCACATCCAGCCCCGCGTCAGCTGGTACTGCGTCGGGTCGAGAGGCGTCCGCCGGGAACACATCGGTCGTGCCATCGTAGGACAGGAAGGCATCCTCGGGCGTCGGATGGGTCTCTGCGCATCCAGCAAGGCCCGGGCAGGATGCCAGCACCATCGCGAAGAAGCCATGACGAACGGTCCACATGAGTGCAACTCCTCCGCAACTTGAGGCAGGCATCGAACCCACGCCCCGCAGCTCAATACTCGACGATAAGGGTTCGCCGTCAGTCAATCTCTAGCACCCGCGCCAACTCCAGCGTATCAGAATTGCAATCCTCCTCGAGCACGTAGGTTAGTCGCAGAAGGAGCGAGCCTCTTGCGTCGTAGAGTTCAACGTCGGTCTCACCTCGCCTCAGCGACTTGACCGCCGGCAAGTCTCGCCGGTGCACGCTCCAGCCTGGGTAGGTACAGTATCGGATACGCAATTGGTGACCGTCGTACTCGATTCTACGAGACCACGGGAACAGCAGAAGCATGGCGGACTGCACCACCACGACGCCAGACATCACGAGTCGCGCGTAGGGATCGCTCCAATCGAGGAGATAGAAGGACGCAGCCGCGACCGACAGGATGAGCGGGATCGAAGCGTGCCTTCCGGGTTGCCGGGCTCGGCAAGCGAGAGAGGCTGTCAACGGTTCACCGTCAGGTCATAGCCCGCGACAAACAATGAGTTCCAACCGCTGAGGATAGCCTCGTTGACGACTGCACGACCCGAGACTGGGAGGACCGCGAAGTTCTCGGCTGTGGCAACATCCCAAACGGCGCCCACCCCAACGCCAGTCACGACTCCAAGCCCCGTCACGGCGGCGAGTCGTTGCGGATCCCACGGATCACTCGAAAGTCCTTGACGGATGAGTTCTCCGACTCCGGCGGACAGGCAGCTCTGGACGCCCGTGGCGTACACATCGTTTACACCGGCTCGAACCAGGATCTCGAAGGCGAGCGTGCCCAGGAAGCCGCCGACGAAGCCCCCCGCGAACGCGCCTACAACATCGCCGAAACTCCCACCGGTGCTAGCGGTGGTCGCTGCAGCGACGCCGCCGGAGATCACACCACCAAGTGCGGCCGCTCCAAGGATCTCCCCGGCTTGCTCCCACATCAATCCCAATACGCCGTTGAGACCGCTGGGATCCACGAAGTTGACCGGGTCGCCTTCGCAGTAGACGTAGAGGTTCGTGCCGCCGGCGAAGCGGATGGGGTCCTTGCTGGTCCAGCGGCCGACGGCGGGGTCGTAGTCGCGAGCGCCCATGTGCCAGAAGCGGGCGTGTCCCAGCCAAATGGCGCCGGCGAAGCCGAAGGGCTGGACGGTCTCGCCGCCCACCGGGAAGGTGGGATTGCCGAACACGTCGTACTCGATGCGCTGCGCGATGAACGGCGTGGCCGCCAGAGACACGACCATCCGCACGCTGCCGCGCTCATCGGTCAGCACACGGTAGACGTTGTCGATCTCGACGTCGCCGTCCGTGTCCTCGTAGATCAGGTCCGGGACGTGCCGCTGGCTGCCATACACGTAGTACTGGTGGACGCCACCTCGAGACCAGGCGATGGGCTCGGTGCCGTCTCGGTAGACGAAGAACTCATCGGTGAGGCCGCCGCCCCGCGCCGCCACCAAACGACCGCTCGGGTCGTACTGGTACGTGCGCGTCGTCGACGCCGTGGTGTTCGTGCTGGACGTCATGTGATCGCGGGAGTCCCAGCCGTACGTGAACCCGTTCGTGCTCCCGGTGGCCGAGCGCGAGATGAGCCGCCCGCGGTTGTCCCAGCCGTAGCTGCGAACACTCCCGGTCGCGCCTTCGGCGGTCAGCTGGTCCTCCCCGTTGTAGGCGCCGTTCGTGAACACGCGGTTCAGCGTGTTCGACACCACGCCGTAGAGGCCTGACGAGCTCGAGATGAGGGTGCCGCCCGTGGTCGTGGAGCACGTGATGGCGGTCGTGTGGCGATACGTGTTGACGCCTGAGAGCCGGCCATTGCTGTAGCTGTACGTGTAGCGGAGGTACTCGACGGCCGTGCCGACACCGGTTCGATAGGTCTCGTAGCGCCGCAGGATCCGGCCGACGTCGTCACGCGCACAGATCTCGTCCGCGAACCAGGTGGTGCCGAGGTAGGTGGTGCCGAGCCGCTGGAGCTCTCCCCACGCGTTGTATCCATGGAGAGTCTGGAAGGTGACCCCGCCGGAGATCGCATCCGTTCGGACGTGCTGGCTGAGGCTCGTGTCGGACGCCGTGGCTGGCTGCATCCAGCGAATGCTGAGTGTGCCAGTCGAAGCGACAGAGCCCCGAGTGGCGGCAGCCGCGAAGAACACAGGGTCCATGGCCGCCCAGGTCGTGCCAGGCCGGGTGGTGTAGTCGATCGCCAGCGAGGTCCCGTCGTTGGCAATCTGTTCACGAGTCAGTCGGCCATGCTGCGTGCTGACGGTGCGTGTGAGCGATCCTGTGTAGCCAGGGATCGCCAGCGTCTCCTGCGTCGGGACAGCGAAGCCATCGCGCGTGTAGCCGAAGCTCGAGAAGCCCGACGCCCCCAACTGTTGGATCGTGGCGGGGCGACCGAGCGCATCGTGGCCGAGTAGCGTGAAGGTCTCCGTGCCTGCGGTGAGCGAGGTCAGAACCCCAGTGGTGGGGTGGTAGGCGGCCGACCACTGGTTCGTGCCCCTGAATTGGCGGGTGGAGAACTGGCGGTCGTTCGTGTACGTGGTGCCACTGGTCTCGAGCGTCGTGCCATGCGTGGTCACGGGGGTCTCTTCAGTCGCGAAGAACCCGCGTCCAGTGTACGTGTACTGATAGTCGCCGTTGTCCGAGGCGGCCGCGGGCGGCGTGGTACCGGTGTAGTGCCCCGCCGGGGCGATGCGACGCAGGCGGTCGTCTGCATCGTACTCGAAGAAAGACTGCTGGGTTCGGCCCGGCAGGAGCGCCGACGTGACCAGGCCTCGGTTGGGGCTCGGCGTGAGGTCCGTGAGCAGCGTGGTCGCCGTGTGGCCGACCGTCACGTCCTCCAACCACCGCCGCGACCCGGTCCCATATCCGAACGAGACGGCACGCCGCACCGGCGGCGCCGTGGAGGCACAGGTCGCGAAGTTGCCTTGCCGCACGGAGCTCACGCGGTGACCAGTGTAGCTGATGCAGACCGGGTACTGCGCGTACGGCTCGATCCGCTCGAGGCGCCCCTGGGCGTCGAAGCGCAGCGTGACGTTCTGCTGGTTCGGGGGGCTGTAGATGATGGTGCGCGTGCCGAAGTTGGTCTCCCGCGCCCACGTCAGCCCGTCCACGGTCGTCGTCTCGTTGAGTGTGCTCGTTCCGACGAACGTCCGCGCGCGGGACACCACGGTCGCGCCCGGTGTGCCCGAGCCCGCCGCTGCATCCGCACCTGCGCTCACGCCGTCGCAGCTCTGCGTCGCGCCAGTGACCGTGCTCGGGCGGCAGTGTCGGACACTCGCCACGTAGGGCGCATCGAGGTCGTAGAGCGGGTCGCGCTCTCGGGCAACGGCGGTCATGCTGCCGTCGAAGTCGCGCACGTCGAGGAGCCCGCGTGAGTCGCCGCGATCGAGCCGCTCGCGATATCCCCCGGTGGGCAAACCCATCCGAGTCCAGACCCGAGCACCGTCACGGCGCATCGCGAACGTCGTGAGCCTCGACTGCGGGCTGGTGAGGGTGACGGTCCGCACTCCGCTGAGCGGTCCGGTGATGAGGGCTGGCGAAGCGTAGTTGACGAATGCCTCGGTGATCCCCTGCGATGGGCCGGTCCCAGTCCCCGTATCAGGGACATCGACATCGGTGGCGAGCCGCCCGAGCCCGTCGTAAGTGAACGAGTGCGTGGCCGGCGCGATCTCGCTCGGCATCCGGAGGGTGTTGAGGAGTCCCAGCGTGCCGCCTGAGTGAGTGTGACCGAGCGTCCAGATCCGCTCGTTGCCCGGCGAGGCGACCGAGGTGGCATAGCCCGAGGACGAGTTGATCGTGAGCGTGGTCGTCAACGAGCCCGGAGCAGTCACGGTGATCGACGTGGCTCCGTGGACGATGCTGGTGGTTTGCCCTTCACGATCGGTGATGGAAGTGAGCCTGCCCTGCGTGTCGTAACCGAAGGACCAGAGGACGTGACCGGAGAGCAAGTCTCGGGTACGGAGGTGTCGCCCGCTGCCCTCGAACTCGAAGATCTGCGTCCGGTCCTCGCTGACGATGGAGTGCGTCGAGGTGGTGGTCGTGTCGTACGGCGGCTGGACCGAATAGAAGACGATGCGTTCGGTGACGGAGGTGGAGGTGCTCGACACGTGATTGTCGGCGATGAGCAGGTATCCAGTCGGCAGCTGGACCAGGTCGTCCACGTCGCGGAGCCAGGCGCGCCTCGCCGAGGCGCGGGGCGAGGTGGTGGCGAGGTTCGGCGTGGTCAAGGTCCAGGCATCATCATTGGACGGGCTCACCTCGGTGCTGCCCACCACGGATTCTGCGAACGCGCCCGAGATCCGGACGACGCGTTGAATCCCCGGGCCAGGACCGAACGCAGCAGCGAAGATGTCTCCCCCGAGGCCCGCGGCGAACCCGGATGGAAAGAGACGTACGACGTTGCGCGCCACGAGGTCGGCGTCCGGCCCGACGCCGCCTGCCGTGGCGAGCACAGACCCGTCCACCATCAACTGGCGCAGCAAGCCGTCCTGGCCGAACAAGATGCCGAACCCGCCGTCCCGCTCGAGCGCAGTGATGTCGTTGCTGACGCCGGGCAGACTGACGACATCCACGAGTCCGGTCGCACCACCAATAGGGCGATAGCGAAACAGATCGTCGTCTGCTCTGCCGTCATGCTCGGCAAAGTAGACTGACCCGTCCGCTCTCGCCGCAATCGATCGGATCCCAGCCGGCTCGAAGAGAGAAGGATTCTCGAGAGGCCCTGTGGCGGGCATCCCGTTGCCGTACAGGCCCACCAAACTCGCACCCACCGTCGCACAGTTCCCGACCATGACCTGACCACTCCAGGGTGGAGCCCCGGTGGTCTGATATCGACGGATACAACCAGGGACGGCGTCCGTCACCCACACCGAGCCATCACGGTGGACCGTCACCCCGAACGGATGCGCCGTATCCGTGGCCACGAGCTGCACGGTCGACGCGTCGGGGAGCAAGCGATAGAGGCCAGTGCCCGGGCTCACAGGCGTCGCGGAGTTGGGGTACTCGTCGACGCCGAGGGTGAAGTACACCGTGCCGTCCGGGGAGACGTCCATGTCGCGAATGTGCCAGTTTGCAGCGGAGAGGGCCGGGGAGGACGTGGCGTCGAGCACGACCCGCCGACGAATCGTCGATGTGCCAGCATCGGCCACCGAGACCGAGCGCCGTCGCCCGTTGCCGTAGAACAGCATCGAGGAGGCCGGGTCGTAGGTGTGGTTCACGTCGACCGCCCAGCCTCCGAGGCCGCGCAGTCCGTCGTTGACGGTACCGACCTCCACGAACTCGTCGCGTCGCACCGAGAGCACGCCTCGTCCGGACGAGGTGCAAGAGAGGTCGGTGCTCTGGATGCCGAACTGCCGAGGCCCAATCGCCCCGCCGATGGCCCCCGAGCTCGCGGAGTTGCTGCAGAAGGGCAAGGTCATCGTGTAGAGCGTTCGAATCTGAGCTTCGACCACCCCCTGGACCGGACGACCGAAGGCATCGAGACCATTCCAGAGCACGGGCGTGACGGTTCGGGCCAGAAGCTGCGCGTTGTTGAAGTTGACGAAGCCAATCCGTTGCCCTCCGACGAACACCTCGGAGCGGGCGGTCAGGCTGGAGGCCCCCACCGTGGGATCGCCGTCGGTGTCGCTCAGGAAGCCGAGTTCGGCGGCCATGTCCACCGGGCGGACGAACACGGTGAACAACTCAGCGCGGCCCCGGTGGTGGGCCGAGTGATAGACGAGGTTCGCGCCGGTTCCGATCAGGGGGATCGTCTCCGAGACGGCACGCCCCTCACAGTGGATGATCGAGCCAGGCGCACAGGTGGAGGAGTCATCGCCGTGACCGCCTCCGACACCGCCGCCGTCGGGGGAACCACTCGCGATGGGACCGCCTCCGGCACCACCGGACGAACCGGGGAAGGGAACGGGTGCGCGCTGCAGCAGGTTGAAGTCGACTGGCGAGAAGTGGCGAACCGGCACGCGCCAGAAACGCACCGCGACGCCCAACGACGGAACGAGGGGGGAAGCACAGAGAGCGCTCGCCTCCGCCGTGGGAAGCGTGAACCAGGTCGGGAGAACGGTCGCGACGCCGCCCGCGGCGCAGGTCACCTCGATGACGAGGCCATTGTCCGTGGGCTCCCAGGAGCTCGACGACCGGTTGAAGGCGCCTCCAGGGATGATCGTCCCGGGATTGAACACGAGGTCCTCCCCACCTCCCGACCAACCCGACGTGGCGACGTAGAAGAGTGCGTCCCCGGAGAACGTCGCCCCCTCTTGTGCCGTGCCGTAGGAGCTTCCGCTCGCCGCGCGAATCTGCCCCTCCGCGGCGAAGGTGTAGGCGGTGTTGGCGGCCACGTCAGCCGGCATCGCGTCCACCCGGTTCATCCGATCGTTGACCGGGTCGGGCGAGGACACGCTGCGTGTGTACTCCGTCACGCAGACACGATAGCTCGAGGTCGGAGTCCCACCGCTCGCGACGGTGGTGCCCGGCGGGACATACAGCCCGAAGCTACGCGTGCCGCGGGTGTCGGCGGTGCTCCAGCCGTTCCCGCTTGCGGCGCTGCAGGTCCCTCCTCCGCAGCTCTGATTGCCCGTGAGGAAGCCGCCTGTCGAGCCGGACACGACTCCACTGCACGAAGTCGGCTCCGGCGTCATCACGATGTCGCCGACGGAGAGATCGTCGCCCCACTCCGCATGTACGTCGCGATGCACTTCGAGGTAGCCGGCGCGGCGGACGATCAACGTGTAGTTGCCTCCGCCGTTGATCACCATGTCCCACACCCCGTCGTCGGGAGTCCCTGTGCCGACCGCGCGCGAGTAGGTGCGGCCGAGTTGGGGCTGGCCGAGGACCTCCACGCTCGCGCCCGTGAGACCTGCGCCGTTGTGAAGGCGAATGCGTCCGCGCAGGTGGGCAGCGCGGTCCCGCACGATGGCCCCCATCGTGACGCCGACCTGGGGATTGGTCGGCGCGCTACCAACCGCGGGATCGAAGATGAACCGGTACTGGTCGTACACCGCCGTCGGCGTCGTGCGGTCCAGGGGCGGCGCCACAGGCTGCACGGGCACGAAGGTGCCGTTGTAGTAGTTGACGACGAGCGTGGGGCCCTGTGCGGTCTCGCGAGACGAGAACGCGTTGGTGCCCGTGAGAAGGCGGATCGCCCAGCCCTCGTGCCCTGGCGCCGGGTTGGCGATCCATCCCGCAACGTCGGCCGTCACGTCGATGCGGACCGTCGTCGTGCCGTCGCAGGTGCCGACTCCGGCGAGGTTGAGCGACGAGACGCTCGTCCACGCAGCGCCGCCCTGACACCCCGCCGTCGTCGTATTGGTGTCGTTGGTGCAGTTCCACGTCGCGGCGCTGGGAGTCCACACCTGGTTCAGCCGCCGGGCCTCCACCTGGGTGCCCGCAGGGCAGCTGTTCGAGAGCGTGAAGGAGAGCACCGCCCCGGTGACCGTGGAGGTCGGCGGGATCACCACCGAAGTGTCGAAGCGGAGGACGGCTCGCTGAGAGGCCGTGTTCACCGTGACGAGCGTCGACGTGTTGTAGTTGGTGTCGGGGGTCGACTGCCGTAGTTCGGTGTCCCCCGTGATGGTCAAGGACTGGACGATGGCCTCAGTCGCGACCGCGATGTCCGACGGGGGGGGGCAAATCGAGTGCCACACCATCGCAGCTCGCTGCGATCGCGACCGCCACACCCAGGAGCCAACCGCGCGCCGCTCCACCACCCGCCCACTTCGCTCTCATGCTCGACTCCCCGAGGACTGCCCGCACCCGCTGCGGACACGCGTGGGTAGCTCGCGCCCCGAACGTGCGCAAGTGTCGACTCGGTTTCAGTGCTCGTCGAAGAGGGCGCGGGTGGAGCGGCCGAGGAGCTCGATGGCGAGGCGGCGCGGCAGGAGGCGCTCCATCGCGAAGGTGGCGAGGCGGTTCCAGTGGCCGACGACGCGCGAGGGTGTGCGGCCGAGCATCGCGAGCGCCTCGCGGGCGACGGCGTCGGGCTCCATCACGGGAGGGGAGAAGCGACTCGTGCGCGCGCCCGAGCGCTGCCAGCCGGGCGTGCGCGTCGCGCCCGCGCAGACGCCGAGCACGTCCACGCCGCGCGAGCGGAGCTCGTCCCAGAGCGACTCGGCGAGCACGAGATCGAACGCCTTGCTCGCGGCGTAGCTCGAGAAGAGCGCCGAGCCCTGGCGGCCCGCCATGGACGACATGAGCACGATCGCGCCGCGACCCCGCGCGATCATCGCCGGCGCCAGCCGGTGCGCGAGCCAGAGCGGCGCACGACAGTTCACGTCGATCGCGCGCAGGTGCTCCTCGAGCGAGCGCTCGAGGAACGGCCCCGTGGGCACCACGGCCGCGTTGCACACGAGCACGCCGAGCTCGAGCGTTCGCACGCTCTCTGCGATGCGCATGAGGGCGTCGGGATCCGCGAGGTCGGCGACGATCGGCCGAACCTCGACGCCGTGCCGAGAAGCGAGCTCGCGCGCGACGGTCTCGAGCGGCTCGGCCTTCTCGGCCACGAGGATCAGCGAGAGCCCCTCGGCCGCGAGCGCCGACGCGAACGCGGCCCCGATCCCCTCGGAGCCACCGGCGATCAGCGCCCAGCGCCCGTAGCGCTCACGGAGGGAAGGACGCGACATCTCACCCAAACGCGAAACGCCCGCTCGGTTCGGAGCGGGCGTTTGCGCTGAGAGCGGGCGAGCCGGGCGAGCCGCCAAGCGGGGTTGGGGCCCCGCGCGGAGCGGCCGCTTCGGCGGCCGGAGCGGGAGGGGGCCCCGCCTCGCGGGGGAGGGGCCGCTCGGCCCCTCGGGCAATCACAGCGCGAACACCTCTTCGAGGCGCGCGATCTCGCCGAGCGAGGTGGTGAGGCGGCCCTGGATCTCGATGGTCTGATCCATGAGCGTCTTGATCTCGCGGATCGAGTTCACGTACTCGCCGAACGCGCCGGTCTGCGACGCGAGCACGCCGCGGCTGCCCGCGCCGTCGATGAGGAGCACGTGCGTGGGCGAGGTGCCGATCTCCACGCCGGGCGCGAAGATGGCCATCGCGCGGCCCGGGCCGCCACGCGTGCCACGCGCGAGCACGCGGGGCTCGTCACCCTCGGCAGGCGCCTCCTCGATGAACGCGAGCTGACCCATGAGCGCGCCGCCCTGATCCTCGGGCGCCGTCACGAGCACCGCGCCGAACTGCGCGGTCGCCGACTCCGACGTCGCGGTCGCCGTGCGATCGAGCTCTGCGCGACGCGCCTCGGGCAGCGTCGTGTTCTGCAGGTGCCCGAACATGCGCCAGAGCTCCTGGATGTTGTTGTAGTAGCTGAAGAGGTCGTCGACCGTCTGCGGCTGGAACGCGCCGTAGTTCTTGCGCGCGAACGCGCCCGCCTGGAGCGGGTTCTCGAGCGCGCGGAGTTGCTCGATGGAGGCGTAGTCGACGCGCGCGGGCTGACCGCCCTGACCAGCCGCGGCCGCCACGCAGGCATCGATCTTCGTCTGCGCGTCGAGCACCGTGCGCGAGGCCGTGTCGACCGCCGTGAAGATGTCGTGACCGTCGCGGACCGTGACGTTGTAGAGCGTGCGACGGCCGTTCATGGAGCCACCGCCTGCGCCGAGCGCGGCGCCGACGAGGATGCAGATGCCGGCGATCAGCGCCGTGCGGCCACGCTGCTGGCGACCGACCTCGTCGTCCGAGACGGGCTTCTCGTCGATGACGAGGCGGACCTCCTGCGGGCCACCCGTGTAGCTCGACGCCTGCGCTGCGAACGGATCCGAAGGCGGGCGCGGCTTGGGCGGCGCGGCGGGGGCCGCCGCGGGCTGCGCGAACGGAGGCGGCGCGAGATCGGCGCCGAAGAGCGCCGCCGGCGCGGCGATCGGCGGCGCGACGATCGGCGGCGCGGCGACGGCCGGAGGCGAGATCGGGGGCGGCGCGATGTCGCCGGGACCCGCGGGCGCGGCCACGGGCGCAGCGACCGGCGCTGCGGCGGGAACGCCCGGAACTCCGCCGGGGATGGCGATCGGCGGCGCCCCCGGCGTCGTCGGCGCGATGGTCTTCCCAAGACGGGCTCGCAGATCCTTCTTCGGCTTCTTGTCGTCGGACATCTCGCCTCGCGCCTCCACACCACCCGCGTCGCGGGGGAACATCGTCGTCACCGGGCCGCGTGCCACACGCAAAAGCCCATCAATCTCGGGGAATTTCAGACAGAGAGCGCCGCAAGGTATCCGCGTGGGAAACCCAGTGTCAACGGGTCATCCTCGCGCCCGCGCTCGGGGCCCCGTCCGTCGGGTGGGGTGCCGGGCGCAGCGACGTCGCGCACGGCGCCGCGGCCTCGCCAAGCCTTCGGACGACCAGGCCAAGCCTTCTCGCGCGACACGGTCCGTCCTTCCAGCATCGCCCTTCCCTTCCTCCCGCCGACGTTGAAAGCTGCGACCCGGTTGTCGACCGAACCCCAACCCACCGCGGCCTCGAGCGCCGCGACCGATCCGAGCGCCCCGGCCAGCGCGAGCCCCGCGACCCCGACGTCGTCGAGCGCACCTGCGTCGAGACAGGGCTCGATCGGCGCGCGGGCGCGGCGCGTCGCACGGACCCTCGCCGGCCTCTTCCCGCTCACTCCGCTCGGCGTGCTCGTCGCGGCCGGCGCCTTCGCTGCCGTGCGCTTCCTCGCGTACGTCGAGCTCGATCTCGTCTTTCTCGTGATCGGCTACGGCTCGGCCGGCGTCGCGATCGCGTCGCTGCTCTTCGTGATCGTCGGGGCGATCCGGATCGCGTGGCGGCTGCGCAGCGCGCGCACCGCGCCCGACCGCCGCCTCGAGACCGGGCGCATGCTCCCGACCGGCCTCGCGCTCCCCCGTCTGCTCCTGCTCCCGTTCGTGCGGGTGCGCTGGACGTGGGACGCGCCGGCGGCCGAGCTCGAGCTCGCCGCCAAGGGCCTCTCGGTGCACGAGCAGGCGTCTCTGCGCAGCCGCGGCACCACCGACGAGATCACGCGACGCGTGGTCGTCGAGGACGCCTTCGGCCTGGCGCGCATCGCGTGGTCGCACCGCCAGCGCGCCTCGCTCGTGACGCTGCCTCACGCGGGCGCGCTCAAGCAGCTGCCGCTGCTCGTGTCGATGGCCGGCGGCGACGACATCCCGCACCCGATGGGCATCGCGGACGGTGATCGCATCGAGCTGCGTCGCTACGCGCCCGGAGATCCGGCGCGCTTCATCCACTGGAAGGTCTTCGGTCGCACGCGCCGCCTCATGGTGCGCATGCCCGAGCGCGCGCTCACGCGTGCCAAGCGCACGGTCAGCTACCTCGTCGGTGGACCGCGCGACGAGGCGAGCGCCGCCGCCGCACGCGTCGCCGTCGAGAGCGGCGTGCTCGGCGACGAGTGGGTCTTCGGTGCGGACGGTACGGCGGGCGAGGCGAGCGATCCACACGAGGCCGTCATGGCGATCGTGCGCTCGGCAGGCGTCGGAGACGACGGCGCGATCGCGCTCGAGTCCTTCGTGGCCCGCGCCGAGCGGCTCGGTCCGGCCTCGCTCGTGCTCTTCGTGCCCCCCGTGCCCGGCCCGTGGCTCGCACGCGCGGTCGCGGTCGCGCAGCAGCGCGGCAGCCGCACGCGCGTCGTCGTCGCGACCGATGGCCTCGACGCCTCGCGCCCAGAGCCCGCGTGGTGGCGCTTCTTCGTCACGAGCCCGCGGCGCGAGCGCACGCTGGCCCGGGAGCTCGACGAGGTCGTGCACGCGTTCGCCACGCTGCGCTGCGAGGTCGTCGTGCTCGATCGTGTGAGCGGGCGGCGCCTCGGTGAGGTGCACCGCAAGGCCCTCGAGGCCCTCGATGGACGACGTACACGAGACGAGGGCGCCGCGATCTCGGCCGCGAGCAGCGAGGGTCACGCCGCATGAGCACCGCGACGCATCCCACCGCTTCCTCGGGTGAAGCCAGCGGCGCGGCCGGCGAGCCGTGGCTCGCGACGCTCCTGCGCACGCTCGTCTACGTCGCGACCGCGGCCGTGCTCGCGTTCCCGCTCGCGGTGCCCGAAGGCGTGCTCGGCGCGCTGCTCGGCGCGGGCCTGGGCGCGATCGGAGGGCGCCTCCTCGCGGGCACCGCGCTGAGGCTTCACGTGATCGTGCTCGGCTCGCTCGGCGCGCTGGCCGTCGCGTACGTCGTGGCCGAGGGCTTCGTCGGCAGCGACGCGATCGCGGAGGCGCTCGGCCCCAGCGTGGCACTCCGCCTCGGCGACTTCCTCGCGTTCTTCGGCTTCGTGGGCGCGATCTCCACGGCCCTGCGCGCCGCGAGCGTGCGGCACCGCGTGCTCGCCATCCTCGAGGCAGCCATCGTCGCGCTCGCGTTCGCGAGCCTCGTCGTGTCGCACCGCAACGGCGCGATCCATCGGCCCTACGCGATCGCGGATCCGATCCTCGAGCGCGGCGGCGACCCGACGATCGCGATCCTCATCATCGGCGCGATGGCCGCGGTGGTGATCGGCCTCCTGCTCCTCTCGGAGAAGAGCCTCCTCCGCTCGATCCTGCACGTCGCGCTCGTCTTCGCGATGTTGCTCCTCGTGCTCGTCACGACGCACGTCGCGGGCCTTCCTCCGCCGCCGCCTTCGGGCGATGGCCTCTCGCTCCGCGACGACACCTCGCAGGGCGGAGGAGGAGGCGGCCAGGGCGGACAAGGCAACCGACAGGGCGGTCCGGACTTCCAGGACGAGTACGACCAGTCCGGCGCACAGGCGCCCGTGGCGATCGTGCTCCTGCACGACGACTACTCCCCACCGAGCGGCGTGTACTACTTCCGGCAGGACGCGTTCAGCCGCTACAACGGCCGCCGTCTCGTGGGCGCGCAGCAGCGCGGCATCGACGAGGACGTCGCGCCTGGCTACCCGTCGCGCTCGACGCCGATCCCCGACTCGCCCGAGACGGGCGCGTTCCGCTCCACCGTCGAGACGACGGTCGGCATGCTCGCCGATCACCCGCGGCCCTTCGGCCTCGAGTCACCCATCGCGTTCTTCCCCGCGACGAACCCCGATCCGAGCCGCTTCCGGCGCGTGTTCCGCGTGCGCTCGGCCTCGCTCACGGGCGATCCGTGGTCGCTCGTGGGGCGCCGCGCCGGCAGCCCGCTCTGGAGCCCCGAGACGGTCGCGCACTACACGCACGGCCCCGCGGATCCTCGCTACCGGGCGCTCGCCGAGCAGATCGTGAGCGAGATGCCCGAGCAGTACCGCGACGATCCGTACGCGCGATCGCTCGCGATCACGCAGTGGCTCGGCGAGCACGGCGTGTACTCGCTTCGCTCGCGCCACGCGGCGGCCGAGGACCCGACCGCCGACTTCCTCTTCGGCGACGTGACCGGCTACTGCGTGCACTTCGCGCACGCGACCGTCTTCCTCCTGCGCTCGATCGGCCTGCCGGCGCGCGTGGCCACGGGCTACCTCTCGTCCGAGAGCGGGCGGCGCGGAGGCTCGGCGATCCTGCTCTCGGGGCAGAACTCGCACGCGTGGCCGGAGGTCTACCTCGAAGGCGTGGGCTGGGTCGTCGTCGACGTGATGCCCGAGCGCGCGCTCGATCCGCCGCCCGGCACCCCCGACGAGGAGCTCCAGCAGCTGCTCGCGGAGCTCCTGCGCGGCAACCGCATCATCCCGGACGACGGCTCCGAGCCGCCCACGCCGATCACGGAGCTCGCGCGCAACGCGCGGGGCGCGGCGCAGATCGCGCTCCTCTCGCTGCTCGGGCTCGCGCTCGTGATCCTCTACGGGGGCAAGCTCTGGCGCGCCGCGGCGCCGGCCTTCGCGGGCCGCACGGAGATCGCGCGCGTCTCGCTCCGCGCCGCGCTCGATCGACTCGCCGAGGGCGGCATCGTCCGCGAGGAAGGCGAGTCGCGCGAGGCGTTCGCCGAGCGCATGCGCCGCGAGCTGCCGAGCCTCACGCCGCTCTCGCGGTGGGCCGAGGCGAGCCGCTACGGTGGCTCGGTGCCCGAGGACGTGGCGAGCGCGGCGCGCAAGGCAGCCGCCTCGCTCACAGCCGAGCGTGCGCGTGTGGTGCCCTTCTGGCGGCGCGCGCTCGGAGTGATCGATCCGTTCTCGTGGACGAGGACGCGATGAAGGTGAAGGGATGGACACGGTGACGGACACCACGAGCAGCGAGAGCGCGACGAGCGCGAGCCCGAGCCCGGCCTCGAGCGGGATCCGCGCGAGCCTCGAGAAGGCGAGCGACGTCGGCAACCGCCTCCGCGCACGGCTCACCGCCGCGGTGAAGGGACGCGACGACGTGATCGAGCTCCTGCTCGTCGCGCTCTTCGCGGACGGCCACGTGCTCCTCGAGGACTACCCCGGCTCGGGCAAGACCACGCTCGCGCGCGCGCTGGGCTCCTCCATCTCGGAGAGCGAGAGCTCGACCAAGCACATCAGCGCGTTCCGGCGCATCCAGTTCACGCCGGACCTCCTGCCGAGCGACATCACGGGCACGAACGTCATGCAGCTCGAGACCTCGAGCTTCGTGTTCCGGCGCGGGCCGATCTTCGCGCACGTGGTGCTCGCCGACGAGATCAACCGCACCTCGCCCAAGGTGCAGGCCGCGATGCTCGAGGCCATGGCCGAGAAGCAGGTCACGGTCGACGACGAGACGCACCGGCTCGACGAGCTCTTCTTCGTCATCGCGACGCAGAACCCGCTCGATCTCGCGGGCACCTACCCGCTGCCGACGCCGCAGCTCGATCGCTTCCTCTTCAAGATCGCGATGAAGCACATCACGCGCGAGGCCGAGCTCGAGGTGCTCGCTGCATACCCCAAGCCGCACCTCGACTACGCCGCCGAGAAGCCCGGCGTGACGCGCGACGAGGTGCTCATGGCGCGCCGCGCGCTGCGCGAGAGCGTCGCCCTCGATCCAGCGTTCCGCGAGTCGCTCGTCGACCTCGCACGGAGCCTGCGCAGCGACAAGCGCGTGCTCCAGGGCGCCTCGACCCGCTCGCTCGTCTTGCTCCTGCCCGCCCTGCAGGCGCGCGCACTGCTCGCGGGCCGCGACTACGTGAGCCCGCGAGATCTCGAGGTGCTCGCGCCGCACGTCTTCGGCCACCGCCTCGAGGTCGCGCCCGGCATCGACGACATCGGCGCGATCGTGCGCGAGCACTGCGCCCGCGAGGTCGAGAAGCTCAGCCGCAAGGCGCTGAAGTAGGCCGCCGCGATGCGCCCCCGCCTGCACGTGACGCTCCGCCTCGTCCTCGCGTCGAGCCTCGCCTCGCTCGCGCTCGCGGCCGTGGTGCACGCGCAGGGCGATCCTCACGCGCCGCCGCTGCCGCCGGGGACCGAGGCGCCCGACGATCGCGCGCCCGAGCCGGTCGAGGTGCCCGCGGAGGTCGCGCCGGGGGCGCTGGCCCAGGACGCGTGCAGCGTGATCGCGGGCTTCCCGCAGGAGGGTCTCGAGGGCACGCCCGAGGAGCTGCGCGCGCACTGCGAGGCCGAGCAGCAGCGGCACTTCATCCGCGCGCGTGAGCTCGCCGAGGCCATCCTCGATCGCGATCCGCGCTCGTTCGCCGCGCACTACGTGCTCGGATACGTCTACCACTACGGCGAGGCGAACTTCCCGCGCGCCCTCTACCACCTGCGTCAGGCGCGCACGCTCTTCTCGCAGCGCTTCGCCGAGCCGCCGCAGCCGGGTCAGCCGTGGCGCTGGCACGCGTCGATCCTGCGAGAGCTCGTCTGGGCGCACGGTGATCTCGAGCAGTACGAAGAGCAGCTCGCCGTGGCCGCTCGCTACAACGAGCTCTACCAGCCGCACCTCATGGCCGAGACGGCCTGGCCGCTCATGAAGATGCGCCGCTTCGACGAGGCGCGGCGCGCGGCGCAGCTCGGCGAGGCCTCGGGCGATCCGATCCAGCTCGAGATCGCGCTCAACGCGCGCTGCGCGATCGAGTTCGAGGCGGGTGACGAGACGCGCAGCTACGCGGCGTGCCGCGCCGCACTCGATCTGCGCGGCGCCGACCCCGACACGCAGAGCGCCGTGGACTTCACCAACTTCGCGGAGGCCGCGCGTTCCATCTTCCGGCTCGAGGAGGCCGAGGAGTTCGGCCTCACCGCGACGCAGGCGCAGCTCTCCTGGTACGGCAACCCGTACATCGAGCTCACCGAGCTCTACGTGCGCGAGGCCCGCTTCGCCGAGGCGCTCGCGATGATGCGCGAGGTGAACCCGTATCGGCTGCGCCGCCCGCCCCACGTGCAGGACGCCGATCGCAACGAAGCGCGGCGCACGCTGAGCGAGCTCTTCCTCGTGCTCGGCCGCGGCGAGGACGCGGTGCGCATCACGACCAAGGCGATGCTCGCGCCCGATCGGCGCGCGCACAACAGCCGCGACCCCGCGCAGGATCTCGCGATCAGCGCGCTGCTCGATCGGGCCGCGCGGCGCCTGCGCGCCGAGGAGATCGATCAGAGCACGCTCGGCGCGCCGTTCCACGAGCGCATGGGCGCGCGCGGCGAGATGCTCGCGCTGCGCGTCGAGGCGTGGTCCTCGGGCCGGCAGGCCGCACGCGCGCTGAGCGACGAGTCACGCCTGGTCGGCACCTTCCAGATCGGCCGTGCGCGCTCGGCGGTGACCCCGCCGTGGCTCGTCGGAGAGCTCGTCGACGTGCTGGGTCCGGGCGTCGTCGCGGCGGCCGTGCGCCGCGCGCGACGCGAGGATCCGCGCGAGGGAGCGCCTGCGTACTACGACGCGTTCGAGGCCGAGGCCGCGCTCGCGGCCGGCGATGCGGAGCGCGCGTGGGAGCTCTCGCAGCGCGCCTCGAGCACGCTGCCGCGCGCCGAGACGCTGCTGCTCGCGCGCGTGTCGGCCCTCGCCGCTGCGGCGGCGCGCGAGCTCGGCCGCCGCGACGACGCGCTCGCCGCGTACGACCAGGCGATGCAGGTCGATCCGGGCGTGTTCGTGCGCATGGGCCTCTCGCTGCCGACGCGCATCTCCTCGCGCGGCGGGGACCTGCCCGCCGAGGCCGCCTCGCTCCTCGCGTGGAGCCCGCGCTTCGACCAGGAGGACTCGGGCCTGCGCCTCGACGTCGATGGAGACGCGAGCCGTCTCCACATCTGTCTGTCCTCGCACCTCGGCACCTCGGGCGCGCAGTACGCGTGCACCGACACCACGCGCGAGGCCGCCGAGGAAGACGACGCGTTCGTGGCGCGCGCGGTGGCGCAGCTCCACCGCGAGGCCTTCGCGCCGCGCGTCGATCTCAGCCAGACCGACGCAAACGGCCTCGACGGCTCGAACACCGTGAGCCGCCAGCCCCTCGACACGCTGCTCGGCACCGAGGAGTAGGACGCGCTGCGCTGGTTGGGTGAGCTCGGGGTCCGGCTCAGCGCGCGGGGAAGCAGGCGGTGACACGCGCGGAGGAGCACGCGTCCACCTCGGCGCGGTGCGGCGCGAGGCAGCGGTCGAGGTTGTCGCGCTCGCGCGAGCACGCCTCCGACATGCGGACCGCGATGCAGTCCACCCACGCCTCTGCCTGCGTCGCACAGTGCTCGTGCCAGCACGAGAAGCGCTGCGTGCCGACGCAGGCCTCGCAGTCCACTTCGGTGACATCGCGCTCGTCCCAGACGTAGAGGAGCCCCGTGCGGCTCGTGTCGCGCACCATGACCGTGGCCTCGCAGACGGCGTCGGCGAAGCACGCGTCGAAGAGATCGCGCGTGGAGGCGCTGCACCGCGGAAGACACGCTTCCGGCAGCGGATCGCCCCGCGACCAGAGGATGCCGCAGGCAGCGAAGGGAGGACGTGCGTCGGGGCCCGTGTCGCGCGAGGCACCGCCGTCGCGGCGAGATCCCGCGTCGCTGCCCGAGCCGCCCGCCGCATCGTGCTCGAACGCGTCGACCGGTCCCACGTCGCGGTTCGCGTCGAGGCCGACGTCGCGCGGTGCGGGTGGCGCGTCGAGATCCGCGTCGAGGCGAGGATCGAGCCACGCGTCCAGCGCACCGCCGCTGCCCGCGTCGTCGTCCGTGCTGCCTGCGTGGGCATCGATCGGCGGGCCACCATCGGGCCGCGGCCCCTCGTAGGGCGGCACGGTCGGTCCGCACGAGCAGCCGCCCACGGCGAGCGCCACCGCGAGCAGCACCGTGGAGGAAGCGAGAGCACGCGCACCGAGCATCCCGCGAATGTACCTCGCGGCCTCCGCTCCTTGGTAATCTGCTCGCGCGATGGCCCGCGACCTCCGCGAGACGCTCACGTCCGACCTCGCGCAGGTCGTCGAGGCCAACCGCGCGCTCACCGCGCGCAACGGGCGTCTCACGAGCGGGCTGTCCCTGCTCGCGCGGATCGCCGGCCTCGCGCGGTCGGGCGACGATCGACGCGCCACCGCGTGCGCCGTGCTCACCGGAGTCACGGCGGGCGTCGGCCTCGGCATGAACCGCGCGATGGTGCTCGTGCCCTCCGAGACACACGCCGACGCACGCGGCGACGGACGGCGCGACGGCGACCCGAGCCTCGAGGTGCTCGCCGCGATCGGGCCGATCGACCGCGCGGAGGCCGATCGCGTGTGGCGATCGATCGAGCGCGACGCGCCGGATCTCGAGACCCTCTACGAGGTCGGTTCGCGCACACTCGCGACGGGCTCCGCGCTCGATCGTGCGCTCGTCGGCGCGCGCGGCGCGGGCCGGCCGCCGCTCGGTCTCGTGCTCGCCGACGGAACGCGCTTCGATCTCGACGCGCCCACCGCGCTCTCGGCACCCCTCGGCGGCGGCGCGCGACGCGAAGGCTGGCTCGTCGCCGACAACGCGTTCACCGGCCGGTCGCCGGATGACGAGACACGGCTGCTCTTCGGCCTCGTCGCGAGCCTCGCGGGGCCCGCGCTCGAGTCCGCCGCGCGCTTCGAGCGCGTCGCGCGCGAAGCGACGACGGACGCGCTCACGGGCCTCGCCTCGCGCCGCACGGGCGACGCGATCCTCCGCGAGACGTGCGACGCCGCGCTCCTCGACGCGCGCCCCGTGGCCCTCGTGCTCCTCGACCTCGACGACTTCAAGCGCATCAACGACACGCTCGGGCATCCCGCGGGCGACGCCGTGCTGCGCACGATCGGCGAGCGCGTTCGTGCGGTGCTGCCGCCGCGCACGCGTGGCTTCCGCTACGGCGGCGAGGAGATCGCGGTCGTCTGCGACGGCTTCACGCCGAACGATGCGCACGCGCTCGCGCAGGCCCTGTGGGCCCGCATCCGCGAGGAGGATGTGCCGCTGCCGAGCGGACGGCTGCGCGTGACCGCGTCGATCGGCGTCGCCACGGCGCGCGGCGGCTCGCCTGCGGCCCTCGTGCAGCACGCGGACGACGCGCTCCTCGGCGCGAAGCGAAACGGCAAAGACCGCGTCGAGCTCGCCCCCTGACGAACGTTCGCTCGTGCACCGCTCGGACGGTGGGCCCGCGCGAGCGTCGGCGCGCGCGCCTGCTAGAGTGGCCTCGCTCCATCGCGTGCGGCTCCGAGATCTTCGGGGGTGTCACGGTTTCGACGGGGGCAGTGAGGCAAAGATCGCGTGTCGCCGGGCCCAACAACGGCGTCAAACATAGTCGGGAACTGTAAGTGCGAACGACAGCACCTACGCTGTTGCGGCCTGAATAAGACCAAAACAGCCGTCGAAGCGGAGAGCCTGCCAGTGCTCCCGTGGAGGCGTCATCGAACTGGCTGGCGCTGCCTGAGCGACCGCAGGTAGAGCGAGACTTTGGTCGATAGCGTGAGGGAGAGTTTGCTCGTGGGCGCTTCCTCACGCGATTCAACACACGGGCTACACACGTAGAAGTCGGCGCGGAGCGCCTTCGGACGCGGGTTCGACTCCCGCCACCTCCATGAGAGCCGAGCGGGCCCGAGAGAGATCTCGGGCCCGCTCGTTTCCGTCGCTTTCGTTCGCCGGGTCGTTGCCCGATACTGACCCGTCGACCGTGACCGCTCGGCCCACCAACGCGGTGCGCCTCGTGCGCGTGGCCCTGGCCTTCTGGGTGACGGGCGCCCTCGCTCACGTGACGCTGGGTCGCCCCTACGCGGCGGGCGCGACCCTCGTTCCGATCCTGGGCCTTCTGCTGACGCTCGCGTCGCTGCGGCGTGCCGTGGCACCCGCCGAGGTGAGCCGACCCGCGATCGCGGCCAACGCGCTCGGGATCTTCCTGGTCTGTGCCGTGACAGGCGGGACGGACGCGCCGACGCTGCTCTACCTGCCGGTGCTCGCCGTCGCCTCGGGCGCCGTGCTCGAGCCCCGATGGGCCGGGCTGTGGCTCGTCACGACGCTCGGCCTCGTGGGCGCGCTCGCGCTCGGCGAGGCCAGTGGCCTCCTCGAGGTCCTCTACCCTCCAGTCGCGCACGAGAGAACGATCAGCGTCGTCGTCTCGAGCGTCGGCACGCTCGTCGTGGGGTGGCGCTCGCGGCAGGCGGTGACGCGCCTCGCCGACGAGAGCCGTGAGCGCGCCGAGGCCGCCGAGCACCTCGCCAAGAGCCTGGCGGAGGCGCGCGCGAAGGCCGAGCAGCTCGTGGACCGCCGCGCGGCGTTCCTCGCCAACGTCAGCCACGAGCTCCGCACGCCGCTCGGGGCGGTGGTCGGGCTCACCCGCATCCTCGAGCCAGCCGACGCGACCGCGGAGCAGCGCGAGCTCTTCCAGGCGCTGCGCACCAGCGCCGACTCGCTGCGCATGCTCGTCGACGACCTCCTCGATCACGAGGCGATGGACCGCGGGATGCTGAAGGTCGAGCAGGGCGTGGTCCGCGTGCGCCCGCTCGTGTCCGAGGTGTGTGCGCTCTTCGAGGGAACCGCGAGCGCCAAGGGGCTCCGGTTGCGATGGGAGGTCGACGAGGGCGTGCCGGAGAACGTGCGTGGCGATGCGCTCCGCGTGCGACAGGTGCTCTCGAACCTCGTGTCGAATGCAGTGAAGTACACCTCGGAGGGCTCGATCGACGTCGATGCGCGCATGCGTCCCGGCGACGAAGCGCCGAGGTGGATCGTGGAGGTGCGCGACACCGGGCCGGGCATCGACGCGTCCGCGCGTGCGCTCTTGTTCCTGCCCTTCGAGCGCACGGGCAGCGCCGTCGCGAGGAAGACCACGGGCACGGGCCTCGGGCTCGCGCTCGGGCGCCGCCTCGCCGAGGCGATGGACGGCACGCTCGAGGTGGACTCGGAGCCGGGGCGGGGCTCGACGTTCCGCCTCGAGCTCCCTTGCATCGCGGAGACGCTGCCCGATGCGCCCCGTGTGAGCAGCGTGCGCACCGTCGAGCCGACGAAGGCGCTCGCGGTGCTCGTGGTGGACGACGAGCCGATCAACCTTCGCGTGGCGGCGCTCTTGCTCGAGCGCATGGGGCACCACCCTCGGACCGTCGCGACGGCGTCGGCGGCGCTCGAGGCCCTGCGCGCCCGCTCGTTCGACGCCGTGCTGCTCGACTACCACATGCCCGACACGACCGGCCCCGAGCTCGCACGCGCGATGACGAGCGCGCTGCCCGCGCCCGCGCCATTGCTGATCGGTCTCACGGCGAGCGTCTCCGAGGAGGTACGACGGAGCTGCCTCGAGGCGGGCATGCAGTTCGTGCTCGCCAAGCCCATCGACGTCGAGCAGCTCGCGCGTGTGCTCGATCGCGTGGCAGAGCGGCGCCCGACTCCGACCTCCACGAACGTCGCGCACGATTCCGTCGCGGCCGGGTGACCGCCCGCGAGGCGGGGGACTACCCTCCCGGCCGGATGAGCGAGCCGCAGGTCGAGCAGACGAACCGGTTGACCAGGATGGCCCTGGGCTTCTGGGTCGTCGGCATCGCGCTGAACCTCGGTCTCGGGCGACCTTGGGCGTCCGCCGCGTGCGGGGTGCCCATCGCCGGACTCCTCGTCGTGCGCGCGCTCTGGCCCGCGGGCGGGCAGCTCGCGCTCCTTCTCTCGCTCTCGAGCAACGTGACCGGCCTCTTCGCGATCGCCGCGCTCACGGGCGGCACCGAGGCCCCTGCGCTCGTGTTCCTGCCCACGTTCGCCGTCGCCGCGGGCCTCTTGGCCAGTCGTCGGCAGGCGGTGTCCTGGTTGATCGCAGGTGCGCTCGGCATCGGGGCGCTGCGCGCCGCCGAGTCGTTCGGCCTGACGGCGCTCTACCCCCCGACGCCCTACGAGCTCGCGCTGAACCTGATGCTGGCGACGCTCACCGCGCTGCTCGTGGGAAGCCGAGCACAGGGCAGCATCCTCTCGCTCGCGAGCGTGAGCGCGCAGCGCGCGGAGGCTGCCGAGCGGCTCGCGGAGAGCCTCGCGGAGGCCCGAGCGCGCGCCGAGCAGCTCGTCGAGCGACGCGCCGCCTTCCTCGCGAACGTGAGCCACGAGCTGCGCACGCCCCTCGGCGCCGTCGTGGGCCTCACGCGCGTGCTCGACGATCAGGTCGGCAGCGCCGAGCAACGCGAGATCCTCGAGACGCTGCGAACGAGCGCCGACTCGCTGCGGATGCTCGTCGACGACCTCCTCGATCACGAGGCGATGGATCGCGGCATGCTCAAGGTCGAGCAAGGCATCGTCACGCCGCGCGCGCTCGTGTCCGAGGTGTGTGCGCTCTTCGCAGCGAGCGCGAGCGCCAAGGGGCTCCAGCTGCGCTGGGACGTCGGGCCCGAGGTGCCTCGGCACGTGCGCGGCGACGCGCTGCGCCTGCGACAGGTGCTCTCGAACCTCGTCTCGAACGCGGTGAAGTACACGAGCGACGGATCGATCGAGGTGCGCGCTCGAACCGACGGATCGGGCCAGGACGTCCAGCTCGTGCTCGACGTGATCGACACCGGGCCCGGCATGGACGCCGCGGCGCGCGCGCTCCTCTTCCTCCCCTTCGAGCGCACGGGCAGCGACGTGGCCAAGCGGACGACCGGCACCGGCCTCGGCCTCGCGCTCGCACGACGGCTCGCCGAGGCGATGGGCGGCACCCTCGAGGTGGACTCCGTGCCGGGACGTGGCTCCACGTTTCGTCTGCGGCTGCCCTGCGTGGCCGAGAGCGTCGCCGACGAGCCCGTGACGAGCACGTCTCTCACGCCGCTCGCGCCCGCGGTCGCGCTCGATGTGCTCGTGGTGGACGACGAGCCCGTGAACCGCCGCGTCGCGTGTCTCTTGCTCGAGCGCATGGGTCACCGAGCGGCCGACGCACGCACCGCGCATCAGGCGCTCGAGGCGGCGCGCGCGCGCCCCTTCGACGTCATCCTGCTCGACTACCACATGCCCGATCACACGGGCCCCGAGCTCGCGCGCGAGCTGCTCGCGACCCTCGCGGCGCCGAGCCCCGTGCTCGTCGGGCTCACGGCGAGCGTCTCGGAGGACACGCGGCGCCTCTGTCTCGAGGCCGGGATGCAGTTCGTGCTCTCCAAGCCGATCGACGTCGATCAGCTCCGCATGGTGCTCGATCGCGTGGCCCACCGCCGCAGACCCGCGCGGTTCGTTCCTTCGGCCGACACGCGAGAAGCTTCGGCCGACGCGCGAGAAGCTTCGGACGACACGCGAGCAGCGTCGCCGGTGCAGCCGCCTCCGTGATGACGCGAGCGACGCGCGGGTGCACCCTCGGCGCATGAACGAGCACCGCCTGCTGATGATCCCCGGCCCCATCGAGCTCGAGCCCTCGGTGCTCGCAGCGATGAGCGTGCCGAGCACGAGCCACGTCGACCCGGACTTCGTGCCCGTGTTCGGACGCGCGCTCTCGACGCTCCGCACCGTGATGCTCGCGCCGCGCGCGCAGCCCTACGTGCTCGCGGGCAGCGGAACGCTCGCGATGGAGGTGGCGTGCGCGAGCCTGATCGAGCGCGGCGATCGCGCGCTCGTCGTCGACACCGGCTACTTCAGCGCGCGCATGGCCGCGATCCTCGCGCGCCTGGGCGCGGAGGTGACACGTGTCTCGGCGCCTCCGGGCGATGCGCCCAGCCTCGACGCGATCGCGGAGGCGGTCCGTGCGTCGCGACCGCGCGTGGTCACGATCACGCACGTCGACACCTCCACGGGTGTACGTCTCGACGTCGAGCCGATCGCGAAGGTGGCCAAGGAACACGGCGCGCTCGTGGTGCTCGATGCCGTGTGCAGCGCCGCGGGCGAGCCGATCCGGCAGGACGCGTGGGGCATCGACGTCGTGCTCACCGGAAGCCAGAAGGCGCTCGGCGCGCCGCCGGGCCTCGCGATCCTCACCGTGTCCGAGGCCGCGCTCGCGCACCGAAGGGCGCGCACGACGCTGCCTGCCTCGCTCTACCTCGATCTCCTCGAGTGGCTGCCGATCATGCAGGCCTACGAGGCGGGCAAGCCCTCGTACTTCGCGACGCCGGCCGTGTCGCTCGTGGGCGCGCTCGCCGCGAGCCTCGATGCGATCACGCGCGAGGGCATGGAGGCTCGGTTCGCGCGACACGCACGGCTCGCGCACGCCTTCCGCGCCGGCACGGCAGCGATGGGCCTCGCCACGCTGCCGGTGCGCGAGGAGCTCTGCGCCTCGACCCTCTCGGCGCTGCGCTACCCCGCGGGGATCGACGCGTCGCTCGTCGGCGCGATCCGCGACGAGGGCGTCGTCGTCGCCGCGGGCCTCCACCCCGAGCTGCGCGCGAGCTACTTCCGCGTCGGCCACATGGGCGCGACGGGCGCGGCAGAGGTCCTGACGACGCTCGCCGCGATCGAGCGTGCCCTGCGGCGAGGCGGCCACGCGGTGCAGACCGGCGCGGGTGTCTCCGCCGCCATGGCCGCCCTGCCATGAGCACGCGTCTGGTACTGCCGCGCAGGCATCCGATCTGGATGTGTGCGCGTGGTCGTCGGTGTTTCTGGCCGCTGGTCCGTCCCAGCCCCTCCCCACTCGCCGCGCCCATCCTGGCGTGCCTCGCAGCCGTCGCATGCGACGCCCCGCGGACACTCGGTTCGGAGGACGCAGCCGCGCCCCTCGAGCTCGTCTCGATCGATCCCGCGATCGGCGATCCGTTGGGTGGGGTCCGCGTCACGCTGCGCGGCCAGCATCTGGACGGCGCCGTGATCACGATCGGCGGCGCCGTCTGCGAGCCCCTCGGCCCACCCGAGGCGACCGAGCAGCGCTGCGCGACTCCGCCACTGCCGATCGGACACTGGGACGTCGAGGCGCGAAGCGATCGTGGCGTGAGTCGGCTCGTCGGCGGCTTCGAGGCCTGGAGCCCGGCCCAGCTCGCCGGCGCGCGACTCTTCGACGCGCGCACGGGGCTCGAGACCAGCGACGCGGCGGTGCGTTACGAGTGGCAGCGGCTCACGACGCGTCTGGCGCCGGACTGGCGCGTACGCGACGGCAACACGCTGACGTGGCTTCCGTCGACGAATCGGTTCTGGATGATCGGCGGCTGGAACGGATACCAAGCCCCCGACGGATTCTCGACGATCCCCGAAGGAAGCTACCCACCGGAGAACACGACGAACGAGGTCTGGTCGAGCGCGGACGGCATCTCGTGGCGCCTCGAGCTGACGCACGGTCACCTCGGGTTCGAGCGACGCCACGTGCACAGCACGGTCGTCTTCGAAGGGGCGCTCTGGGTGATCGGCGGGGACTCGCACCAGGGCCGCTACAACCACGACGTGTTGCGGAGCGAGGACGGCCTCGCGTGGACCGCGGTCCTTCCACCGGGAGCGCCCCCGTGGTCTCCGCGCGCGCTGCAGATCTCGGGCGTGTACGCCGGGGCGCTCTGGACCGGTGGTGGTCAGGATCTCCTCGGCCCCGAGGAAGACTACCGGTACCACAACGACCTCTGGCGCAGCGAAGACGGCTCGCACTGGACGCAGGTCGCGGCCGACGCCCCGGCCAGCGAGTCGCGCTGGGGCGGCTGCGGGATGGTCTCGTCGTTCGTCGCGTGGCGAGGGCGGATGTGGCTCGTGGGGTGCGCGCGCTACCGCGAGTCCTTGGGCCACGAGTACGTCCACGACGTGTGGAGCACGACCGACGGGATCGCGTGGACGCGCCACCGCACGCCTCCGTGGAGCGGCAAGGGATGGTCCGACGTTCTCGTCTGGCACGACCGTCTCTTCGTCCTCTTCGGCGTCACGAACGGCGATCCCGAGCACGGATGGTCCGCGGGCAACGCGAACGAGGTCTGGTTCAGTGACGATGGCGAGACGTGGTCCTCGCTCGCCCCCGACGCGCCGGCGCCGGGCTCGCATGCGCAAGGTGTCGCCGTGCACGACGACTTCCTCCTCTACGCTGGGGGCAACCACACGTTCGGCTTCGGCGCGGGGATCGATCCATCGGTGTGGCGGCTGGTGCGCTTCGAGGGGCGCGAGGTGACGCGCTGGGTCGTTCGAGGCTCCGACGCGCTCGGCGTCTCTGCCTCGACGCGCGAGGCGAGGCCACTGCTCGTCGAGGACGCGTTCGGTCCGTCGGAACCGGGCGTGCTCTTCGATGGGTCGCGCTCGGTCCTCTCGCTCGATCCCGCCCGCTCGCCCGACGTACAGCCGGAGGGGCGAACGGTGCTCTGGGTCGCACGTGCTCCGATCGTGCCTCCACCGTTCGACTGGGAAGAGACGTATGCGCCGCTCGAGACGATCGTCGGAGGTCCCGACGAGACCGGCTACGCCGACTGCTCCATCGGTCTCTCGAACGGAGCGCTGGCGATGGTGAGCCGAGAGCCGGGTGCGGGCGCCGCAGGCGAGCCTCTCTGGTCGCAGCTCCGACACGGCGAAGCGCTGCAGACGGGCGTCGGCGAGGCGCGCCTGCTCGGCCTCTCGCACGCGCCGGACGGCCGAGTCAGCGCATGGGTGGACGGCCGCGAGGAAGCGGTCGACGGCACGTCGTCGTACGAGCGAGCGCGCGGCTGGAGCCGCCTCGGCGGAAGCCTCGACGACGCGTACTACGGACCTCACACACGGTTCCAGGGCACGCTCGGCGCGGTCCTCGTGCTGCCGAGCGCGATCGACGGCCCGAGCGCGCGACGCATCCACGACTGGGCGCGCGGACGCTTCGGTGTGCGGTGAGCCGGAGCTCGCCGACGGCCGCCGACACGTGCCGTGGAGTGCTACAAGCACGCGCCGTGTCGAAGCGCCGCACTCCTCCGATCGCCCCGCACCTCGCGAGCCTCGCCGTCGCGGGTGCGCTCGCCGGTTGCTGGACGGAGCCCGAGCCGGTGGGCGCACCGCCGCCCTTGCCGCGCCCGACGGTGGAGGCGCCCGTCGTGGCGCGCGGTCGCGAGGCGTACGCGCGGTACTGCGCGCTCTGCCACGGCGCGAACGCCGAGGGCTATGCGGCGGACAACGCGCCCGCGCTCGGGAACGCAGACTTCCTCCGCGTCGCGAGCGACGACTTCCTGCGCACCGCGATCGCCGAAGGACATGCAGGCACGCCCATGAGCGCGTGGCACCGCGATCGAGGTGGGCCGCTCGGAGATCCACAGATCGCCGAGATCATCGCGTATCTCCGCAGTCTCTCCGACGAGCCACAGGCCGATCACGGCGGCACCGCGATCCACGGCGACGCGGCACACGGCGCGGCGCTCTTCGCCGAGCACTGCGCGTCGTGCCACGGCGCGAACGGTGAAGGCGTGACCGCCGTGAGCCTGAGCTCCGAGGTGTTCCTGCGCACCGCGAGCGATGGCTTCGTGCGCGACACGATCGCGCGGGGCCGCCGCGGCACGCCCATGCGTGGCTGGGACGGCGAGCTGAGCTCGAGCGACATCGACGCGCTCACGACGCACGTGCGCAGCCTCGCGGCGCGCACGCTGCCTCCGCCTGCGCCGATGGGCCCGCCCCCGCCCGACCTCGATCACCTCGTGCTCAACCCGGACGGCCCGCGCGCGAGCTTCACCGCGCGCGATGATCGCTTCGTGCCGGGCGCCGACGTGCTCGCGGCGCTCGAGGCGCACCAGCAGTTCATCCTCCTCGATGCGCGCGCGCCCTCCGACTGGGCCGCCGCGCACCTGCCGGGCGCGGCGCCCTTCCCCTTCTACGACGCGACGCAGCTCGTCTCGCACATCACCGACCCCGACGTGTGGGTCATCGCGTACTGCGCGTGCCCGCACGGGGCCTCGGGGCACGTCGTGGACGCCGTGCGCGCCGCTGGCCACACGCGCGCCGCGATCCTCGACGAGGGCATCGGCTGGTGGATCCAGCAGGGCCACCCGACCGAGCGCGGCTCGGTGCCCTGACCGGCACCGTCGCGGAGTCACCGATGCCTTCGTCCGACGCCGACACCGAAGCGAGCCTGCTCGCGCGTGCACACACCTTCGCGGGCTGGACCCTCGCGGAGCTGTCGCGCGAGCTCGGCGTTCCGTTGCCCCGCGATCCTTCGCGCAGCAAGGGCGCGATCGGACACCTCGTCGAGCGCGCGCTCGGCGCGTCGCGGGGATCGCGGCCGGGCCCGGACTTCGAGAGCGGCATCGAGCTCAAGACGCTGCCGGTGAACGAGCGAGGCCGCCCCGCGGAGAGCACGTTCGTCACGGTGCTGAGCGAGAGCGATCTCGACCTGCCGTGGGAGCGCTCGCACGCGCGGGCCAAGCTCGCGCACGTCCTCTTCGTGCCGGTCGAGAGCCGCGATGTGCGCCCGTTCCCCGACCGCAGGCTCGGCCGCGCGTTCGTGTGGCGACCGAGCCCCGACGAAGACGAGCTCCTCGCCCGCGACTGGTCGCACCTGCGCGAGCGCATCCTCGTGCACGGCGAGGTGCGCGCGAGCGAGGGCGCCGCGCTCCAGATCCGCCCCAAGGGAAGGAACGCCGACGACACCACGCGCCGCAGCGACGTCGACGGCGCGCCCGAGCGACAGCTCAAGCGCGGCTTCTATCTCCGCGCCAGCTTCACCGAGGCGCTGCTCGATCGGAGCGGCCTCGTGCGCTGATCACGCCGATGCGCGCTCGAGCGGCGGAGGCCGCAGGCACACCTCGAGGCGCGCGCCGCGCGGCACGTCCACGAAGCGTGCGCTGCCGCCGTGGAGCACCGCCACGTGCTGGACGAGCGAGAGGCCCACTCGTGGGCTGCGTCGCGCGCGAAGCGCTGCGAACGCGAGAGCGAGACGGCCAGTCGCGCGAGCACCGTGCGGAGCGCACCGAGGAGCGCATCGATCGTCGGGCCCGAGGCTCACGTCCGAAGGCCGCGTCACCTCCACGTGCTCGACCGCGCGTGCCCGCCTCGGGTTCGCCGCAGCCGTCGCGCTCGTCGGCATCTTCCTCGTGCTCCTCGCGGGCGACGCGCCGGGCCACGAGATCGAGCACCCGATGGCGGTGGTGATCCTCGGAGGCCTCGTGAGCTCCACCGCGCTCAACCTGCTCGTGATGCCGGTGCTCTACCTCGCGTTCGGTCGGAGCGCGCCGCGCGCTGAGTCCGATCGTGCGAGCCCGGCGTAACGAAGCTCGTCCGCTCGCGTAGGGGGCGCATGCGTCTGGCGAGCCTCGTTGCACTCCTTCTCCTTCCGGCCTGCGGCGCGAGCCCACCACCGCCGATGCCCGACGCCTCGCGCGAGGCGCGCGACGCCTTCGCGCCGGAGAGCCGCGACGCAGGGCTCGCGATCGACGACGCGCCGAGCACCTCCGATGCGGGCGCGGTGCTCGGCTCGGACGCGCCGAGCGGCGGGCTCTGTCCTCCCGCAGGCCCGTTCGGGCAGCGCGTCGGCGACGTGGCGCCCGACGTCACGCTCACCGACTGCGACGGCAACACGCACAGCCTGCACGCGCTCTGTGATCGCGAGGCCGTCTGGCTCTTCGAGCTGGCGCTCTGGTGTCCGCCGTGTCGCGACTTCGCGATGAGCGGCGCCAACCGCGTCTACGATCGCTTCCGCAGCGAAGCCGGCGACGCCTTCGAGGGCTGGGTGGTCGTGAGCGAGGACGCGTCCTTCGAGCCGGCGACGAGCGCCACGTGCCGCGAGGTCCGCGAGCGCTACGGCCTGCACGCGCCGGTGCTGTTCGACACCGAGGGCCTGCTCCAGAGCGCGTTCGGCGTCGCGTCGAACGAGGTGCAGATCGTCCTCGGCCCCGGCGCGCGCATCGGCTACGTCGGCCACTACGGCGCCGACGAGGTCGAAGCGGAGATCGCACGCGTGCTCGCCGAGTGACACGCGCGATGAGCGACGAGAGCGTTGTACGCTGGTCCCGTGCGGACGCGCGTCGATGGGTGGCGAGGCTGGGGAGCGAGCGTGCTCGCGCTCGTCGCCTGCGGGCCCACGCCCTGCGTCGAGGTGCCCTGCCTCTCCGATGCGGAGCCAATCTCGCGCGACGCGGGCGTGGACGCGTTCGCGCGGCCCGACGCGAGGCGCGCACCCATCGACGCAGGCCGTGACGCCGCGCCGTACGGTGAGGAGCGCTGGGCCCCGCTCGTGGGAGTTCCTTCGGACTGTCAGATCGAGATCGCCCTCGAACCGAGCGCGCTGCCGCTCGAGGTGGGTTGGGAAGCTTGCGGCGAGGGCTGTGAGCGCTGGACCGGGCCGGGCGTCACCTGGAGCGCGCCGGATGCGAGCGGGCTCGTATGGATCCGCGCTGGTCGCAATCTAGCGTTGCTCGACATCGAGTCCGGAGCTTGGCGCAGTGCGCTCCGCGAGAGCCCGCGCGGCGTGTGCTCGTTGCTGGGAGACATCGACGCTGGGCGCCCCGTGGTCGCCGTCGCGCATCGCCCCGAAGCCCGCACCGATTGGATTCGAGTCTACGACATCGCGCTCGACGACCCATCGCCGCGCCTGCGCGTGCACGCGCCGCTCGACGACGATGGTTTCGTGCTCTCGTTGCGCTTTCGCGCTCCGCGCCTGGCGTTCGCGACCACCGAGGCCACATGGACACTCGACCCGCGCGACGCTGCAGTCCGGCTCGGTCCGAACCCGTGGCGCGAGCCCATGCTCGGCATCCGAGACACGGAGGTCCTCTTCACCTCGGGTGGCCACGACGTGCCGTACGCCTTCGTCGCCGCGCCATGGGTGGGCGCCCCACGCACGCTCCACGAGACGCTCCGAGAGATCACGGGCGTCGTGGCCGATGACGACGGCACGTTCGCGTGGGTGGAGCTCACCAGCGCAGGCTCGGGCCTGGACTGGACGGGCGAGCTCTGGACCGCGACCTACGACGGGAGCACGTTCACGGCGCGGCTCGTGCGAAGTGTGCCCGCCGGGGCGGGCGCCGCGCTGGGCGCGGGCCTCTACGGCCGCGCGGAAGACAGCGCTCGAGGCTACCGCGACCTCGCGGTCTTCTATCGCCTCGCCGATGGCGCGCGCGCGAGCTTCTCGCTCGACGGCGGCGCGACGGGTGTCGTCTCCATCCACTCGGACAGCGCGCTCCTCGCTCGAGGCATTCGCATCGACCCTCGCACGCTCGTCTTCGAGTGAGGTGGTGATGGCGTCGGTCAGGCGCGCATGCGGCCTTCGAGGAGGAGCAGCACGTCGTCGAGCTCGGCCTCGGCGCCGACGCCGATGACCTCGCCGGCGTGAGGGTGCCTGCGCGCGAAGGCGTCGCGTGCGTCTCGTTCGGCAGGCCAGAGCACCGCGAGGCGAGGCGCGCTCGCGGCCGACCACACCACGTCCGCGCTCTGCGCGGCGCGCCGCGTGTCGAGGAGCATCAAGCGCGCGGCCGCGCGCGGCGGCAGGTCCGCGCAGATCTCGAGCGGCACACCGGCGAAGCGCTGCGCCACTGCCGCGGCGAGCGCGCCGTCGTCAGTCACCAAGGTGATCGCCATGGCCACGACCGCCGCACGCGGAGGCGTCGAGGCCATCCGCCGCCTGGGCGGCTCCGACACGCGCACCGACACCTGCTGGGCCTCGACGACCGCAGCCTGCCGCTCCGCCTCGCGCATGCGCGCGAGCAGCGGTGCGAGGTGCTCGGCGATCGCGTCCCACGCATCGGCCCCGAGCACCGCCGTCGCTTCCGCACGGAGCGGCCCTTCCACGAAGGCCTGGAGCTCGTCGATGCGCTCGGGCGGTCGCTCGTGGCCCCCGTCCTGGATCGCGCCGATCAGGATCGCGCTCGCGACCGTCTCGGACGCCAGGAGCTCGAGGCTCTCGCGAAGCGCGCGTGTCACCGCCGCCGAGCTCGTGCCCGACTGGGGGCCCGTTCTCGGCGTCTGCAACGCCGCCATCTGCTCGGGCTCCATCGGCCGACCGAGACGCATCCGGCGGAACCTACCGAGTTCCGCCCCCGCGCGGAAGCGACATCGGCGCGCACAGCGGGGCCACTCGAAGGCCGAGCGCGCGAAGCCCAGGCCGAGCACGACTCTCGCGCCCAGGTCCCTCTTCGTGCGACGGAGCAGGGTCAGCGTTCGATCAGCCAGGCCATCACCGCGTCGTGGATCTGTCGGCGCGTCCCGCCGAGCGCGGTGAGCCGCCCGCGCCCGTTCGAAGCGGACTGTTCGCCGAGCGATGTCTGCGATGGGCATCTCCGTGGACCTGGGGGCCGCCGCCCCGCGCCCACGAACGTGTGATGGAGCGTTCGAGAGAGCCATCGAGCCTTTCGATGATTCACCCAGCATTCATTCATCCTGGTCGCGTCCGCCTTTCGGACCATCCATCGAGCGATACGCGGGGAGCCATCGAGGATGCCCCATGGTTCGCCGCTTCGCGGGCCCCACCACGGATTCATGGAACACCACGACACACTGCTCGCGTCTCCAGCTCGCGGCCTCGAGGTCGTCGAGGTCGACGCCCACATGGCGTGGGTCGACCAGCGACTTCTGGCCGACGAGGTCTGCGCCACGCCGAGCGTCGCCGCCCTCCTCGGCGTGCTCGACGACTCCGCGCTGCGCACGCTGCCGCGCCCGATCGCAACCGCCGAGGTTCGGCACCCAGTGCCGGTCGCGAAGCAGCCCGATGCTTCGGTGGCCACCGATCGAAGGCGAGGAGGGACGCGCGCGCGGATATGCAGCACGCGGTGAGGCGTGGATGCTCGCCGAGACGAGCGTCTCCACGCCTCTCCACACGTGAAGGGCGCGCGCCCGCCCTCACGTCACATCGGGCCGCAGTCGGTGCAGTCGGTGCCCGGCTCGCAGAGCGAGGTGTGCGAGCCGGCGCGGCCGTCGTCGCACTCGTTGTCACCGCTGAAGCGGCACGTGTCGTTGCAGTTGGCCGGCGTCGCCGTCGCCGAGCACATGCCCGTCAGGCGATCGCAGAGATCCATGCCCATGGGGCAGTCGCCGCACGAGTCGCAGCCCGTGGCGGTTCCGCACGAGCGGCCCGTGCAGTCGCACGCGACGCAGCGGCCGTTGCGACAGCCCATGCCGTCGGCGCATGCGCCGTCCATCGTGCCGCAGGTGCCGCCTGCACCATCGCTGCCGCACTCGCGGCCCGCGCAGTCGGGCGTGCGACAATCGCCACCATCGCACACCGCGCCGCTGCCACACTCGCCGCAGCTGCCGCCACAGCCGTCGTCGCCACACATCGCGTCGGCACAGTCAGGCGTGCAGACGCCACACGTGCCGGCCATGCAGGTCTCGGCGCCGGTGCACTCTCCACAGGTCCCACCGCAGCCGTCGTCGCCGCAGTTGCGCATGTCGCAGCGCGGCATGCAGTCGGCCGGATCGCGCGGACCGCAGTCGCTGCAGTCGGTGCCGAACGCGCAGACGCTCGTCATCGAGTCGGGCCCGCCGTCGTCACACTCCATGTCGCTCGCGAACGTGCACGAGTCGTCGCACAGCGTCCCCGGAGGCGCGGCGCTGTCGGGCCGCGCGAGCATCGGCGCGTCCGTGCCGGGAGGAATCGGCGCATCCGTGGTGCCGCCGCCGGCCGCATCGAGCCCACCACCGCCCGCGTCGCGGGTCGAGCCACCACCGCCGCAGCCGCTGAGGGCCGCGGTCACCATCCACATCGAGACCGTGAGGACCGTGGGGATCCGACACCCTGCTCCGCTGATCGTCATGTACGCCTCCGACCCTGGTTGATCGCTCGCACCGAGCGGCGCGAGGCGCTCCCGACGAGCGCACCGCCCCCTCAGCGAATCCCGTGCCCGGCACGCGCACGTGCGTTTCCACGACGAAACCAGGGTGTGACGGTCGCGATCCGACGGGCGATGGAAGCTCCACACGCCAGCGCGCGGAGACCCCCGACACCAGGCCCGCGCTGGGGACGACCGGCCTCGCCACCCGCGTCAGCGGCGCAGCGCCTCGGTCACGCCGCTGCGGAGGCGCTCGTCGCCGTCGTCGAAGTCGGGGGCGCTGAGCCAGAGGCGCAGGAGGTGCCGCTTCTTCTCGGGCTCGGCGTGATCGTCGTAGGCCGTGCGCTTGTGCAGGATCGAGGCGTTCTTGAGCCACTGCACGTCGCCGGGCTCGAAGCGCATGTCGAGGTAGAAGCGCGGGTCGTTCGCGAGGCGCTCGATCGTCTCGATGGCCTCGCGCTGTGCGTCCGTGAGGCGCGGCGCGTCGGGCAGCTCCTGCGAGCGCCGGATGTACCAGGGGATGAAGAAGGTGTTGAGCTTCGCGCCCTCGTCGGTCGCTCGCGCGACGCTGCAGATCGGCCGCGTGAGCACCATCGGTGGAATGCCCTCTTCCTGGTAGTGCCAGGGGAAGTCGGCGAAGAGCACCTCGTAGAGATCGGGGCGCGTGCGCTGGATCTCCTCGGCGATGCGCACCGAGCTGACGATGCGGCTGAGGCCGCCGCTCGCGGCCGTCCTGCGACAGAGGAGCCCGATCACGTCGGCGCCATCGGTATGGAAGTCTTGCTCCGCGCGCGTCGTGTAGAGGCGCGTCGAGAGCAGGCTCGGATCGGCGCCCGTGTCGCGCACGTGCGTGAGCAGCTCGCCCTTGAGGTTCTGCGGCACGGGTGAGCCCAGGTGCAGGCCGAGCACCACGAAGCGGCGCGCGAGCTCCGTCTCGTCGATGCCCTCGACCTCGAGGCCGCGCAGGAGCACGAAGCCCAGGCCCTCGGCGAGCGCTCGGCGCCAACCGCGCGCGGCCTCGGCGAGCGGGCCTTCGCGCGGGAGCATCGAGGCGCGCAGCGAGTCGAGCGGCGCGCGCGCGATCGAGCGCGAGATCACCGCGAGGTCCTCGAGCACCGCGGGCGCGAGGCGATGCACCCAGCGCGCCTCGTCGGCGACGTCCGCGCGCGCCCAGCTCGCCGGCGTCTCACGGATCCGCGCAGGGACCTTCGGCGTCTCGGTCTCGGACATGCAGCCTCCACATCGGCTTCTGGGAAGGAACTGGCTCGTCTCGACGCCGCTCGGCAGGCGCCCGTCCGGGCGCGGCTCGCACGCGATCACGCGCTTGCGCGCGTCGAGCGCGATGCGACAGCAGGCCTCGAGCGCCTCGCGCAGCTGCGCGCGTCCGCGCTGCACGCGCGACTTCATGCCCGAGACGGAGATGCCCAGCATCTTGGCCGCCTCGACCTGGCTCATGCCCTCGAGCTCGGTGAGGGTCAGCGCCTCGCGGTACGGTGACTCGAGCATCGCAATGAAGTTGGCGAGCTGGGGCGCGAGCGCAGCCTCGACCGCACGATCGTCGTCGGCGCTCGGCGTGGCCTCGTCCTCGCGCTCGTCGTCCTCGACGACGCGGTGCCGCGCCGCGACGCGCTGGTGATCGACGATCGCGCTCCGCGCGACCTGGCGCATCCACGGGCCGAGGCGCTCCTCGTCCCGCAGCGAGCCCAGGCCGAGCTGCATGCGCAGGAGCACGTCCTGCATCACGTCGTCGACGTCGACCGCGCGCACGCGGCGCGCGACGAACGGGCGGATCTGTCGCTCGATCCCTCGCCAGTCGCGCGCCTCCGTGTCCATCAGGCCTTCTCCTCCGCGCGCGCCTCGGTCGGTGCGCAGCACGAGGGCCCGCAGCACGAGCGCGTGGCCGCACCGGCCGTGCTCCCGCTGCGCTCCGCGCTCGACTTCGACGACGCGCGAGCATCACGCGCCGAGAGCGGCTCGCGGCCAGCCTCGAGCTTCACAGCCTCGATCGTCGCCGAGGCCACGTAGTCCTCCACGCCCGAGCCCGGCAGCCACTCCCGGATGAACGCGCGGCTCTGCTCCTTCACCTCGAGGCGCACGTCGTCGAACCCCGCGGCACGCAGGAGCGCGCGCAGCGTCTCGACGCTCGCCGCGCCCGACACGCAGCCCGTCAGCGCCATGACGTCGGCCTCGAGCGCGGGCGGCAGCTCCTTCAGCTTCACGACGTCCGAGATCGCGAGGCGGCCGCCGGGCTTGAGCACGCGGAACGCCTCACGGAACACGGCGCCCTTGTCGGGGCTCAGGTTCACGACGCAGTTCGAGAGGATCGCGTCGACGGTGCCGTCGGCCACCGGCAGATGCTCGATCTCCCCGAGCCGGAAGTCGACGTTGTCGACGCCCAGGGTGCGCGCGTTCGTGCGGGCCTTGGTGATCATGTCGGGCGTCATGTCGACGCCGATCACGCGCCCGCTCGGACCGACCTGCTTGGCGGCGAGGAAGCAGTCGAAGCCGCCGCCCGCGCCGAGATCGAGCACGGTCTCGCCCTCGCGCAGGGCCGCGATCGCCTGCGGGTTGCCGCAGCCGAGGCCCATGTTCGCGCCCTCGGGCACCGCCGCGAGGTCCTCGGCGCTGTAGCCGAGCGCGAGGCTCGTGTCGGGGCCGGGGCCGCAGCAGCCCCCTGCCTGCGTCGCGCCCGCGGTGCTCGGGCCGCAGCACCCCATCGTGCCCGGGGCTGCGCGCGCGATCGCGCCGTACTGCGCGCGGACCGCGGCTCGGATCTCGTCGTGGCTCATCGTCGGACTGCTCATCGTGACCTCCTGCACAGAGAGACGAAGACCCATCGCCGAAGGACGCACGAATTCGAGGGAACCGAAGCAGAGAAGGGGACGGTCCTCGATGGTTCGAGCTCGAGCCACCCAAGACGGTCGAGCTCGGCGGAGGCGCTCACGCCTCGGCGAGCTGCGCGATGCGCTCTCTCAGCGTGTCCCTCGCAGCGCGGAAGCGCGCGAGCATCTCCTCGCGCGGCAGCGGCTCCTTGCTCGCGGGATCGGGGATCGGCCAGTGCAGGCGCCGCGCCTTGCCGAGGTAGACGGGGCACACCTCCTCGGCGCAGAGCGTGATGACGGTGTCGACGGTCGCAGGATCGATCGTGTCGACGGACTTCGATCGGTGCGCGGCGAGGTCGAGCCCGAGCTCGCGCATCACCTCGATCGCGTATGGGTTCACCTGCGTGGGCTCGCTGCCGGCGCTCTGCACGGACACGCGATCGCCGAAGGCCGCACGCGCGAGACCCTCGGCCATCTGGCTCCGCGCCGAATTCGCCACACACAAGAAGAGGATTCCGGGCTTGGTCACGAACCGACCTCCACGCTCGCAGCGGGCGCGCTCGGAGAGAAGAAGCGTCGCTGCGCCCAGAGCGCGACGTTCACGAGACCGATGAGCACGGGCACCTCGACGAGCGGCCCGATCACCGCCGCGAAGGCCTGTCCGCTGTCGATGCCGAAGCTCGCGATGGCGACCGCGATGGCGAGCTCGAAGTTGTTCGAGGCCGCGGTGAACGAGAGCGTGGCCGTCTGCGGGTACGGCGCGCCGACCCAGCGCGCGAGCACGAAGGACACGGCGAACATCACGAGGAAGTACACGAGGAGCGGGATCGCGATGCGCACCACGTCGAGCGGCAGCGCCACGATCGTCTCGCCCTTGAGCGAGAACATCACGACGATCGTGAAGAGCAGCGCCGTCAGCGTCAGCGGGCTGATCCGCGGAACGAACGTCGTCTCGTACCAGTCGCGGCCCTTGGCGCCCACGAGCACGCGGCGCGTCAGGTAGCCCGCCGCGAAAGGAACGCCGAGGTAGAGCGCCACGCTCGCGGCGATGTCGAGGATGCCGACGTCCACCGCCGCCCCCTCGAGCCCGAGCCAGCTCGGCAAGAGCGTCGCGAACACGTAGGCGTACACGGAGAAGAAGAGGACCTGGAAGATCGAGTTGAAGGCGACCAGGCCCGCGCAGTACTCGGTGTCGCCCTTGGCGAGATCGTTCCAGACGATCACCATCGCGATGCAGCGCGCGAGGCCGATGAGGATGAGGCCGAGCATGTAGTCGGGGTGATCGCGGAGAAAGACCACCGCCAGGCCGAACATGAGGATCGGCCCGATCACCCAGTTCTGTACGAGCGAGAGCACGAGCACGCGCGGCGCGCGCAGGACCTTGCCGAGCTCCTCGTAGCGGACCTTCGCGAGCGGCGGGTACATCATGAGAACGAGCCCGATCGCGATCGGGATCGACGTCGTGCCCACGCTCATCGCCTCGAGCGCGCGCGTGAAGCCGGGCGCGACGAAGCCGAGCAGGATCCCGAGCGCCATCGCAGCGAAGATCCAGACGGTGAGGTAGCGGTCGAGGAACGAGAGCTTGCCGAGGAGGCCCGTCGGTCGTGTCTGCATGGTGTGCGTGGCTCGGGAGAAGGGTCGCGTCGTGTGCGGTCAGCTGGGCGGTGGCGCGAGCGGCTCCACGCGCGCGCCCTCCGAGGGCGACGCGGACCACGCGAGCACGGCGACGCGCGACGCGAGCGCGTCCACCTCGGCGTGGAAGCGCGTCTCGTTCGCGCGACGCTGCACGAGCACGGGATCACGGACCTCGAGCGGGCGCAGGCTCTGGTTGATCACCCACGCGAACGGCCGGATGTCCGCGCGCGCGAGATCACGCTCGAGCGCCGCGGCTTCGTGCACGGGGGTCGCCTCCGGCAGCGTGACGAGGAGGATCTTCGTGAAGCTCGGATCGCGCAGCCGCGGAAGGAGCCGCCTCACCTCGTCGGGTGCCGCGCCGGCCGTGCGCAGCACCTCGCGGTGGTACGACTCGGCCGCATCGAGCAGGAGCAGCGTGTGCCCCGTGGGCGCCGTGTCGATCACGACGAAGCCTCGCTCGCCCTCGTCCACGACGCGCGCGAACGCGCGGAAGACCGCGATCTCCTCGGTGCACGGGCTCCGCAGATCCTCCTCGAGCAGCGCGCGGCCCGCCGCGTCGAGGCCCGCGCCCGCCGTGCGCAGCACCTCCTCCGCGTAGGCCCGCGTCTCGACCGCGGGATCGATGCGGCTCACGCGGACGCGCTCGACCGAGCCGATCGCCTCGGCGACGTGCGCCGCTGGATCGGTCGTCGTGAGGTGCACGGCGTGTCCGCGCCGCGCGAGCTCGCGGGCGATCGACGCCGCGACGGTGGTCTTGCCGACGCCGCCCTTGCCCATCGTCATGATCACGCCGCGCCCCTCGCGCTCGAGCTCGCCCACGAGCTCGGCGAGGCTGCCTCCTCGCAGCGCCTCGGCCTGCGGTGCAGACGCGCGGCTCGCCTCGAGCACGACCTGCGCTCCCGGCGCGATCAGCGCACGCAGCGCAGCGACGCCGACGAGCCCGAAGGGCAGGAGCGGTCGCTCCATGCGGCGCAGCGCGCCCAGGCCCGCGGGCATGCTCGCGAGCGCCTCGGCGCCGCGTCGCTCCATCTCGAGCGCGATCGGGTCGGTGCGGTCCGTCGCGCGGAAGATCCCGTTCACCACGAGCTCCTGCCGCTCGATGCCGAGCTCGGCGAGCTCGCGACGGGTGCGCTCGGCCTCGCGGAGCGAGGCTCGATCCGGGCGTGCGACGAGCACCAGCGCGGTCTCGTCGCCATCGATCAAGGCCCTGCGCGAGGCGTCGTAGAGCGACTGCTGCGCGGCCAGGCCCGCGAGCGGGCCGAGGCACGAGGTGCCGCCGACGTTGTTCTCGAGAAAGCCCGACCACGCCGCGGGCAGCTCGAGGAGGCGCAGCGTGTGGCCGGTCGGTGCGGTGTCGAACACGACGTGATCGAACGCGTCGCTCTCGCGCGGCGCTGCGAGAAGCTTCGAGAACTCGTCGAAGGCCGCGATCTCCACGGTGCACGCGCCCGAGAGCTGCTCCTCGATGCTGCGCACCGCCGCCGCGGGCAGGACGCCGCGGTACGGGCCGACCGTGCGCTCGCGGTACGCGTGCGCGGCGGCCTCGGGATCGATGTTCCGTGCGAAGAGGCGCGCGACGCCGACGATGGCCCGCGGCTCGCTCGCGAGCGGCGTCTCGAGCACCTCGTCGAGGTTCGAGGCGGGATCGGTGCTCACGAGCAGCACGCGCTGCCCGCGCTCCGCGAGCGCGATCGCCGTGGCGCACGCGACGCTGGTCTTTCCGACGCCGCCCTTGCCCGTGAAGAAGAGGTTGCGCGGGGGGCTCTCGAGGAGGCTGGGCGAGGTCGTGACCACGTCGCGCCTCAACAGCAGCCGGTGCCGGACTTGGCACCGCTCTGCGGCGCACAGCACGCGACCTTGGGCTTGGCCACGACGTTCTTCACGACGACGCCCGCGAGGGCCGCGAGCGTCTCGCGCGACGGATACGAGCCCTCGACCGCGATGCGGTCCCCGACGAGCACGATGGGCAGGACCTCGGTCCCGCGCTCGAGCGCCTCGCGCACCGCCGGCGTCTCGGCGAACACGCCCGGCGCCTGCGAGAGGTTGTAGCGCTCGACACTCACGCCCTGCGCCTCGAGCCACGCCACGTCGGCCGCGAAGCGGGCGAGCTCGGGATCGACGCTCGGACCGCACACGCCGGTCGAGCAGCACATCGCGGGGTCGAAGACACGGAGGGTGGCGGACATGATCTTCTCCTATCGATGGACGACGATGGGTGTCCTACGCACGTCAGAGCCCACCGACGAGGGCCTTGAGGCGCCGCAGGGCGCGCGGCTCGATGCAGTAACAGACGCGGGGGCCATCCACCTCGCCGCGCACGAGCCCCGCCTCCTTCAGCACCTTGAGGTGCTGCGAGACCGTGGACTGCGCGAGCGGCAGCTCCTCCACGATGTCTCCGCACACGCAGGACGTGCGCCGCACGAGGAGGCGGAGGATCTTCACCCGCGCCGGGTGCCCCAGGGCCTTCGTGAGCGCGGCGAGCTCGTCGTCGGCCTCGTCCCCCTCGACGGGGCGGAGATCCGGGCGCTCGTCGGCGGGCGGGCAACACGCCGAAGCGTCGTCTCCGACCGCGCAGCTGGCAGGGGCACGAGTCATCGTATTTCTACGATAGGCTGGCAACGCTCCGGGAGCAAGGTCGGCCCGTGCGCTGGGCGCGGACGTCGGGGCCCTCGTCGCGCGCCGCGCGAGCCGGGGCCGCACGGCTCGGTGGCCGCGGACCGGCCGTGGAGTAGGTTCGCGGCATGGGCGCCCCGCTTCATCCTCCCCTCCCCTTCGGCGCGAGCGCCGATCAGAAGAACGAGACCTACGCGCGTGTGCGCGCCTCGATCGACGCGCTCCTCGAGGACGAGACCGACTGGGTCTCTGCGATGAGCACGGTCGTGTGCGAGCTCCACCACGCCTTCGGCTACTTCCACTGGACGGGCTTCTACCGGACGATCGCGCCCGAGCTGCTCGCGGTGGGTCCCTATCAGGGCGGCCACGGGTGCCTGCGCATCCCGTTCGCCAAGGGCGTCTGCGGCGCCGCGGCCCGCACGCGCGAGACGCAGCTCGTGCCCGACGTCGAGGCCTTCCCCGGTCACATCGCGTGCAGCTCCTCGACGCGCTCCGAGATCGTCGTCCCCCTCGTCGGAGCACGCGGCGTGCTCGCGGTGCTCGACGTCGACTCCGACGATCCTGCCGCCTTCGACGAGACCGATCGCGCGCACCTCGAGTCCCTCTGCCGCGCCCTCGCCACCCGCTACGGCTGAGCGGCGGTCAGCCCTCGCCGCTGTGTTGGCCGGCGAGGACGACGCCGCCGTCGACGAGGATCTCGTGGCCCGTCACGAAGGGGGCCTTCGCGAGGTAGACCACCGCCTGCGCGACGTCCTCGGCGGTGCCGAGGCGCTGGACGAGCGTGCGTGACGCGAGCGCGGCGCGCTCGGTCTCGCTCATCGCCTCGGGCGCGAGCACGGTACCCGGCGCCACGGCGTTGACGCGGACCTCGGGCGCGAGCTCGAGCGCGAGCGTGCGCACGAGCTGCTTGGCGGCGCCCTTGCTCACCACATACGCGAGGTGGTTGCGGTAGGGCAGCGTGGCGCTCGTGCACGTGAGCGCGACGATCGAGCCGCGGCGCGCGCGCAGCGTCTCGCGCGCCTCGTGCGCGAGGCAGAACGTCGCCCGCACGTTGAGCGCGAAGGCGCGATCCATCGCGTCCTCGTCGACGGCGTCGAGCTCGATGCGCTCGAAGCTCGCAGCGCTCGAGACCAGGAGATCGATGCCGCCGAGCGCCGCGATCGTCTCGCGCACGAGGCCTCGGCATGCAGCGCCCGACGAGAGATCGGCGGCGAGCACGACGGCCTCGCGGCCGGCTGCACGCACGCGCGCCGCGAGTCGGTCGCACTCCTCCCGGCTCGTGTGGTGGTGCAGGGCGAGGCTCACGCCCTCGTCGGCGAGGGCCTTGGCGATGGCCAGACCGACGCGACGCCCTGCACCCGTCACCAGCGCGACTCGCCCCTCGAGATTGCTCCCCATCCGTGGACCTCCTGCGTGTGCGTTCGATGAGCCCGGGCCGGCCGAGCCACCCGACCCGTCAGGCTGGGCTGGCCGTCCCGTTACGGCACCTCTATACTCGGCCGACGTTGGCTCCGACGAGCGGGCCGCTCATCCGCCCAACGCGAGGTTTGTCCATGGATACCACGACCGAGCACTCGCACTCCGATCACTCGCACACCCACGAAGGCGAGGCTCCGACCGAGCGGTCCGGCCTCCACCTCACGACCAAGGCAGCCGAGAAGGTGCGCGAGATCCGCGCGGCCGAGGGCCTGGGCGAGCAGGGCCTGCGCGTCCGCGTCATCGGCGGCGGCTGCTCGGGCTTCAGCTACGACCTCTTCTTCGAGGACGAGATCTCCGACCTCGACCAGAAGTTCGAGTCGCACGGCATCTCGATGTACGTGGACATGATGAGCTACCAGTACCTCGAGGGCGTCGAGATCGACTACGTCGAGAGCCTCCACGGCGCGGGCTTCAAGTTCCAGAACCCGAACGCCAAGAGCACCTGCGGCTGCGGCTCGTCGTTCTCGGCCTGAGCTCGACACCCACTCCCGCAGCGAGAGAGCCCGCCCCGGCGGGCTCTTCGCGTTCCGTCCCTCGGCACGGTCGTGGCGCCCGTCATGGGGCGGCCCTGCCCGACCGGCGAGAATGCGATTGAACCGAAAGCTTCCGTAACGTAACGTCCGAACTCGGAGGCCAAGATGGCGTGGAGCTCGGACGATGCAGGCCTGACTCGGTACATCGAGGACGTTCGGCAGATCCCCCTGCTCGACCGAGAGGAAGAGCACGAGCTGGCGGTGGCCGCCGCCGCTGGTGACGAGGCCGCCCGCGAGCGTCTGGTGCGAGCGAACCTCCGCTTCGTGGTCGCCGTCGCCCTCAAGTACCGGCGCTATGCGATCCGCCTCGGTGACCTCGTCGCCGAAGGCAACCTCGGCCTCATGATCGCGGCCAAGAAGTTCGATCCGCACCGCGGCACGCGCTTCGTGACCTACGCGAGCTACTGGATCCGCGCGCTCATCCTCGACCTCGTGGTGCGCGCGTCGAGCCTCGTCGGCGGCGGCACCGGTCCGCTCCGCAGCAAGCTCTTCTTCCGCCTGCGCCGCGAGCGCGCCCGCGTCGGTAACCTCGCGCTCGATGCGAGCGAGCGCAACGCGCTCCTGGCGGAGCGCTTCGACACGACCGAGGAGCGCATGGAGGAGATGCTGCGCCGGCTCGACGCCAAGGACGTCTCGCTCGACGCCGCGGTCTTCTCGGACTCGGGCGCGACGCTCCTCGACACGCTCGACTCGGGCGAGCCGACCGTCGAGGCGGAGCTGGCCGAAGAAGAGTCGATGGAGAACGCGCGGCGGCGGCTGCACGCCGCGCTCGACGAGCTCGATGCGCGCGAGCGCTACATCCTCGAGCAGCGCTTCATGCAGGACGAGGAGGCGTCGCTCGCGGCCATCGGTCGCACGCTCGGTGTGTCGCGTGAGCGTGCCCGCCAGCTCGAGGCGCGCGCCAAGCAGAAGCTGCGCGATCAGCTGCAGGATCTGGCGCTCGATCTCGTGGCCTGACGCGACGCGACGCGCGGACCTTCGCACGCGCGGATTCGCTTCGTTCGGCCGCCCGAAGCGGGCATCATCCGGCGATGAGCTCGGAGCGCCGCGACTCGACCATGGAGGTCCTCCTCGACGACATCGAGGACGGGCCCGGGGCCGGCACCACGGCACGTCACGAACAGCTGCCGCCACCTCGACGCGATCCCTCCACCGGCGTCGCGCTCGATCGGGATCTCGACGCGCTGCTCGATGGCCCGAGCGCCGCGGCGCCCGCCGCCGCGCCCCCGCCGCCGCCACCTTCCGCGAGCTCGCCGGGCTCGGTGAGACCGCCACCGCCCACCAAGGCTGCGACGTCACAGCGCGCGTCCGTGCCGCCGCCATCGCGCGCGCTGCCCAAGCGCAGCGTCCTGCGTGCACCTTCGCCCCGGCTCGAGACGACCCCCGAGCCCACGCCGATCGACACGGTGCAGTCGGACGAGGTCACGCTCTTGCTCGACAAGCCGGCGGAGAAGTCGCGCGTGCGCGCGCAGCCCGGCGCCGCCGCGAGCCTCGAGGAAGCGCTCAAGCGCGCGGCCCAGTCCCACGAGCCGGGCCGGCGAGCGCGCGCCTTCTTCGATGCGGCGGTGATCGCTGAGGACGAGCTCGGCGATCGAGCGCGCGCGGTCGAGCTTCATCGGCAGGCGCTCGCCACGGCGCCTTCGTTCCTCGCGGCCGTGCAGTCGCTGCGCCGCTTGCTGCTCGCGAGCGGATCGTACGAAGACGCGCTGCCCCTCTTCGACGCCGAGGCGCGCCTCGTCGCCGATCCCGCGCAGCGCGCGGCGCTGTTCGTCGCCAAGGGGGCGCTCCTCGAGGATCGACTCTCTCGACGCGCCGAGGCGCGCTCGGTCTACCAGCAGGCGCACGAGCTCGATCGCAAGAACCTCGTCGCGCTCAAGGAGCTCGTGCGCGCCGACTGGGACGGAGCGAGCGAGCTGGATCGCGCGCGCTGGCTCGAGCGCGCGGCGGCAGCGATCGGTGACGATCCCGTCCTTCGCGCCGAGCTGTCCGTGCGACGCGCCCGCGCGCTCGAGCGAGACCTCCGCGTGGAGGCAGCCATCGAGGCGTATCGCGGCGCGCTCGCGCTCGATCCGGAGTGCGTGGGCGCGCTCGAAGCGCTCAAGCGGCTGCTCGCGCGGCCACCCGAGCGGCCACAGGGCGCGAGCGCGGCGAGCTCGAGCGCAGGCTCGATCTCGAGCGCGGGACAGGTCACGGGCGGCACGACCACCGCGGAGCAGCGCGCGCACTGGCTGCTCGACGTCTTGATCCACGAGATCGACATCGAGGCGGACCCGACCCGTCGCGTGCGGCTGCGGCTGCGGCTCGCGGATCTCCTCGGTGGTGCGCTCGGCCGCCTCGACGAGGCCATCACCACCCTGCGCACCGCGCAGAGCGAGGCTCCACCCGAGCTCGAGGTCGACGTGCTCGCGGCGCTCGCGGACGCGTTCGAGCGCGCGGACGACCCCGCCTCTCTCGCGATGGTGCTCGAGCGCTGGGCCGAGCACAGCGACACGCTGGGCACGCGCATCGCGCTCCTCACCCGCATGGCCGAGGCCTACGGCCGAGGCGGCGACGCGGCGCGCGCGGACGCGATCCGCGCGCTCGAGCGCGCGCTCGCCGCGGACCCGACGCACGTGCCGACGCTGCAATCGCTCGGGCGCCTCTACCAGACGGAGTCGCGCTGGAACGACCTCGTGCGCATGCACCTCGCGGAGGCCGACGCGACGCGGGAGCCCGCGCGCCGCGCGGCCGCCCACGCGCGCGTCGCCGAGATCCACGAGCGACACCTCGGCGCCACCACCGAGGCGATCGCGCATCACCTCCGCGCGCTCACCGCGCTGCCCACGCACGTGCCCTCGTTCCACGCGCTGGCACGGCTCTATCGGCGCGGCGCGATGCACCGCGAGCTGCTCGAGCTCCACCGCCGGATGCTCGAGACCGCCACGGACGACGGCCACCGCGTGGCCCTCTGGCTGTCGATCGCGAGCGTGCACGAGGACCTGCTCGACGAGCCCGCGCGCGCGATCGACGCCTACGAGGCCGTGCTCGCGATCGAGCCGAAGAACCGGGTGGCGATCGCCTCGCTCCAGCGCGTGGGTGACCGTGCCGACCGCGCCGACGTCGTCGTGGGCGCGATCGATCGGGAAGCCGCGCTCGAGGAAGATCCCGCGCGACGCGTGTCGCTCCTCCATCGCGCAGGCGAGCTGCTCACGCGCACCGATCCGCACGCGGCCGTGATGCGGTTCCGCAAGGTGCTCGACATCGACGGCGCACACCGGCCGACGCTCGCGAGCCTCGGACGCCTGCACCACGACCTCGGTCAGTGGGACGACCTCATGGACATCCACCGCCGTGAGCTCGAGCTCGCGGAAGGCCCCACCCGCAAGGCGCTCGTCGCGGCGACGCTCGCGGGCATCGCGCAGGACAAGCTCGGCCGCTCGGACGAGGCGCTGAGCTGGGCGCGACGCGCCTTCGAGCTCGAGCCGACCAACGGCGCGATCGCGCGCGCCCTCGAGCGCCAGCTGCGGGCGAGGAACGCGCTCGCCGATCTGCGCGCGCTCTTCGAGACCGAGCTCGCGGCGCTCGAGAAGGGCCCGCTCGCGGAGCACGAGGGCGCTGCGGAGCGCGGAGCCCGCATCGCGCGCACGGCTCATTCGCTCGGCCAGCTCTCGGAGCAGTCCGTGGCCGATCCGGAGAAGGCCCTCGCGGCCTACCGTCGCGCGGTGATCGGCGGCGCGCTCCGACCGGACGCGCTCGACGCGTGCATCCGCGTGCTCTCGCGCCTCGATCGCACCGCCGATCTCGTCGCGCTCCTGGAGAGCGAGGCGCGACGCGCGGACGGGCCGCGACGCGCCGCGCTCCTCGTCGAGGCGGCACGGCTCTGCCACGAGAAGCTCGCGGACGCGGCCCGCGCGGCGGCGCTCTACGACGACGCGATCGAGCACGACCCGACGGCCACCGCGCCCTGGCTCGGTCTCGAGGATCTGCAGCGCCGCAGCGCCGCGAGCGAGCCTCGCGCCGAGGAGGGCCTCGCGCGCGCGCTCGGCGGTCAGTCCCGCGTGCTCCGCGACCCCCGCGCGCGGGCCGCGGCCCTCTACGATCTCGGGCGCCTGCAGGCGCGGCGCGACCCGAGCGGCACGGCCGCCGACACCCGCGGCACCTTCGAGGCCATGGCGGCGCTCGCGCCCGACGACCCGATCGCCTTCGACGCGCTGGCCTCGATCGCCACGCGCAGCGGCGACGACGGCCTGCGGGCGCGGGTCGAAGACGTGCTCGCACGGACGACGTCGGATCCCGTCGCGCGCGCTGCGCACATCGCGTGGCTCGCGAGGCGCGCGACCGACGCGCAGCGCGACGACGGTGTCGCGCTCTGGGCCGAGGCAGCGCGGCTCGATCCCGAGTCGACGTCGATCGCGCGCGGGCTCGCACGGGCCGCGACGCGCGCGGCGGCGCGGGGCACGACCGCGCACGAGGTGCTCGCGGATTCGCTCCGGCGCCTCGCCACGCTCGAGCCGGACGGGGCCGAGCGAGCGCAGCTCCTCTTCCGTGCGGCGACGGCGGTCGAAGAGACGGAGCCCGCGCTGGCGGCCAAGGACCTCGAGCAGGCCCTTGCGCTCGCACCGGAGCGAGAGGACGTGGCCGAGGCGCTCACACGCCTGCTCGTCGCGCAGGGAGAGCCGGAGCGGGCGATCGACGCGCTGCGGCGAGCGGCCCAGGGCACGCGCGTCTTCGGCCATCACGCGCGCATCGCGTGGATCCAGGCCGAGATCTGCCGCGACGCGCCGAGCGCCACCGCGACGCTCGCACGGGCGGCGATGCAGCTCGGCGAGAGCCCCGATCTCGTCGCGCTCCAGGCCGACTACTGCGAGCAGGACGAGCAGTGGGCTGCGGCGCTCGACCGATGTGAACGCCTCGCGGAGATCGCACCCAGCCCCGAAGCGCGGCTCGAAGCGCACCTGCGCGCGGGCCTGCTCGCGCTGCGGCGCCTCCGGGACTCGGGTCGCGCCGAGCAGCACCTCCGCGCCGCGCTCTCGGTGAACGAGGATCTCCGCGCGCTCGCCGCGCTCGCCGAGACCCTCTACCTGCGCGGCAACCTCGCCGAAGCGCGCGATCTCGCGACGCGCTGGGCCGAGCTCGCTCAGGGCACTGCCGACGAGGCGCGGGCCTGGACGCTCGCGATGCAGGCTGCCCTCGGCATGGGCGATCGCGAAGGCACGCTGCGCGCGGCCGTCGCGGCGGTCGCGGTGGAAGGCAGCGGCGGCCAGGCGCGTCAGGCGTTCGCGCAGCTCATCGCGCAGTCGGCGCGCGAGGACCGCGGCCCGCGTGTGCACGCGCTCGTGCAGGCGCTCCGCGAGCACACGCGAGCCAAGCAGGCCGACGCCGCGAGCTACCTCGATCTCGCGCAGCTCCTCCACACCGAGCTCGGCCGCTCGCACGAGTCGGCCGACGCGCTGCTCGAGGGCACGCGCCGCCACGCGCAGGATCCGACGCTTCGACGCGAGCTCATCCGCCGCTTGGTGGACGCCGGCCGCGATCGCGATGCGATCGGCCTCGCCGAGCGACGCCTGGCGGATGCGCCGCTCTCGGCCGAGGCGTGGAGCGAGCTCGCGCTCGCGCTCGCGCGCTCGGAGCGCCACCCGTGGACCTCGGCGCCCCTGGCGCTCCTGGGTGTGGAGGGTCGCCCGGCCGCACCGCGGACGCGCATGAACGGCATCCCTGCCGAGGCGATGCTCACGCTCGCGGAGATCGACCCCGACGCGCCGATCGTGGGGCTGCTCGGGGCGCTCGGCGAGGCGCTGCCGCGCCTCTATCCCGCGGATCTCGAGGGCTACGGCACGAGCACGCGCGAGAAGATCGCGGCGCGGAGCGGGCATGCGCTCCGCGCGCTCTTCGATCGCGTCGGCGCGGTCTTCGGCTCACCGCCGTACGAGCTCTTCGTGCACCGCGTGCGCGGACGAGGCGTGGCGATCGAGCTCGCGGAGCCGACCTACGTGCTCGTGCCCGCGTGGCTCTCGGAGCTGTCCGAGGCGGGCCAGGTCTTCCTCGCCGCACGTGTGATGGGCCTGGCCGCCGCGCGGCTGTCGGTCGTCGACAAGCTCACGCCACGCGAGCTCGAGATCCTGGTCGCGTCCGCGACGCGCATCGTGGCGCCGGGCTTCGGTGCGGGGCTCACCTCCGAGGACGTGCTCGACGATCAGGCCAAGCGCATCGGCAAGCTCCTCTCGCGCAAGGCGCGACGCACCCTCGACGAGCTCGCGCCGCGCTACGCGCAGAGCCCCATCCAGGACTACCCCGCGTTCTCGGCGCGCGTGGCGCGTGCGGCCGCGCGGGTGGGCCTCCTCGTCGCCGACGATCTCGAGCGCAGCCTCGACGTGCTGCGCCGGATCGAGCGCGACGGCCAGGGCCTGGACTTCCCGACCTTCCTCCGCGGCTCGCCGCTCGCGCAGGACCTCCTGCGCTACCACGGCTCCGAGCAGGCCCTCGAGGTCCGCCGCCGCTTCGGCGCGACCATGTGAGCGATCACCGATGCGCCGTGGCGCATCCCCCGCCGGCGACGGCAGACGTCGCACGAGGAGAGACAGACGAGATGGCACGCATTCGAACGCTCATCGACGAGAAGACCATCGCCGACAAGGTCCGTGAGCTCGGCCAGCGCATCACCGAGGCCCACCGAGGCCACGAGCTCGTGCTCGTGCCGGTCCTCAAGGGGAGCTTCCTCTTTGCCGCAGACCTCGCGCGCGCGATCGACCTCCCGCTCTCGATCGACTTCTTCGGGTGCCGCAGCTACGGCGACGGCACGGAGTCGAGCGGTGTCGTGCAGATCACCTACGACCTCACGCGCTCGATCGAGGGCAAGCACGTGATCGTGGTCGAGGACATCGTCGACACAGGCCTCACGATGACCTACCTCCTCGACAACTTCGCCACGCGCAAGCCCGCGACGCTCGAGCTCTGCTCGCTCCTGCACAAGCCCGCGCGCACGAAGGTGCCGGTGAAGATCGATCACCTCGGCTTCACCATCGAGGACGTGTTCGTCATCGGCTATGGCCTCGACTACGGCGAGAAGTATCGGAACCTCCCGTACCTCGGCGTGCTCGAGCAGGGCTGAGCCGCCGCCCCGACGACGACGACGACGAGGAACGAACGCGATGAGCAAGCGACTCGAGATGCTGGAGCAGGTGCTCGCGAAGGGCTCCACCGATCCCTTCCACCACTACGCGCACGCGATGGAGCTCCGCTCCGTCGGCCGCAAGGACGACGCGCTCGCGGCATTCGGCAAGGTGGCCGAGCGCTTCGCCGACTACGTGCCGACGTACCTCATGGCCGGACAGCTCGCCGACGAGCTCGGCCAGCGCGACGTCGCGCGCTCGTTCTGCACGCGCGGCGTGGAGGTCGCCACGCGCAAGCACGACCACCACGCTCTCTCGGAGCTCCAGACCTTCCTCCAGACCCTGGGTTGATCGCCATGCACGACCGTCACGTCCGCGCCGCACTCGTCCTCGCGTCTCTCGTCGCGCCCGGATGCCCGAGCACCGAGCCCACCCCCGACGCGCACGCGGAGCTCGACGCGTCGATCCCCGAGCTCGACGCCTTCACGGCGATGGACGACGCGGGACGCGATGCCGCGCGGCCCGACGGCGGTCCGCCGACCCCGATCTCGTTCGGCGCGGTGGGTCCGATCGAGGGCGCGAGCGGGCGCGGTGGCTTCCGCTTCGGCGTGGCGACGGCCGCGACGCAGATCGAAGAGACGAACGAGCGCACGGACTGGTGGGCGTGGACGGCGCCGACGAGCGAGGGCGGCCTCGGGCGCGGCGAGTACGTGGGCGAGGCCGTGCGCGGCTACGCGAACGCCGAAGCCGACATCGCCCTGCTCACGGAGATGAACCTCGACTCGTATCGGTTCTCGATCGAGTGGGCGCGCATCGAGCCCGAGCGCGACGTCATCGACATGGCCGAGGTGCAGCACTACCGCGACCTCCTCGTCGCGCTGCGCGCCGCAGGCATCCGGCCGATGGTGACGCTCCATCACTTCTCGAACCCGCTTTGGGCCGACGACCCGCGCGTCACCGATCCCGCGGCGTGCACCGAGACCGCGACGCAGCTCTGCGGCTGGGGCCACTCGGGCCCAGCGCTCGTGGAGGAGGCGCGCGAGCACGCAGCGTTCCTCGCCGAGCAGTACGGCGACCTCGTCGACGAGTGGGGCACGATCAACGAGCCGGTGAACTACCTCTTCGCCGCGTACGGCGCGGGCCAGTTCCCCCCGGGCCGCAACTGGGCGATCGCCGATCAACCGCTCTTCCTCGAGACCGTGAAGACCTTCGTCGATGCGCACGTGGCGATGTACGAGGCGATCCACGCGAACGACACCGTGGACGCGGACGACGCCGACGGCGTGACGGCGTCGGTGGGTCTGCCGCTCTCGGTCGCGAACTGGGTGCCCACGCGCGGCGGTCTGCCGAGCAGTGATCCGGCCGACGTCGCCGCCGCCGAGCGGCTCGTCTACGTCTATCACTACCTCCTGCCGGACGCGCTCTTGAACGGTCAGTGGGACCCGGACCTCGATCCGCGCACGGACGACACCGAGCCGCATCCCGAGTGGATGGGCACGATCGACTGGCTCGGTGTGCAGTACTACTTCCGCGCGGGCGTGACCTCGCGGCCGGCGCTCCTCTCGCTGCTCGGTGCGACGCCGTGCGTGCCGCCACTCGATGGCGGCGCCTGCCTCGACGAGCTCGCCGACCCGACGTTCTACGTCCCGGAGATGCGCTACGAGTTCTACGCGCCGGGCTTCTTCGACGTCGTGATGGGCTTCCACGAGCGCTACCGCGATCGAGACGTGCCCATCCTCGCCACCGAGGCGGGCATCGCCACGAACGTGGGCGCGCGCCGCGCCGAGAACGTCGTGCGCATCCTCGAGCAGATCGGAGGCCTCCGCGCCGCGGGCGTCGACTTCCGCGGCTACTACCACTGGTCGATGATGGACAACTTCGAGTGGGCCGAGGGCTACGGCCCGCACTTCGGCCTCTACCGCGTCGACCGCGAGGCGGGCTTCACGCGCACCGCGACGACGGGCGCGACGGTCTACGGTGAGATCGCCGCGGGCCGCGAGCTCACGGAGACGCACCTCCGCACCTACGGTGGCCTCGGTCCCATGACGCCCGAGGAGTGATCGACCCCGACGCAGCGTGAATCGCGGTGCGAGCCGCCGGCTGCTCGTGTCACCCTTCGCCGGTGACCGAGCCGTTGGTCCCGCGAAGCACCATCGCACCGCCGCCCGATCCCGAGTTCGAGGTCGGCGCGAGAAACGCCGTCGTCCACTGCCTCGCGATCCGCGCGGGCGAGCGCGTCGCGATCGTCACGCATCCGGGCGAAGCCGCCTCCATCGCCGAGGCGCTGCGGCTCGCCGCCAAGGCCGTGGGCGCCGCGGTCGATGCGTACGTGCTCTCGCCCGAGGAGGCCGCTCAGCCCGCCGTCGTCACCGCGCTCGTGGCCCGCCTCGCGAGCTACCACGCGTCGTTCCTGGTCTCGTCGCTCGACGGCCTGCCGGTGGAGCTGCGCAGGCGCGTGGTGCTGATCGGTCAGACCCTGCGCCGCCACGGTCACCTCATCGGCATCACGCCCGCGATGATGTCGCAGTCGATGAGGGCCGACTACGGCGAGGTCGATCGTCTCTCCGTGTGGCTCGCGACGCGGCTCGTGCCAGGCGCCACCCTGCGCGCGACCGCACCAGGCGGGACCGATCTCCGCATACGCCTCGATCCGGCGGCGCGCGTGGGCGTCGCGAGCGGCGTCTTGCTCGACCCGGGATGGACGAACCTCCCCGGCGGCGAGGTCTTCGCGCTCCCCTCGAGCGTCGACGGTGTGCTCGTGCCCGATGGTGGCGTCTGGGATCCGGAGGGGGCCAAGCTCACCACCGTGCGCACGAAGCTGACCTTCGAGCGCGGCGAGGTCACCCGCATCGAAGGCCCGTCGGACGTGTGCGCGCGGCTCGAGTCGATGCTCGACGGCAGCGCTGGCGCGCGGCGTGTGGGGCAGGTCGGCTTCGGCACGAACACGGGCGTGCTCACGCCGATCGGTGCGCTCCTCCAGGATCTCAAGGTGCCTGGCTTCCACGTCACGCTCGGGCACACGTGCCCCGAGGTGACGGGCGCTCGTTGGGACCGCGACGTGGAGATCCCCCTCCTCGTGCGGCGCGCGAGCGTCAGCATCGACGGCGAGGTGGTGCTCTCGACCGGTCGCTATCCCCGCATGGCCGCAGCCTGAGGAACGCGGCGCGTCCACGAGCGCGGCTCGCGCGGGCAGCGCGCGTTGCTACCCTCAGCCGCTTCATGTCCCACGAGAACGCGGCACCTTCCTCGTCCGAGCATCCCTACGCACGCTTCCTCGAGCGCGTCGAGAAGCCGTCGCGCTACGTCGGTGGTGAGCACGGCGAGGTCCGCAAGGACTGGGACGCGACCCTCGGCAAGCTCTGCCTCGCGTTCCCCGACGTCTACGACATCGGCATGAGCCACCTCGGCTTCAAGATCCTCTACGGGATCGTGAACGGCCACGAGAAGCTCCTGGCCGAGCGCTGCTACGCGCCGTGGGCCGACATGGAGCGCGAGCTCCGCGCGCACGGCGAGCCGCTGCGCTCGCTCGAGACGTGGCGGCCGCTGCGCGACTTCGACGTGGTCGGCTTCTCGCTCCAGTTCGAGCTCACCTACACCAACGTGCTCCTCATGCTCGAGCTCGGCGGCATCCCGCTCCGCACGCTCGACCGAAGCGAAGAGGATCCGCTCGTCGTCGTCGGTGGGCCCGTCGCGACGCACGCCGAGCCCCTCGCGGCCTTCTTCGACTGCGCCGTGATCGGCGATGGCGAGGAGAAGACCACGGAGCTGCTCCTCACGTGGTGCGCGCTCAAGAAGGCCGGCGTGCCTCGGCGAGAGCGCCTCCGCGAGCTCGCGAAGCTCGGCGGCATCTACGTGCCCTCGCTCTACGACACCGAGCTCGAGCCCGCGACGGGCATGCAGGTCGTGGCCGCGCCGAGCGATCGGCAGCTGCCCTACCCCGTGCTCCGTGCGTTCGTGCCGGACCTCAGCAAGCACCCCTTCCCGACCGGCGGGCCCGTGAGCGCGACCGAGACGATCTTCGATCGCGTCTCGGTCGAGATCGCGCGCGGCTGCACCGAGGGATGCCGCTTCTGTCAGGCCGGGATGATCTATCGGCCGGTGCGCGAGCGTTCACCCGAGAGCATCGTCGAATCGATCACGCGCGCGGTGAAGGAGGGCGGCTACGACGAGGCCTCGCTCACGTGCCTCTCGACCGCCGACTACAGCGCGATCCACCCGCTCGTGAAGGCCGTCATGGCCAAGCTCGAGCCCGAGCGCGTCGCGCTCAGCGTCTCGAGCCTGCGCGCGTACGGCCTCGACGAGGGCCTCCTCGACGAGATCCGCAAGGTGCGCGCGACGGGCCTCACGTTCGCGCCCGAGGCGGGCTCGCAGCGCATGCGTGACGTGGTGAACAAGAACGTCACCGAAGAGCAGCTCATGACGACCGCCGAGCGCGTGTTCTCGCGCGGTTGGTCGAAGATGAAGCTCTACTTCATGGTGGGCCTGCCCACCGAAGAAGAAGAGGACGTGCGCGGCATCGTGCAGACGGCCGCGCGTGCCCGCGACGTCGGGCGGCGCGTGCAGAAGGGGCGCCCCGAGGTCACCGCGAGCTGCTCGATCCACGTGCCCAAGCCGCACACGCCCTTCCAGTGGTGCGCGATGGACGGCAAGGACGTCGTCGCGACGAAGAAGGCCTGGCTCCGCGAGGAGGCCGAGGCGCACAACATCCGGCTCAAGCTCCACCCGACCGACGGCAGCTGGCTCGAGGGCGTGCTCGCGCGAGGAGACCGCACACTCGCGGACGTGATCGAGCACGCATACCGCGGCGGGGCGCGCTTCGACTCGTGGGAAGAGTGCATGCGCTGGCCGGTGTGGGCCGAAGCCTTCGAGGTCACGGGCGTCGATGCGACGCTCTTCCTCGGCACGATCCCGGTGCACGCGCGCCTGCCGTGGGATCACATCCACGTCGGTCTCGAGGACGGCTTCCTCCTGCGCGAGTACCGCAAGGCGCTCAAGAACCGCCTCTCGCCTCCGTGCGGCAAGGTCGCCGGCGCGTTCGTTCACGCGACGAACCTGGTCGATGCGCAGAACGAGACGCGCAAGCTCGTCTGCTACGACTGCGGCGTCGCGTGCGACATGACGCAGATGCGCGAGGAGCGGCTCGTGTTCCTGCGCACGCTCGGCGCGCACGAGCCTCCGCCGGCGCCCGCCGCGCGCGCGCCCGGCAAGGTCAAGCCGATGCACGAGCAGCCGCCGACGCGCCTGCCGCAAGGCGCACCGCGCCGCATCCGCATCGGCTACCGCAAGCTCGGTCGCGCCGCGTACCGCGGTCACCTCGACCTCGTGCGCGTGCTGCCGCGCATCCTGCGCCGCATCGAGATGCCGCTCTTCTACACGCAGGGCTATCACCCCAAGCCCGAGATGGTCTTCGGCCCGGCGCTCTCGCTCGGCACCGCGAGCCTCTCGGAGTTCGTCGACGTGAAGCTCGACGGCACCGTGCCCTTCGATCTCGCGGGCGTGGTCGAGCGCCTGAACCGCGCGAGCGAGCTCGGCCTCGAGGTCTTCGGCGTCGCGGAGCTCGGCGCCGAGGATCCGGGCATCAACAAGGTGCTCGACGAAGCCGCGTACGTGGTGGGCCTCGCGCGCGAGGGCGCGGACGTCGCGCGCGAGATCGACGCGCTGCGCGCACGCGTCGAGGCGAGGCTGGCGGACGCACGCGCGGGCCTCGCGAGCCTCGTCGTGCTCCGCGAGATCGACGGCATCGGCAAGAAGATCGACGTGCTGCCGTATCTGCTCGAGGTCGCCGTCGGCGAAGGGCGCGAAGAGCTCGCGCGCGCGGGCATCGCGGGCACGCTCCTTCCGATCCGCATGCGCCTGCGCGTCACGGGCTCGGGCGGCACCAAGCCGAGCGAGGTGATCGAGGCGCTGCTCGGTGAGCGTGAGCCGGCGCTGCGCCTCGTGCGCACTCACCTGGGCCTCGGCGCGCTGAGCCCGCTCGAGCTCGACGCGGTGCGTGCGGCCAAGCGCGCAGCGCACGCGGCCGCGCGGGACGCCGACACCCACGCGACCGAGGCGGCTGCGAGCTAGTACCACTGCCCGCAAGTTCGATCCGGGCTCGGCGAACGCTGCGGGCAGGGGTACCCGATTGGGTGGGGCCCCGCGGATTCACTCCGATCGGCGGGCCCTCTCGCGTCAGCCTTCGTCCTCGACGTTGATCTCGATGTCGGGATCGTCCGCCTTCGGCGGCGGCTGCGACGGGCTCTTTTGGTCACCACCGAACGCGCCGCGCGGGAGCGCCGACAGACCTTGCATCGTTCGGCGCGGAGACGTCGCGCGCACGGCAGGCTGGACCGGCGTGGGCGCGGGCTCGGCGGCGCTGCTCGTCGCGGCAGGGATCAAGGCCTGCGTCGTCCGCGGGCGCGGCTGTCCTGGGGCCGTCTCCGCCGCGGTCGCGCGCGCGATCGAGACCGCGGGCCTCGACACCGGCACCGACGGCGTGAGGCGCCCTGCCCCCTCGGCCTGCGCGCTGTGCACGCCGCCGGCCTCGTCGAGGAGCGCGATCGCGCGCGAGAGCGCTTCCCTGCGAATCGCGGAGAGCTTCGCCTCGTGCCGCTCGAGCCGCGCGATGACCTCGCGTGCGCCGGCGGTGGCTGCCGTCTGCACGCGGCGCTGACCGGCCTCGATCTCGGCCGCACGTGCGCGCTCACGCTGCAACGCTTGGTCGAGCTCGGCAGCCATCGACTGGAGCGTGGCGAGCTTGCTCTCGGTCGCGCTCAGCTTGGCGCCGGTGGTCGCGAGCTTCGCCGCTTGCTCCCCCTTCTCCGCCTCGAGCGACTGGATGCGAGCGTCGAGCTCGGCCTGGCCGCGCCGCGCCTTGCCCAGCTCCTCCTCGAGCGCGGTGACCTTCATCGCGGCCTCGGAGGCCTTGGCGGCCGTCGAGGCGAGCTTCGCGCGCGCCTCCGTCAGCGCTGTCTTCTCCGCCGAGCGCGCTTCTTCGGCCAGGCGTGCGCGCTCGCTGGCGGCCTTCTCGCGCTCGACGAGGCTCGCGAGCTCGCTCGCCTTGGCGGCCGACTCGGCCTCGAGGCTCGCGCATCGGGCGCGGAGCTCGTCGGCGGTGCTGTCCTTCGCGCGCGTCGAGTCGCCCTGTGCGGAGAGCTCCGTGCGGGCCGCGGTCAGTGACGCTTCCGCCTCGACCAGCCGACTCTCGAGAGACGCCCGCGTCTTGCGGCTCGCCTCGAGCTCCCCCTCGAGCGTGGCGAGGCGCGCCTCGAGCTGCGCGGCGCCTTCGCTGCGCTCTCTGTCCTGGCGTGCGAGCCGTTCCTCGAGGGAGACGAGCTCTTGCTCCGCTGCGTCCGCTCGCGCCCGTGCGTGCGCGACCTTCTCGTCGAGGTCCGCGTTCGCCGCTTCACTCGCCTCGAGGCGCTGACGCGTGGACGTCAGCTCCGCGCGACGCTCACGCAGCTCCGCCTCGAGCTCGCCCACCTGGACCTCGAGTCGCTTGCGCGCGTCGTCGGCGTTGTTGCCACCCGAGGGACGCGCGCGCAGCTCCGCCTCGAGGTGTGCCACGCGCTGCGCGAGGCCGTCGGCGAGCGCATCGGCCCGCCGCCGCTTCGACTCGGCCTCCGCGTAGCGCGACCGCAACATCTCGAAGTCGCTCTCGGAGTTGCCCGGGCTCGTCGGCGCACGCGTGACCGGCCGCAGGCGCTTGGCGGCGCCGAGATCATCCGCGGGCGGCGCCTGTCCATCCTCCGCGCGGGGGTCGCGCCTGGGAGGTCGCTTGGAAGTCATGCCTCGGAAGTATGCCCCCGCCACCGGCGCGAATGAAGCGCGGGCGTCGGCGCTCTCGCGTCGTGCTACCCCACGCCCCGTGAGCGACCGGAGCGACTGGCTGCGAAGCCTGGTGAAGAGAGCGGCCGACGGGATCGGACAGCGCGTGCGCGAGCAACCTGCGCTCGCGGCGGCCCGCGGCTTGGCGCGCGATCTCCGCGCACGCAGCGCGGGCATCCCGGAGCGAGTGCTCGCGCGTACGGCGCTGCGCCTACCCGGTGTCGTCTCGAGCAGCCTGCGCACCGTCGATGGCGCGCTGTTGTTCGAGGCCGAGCTCGAGAGCGGTCGCTGGGCACGCGCGCGCCTCGTGCCCGAGACGCCGCGCTTTGCCGCACGTGGCGCCAAGGAGCTCGTGTTCCGGGTGGAGCCGCCGGACGCCGCCGCCGAGTCCGCCGTGAAGGAGCTCGTGGGTTCCATCTCCGCGCTCGTCGCGCGCACGGTGTGGAGCGCCGCGATGAAGCCCTCGAGCAGCGACGCTCCCGAGGGCGCCTTCGTCGAGCGCGAGGGCGACGTGCTCCACGTCGATCTGCGCACGGTGCCTTCCGTGCGCGCAGCGAGCTCGACCGCGGCGGGCGCCGCGCTGCTCGAGGCCGTGCGCATCGAGCGCCTCGACGTGAGGGACGGCGCCCTCCACGTCGTGCTCGGCCTCCCCCAGATGCCCTGATCTCCCGGCGCCGACCGCGGCCGAAGGCGCGGCCGCGCGGCGTCGGAAGAACGTCAGAAGAACGGGAGCTGCTGCTGAGGGAGCGCGGCTTCGATGCGGCGCACGAGCGCGTCGAGGTCGGGATCGGACCTCAAGAAGTCGTGCTGGCTCGCGTCGACCAGGAGCTTGGGCGACCTCCGCCACGACTCGAACCAGTCGTCGTAGCGTCGGTGCAGATCCGCGAGGTAGTCGCGCGGGATCGACTCCTCGGACTCACGGCCGCGCTGCGCGATGTTCACCACACAGCCCTCGACGTCGCGGCGGAGGTACACGAGGAGATCGGGTGCGCGCTCGCCCGCGAGAAGCTGGCCCGCGATGAGCTGGTAGGTCTCCCAGTCGCGCGCGTCCATCGCGCCACGGCGGTGGAGGTTCGCCGCGAAGATGTCGGCGTCCTCGTAGGCGGTGCGATCCTGCACTGCGCTGCGGCCTTCGCCGAGCGTCTCGCGCGTCAGCCGCACGCGCTCCGCGAGGAAGCGCAGCTGCGTCGGCAGCGCCCAGCGCGGCATGTCTCCGTAGAAGTCGGCGAGGTACGGGTTCGCGTCCGTGCTCTCGTAGAGGCCGACGTAGCCGAGCCTCGCGACGAGACGCTTGGTCAGCGTCGTCTTGCCCGAGCCGATGTTGCCCGCGACCGCGAGGAAGACCTGTGCGCTCATCGAGTCCGACCGCTGCTCGCCCCGGTTCGCGCCACTGGGCGCGGGCACGGGACGGGGGCCCGCCGGGCCCTCGAGTCCTCAGAGAGAGGACGGATCCTCAGATGCAGACTCGGTTTCGGCCGCCGCGCTTCGCTTCGTAGAGCTTCTCGTCCGCGGCCTTGAGGAACGCGGTCGCGTCCTGTCCGTTCACGAGCTCCGCCGCGCCGAGCGACACCGTGACCACGATCGCCTCGCCCTCGAAGACGAAGCGCTTCTCCTGCACGCGACGCCGCAGGTCCTCGGCGATCGCGCCGGCGCCGACGAGCGGCGTCTCGGGAAGGATGGAGCAGAACTCCTCGCCGCCGTATCGCCCTAAGACGTCGTCGGGGCGGAGGCGCTGCTTCACGAGCGTGGCGAGCTCCTTGAGCACGTAGTCGCCCGCGAGGTGGCCGTACGTGTCGTTGATCTTCTTGAAGAAGTCGATGTCGAAGAGCACCACCGAGAGCGGGCGCTGGTGACGCAGCGCGCGCGGGATCTCGCGCTCGAGGGACTCGAGGAGGTAGCGCTTGTTGTGGACGTTCGTGAGGCCGTCCTTGATGGCCATCTCGTGGATGGCCTCGTGGTACTGCGCCTCCACGTCCGAGCCGCTCAGGTACTTCACGATCGTGTCGCCGATCTTGACCTGGTCGCCCCGGCGCAGCTGGTACTCCTTCACCAGCTCGTCGTTCACGTACGTGCCATTGGTCGAGTCGAGGTCGACCACGTACCAGGCGAGGTTCCGCTTCTCGATGCGGCAGTGCCGGCGCGACACGCTGTCGTTGTCGAGGACGACGGTGTTCTCCTGGCCACGCCCGAGGCTCAGCACCTCGCGCTCGAGCACGTAACGCTTGCCGAACTGCCGCGTGTCGGACGAGTAGATCACGACGAGGCAGTCGGTCCCCTGACGAAGCGGGCGCAGCTCCTCGAGTGGGGTGACTCGTGTCTTGACGTCGGGATCGTCCACGGCCTGTTGCTCAATCTACGGGAGTCCCGTCGGGCGCGTCAACGGATTCCATCCTGGTCACCAGGACGTCGCACACGTGTTCAACTCCGGCGCGAGTGTGTGTAGAGTCGCGCCCCACATCATGCACCGTGGGGTTCGCGAGCTGATCCGCTGGGCCGAGCAGAACAACGGGAACAACGGGGTCGCGCTCCGTCCGCCCGCACAGGCCGGGGATCTGCTGACCCTGGAGCAGGAGATCGGTGCCCCGCTGCCGACCGATCTGCGCCTCGTCCTGGGACGCTTCAACGGCGGGCAGCTGCCGAGCGCGGTCCTGCTCACGGCCGCGCCCGGTCCGGGCACGACCATCGACGCCGCGCTGCGCCAGGTCGCGAACCAGCGCGAGGCCTCGTTCCTCGATCCCGAGGTGCTCTTGCCGTTCGCCCGCACCGAGCACGGCTCGGTCCTCGCGTTCGATCGCACCGCGGCGCCCGTGAGCGACACGTGGCCGATCGTCGACTACGACCCCGAGACGGGCGATCTGCGCCTGGTCCACCGGACCTTCGACGCGTGGTGCCGCGTGCAGGTCGGCGAGTGGACGGCCAGCGACTTCGGCACGACCTTCACGCTCGATCGCTACCTCGCGCAGGGCAAGCGACACGCGAGCGTCGAGCCGGACGTGAGCGTCGCGCACGTGACCGTGGGCCATGCGCTTCGGCGCGCCGGCCAGCCGGAGGAGGCGCTCGCGTCGTACCTGCGCGGAGCCCGCTGCGTGCCCGCCGAGCCGTGGTGCGACTGGGAAGCCCTCAAGCTCGCGGTCGTCCTCGGTGACGATGGCGGTGTGCTCGAGGCGGGCGGTCGCCTCGGCAAGCGAGCGCCCGAAGCGACCTGGACCCTTCGCGGCACGACGCCCTCGCGCGTGGCCTACCTCGTCGCGCGAGCGTTCCGCCGCAAGAGCCGTGAGGACGTCACGCCCTGGCTGCGCATCCTCGATCACCTGCTCCTCCAGACCTACGAAGACGACGATCGCGCCGCGTGCCAGGCGATCCGCGACAAGGCCGAGTCGATCGAGCCGCTGCCCGAGCCGACGCCGCCGCAGCCGCGGAAGTGTCCGCCATTCGAGCCGGCCTCGACGTGGTGGCAGCACCTGCAGGCCGCCTACCACCAGGGCGCACTGCGCGACGACGACCTCGCGCTCGACCCGATCTACGACTCGCTGCCGGACCAGCGCGCGAGCAGCCTGCTGCGCATCCGCCGCGACTTCTGACGAGGGAGGTGGCGCCGAAGGACGCGAGCGGGGACTATTCGGTCCTCCTCCGGCCGTTCCGAGCCCCATGCCCGCACACCCCCAGCCCGCAGCGCAGACCGTCGTGAAGCGACGGCGCGGTCGCGCGCCGGTGACGAGCCACCGCGGCGAGGGGACGAGCGGCCGCGAGCGGGGCGTGGCGCTCGTCATGGCGATGGTCGCGCTCGCCATCCTCGCGGTGATGCTCGCGGACATGCAGCAGAGCACGGCGGCGGCGTTCGTCGTCGCCTCGAGCGAGCGCGATCAGCTGCGCGCGGAGATGATGGCGCGCAGCGGCATCAACCTGACGCGCATGCTCGTGGGTCAGGAGCCGATGATCCGCACGACGGTCGCGCCGATGTACCAGATGCTGATCGGCCGTCCCCCGCCGCAGCTGCCGGTCTGGAGCTTCGCGAACGATCTCCTGCAGCCATTCTGCAACTTCCAGGGCGCGCAGGGCATGGCGGGTGACACCGGCATGAACTTCTCGGGCGCCGAGGGCATCGGCGACACCAACGCGACCTGCGAGATCGTCGCGTTCGCCGAGAACAGCCGCATCAACCTCAACGACCCGCTGTTCTTCGACGGCGACCGCGCGCGCATCAGCGTGGCGATGCAGTTCTTCGCCCTCCAGGGCGGCTACCAGTCGCCTTCGCCCTTCGACCCGCTCTTCGAGCAGCTCGACGCCGACGGCCAGATGTCGACGCGCCAGGACATCGTGAGCGCGCTGATCGACTGGTGGGACTACGACACCGAGCGCACGAACTTCGATCCCGGCGCCGCCACGGTGACGGTGGGCGGCGCGGAGGACGACCTCTACCAGCGCCTCGACGACTCCTACCGCGCCAAGAACGCGCCCTTCGACTCGCTCGAGGAGATCCGTCTCGTGCGCGGCGTGGGCGATGACTTCTGGGCCACCTTCATCGAGGAAGACCGCGAGCACCCAGAGAACCGCCTCGTCACGATCTACGGCTCGGGCTCGGTGAACCCGAACGAGGCACCGCCGCAGGTCCTGCTCGCGCGCGTGTGCTCGGTGCTCGTCGACCAGTCGCTCTGCACCGATCCCACCGAGGCCGCGAAGTTCATCCAGCTCTTCACGACCGTGCGCGGCATCGCGCCCATCCCGTTCTTCTCCTCGGGCGGCGACTTCATGACCTTCTTGCAGGGCGGTGGCGGCGCGCAGGACCTCTACCCGATGCTCGCCGGCTTCCTCGGCGCCGACAGCCCGCTCCTCTTCCGCCCGGTGACGATCACCCCCGAGCGTCGTCAGGCCCTCGATCCGCTGCTCGTCACGGGCGCCAAGATCATCAGCGTGAACGTCACCGGCCACTCGGGCCGCGCGTCGGTCACGCTGCGCACCGTGATGAACTTCCACGAGCGCTGGACGCCGCCGCCGCCCAACGCGGGCACGATGCCGGGCCTCGGCATCTTCTACTACTACCGCGTGGAGTGACCGCCGCGTGTCGGCGGGACCACCTCGTTGACATCCTCCGAGAGGACCTCCAGCATGACCTGACGGAGGTCACCATGGAGCGCCTCAACCTGAACGTCCCCGAGAGCGTGCGCGCGGATCTGCGGCGCCTCGCCAAGCGCCGAGGGCTCCGCGAGGCGGAGGCCGCCCGCGAGCTCCTCGTGAAGGCGCTCGAGGACGCGGAGCACGAGGAATTCATGCGTCACCTCGACGAGACGACCACGGATGCCGTCCGCTCCGAGCTCCGCCGAACGCTGGACGCCATGGAGGAGATCTTTGGCGCTTCGCGGTGATGTCCTCGCGTCGCGAAAGAGGTTCGGCTTCGGCCGGAACGAGACCCTCGAGCTCTTCGTCGTGCTGCAGGCCGAGAGCTTCTCGCACCTCTTCGGGACCGTCGTGGTCGCTCCGCTGCGCCGCTCGAGCCCGGAGCTCGCGCGCTGGGGCGGCGCCGTCGGGGTCCGCATGAAGGACGGCGCCCACGACCGGGATCTCGTCGTGCTCGCGCCGCTGCTCACCACGCTGCGCACCGATCAGTTCGAGGAGGAGCCGCGAGGCCGGCTCGACGCGCGAACGATGGCCTCCATCGATCGGGTGCTCCGCGCCCTCCTCGCGCTGCGCTGACACGGCTCCGGCCGATACCGGAGGAGACGCCCCATCGGAGGCGAAGGGCATCGACCTCTGGCGCGAGCGCGGTGTCGGACCGAGGTGGTGTCGGACTTGCCCCGAGGTGGTGTCGGACCTTCGCCCCGAGGTGGTGTCGGACCTTCGCCTCGCGCGCGCTGTTGGACCGTCGTCGTGTGGTGTCGGACGCTCGCTTCGAGCGCGGCGTCGGACGGTCGTCGCGATTCCCGTCGAGCCCCCCCTGGCGGAACTTCGCCGCCAGGCGCCCGCCAATCCGCCAGCGGAGGCTCGAATCTCCTGCGTTTCGTGCGCTCGGGACCCGGATGATTCCTGCAGGTGGGGCTTCCACGCGCCGTTCCTTCATCCACGGCGCGTGGAGG
>JBILLJ010000306.1:0-4067 GCA_044376125.1 Sandaracinaceae bacterium
GCGCGGCGCCGAGCAAGAACTCGAGCCACTTCTCGCGGGCGCGTACGGTGCGATCAAGGCGGATGTCGATCGTCCGTTCGATCAATGGGTACAAGACTGCGAGCTTGGCGTCTCGATCCTTCTCCTTGGCACGCCGTCGTTGGATGAGGGCCCCGAGGCGGTCGATGCGGCCAACTCGCTGCTCGAGCTGGGCCGGGTTCCAGGCCAGATCGTGGTGCACGATGCGTGCGCACTGGTGGTGAAGATCGAGCCCCTCCTGCATGACCTCGTTCGCGATGAGGACCATGGGGAAGAGCGGCGTGTTGAACGCCTCGCGCAGCCGCTCGCGACTCTCGCCCGAGGCCGTGTGCCTCGCGAACTGCCCTGCCGCGAGCGCATCGTCGACGAGCTCGCGGCGGCGCACCTCGTCGAGCTTGTGAAGGTGACCGAGCAGGTCCTTCATGCGCAGCACCCATACACGTCCAGCCTCGCTCCTCCAGAATCGCGGCATGAAACGGAGTAGTGCGAGAGACTCTACGTTGTCGACGTCGACGCCATCGCGCTTCGCCGCGCCCAGCACGTCCACCAAGAAGGGAACTTCACGGAATCCGAGGTATCCCGCGATTCGCTCGACCAACCGTACGCGCAGATCCTCCGGGACCTCGACGAGCGGGCCGGTGAGATAGGACCAGAGGTTCGGCGACTCTTCGAGAATCACGGATGCGTGCTGCGGATCGATCGTCCAGGTCGGCGTGTGGTCGCCGGCTTCATCGAGCGCTTCGAGGTCATCCTTCGCGAGGTCATACCCGAACGGGACGAACCGTGCGTCCGCGAGACGCTCGACGGCGGCCTGGTGCTCCGCCTCGACGACACCCTGCTCCAGCGCGAGGCGTGCCGCGGCGTGCTCGACGCAGCGCTTGGCCAAGGCCCAGTCGAAGCGCTCAGAGCGTGTCTTGGCGACTCGCTGCAACCGCAACTGAGCATTGGCCAACTCCACGACCTCGGTCAGGTGATGCCGCGCGAACTCATCGATCCCGCCGACTGTGGCGAGGTACTTCTCGCGGAGCGCGAGGTAGAGCGCATCCTGTGTGCGATGGAGCCGATCTCGAACACGCGAGTGGTAGCCCCGACGCCTCGCCTCCTCCGCGTCCTGCGCGTCGAAGACGTTGTCTTGCGTGGCGTCCGGATACACCACAGCCCAGCGAGCCACGAGGCGGGTCATCCACGCCCGCGAGAGCTGCCGCGAGAGCTCCCCCAAGGACTCGACGCGGGCACAGAAGATGAGGGTCTTCTCCCCGCGCTCGGCCGCGTCGAGGGCGTCGCCGACGACGTGGGAGAGCTTGGGGTGACCGCCGTGCTCGCCGACGAGACCTGCGAGCACCTTCCGAAGCAGCGAACGGTAGGCCTCTGCGTCCGGGCCCAGGCCCGAGCGGAGCTCGTCGGAGAGGAGTGCCCCCGTACGCGCAGCTTCGTACGAGCTCACCATGTTGATCTGGACGGCAGCCTTGTGCGTGCGAGCCCGTGAACGGAACAGCTCTGCGATGAAGCGCTCGTACACGAGGAACGGGAGCGCGGCCCCCGCCTCGGGACGGAGTCGCCGACGGTGATGCTCACGATAGATGCGCTTGTCCTCGCGAAGACTGCGAATCATCCACGCGCGGAAGGCCGGCTCGACCTTGCTCTTCTTCAGCGCGAGGAGGCGGCGCGCGCGGTCGACCACGCGCGCGAGATTGGGATCCTCCGCCTGCACTGACTCGAGCGTGCCGTCGGCCTCGAAGAGCGCTTCGAACTCCCTTCCCGTCTCGAGTCGGCGCCAAGCCGCCTCGAGCTCTCGATACGCGTCCTTGTACTCCGCGATGTCGGCGAGGAGCGCGTCCGCCCTGTCACGGAGATCCGGCGGAGCCGAGCGTGCGAGCTGGAAGAGATTGAGGACCTGTCTGAGCTCGCTCACGTCGAGCTGGAACGGCGTCGCGGTGAGGAAGAGGGCCTTCTCGAAGCGCCGATCGAAGACCTCGCGGACGGCGACGGCGCGCAGCGCCCCCGCGTTCTTGAGCTTGTGGGCCTCGTCGACCACCAGGAGGTCGAGGTCGGGGATGAGAGCCCCGACGAGCCGGAAACGCAGCTCGGCGAGCGCGTCGTCGACTGCATCGCTGTCGAAGTACGTCAGGCCCCCCTCGCGAAAGCCCTGATCGAGCTTCGAGCGCGTGCGCCCGCCCTTCCCCTGGAAGATGTCGTCGAGGAGCGGCTCGACGACCTGCCAGGGCACCGCGTCGAGGAAGGACGCCTCGCGCACGTTCATGCGCTCCATCGCCCCGCCGCGGTATCGACGGAAGGCAGCGTTCGTCGTGTGTCCGTGCTCACCACGCCACTCGAAGAAGAGCGACAGCAGGTAGCGATTGTGCTCCTTGGCGCGAGCCCCCTGGAACATCGTGATCGGCGCCACCAGGATGGGCTTCTCGCCACGCTTGCGAACGAGGTCGACGAGGCTCGTCGCCGCGTCGAACTGATCCCGGAAGCCGTCGTACATCGACAGATGCCGATCGCAGAACGCTCGCAGCTCCTTGGTCCCCTTGATGTTGAGGTCCGGACCGGGTGTGAGAATCAGCGTTCGGCGGTTGGGGTCGGCGTGATGCCGGGCGGCGATCACGCCGAGCGCTTCGTACGTCTTGCCCATGCCGACCTCGTCGGCGAGCACGACGCCAGGCTGCTCGTCGAGCATGTCCAGGGCGCGAAGCACGGTGTCTTCCTGTCGCTCGATGTCCGCGCGTGGCACCGTCAGCGTGTCGGCGCGCTTGTCGAGGTGAAGGAACGAGCGGAGCCACTCGCGGTCACGCGCGGCCATCGGAAACCTCGTCGCGATAGAAGCGAACCACATCCACGAGCCACGGCCTCTCGGTCCAGTCGGGGACGAGGACATCGAGATCCGCGCGGAGCGACCTCACCATCTCGTCCAGCGCGCGCTGCTTGGGGAGCGCATCGGGGCCGGACGGGATGGCGACCGACTGCAACGTTCGGACGAGCTCGGCACCGTAGAACCAGACTTCGTCGCGAGACAGCGCCGCACGATCGCCCTGAACGACGCTCTCCAACTCGGACCGCAGTGCACGCCAAGCGGCCGCAGCACCGAGCGGCCCGACGAGCGCGATTCGGAAGGATGCCAGGGATCTCGCCTCCGCAAGGGCATCCGCGAGTCCCCACCAGGCCTTGAAGACATCGACCGGACCGAACCCATCGCCGAACACAGCCTCGAGGAGCGGCAGGGTTCCTGTCGGACCCAGCTCGCGAGTCAGCATCGAGTACCGCTCGGCACCCACGCGCCTACCCAAGAGGGCAAGTAGGTCCCGGAGGGGCAGCGCGGTCAGCACCTCATTGACGGGGAGCGCCGCCAGGTCGATCACGCGGATCGGAAGCGACCACTCGCGCCCCGCCGCGAGCAGGAAGACTTCCGCGGTATCCGGCCGCAGCCTGAATGGCACGATCGAGGTGGGCTCGCTCGGAGCCTCGACGCCCCGGGCCAGAGGCGCATCGCCGTAGCGCAGGACCCAGTTGCCGAGCGGCGACGGTCCCTCCTCTGCCCAGGTGACGAGCAGCACCTCTTTGGCGGCGTCGAATGCCACATCACGTATCCATGACGACAGGTCGACGACGCCGTCGGTCATCTCGGTGGCAATGCAGCGGACCTGATCGAGCCGCACATCGACGAGGTCGGGAAGGACGTCGGGTAGCGTGACGACACCCTCGAGGAGAGCGACGACACCGAGCTCGACGTTGCCACCACTCGCTACGTCGCGCAGCATCGCGGCGCGCGAAGCGTTGGGGGATCCGAGGAGGAGGAGCGTGCTGCTCCGACCGCGGTGTTCGCTCGTCAGGAGAAAGATCTTCGCGTGCAGTGGGCGCCGCAGAACCTTTCCCTCTTCGTCGAAGGTCGTGGCTGGGTGGAGCCAGAGGTGGAGGTCGTTTCGCCCGCCGAGGTGCGAGAGGATCGCGTCCGGGAGGCTGAGCGTCGGTGCCGAGACGGGCCACAACCTGCGGGCCTCGAGAGCGCTCTCCATGTCCGAACGAGGCCACCGCTTCGAGGTCCCCTTGGC
>JBILLJ010000148.1:0-21635 GCA_044376125.1 Sandaracinaceae bacterium
TCCCGTGCTCGCTCACTACGTGAGCTGCGCGCGTGTCCGATCACCGGCTCGATCGTCGAAGACTCCTCCTCGCTCCTGCTCCAGGGGTGAGCTGCGCTCACCCCGCCGCAAAGGCGCCCCGATCGCGTTGCCAGGTCATGCACGGGCAGGGCACGGGCAGGGGCACGCGCTGCGGGCAGCGATCAGTGGCAGGTGGGGTTCACGCACATGCCGCGCACCGCGGCCGCGACGTCGGGCTCGAGCTCGCTCGCGGCGATGCCGGCGGCCTCGCCGTTGGTGCGTCGATCACAGACGTAGCCGGCCAGACCGCCCATGCGGCAGTCCGCGTCGGTGTTGCACGGCGCAGCGCAGAGGCGCTCGACGTCGTCGCACGCGAGGGTGACCCCGCCGCCCGGCAGGCTCGTGCCCGTGTCGCACCGATCGTTCTCGGGGGAGCAGAACATGCCGAGGCTGCAGCGACCGGTGCCCTCCTCGCAGCTCGTGTCCCCGCTCGTCTGCGCGGCGCCGATCGTCTGCAGGCACTCGAGCTGCACGATCGAGCCGAGGGCCGGGCGCGCGATCTCCGTGAACGCGATGCGCTGGCCGTCCTCGCCGCAGCTCGCGGCGCGCTCGGCGCTCGCGTCGTCGTAGAACCATCCAGGCGTGCTGCCTGCGAGCCCCGTCGCACGATCGAGCTGCGTCACGCGGCAGCGCTCACGCCTCACGCCGTCGAGCTCGACGACCTCGACGAGCGTGCGGCCACCGAGGCGCGCGCACTCGGTGACGCTGCTGGTCGAGCCCGCGGCCGGCAGCACCTCGAACACCTCGCAGTCCACGCGACCCTCCGCGTCGCGGTTCAGATCGCGCGGCAAGCACGCGCCGTTGAGCGCGTCGGCGATGCGCGCGACCACGCCGTCGATCGCTGGCCCGAAGTCGTCCTCGCAGATCGAGGCGAGCGAGACGGCAGCGCCTCGCTGCGAGAGGCCGCGTGCAGCCTCGACGATGCGGCGCGCGGGGTCGGCGCTGCCACTCGACGAGGTGCATGCGTCGCGGAGGAAGTTCTCCCGATCGCCGGTCTCCTCGTAGCGCATGCGCGGGTCGTCGAGGATCGCGGCGTAGTCGAGGCCACGCTCACTGCTCGCCGAGGCGAGGAGATCGTTCGGGATGCCCGCGATCGCCGAGAACACCACGAGGCCCGGCTCGCGGCGGAGCCCGACGAGGCCATCGACGTAGCGCTGTACGGCGTGGAGCACGCCCGCGTCCGGGTTCGCAAAGCGCGTGCACCGCAGCTGCACGTCGCCTCCGAAGCGAGCCGCTGCGCCCGCGTCGTCGCCGAAGATCGAGGTGTCGGCCGCGGAGCAATCCTCCTCGTCGGTCACGAGCACCACCGCGAGCACGGAGTCGTCGCGCACGAAGCCGGCGTTGGCGCCGAGCGCGTGACCAGGCATCGAGTACGCGCCCGTGTCGGCGTCGAGGAAGCGCGGAGGCGCATAGCCGCTCGCGGTCCAAGCGGTGGGCGTCGCGGGCGAGATCGCCTTGAGCGCCGATTCGAGCTGCTGCTCGAGGCCGCAGCCGCGCGTGCCGAGCGTGGTCATGCAGCGGACGTCCTCGGCAAAGGCGGTGGGATCGTCGCCGCGGGCGAACTCGAACACACCGCTCGTGTGCCCCGCGCAGCTCGCGTCGGAGCGCTGCAGGACGCCATCGTCACCCGTGCCGTGCGTGCACGCGCCGAGCGAGCGTGGTGAGGCGACGCCTGCGCCGAGGTCGGTGCTGACGACTCCGACGTGCAGCGACCGCACCGGACGGAAGTCCTCGGTGCCATCCCCGTCGCGATCACCGCTCGCGAGCACGGAGACCAGGCGCGGGATCTCGCGATCGAGCGAGCGCTGCTCTTCGTCCATCGATCCCGAGTCGTCGATCACGAAGAGCAGATCGACGGTGTCGACGTATTGCACACGTAGGTGTTGCGTCACCGACGACCGCGTGCAGGGCGCGACCGACTCGAGACGACGCTCGAGACACGCGCCGAGCGTGAGCGCGAGCAGAGACACGACGAGCACGTGTGAGCGCATCCTCCTCATGACGACCTCCACGCGTGGGTCGCCATCGCGCCATCGCGATTCCAACGTTCGTCGACGTCGAACGCATCACGTGATCGCGGCGCAGCGACTCTCGACGCGTGTCGCGCGCTCGACTGCGATCGAGCGCGTCGTCCCGCGCATGCTCACGCGTCCCCTCGACACGAGCGGGTGATCGTCGATGCGACGGAAAGCGAAGAGCCCCGTCTCTCGACGGGGCTCCTCGTGGTCACGACCGCTGAGTTGCGATCAGTTGCACGTCGGGTTCACGCACATGTTGCGCGGCTGGTCACGGAGGCTCGCCGGCACGTCGTCCACGCCCTCGCCAGCGGCCACGCTGTTGAGGCGCGTGTCGCAGACGTAGCCGAGGAGGCCCGCCGTCGTGCAGTCCGCGTCGGACGAGCACGGCACCGCGCAGAGGCGCTCGACCGGATCGCAGTCGAGCACCGAGCCAGCACCGCCCGGGAGGCTGCGGCCCGTGCCGCACGCGTCGGCCGTCGGGTCCTCGCAGAACTGACCGAGCGAGCAGCCCGTCGCGCCCTCGTCGCCATCACACGACACGTCGGTGCTGCTGCCGCTGCCGAGCGCGATCGTCTGGAGACACTCGAGGCGAACCTCGGAGCCGGTGGCCGGCGGCGCCATGCCCGTGAAGGCGATGCGCTGCGGGGTCGCGCCACAGGTGTCGACGAGGTCGGTGGCGAAGTCGTCGTAGTACCAGCCGGGCTGCGCCATGATGTCGGCGCGGGCGACCTGCGCGACCTGGCAGAGCTGGCGCGGCGTGCCGAGCTCGTCGACGACCGTCTCCTGGAACGTGCGGCCCGGCAGGGCGGTGCAGTCCGAGATGACGCCCGGCGTGCCGGCGGCGGGAAGGAGCTCGTAGACCTCGCAGTCGACGGTGCCGTCCGCTGCCGCGTTGAGCGCGCGCGGGAGGCAGGCGCCGCGGAGGGCGTCGGCGATCTTCGCGATGATCGCGTCGATGGCGGGCTGGAAGCTCGACGAGCAGATCGACGAGAGCGAGACGGCGGCGCCCGAGGCCGCGAGGCCGGCGGCCGTCTGCACGATGCGGATCGGCGGGTACGCGACGCCGTTCGTGGTCGAGCACGAGGGCTCGAGGTTCGTTCCCATCGCGTTCGGGCGCGGGATCATGTTCGCGTTCATCAGGATGCCGCTGTAGTTGCCGGCCTGGGCCAGCGACTCCGTCTCCGGCGGGATGCCGATGATGCCCGAGAAGATGAGGAGGCCCGGATCGCTGCGGAGGCCGAGGAAGCCGTTGACGTAGCGATCGATCGGGTGGATGAGGCCCATCGCCGGGTCGCCGAACGTGTTGCAGCGGAGGTTCAGCGGGACCGACATGAAGCGGGGGTCGCCGCTCACGAAGAGGCCGTAGTCGCGGACCGAGCAGTCCTCTTCGTCCGTGACGAGCACGACCGCGAGGGCCGAGTTCGGGCGGAGGAAGCCCATGTTCGGGCCGTCGGCCTGGCCAGCGGTGCTGTCCGGGATGCCGTCGGCGCTCACGAAGCGCGGCGGCGTGTAGCCGGGGCGCGTCCATGCGGACGCCGAGACCGGCGTGAGGGCCTTGAGCGACGACTCGAGCTGCTGCTCGAAGCCGCAGCCGCCCGTGCCGATGTTGGCGACGCAGCCGACCGTGGCCGCGAAGTCGTTCGGGTTGTCGCCGCGCTCGCGGTCGAACTCGAAGACGGCCGACGGGTAGGTCGCCATGCACGGCGCCGTCGTCAGGCGGCTGCGGCTGCGGAGGATGCCATCGTCACCCAGGCCGCGCGCGCACGTGGGGACGCCGGTGTTGGGGCCGGCGCCCATGTCGCTCGTGATGACGCCGACGTGCAGCGACTTCACCGGGTTGAAGTCGCGCATGCTGTCCGCGTCGCGGTCGCCGGAGGCGAGCACGTTCACGAGGCGCGGCAGCTCGAGGATGAGGTTCGCCTGCTCCTCGGCCATCGAGTTCGAGTTGTCGATCATGAAGAGCAGATCGACGTTGTCGACGTTCGTGACCTGGATGCGCTGGCCGACGCTCGACCTCGTGCACGGGTTCACGGGCTTGAGGCCGCGTTCGAGGCAGCCCGAAGCAGCGACGCCCATGACGGTGACGACGGCCGCGGCGAGCGTGACGCCAGGCTTCCACTTCGGAGACGACAGGGTGGGGGAACGGGAATCCATGAATCCTCCTCGGAGCGTGCTCCGAAGCTCACGCGCTCGGGGTCTGCGACGGATCGCAGGCCAGGGACGCGGCGCCAGGGTACAGAATCCAACGCCTTCGGATCAACGGGCTTCGGTGGGGCGGCGAGAATCGGGAGTCGGGGGAACGGGTGTGAGTCGTCTGGGGCGCGGCGTTTCTCCAACGGGCGGCCCGGCACGGATCACGGCTGGGACCTCCGCCGCTCCGCAACGGACGTTCCACGTGGAACGATCGCGATGGCAGGGGGAATGAAGGAGGGAACTGCCAACTGTGTTGGCTGACACGGAGCAAGGCGGGTCGCGTCAGTCCAGCGAGGCCCCCGACGTCAGGGGGGCGTGGGACTCGTCTTCTGTCACACGGCTGACTGGCATCTGGGCCGGACTCTTCACGGCGCCTCCTTCGACGGGGCGCACCGACGCTTCCTCTCGTGGCTCGCGGCGCGCATCGTGGAGCACGCGGTCGACGTCCTCGTCGTGGCCGGCGACGTCTTCGATCGGAGCGTGCCCCCCGCGAGCGCCGAGGCACTGTTCTATGGCTTCCTCGCGCAGCTCGCGCACGACGCGCCGGGCGTCCAGGTCATCGTCGTCGCCGGCAACCACGACAGTCCGGCCCGCCTCAGCGCGCCCGCACCGCTCTTGTCGCGCCTCGGTGGCGGACGGTTGGCGGTGCACCTCGCGGGCGGTGTGCCCGTCGATTCGAGCGGGCACATCGACCTCGACGCGATGGTCGTGACGCTCTGCACGCGCAGCGGCACGCCACGGGGCCACATGGTCGCGGTGCCTTTTCTGCGGCCGAGCGATCTCTCGCGGGTCGGTGGCGAGGCGTCGAGCGCGACGACGCGCACGCGGACGCTGTACGAGCGCGCGGTCGAGCGTGCGACCGAGCGCGGGCGAGCGCTCGAGGTCTCGCTGCTGTGCGCGGTCGGGCACGGTCACGTCCGAGGTGCCCGGATCTCGCCCGACAGCGAGCGCCCCCTCCTCGGCGGCGAAGAGGCGGCCGTGCCCACCGAGGTCTTTCCGCAAGCGCTCTCGTACGTGGCGCTCGGTCACCTCCATCTCGCGCAGGCGCTCGACGGTGGCCGCATCCGCTACGCGGGTGCGCCGCTGCCGCTCGCGTTCTCGGAGCGGTGTCATCCGCACCAGATCGTGATCGCGCGTGAGGCCGCCGGTGGGATCACGACCGAGGCCGTGCGGGTTCCGCGCTTCGTGCGCCTGACTCGCCTCGAGGCCGACGGCGGCGGGGCGCTCGAAACAGAGGATGCGCTCGCGAGACTGGAAGGGCTCGCCAGAGCCGAGAAGGAGGTCGAGGGGGTCGATGGCGAGCACTGGGTCCAGGTGCACGTGCGACTCAGCGCGCCGCGCGCTGCCCTCCAGCGGGAGCTCGCGGACGCGCTGGCTCGTGGAGCGTGCGATGCCACGCGTCTGCCGCGGCTCGTGAGCGTCGACGTCGAGCGTTTCGGGGACGGGGCGGTCGCGCCCACACCGGCCTCGGCCCATGCGGAGCTCGCGCCCGAGGCGGTGCTCGCACGCGTGTGGGGCGCCGCGTCGCGCGAGCCCGTGCCCGAGCCGTTGACCCGCGCCCTGCGGGAGGCCTGGGAGCAGGCGCGGCAGGAGCGTGAGGAGGAGCTCGCAGAGCTCCCCGAGCTCGGGCCTGCCGAGGCGATGGAGGAGGCGTCGTGAGGATCCGGGCGATCCGCGGTCGAGGCCTGGCCAGCCTTTCGGCGCCGTTCGAGCTCGATCTCGACGCCGAGCCGATGCGAGGCGCAGGTGTGTTCGTCATCGGCGGCCCGACGGGCGCGGGCAAGAGCACGATCCTCGATGCCATGTGCCTCGCGCTCTTCGATCGCGCGCCGCGCATCGCGCGTGCTCCGCAGCGGGACGTGATCCGCGCAGGCACACGCACTCGCGCGAGCGCGCCGATCGGGCCGACCGCCTCCGAGCAGGAGCCGACCGTTCGGGACGCGAGCGACGAAGCGTGGATCCGCGCGACCGATCCGCGCTCGATCGTGCGCCGGGGTGCGCGGCACGCGTTCGCCGAGGTCGACTTCGAAGGCCGTCGCGGAGGCCTCTTCCGCGCGCGCTGGGAGGTGCGGAGCGTCAAGCGTCGCGGTGGCGGACACGCGCTCGGCAAGCCGACGATGTCGCTCCTCGCCCTCGGCAAGGTGCCCGCGCGTCGCGACGATCGGCGCGACGAGGACTCGTCGTCCGCGAGCACGGCGAGCGAAGTGGGCCGGCGCTCGCCGCCGGGCGAGCTCGCCACGGTGGCGGAGGATCCGCGGTCGGCGCAGCTCGAGGGCGCCAGCCGAGGTCGTGTGGGGACGACGAAGACCGACGTGCTCGCGCAGATCGAGGCGCGGCTCGGTCTCGACTTCGCGCAGTTCTGTCGCTCCGTGCTCCTTCCGCAGGGAGAGCTCGCGTCCTTCCTCGAGGCGCCCGACGACGAGCGTGCGCGCCTTCTCGAGCGCGTCACCGGCACCGAGATCTACTCGACCCTGTCGCGGGTGGTGCATGCGCGCGCCACGACGCTCGTGCGGGAGGCGCGCGAGCGCAGCGTCGAGATCGACGCGCTGGCGGTGCTCACGGACGCCGAGCGCGAGCAGCTCGCGAGGCATCGTGACGAGGCCGCGATCGAGGCGGCGCGCACGAACAAGCGGCTCGCCGAGCTCGTCGCGATCGAGCGCGCCCACGAGACCTGCCGGATCCTCGCGCTCGAGCTCGTGCAGGCCGAGCGCGAGCTCGACGAGGTCACGCGCCAGCTGGGGCTGTTCGAACCGCGTCGCGAGGATGTGGCGCGCGGACAGCGGGCGCGTGAGGTGCGCGCCGAGCAGCAGGCCGCGCGCACGGCCGCCCTCGAGCTCGGACGCGCCGAGCGCGAGCTCGCCGGGCTGCTCGAACAGCTCGATCGATCCGTGCCGGCGGTCGCGGAGAGCGAGGAGGCGCTCGAACGCGGCCGGGCGGAGCTCCTCGCGCTGGAGGCCGACTCGGCGCCGCTCGAGGCGCGCCTCGTGGCGCACGAGCGCGCGCTGGCGGGGTGGTCGGAGTGCGCGGGCCGCGACGAGGCGCTTCGTCCAGCTCGCCACCGCGCGGAGCTCGCGTTCGAAGGGGCGGGGCGCCGCGAGCGCGATGCGAGGAAGACGCTCGCGGCGTTCGAACGTGAGCTGGCCGTCGTCGCTGAGGTGGCCGTCGTCGAAGGCGAGCTGAGCGCGGAGGCTGCCGAGCGCTCGATCGAGCCGCTCGCCGCGCTCGTTCGCCACCAGCTGCGCGCCGGTGAGCCCTGCCCGGTGTGCGGTGCGACCGAGCACCCTCGGCGCGCGGGCGACGAATCGGCGGGGCGGGCTGCCGGCCGCCGAGACGATCCTCGCGCCGTGGTCGAGGCGCTCGAGGCGCGCAGGCGGCGTGCGGAGCGATGCGAGACGCTGCGTGTGGAGACCTCGCGCGCACAGGCGGTGCTGGGCCTCCGACAGGAGGAGACCGAGCGCGCACGCCAGGTGCTGGTCGAGGCCCGCCTGGCAGCGGAGCAGGCGTACGAGGCGCGGAGCCTCGCGCGCGCGGAGATCGAGCGAGAGCACGGGGTCGAGCCGCCGGCGCAGCGCCGCGCCGCGCACGCGAGAGCGCTCGCCGCAGCGCGTGGCCACCTCGCCTCGCTCGAACGTGCGCATGCCGAGCAGACCGCTCGGATCGAGCGCGCGCGTGTGGGCTCCGAGAGCGCCCGCGTGCGGGTCGAGCACGCCGCGGGGGCATGCGAGGCGGCGCGCCACGCGCTCGCGGCGGCCCTCGCGTCACGAGGCCTCACGGCTGACGACCTCACGCAGGCCGAGCGGCTCGACGAGCGAGAGCTGGCGCGTTGGTCGACCGAGATCGAACGTCTGGACCAGCGTCGCGATCGACAACGCGCGATCGTCGGGGAGCGCCGACGACGCGCCGAAGCGGCGCAGGCCGCCCTGCCGGAGGATCTGCCAGCGCCCGAAGAGATCGAGGCGGCTCGTCGCGAGGCCGAGCGAGCTCGCGCAGGCGCCGAGCAGGTGCGTGTGGTCGCCGAGACCCGGCTCGCCGACGACGCGGCGCGTCGGGCCGAGCGTGCCGCGCGCTGGGTGGCGCTCGGAGCGCTGCGCGACGAGGCCGCCACGTGGGAGCGCCTCGCGCGCTTGGTCGGCTCAGCCGACGGCAAGAAGCTCCGTCTGGTGGTCCAGTCGATCGCGCTCGACATCCTGCTCGCGCACGCGAACCAGCAGCTGCGCGTGCTCGCGCCGCGCTATCGTCTCGCGCGTCGCACGACACAGCCGGGCTCGCTCGCGCTCGACGTGCTCGATGCCGAGCTGGAAGGGGGGCCGCGCGCGACGTCGAGCTTGTCGGGTGGCGAGCGCTTCCTCGTGTCCCTGGCGCTCGCGCTCGGCCTCGGCACGATGACGGCCGAGCACGACGACGTGGGCTCGCTCTTCCTCGACGAGGGCTTCGGCTCGCTCGACGAAGAGAGCCTCGAGCAAGCGCTCGAGGCGCTCGATGCGCTTCGCCAGGCGGGTCGGCAGATCGGCGTCGTCTCGCACGTGGCGCGCCTCGCCGAGCGGTTCGACGTGCGTGTCGAGGTGCGACCCGCCGAGCCGGGGGCGAGCACCGTCCACGTGGTCACGAGCTGACGCGCCTGCGTCGCGCGCACGTCACCAGCGCGAGCAGCACCAGCATCGGCAAGCGCGTGGGTGGCGAGCTCGCGCGACAGCTGCATCCGCTTCCTCCGAAGCGCACGTCGACGACGTTCGCGTCGAGCGGCGGGGCGTCGACTGCGGCGGCGGCGTCGAGCGACGCTTCCCCGGCGTCTGTCGTCGGCCCGGCGTCTGTCGTCGGCCCGGCGTCGCCGGGCGGTCTGCACGCCTCGGGGTCGGCCAGCCCGGCGTTCTCGACGAGCCCGCAGCCAGGGCGATCGTCGAGGGAGGAGCTGGCGCAAGGCGCGCCGTCGCATGCGGCGCACGCGTCGACGTCCTGGCCGTTGGGGCAGCCGTCGGCGTCGCAGTCGCCATGGAAGAAGTCGTCCGTCGGCGTCCCGTCGACGGCGCGGAAGCACGCCTCGAGGCGAAGCGCTTCGACGTTGCTGCAAGACGAGAGGAACTCCTCGTAGAAGCAGATGCCGAGCGCGCCCGGCTCGTTCGGCCGGACACACAGCCCTGGCGCGCCACCCATCGAGAGGGGTGCACACGCGCCGTTGTCGCTCACCCGCGGCCCCGGGGTGCACAGGTTCAGCGTCGCGCATCCACACGCGCTCACGTTCGTGTCGCACGCGATCCCGCCGGCCTCGAGGAAGCAACACTGTGCCTCCGCTTCGTCCGGGCAGGTGGCGGGCGGGGCCGGGCTGGCACCGGAGCAGGCCGCGCTCGGTGCGCAAGGCGTCGAGTCCACCGCGTTCGAGCAGCCATCCAGGTCCGCATCGCCGTGCGCCCAGCTGACGGTTTGGAGGAGGCGCGTCCCGAACGCGCCGAACGTGTACTCGTGGAGGTAGAGACGTGCCCATCCCGCCCAGCTCGTGTCGCAGAGCGCGTCGGTCGGCGCCAGGATCGGATCGGGGAGCGCTGGGGTCTGCATGCAGGCACCTCGCGGCGTGTAGGCGCCGGCGCTCGACACGATGTCGGGACGGCTCCCGCTCAAGCTCACACACTCGCCTCGGCCGAGGCAGTCGGTCGTCTCGTCGCAGAGCCGGATCGTCGTGCATGGCGGAATGCAGCTGCCATCGAGGCAGATCCGGTCGGCCGCGCCCGCCATGGAGGCGCAGCTTCCCGAGTCACAGCCCAGGTCGGGGCGGCAGACGAGGGTGCCGCGGGGACCGACGAGATCGTCCGAGGACCACTCGCACCATCGGCCTTCGGCGCGACCGCGTGACGGTGAGAGCCAGAGCACCGCCACGAGAAGGGCCCCGACGCGAATTGACAGCCGCATCCCGAGAACGTACCCCAGCGAGCTCACGTCGTACCCGAACGACGTACTCCGAGGAACGCCATCATGACGATGCCCACCAGCGAAGCGAGGACACGTTTGTCCGAGCTTGCTCAGCGCCTCGAGGCGCTGGGGAGGTCTCTTTGACGTCGACGGCCTTCGACTCCAGATCGACCGCCTGACCGACCGCACCCTCCAGCCCGGCTTCTGGGACGACGGAGAGAAGGCGCAGAAGGTCTCGCAGGAAAAGGCGGGCCTCGAGGGCACCGTGGGCGCGTACGACAAGGCGCGCCGCGAGAGCAAGGACCTGCTCGAGCTCATCGACATGGCCGAAGGCGACGAGTCGATGCTCGAGGAGGTCTTCTCGCAGATCCCCGACCTCGAGCGCGCAGTGAAGCAGATGGAGCTCCAGCGCATGCTCGCGGGGCCCGAGGATCGCAGCGACGCCATCCTCGCCATCAACTCCGGCGCGGGTGGTCTCGACGCAGAGGACTGGGCGGCGATCCTCCAGCGCATGTACCTGCGGTGGGCGGAGAAGAAGGGCTACAAGGTCGAGATCGTCGACAACATCGAGGGCGACGGCGGCCTCAAGAGCGCGACGATCGCGGTGCGCGGCCCCTACGCATACGGCTACCTGCGCGCGGAGAACGGCGTGCACCGCCTCATCCGCATCTCGCCGTTCGACGCCAACGCCCGCCGCCAGACCGCGTTCGCGGCGGTGGAGGTCGTGCCCGATCTCGACGACGACGTCGGCGACATCGAGATCAAGCCCGAGGATCTGAAGGTCGACACCTTCCGCGCCGGTGGCAAAGGCGGTCAGCACGTCAACAAGACCGAGTCCGCCATCCGCATCACCCACCTGCCGAGCGGCGTGATCGTCGCGTGTCAGCAGGAGCGCAGCCAGCACAAGAACCGCGCGCAGGCGATGAAGATGCTGCGCGGCAAGCTGTACGAGCTCGAGCGCCAGAAGCGCGAGGCGGCGTTCGAGGAGAACTACGGCGTCGACAAGATGCAGAACGCGTTCGGCTCGCAGGTGCGCACGTACACGATGCAGCCCTACCAGCTCGTGAAGGACGAGCGCACCGAGCTCAAGGACTCGAACATCAACGCCATCCTCGATGGCAGCCTCGACGAGTTCATCGAGGCATTCCTGCTCCAGAGCGCCGACAAGCGGAAGGCGCACACCAAGGCGCCGAGCTGAGCCTCGCCGAGGGCTCGCGCCCCAGACGACGCGAGCGGACCTGCTCTCACAGGTCCGCTCGTGTGCTGTCGTCTCGCCGGCGTGGCCGGCTCGAACCCGAGGGCTTCAGCTCGTCGAGCCGCCCGAGGTCGTCGTGCTGCCGCCGCCCGCGCTGCACGAGGCCTGCCCGCCGCCGGCGCCCGCGCTGCACGAGGCCTGCCCGCCGCCGGTGCTCTCGCCTTCGGTCGTGCCCGCCGCAGGGGTCGCCGCGCTGCAGGAGGCCTGGCCGCCCGAGTGCTCGTGCCCGCTGCTGCACGAGGCCTGGCCCGAGCTCGACTCCGGGGTGGTGCTCGAGCCAGCCGCCTCCGTGCTGCCTCCGCCGCAGGCCGTGGCCGAGAGGCCGAGCGCGGCCGCCGCCGCCAGGACGAGGCTCTTCTTCAGATCGTGGTTCATCGTGTGCTCCTGCTTTTCGAGGCAGGCGCCACGGGGATGAGGGGCCTGCGGTCCCGAGTGGTATCGAGATCCTCGTGTCGCCGTCGATGGAAAAGCGCGTGCGTCGAGGACTTCGCGGCATCGCGCCTCGAGCCCGAGCCGCGCCGGCCGATGTGCTTCGACCAGGAGGACACTCGATGAACGACGCGACGAAGAAGCTCGTGCAAGGGACGTGGAAGAAGGTGGAGCCCATCGCGGACGTCGCCGCAGGGCTGTTCTACGAGGAGCTGTTCCGCCTCGATCCCTCCGTGCAGAAGCTCTTCCGCGGCGAGATGAAGGCGCAGGGAACGCGGCTCATGCAGATGATCGGCGCCGCCGTCGCAGGCCTCGACGACCTCGGGGCGCTCGTGCCCGTCGTCGAGGACCTCGGGCGTCGTCACGTGGGCTACGGCGTGCGCGACGCGCACTACGACACGGTCGGCCAGGCGCTCCTCACGACGCTCGACAAGGGGCTCGGTCCCGCGTTCACGCCCGAGGTGAGGGCAGCGTGGACGGAGACCTACTGACGCTCGCGAGCGTGATGAAGGCGGCCGCGGCGGCAGCGCCTCCTGCCAAGCCGCGCCCTGCGGTCCGTGCACGACGCGCGGCCTGACCGCGCCCGACGCGCGCGTGTGCGGCGGCTCGTCCTCGCTCCGCGTGCTACCCGCCGCCTCGTCATGGGCCCCGCTCTCTTCCGAGCCTCGTGGCTTCTCTCGTTCGTCCTCGTCGCGTGCAGCGGCCAAGCCTCACGCCCTCGGCACGTTCCTCGCGCGACGAGCACGTCTCTCTGGGTGCTCGCACCGCACCCGGACGACGAAGCGCTCTTCGGTGCGGAGCCGATCCGGCGCGCGCTCCGTGACGGACGCGACGTGCGGGTCATGGTGATGACCAACGGTGACCTCGGCTGCGGTCGGGACGGGCACCTGCGGCAGAGCGAGACGATCGCGGCGATGGCCGAGCTCGGCCTCGCCGAGGATCACGTTCGCTTCCTCGGTTACCCGGACGGCTACCTCGATGCGCTCGCCACCGAGCCGCTGCCCGCGCGCGAGCGGCGCATGGCGGACGGGACGTGCGGCACGGGCGCGAGCACCTACGCCTCGCGCGGCGAAGCCGGTCGAGACGTCCACGCGCAGCTGCACGGCGAAGCGGGCGCGTACACGCTCGACGGCGCCGTCGGTGATCTCGTCGCGCTGCTCGAGCGCGATCGACCGAGCGATGTCTACGTCGCGCATCCGATCGACGCGCACCCCGATCACGCCACGACGTATCTGCTCCTGCGTCACGCCCTCGAGCGGGCGAGCCTCGAGACGCTTCCCCGCGTTCATCGCGCGCTCGTGCACGTGGGTGGGTGCTGGCCGAACGGCGATCGACCACGCGAGCCGTGCGACGCGATCACGGGCGAGCTCGGCACGCCGTATCCGCCCCTGCCCGCGCCGCTCGATCGGTACCGCGCCAGCGAGCGGCTCGTCGTCGACGACGGCGGTGCGCACGCGCGACGCGCCATCGCGCAGTACGGCTCGCAGCTCCACGTCGAGGTCGAGCACGACTGGCTCGGGACCTTCGCGCGAGGCGAGTCGATCGCGTGGCCCGAGCAGCTCGTGCGCGAGGGCGATCGCGTCGTCCGCGCCCGCGCCGAGGGGGGCGCCGCCGGGCTCGTCGAGGTCGTGGCTCCGCCCACGCAGAGCGAGGGCGTGATCGTGCTCGCCGTCCATCATCGCGCGCCGCTCGAGGTGAGCTTCGAGACCACGCTCGGGCCGAGCGGCAGCGTCGTGCTCGAGCTCGAGCGACGCGAGGCCGGTCCACTGCGCGTCGGGATCACGGCCGATGCCGTCACGTTCGCGCGCGGCCAAGAGCTGCTTCGCAGCGTGTTCGTGCCCGAGGTCCAGGGCGCGCACGCGTGGTCGCTCCGCGTCGATCCACGCCCCGACGACGGCGGCGTGATCGAGCTCGAGCTGCGGCGCGATGGACGAGCCGTGGCGTGGGCGGTCGTGCCGGACGACGAGATCGAAGGCGACACCGTGCGATGCGTCGCGCGAGACGCCGCGTGCCGGGCGCTGCGCGCGATCGCGACTCGCTGAGCTCGCAGCGCGCGCATGGGGTGTGGCCGAGCGCCTCGTCGTGTGACGCTGACGTCACGCCTCACGCTCCGGTCGCAATCGCCCGATGGAGGAACGGGCATTCGCGGACGATGTTGCTACATAGCGGCGTCTCCCCGTTCGTCTGCACCGAAACGCCATGTCTGCATCTGCCTCTTCGTCTTCGGACACACGTCGTTTCGCGCTCGTGAAGAACGAGCCCCGCACCGCGGGCACCAGCGAGCTCTCGGAGCCCGAGCCGTTCGCGTCCGGCACCCGCCACCGCGTTCGACGAGACGACACCCCCACCGCGGCCAACGGCTCTCACAAGCGTCGGATCGCGCGCCGTCGTGGCGCCGAGACCGAGCCGGTCGAGGCGCCCCTCTCGAGGGCCTCGATCGCGTGGCGCGTGGCGCTCGCGACCGCGACGCTGATCGTCTTCGCCGCCGTCGTCGCGCACGGTGTGTCGAGCCTGATCCCCGCGTCGGCGGATGCGGGCGCGCTCGTCGTCGTGCTCACCGCCTTCGGTGTCGTCGCGACCGGATACTTCTTCCTCACGCTGTGGCACGCGCTCCGTTACCGCGCGGTGCGCTCGCCCTCGGACGGCGTGCTGCCGACGGTCACCGTCATCGTCCCGGCCTACAACGAAGGGGCTGCGGTGCGGGTGGCGCTGCGCTCGGCGCTCGCGGCCGACTACCCCGCCGACAAGCTCGAGATCCTCGCGATCGACGACGGCTCCAAGGACGACACCTGGGAGCACATCGAGGCGATGGCGAGCGAGGCGCCCGACCGCATCATCCCGATCCGCCAGCCGAAGAACCAGGGCAAGCGCGAGGCGCTGCGCACCGGCTTCCTGCGGGCGCGCGGCGAGATCGTCGTGACGGTCGACTCCGACTCCAAGCTCGAGCGGCACGCGATCCGCGCGATCGTCGCGCCCCTCGCGGCCGATCCCGAGGTGGCGGCCGTCGCGGGCCGCGTGCTCGTCCTCAACCGCGAAGAGAACCTCCTCACGCGGCTCTTGTCGGCCCGCTTCTTCATCACGTTCGATCTCGCGCGTGCCGCGCAGTCGCGCTTCGGCGCGGTGCTGTGCACGCCGGGCGCGCTGAGCGCGTACCGCCTCTCGGCCGTGCGCAAGGTGCTCGAGCCGTGGTCGTCGCAGACCTTCTTCGGCAGCCCCTGCACCATCGCCGAGGATCGCGCGCTCACGACGTGGCTCCTGCGTCGTGGCTACCGCTCGGTGTACCAGCGCACCGCGATCGTCGAGACGATCATGCCGACCGACTTGCGTCGCATGGGCCGCATGCTCGTGCGCTGGGAGCGCGGCAACATCCGCGAGGGCATCGTGATGCTGCCCGTGCTCTTCACCCGCTGGCGCCCGCGTGACCAGTGGTGGCCCACGATGGAGATCGTGATCGAGCTCGTGCAGTACCCGATGGCGTGGGCGGGCCTCGCGCTCGTGGCGATGCGCCTCGTGCGCGACCCGGCCTCGCTGAGCACGGTGCTCGCGGCGGTGCTGCTCTCGGCGGTCGTGCAGACGCTCTACACGCTGCGCAGCCACCGCGCGTCGGACTTCTTCTACGGCGTCGGCTACGCGCTCTTCGCATTCGTCGGCCTCCAGTGGGTCTTTCCGTACTCGCTCGTCACGGTGCGCGACGGTCGCTGGCTCACGCGCTGAGCGGCTGAGCGCGCCCCGTGCTTCTGGTCACGTTCGGCGCGCTCGCGATCACGGCGGTGCTCCTGGCCGCGGCGCTCGCGCCCGAGGCGAGCGGTAGCGAGCGTGCGGTCGTCGCAGCGACGCTGTGGCCCGCGCTGGCCGTCGGGCTCGTGTATGGCCTGTCCGCGCTCGACGCGATCACGCCGCTCGCGTGGCTCGCCGCCACCGCCCTCACGGCCCTCGTCGCTGGCGCCGCGCTCGGCCGACGAACGCGGCCGACGATGCAGCGCGACGCGCGCGTGCTCGGCGAGACCCTGAGCGAGATCGCGACGACGCCGATCCTCCTCGCCCTCGTCGGGACCGGCGCGGTGTCGGTCGTGCTCGCCGTGCTCTCCGCCGGCGCGCTCGAGCCGTGGGCGTGGGACGCGCTCGGCTATCACCTGCCGATCGTCCACGACGCGCTCCAGAGCCACACGCTGCGCGAGGTGCCGACGAGCGTCGTGTACGTGAACGCGTACCCGCGCCTCGTCGACGTCTTCTTCGTCGCCTGGCGGCTGAGCCTGTCCGACGAGACGTGGATCGAGCTCGGTCAGCTCCCGTTCACGATGCTCGGCGTCGCGGCGATCACCGCGATCGCGCGCCGCGGCGGTGTCGAGCGCGGCCCGGCGCTCGCGGCCGCGTGCCTCTGGCTCGCGCTGCCGATCGTGATGCTGCAGCTCGGCACCGCGTACATCGATCTCGCGGTCGGTGCGCTCTGCCTCGCGACGTTCGTGCTCGTCACGGCGCCGCTCCGTGGGCACGCCGAGCTCCTCGCGGGTGTCGCTGCGGGCCTGCTGCTCGGCAGCAAGCCCTCGGCGCCTCCGCTCGTGGCGATCGCGCTCGTGACGCTCCTCGTTCGTGCCGCGCGGGAGCGGCGCGCGGTGCGAGGTGTTCTCGGGAGCGCGCTGGCCCTCGGCGTCGGCGCCTGGAAGTACGTCGAGAACCTCCGCGATCACGGCAACCCGATCTGGCCGGTCGAGCTCGCGCTCGGCCCCGTGCGGCTCGCCGGCAAGGTCGGGATGGCCGAGCTCACCGCGAGCAACCTGCCCGAGCCGTATCGCTCGATGGGCTGGATCGGCCGCCTCGGCGCGTCGTGGATCGCGCAGCCGGAGCGCTGGGTCTTCGACATGCGCATCGGAGGCTTCGGTCCGCTCTTCACGTTCGGTCTGCTCCCGGCGGTGATCGTGATCGCGATCGTGCTGGCGCGCCGAGCACCGCTGCGTGCGTCGTTGCGGCCGGTCGCGCTGCCGATCGGGCTCGTCGTCATCGCGACGCTCGCGACGCCCGCGGCGTATTGGTCCCGCTACACGCTGGCCGTGCCGGGCGCGCTGCTCGCGCTCGTGATCGTGGCGGTGCGCGAGCTCGGCCCTCGCGCTCGCTCCGCCGTGGCCCTCGTCGCGATGGGTCTCGCGCTCACGGGGACCGCGCTCTCGTGGCGTGGCCTCAGCGAGGGCGGACCGAGCCTCGTCGAGATCCTCGCGCTCCCTCCCGAAGAGCGCGTGACCGCGTATGCGATCGACGCGCAGGAGGCCCAGTGGCGAGCCGCGCGCATGCGCGTCGGGGACGGGGAGGCCTTCGGCTACGACTGGTGCCTCGGCCTGCCGAGCCGCCTCGCGCGTCGCGATGGACGCGGCCGCATCGCGTTCTTCTCCGACACGCGCACGAGGCTCGAGCCGCTCCTCGCGTGGATCGAGGAGGAGAACGTGCGCGTCGTGGCGCTCCACGACGGAGCCGGGCAAGCGGCCGCGCTCGCACGCGCACACCCGGAGCGCTTCGAGGAGCTCTTCGTCAGCGCGTACCCGGACTGGCAGCCATGCGTCGTGTTCGCGATCCGCGAGGGCGCGAGCTCGGCGAGCGAGCGCGTGGAGCAGGGAGACGAGGCCGACGCGATCACGCTCGTCGAGAGCTGGCCCGTCGAGACGACGCTCGACGATCCGGAGCTGCCCGAGGCGCACGAGGTGTGGCTCGAGATGATCGCGGGCGCCGAGCGACGGCTCGACTTCCTCGAGTTCTACGGCGCGAGCGAGCCCGGGGGGCGCCTCGAGCCCGTGATCGAGGCGGTGCGCGCGGCGGCGGCCCGCGGCGTCGCGGTGCGCTTCGTGTTCGACGCGAGCTTTCGCGAGCGGCAGCCCGAGATCCCCGCGCGACTCGCGGAGATCGAGGGTGTCGAGGTCCGCACGCTCGATCTGCGCGCGCGCACCGGAGGCGTGCAGCACGCCAAGCTCTTCGTCGTCGACGATCGCGAGGCGTACGTCGGTAGCCAGAACTTCGACTGGCGCTCGCTCGAGCACATCCAGGAGCTCGGCGTGCGTCTGCGCGCGCCCTCGCTCGTGCGCGGGGTGCGCGCCGTCTTCGAGCTCGACTGGGCGATGGCCGGTGGCGCGAGCTTCGAGGATGCGCGCGCCGCGGTGCTCGCGCGTGGCTTGGCCATCGACGAGACGCCCACGGACCTCGCGTTTCGTGGCGCGCCTGCGCGCGTGCGCCTGGTCGCGAGCCCTCGCGATCTCCTGCCGACGGACGGTGCGTGGGAGTGGCCCGCGCTTCGCGCCCGCCTCGACGCGGCGAGCACGCGCATCCGCGTGCAGGTGATGAGCTACCAGGTGCGAGGGCACGGCGACGAGCGCTGGGACGAGCTCGACGTGGCGCTGCGCGCGGCGGCCTCTCGCGGCGTGCGCGTCGAGCTGCTCGTCTCGGCGTGGGAGACGCGGCCCGGTCGCATCGAGGCGCTCCAGTCGCTCGCGCGTGTGCCCGGCGTCGAGGTGCGCCTCGCGACGATCCCCGAGGCGCGCCGCGGCTTCATCCCGTACGCGCGCACGGTGCACGCGAAGCTCGCGACGATCGACGGCGCGATCGGCTGGGTGAGCACCAGCAACGCGGGCGGTGACTACTTCCTGCGCAGCCGGAACGTCGGCCTGATCGTGGAGGGTGCGTCGTTCGCGGGCGCGCTCGACACGTACTTCGAGCGCCTCTGGTCGAGCCTCTACGCGCGGCCGGTCGATCCCGACGCGATCTACGAGGCCCCACGCATCTCGGAGTGATCGCCGCGCGTGCCGCGCTCGGGCGTGGCACGCAGCGGCACCTCCACGATCACCTCGCACACGAGCCAGGCCGCGAGCGGCGCGAGCTGTAGGAGCAAGCGCGGCGCGACGGTGCCATCCAGCGTGAACGCCACGACGCGGTCGGTGCCGAGCGCGAGGCCCGCGGTGAGCGAGAGGAGCTGCAAGACCAGCGCGAGCGCGAGGCGCTTGGATCGCGGTGCGTCGGACGCGAACGCCGCGATCGAGGCCCCGAGCGCTGCGGGCCAGGCGAGCCCGAAGGAGTCGAGGTCCGTCATCGCGCGTGCGAGCTCGAGCGCGATGGCGCCGAGCTCCGTCAGGCCCGCGAGGCCCAGGGCGTGATCGTCGCTCGTCACACCGTGCACCGCGCGGAGCGCCGCCCACGCGCCCGCGGCGAGGAGGGCCGCGGTGAGCGAGGGCGCTGCCTCGCGCAGCGCCTCTCTGCGCGTCGCCTGCGCGAGCACGTGCGCGGCGGTCACGGCAATCACGTGCGCGAGGCCTTCGTCCTTGGCGCCCGCGAGCACGAACGCGATCGCGATCGCGCCGTGCCGCGCGTGTGCACTGCGCGCCTGGAGCAAGAGCGCCAGCGTCAGCGCGAGCAGGCCGACGATCACGTCGAGGTACGCGCTCCGCAGGTGGATCCAGAGCAGGGGCATGGTCAGAAGCGCGAGCGTCCACGCGAGCGCGCGCCGCGCCGGAAGCGCAGTGAGCGTCGTGGACGCCGCGAGCAGCCCGAGCGCTGCGGCGCCCGCCGTGATGGCGTCGAGGTCGGCGCGGCCGAGCGCGAAGAGGCTCTCCGCGAGCGAGGCGACGATCGGATAGCCGCGCGGGATCACGTGGCTCACCGGATCGAGCGCGGCCTCGCGCAGCGCGACCGGGCCGAGGCGCACCTTCGCGAGCCAGACGTGCTCGTCCCAGTAGAGCGGCACGGGCGCGCGCACGAGGATCGCGAGCGCGAAGACCGCCAACGCGAGCAGCGCGACGCGATCGGTCGCGAGCCCGCTCGACGCCTTCTCCTCGCCGCGCGCCCGTGCGGCGACCACGTGGATCACGAGCAGCGCGAGCGCGACGATGGGGTGGAGCAGGGCGGCGCAGGCGATCGCGAGCCCGACGACGGTGCGCAGCGGCCACGCGCTCGGGTCGGCCCCGAGCCTCGCGCCGAGCGCACGCTCGAGCCCTGCACCGAGCGCGGCAAACGCCAGGAGCGCCGGGAGCGCGAGGTGGAACGTGATCACGGCGTGCCCCCGCAGATCAGCGCGTCCGCGTGCTCGATGCAGTGGCCACCCAGCGCGCCGTCGCGCAGGACGATGGTCGCGGCGCGCTCGCAGGTGATCCCCGAGAGCGCGAGACGTGCGATGGGCTCGCACGCGACGCACGTGTTCTCGCGGACCTCGGCACAGCCGCGACGCAGGGCGAAGTCTCGGAGCGCGTCGTGGAGCGCTGCGATCTCCGCGCTCGTGTGAGCGACGGCGTGCGGTGCGTCGGCGCGCGTGGTGGCGAGCGCGTACCAACCAGGGAGCGACGCGAGCGTCGCGAGCGCGAAGAGGCCCATCGCGCGCGCTCTCGCGGGGAGGCGCACGCGTGTGAGCACGAGCGCCGCGAGGAGTGACGCGATCAGCAGCGCGACGAAGGACGCCAGGCCCGCGTTCGCCTGCCCGATCCGCGCATCGGGGCACACCCCGTTGGCCCCGTCGATCACGAGCGCGTCGCTCGTGACGAGGCAGCGAGGGTCGTCGAGCGCTCGTTCGTCCACGCCGCGAGCTATACGATCTGTCCATGCGCGCGCCGCTTCCACCGTGTGTGCTCGAGAACGCTGCGATCGCGCCCTCTGCTCGCTTCGCGCTGGTTGGCAGCCTGATCGCCTCGGGCTGCGGCGGCTCGAGCGCCGACACCGACGCGGCGATCGTCGTGGAGGCGGGCCTCGATGCGTCCACGATCGACGCCGCGCGCGAGGACGCGGGCGCGCCGCGCACGTTCCACTGCGCGCTCGACCCGAGCTGCCCCGAGCTCCCGATCGCGGGCGACCCTCACGCGGTCTCTCCCTTTCGAGGCCATGGAGATCCGAGCCTCGAGCGCGACCCCGCGACCGGCGAGCTCTGGCTCTCGTACTCGTGGCTCGAGGCGCGGCTCGAGACGGGCGAGACCGAGCCGGACCTCACCGTGGTCACGCACCTCGCGCGCAGCGACGATGCCGGGCGGTCCTTCGCCTTCGTGCGCGCGGTCAACACCACCGAGGTCGTCGACGGCCCGACCGGCGGGCGCGGCTTCTGGTTCCACGAGGTCTCCTCGCTCTCGCGCGGCGCGAGCGGGTGGCGGCTCACGTGGCTCGACTACCTCGATCCCGTGGGCGCCGGAGAGCGCGCGTTCTTCCACTTCGCGCGCACGACGGCGCCGGAGCCCGCGCTCCTGGGCGAGACCGTCGAGCGCTGGGTCGGTGTCGCAGCCGGGGTCGCGCCGCTCACGGTGGCGCACGACGTCGCGTCGATCGCGGGCCTCGAGGACTGCGCGACGCTGACGGAGCCTGCGCTCTTCCACCACGACGGCGCCGACTGGCTCGCGGCGAGCTGCGTGGTGGTCGACGCCAGCGGGCGGCACCCGGAGCGCGAGCGCCTCGTGCTCCTGCGCGAGGGGGCCGGCTCGCTCGAGCTCGTGGGCACGCTCTTGGACGCCAGCGACGCGGCGGCGCTGGGCGCCAGCCGCATCGAGCAGATCGATCTCTCGGTCGCGCGCGACGGAACCGTGATCGCGATCGTGACGCCCATCGTCGACGGCGGCGATCCGCTCCACCGTGGCTGCGTCGTCTTCGACGTGGAGGATCTCGCGAGCTCGCGCGTGCGTCGCGACGCCGAGGGGCGCGCGATCCCGCGCCTCGTGATCACGGCCGACGGGACCGTCTTCGGCCCCGGCCTCTGCACCTACGACGCTGCCTCGGAGACCGGGGTCCTCCTCGTCATCACCGACTTCGATCTCGGCCTCAGCCCGCCGCGCCCG
>JBILLJ010000040.1:0-65074 GCA_044376125.1 Sandaracinaceae bacterium
CGGGGCGAGGGGACACGCGTCCCCTCGGAAAACAGAGGCTAGAGCAGCGATTCGAGTGAATCGGTGCTCTAGGACGAGAACCAGCGGGCGTCGCGGCACACGAACCGCGTGGTCCCGCCCAGCACCGGCGCGGCCTCGGGATGCAGCGGATCCCCGGGAAGCGCGAGGATCCAGCCGTCCGCCGGGGCATGGAAGACGGGGCGCACGAGAGGGGGTGTGGTGGCCCGCGCCGCGTCGATGGCGGCCTGCGCCCGGCCGTACGAGCCGAGGAGCTCGAGGGTCCTCAGGGTCGGGGGTGGCAGATCGATCGTGGCCGCGAGGTGAAGGTCGATCGCCTCGGTCGGCGAGAGCCATCGCGACGCCACGGTCTCGTGCGCCTCGCTGCTCGCGCGCTCCGATTCTTCGTGGCTGACCGCACAGAGGAAGAAGCGGGCGTCGAAGCGCTTCCGCTCGACCGCCGGTGTGATCCACCGCGAGAGCGGCACGAGTCGACGAAGGTCCAGGCTGGCGTCGAGGTCCGAGAGCACGTCGGCCCATGCAGCGCGGGCGTTGAGACGCGCGCGGGCCGCGGCGATCTCCGCGGTGCTGCGAGGGCTCGTGCCGACGAGCACGCCCGCCTCTTCGAAGGTCTCGCGGGCCGCGGCGACGTGGAGCGCGCGCGCGATCGAGGCGTCGACGCTCTCGGTGGGGCCGAGCGCCGCGAGGAGCGCGGCGTCGCTGTCGGACACGCAGCGGACGCGCACGGCCTCGGCGCTGTCCGACGGATCGAGCTTGCCACCCGGGAAGACGTAGGCGCCGCCCATGAATGCCGTCGCGGCGTGGCGCTGGACGAGGAGCACCTCGAGGCCCTGCGCCGTGTCGCGGAGCAGGATCACCGTCGCTGCGGGCAGCGGGGTCGGACCGTCTCGCAGGGGATCGATGTCGAGCATGGCTATCTCCGTCGAGCGTCGAGCCATTGTCCGATGCGCTCCACGGCTTCCACCGTGGGCGCGCAATGGCGTCGCAGGAACGTCTCGTCCACCGGCTGCTCCTTCGGGATCACGCTCACCGCGGCCAGTGCGCGTGGGCCATCGAAGTCCACGTAGGCCAGGCGCGCCGTGAGCTCCTCGCGCGGTCTCCCGAACGCGACGCCGGGCACCAGCGCGACACGCGTCTCGTGGAGGAGCCGGGCGCAGAGGGTGACGCTTCCATCGATGGCGGGGCCCGGCGCCGAGGCGAGCGCGGGCCCGAAGTCCGCGAACACGTAGAAACCGCCCGTGGGCTGTGCGCAGCGCACGCCGTAGGATTGGAGGCGCCGAGCGGTGAAGCGGCCGAGCGCGCTGAGGACCCTCCGGACCTGGGCGAGGTAGCGCTCGATGTCCTCGCCGCCCTCGAAGGCCACGACCGCCGCGCGCTGGATCGGCATCGAGGTCGCGGAGAACGTCTCGCTCGCGACCGCCACGACCGCCTCGCGGATCGCCTGCAGCTGGTCCGGGAACACGAAACAGCCGAGGCGCCAGCCCCCCGCGCCGACCCACTTCGACAGACCCGTCGAGACGATGGTGCCTTCCGGATAGTAGCGCGCGACCGAGGCGTGCTGCCCCTTGTGGTGCAGCTCGCCGTAGACCTCGTCAGAGAGCACGAGCACCTGATGACGCTGTGCGATCTGAGCGAGCTCCCGCAGCTCTTCGGGTCGGTACGTCAGCCCGGTCGGATTGGAGGGGTAGTTGAGGACCAGGAGCCGTGGCCTCGCCGGCTCCGTGGAGAGCGCGCGGTCGAGCATCGCTGGACGCAGGAGGAAACCGTCCTCCGCGCTCGCGTGCACGTGCACGACGTGTCGACCGAGGAGCACGGCCTGAGGGATCGCCGAGCCCCACGCGGGCGTCGGGACCACGAGGTCACCGGCGTAGACGAGCTGGAGGAGGAAGAGCAGCTCCTTCGAGCCGGGCCCGATGACGACGTCCTCGGCCGTTCGGTCGATCCCGAGGCGCTTCTCGACATGCGCGGCCACGGCCTTTCGCAGGGGCGCGAGGCCCTGGATGGGCGCGTAGTCCTTCGCCGTGGCGGCGTCGCGCAGCGCGGCGACCATTCGCTCGGGCACCGGGAAGGGGGACTGGCCGAGCGTGAGCTTGTAGACGAGCTCGCCGGCTGCGCGCTGCGCATCGATGCGCTCCGAGAGCGCGAGCGCCGACGAGGGGGCGAGCCCGGCGGCGCGCGGGTCGAGGTGATCGGTGAGCTTGGCCACGCAGTCCTCAGGCGTTGGGACCGAACGCGAGCACGACGTAGCCCCCGGAGCTCTCGTCGTGGCTCAGCTCGAGAAGACCGCGCCGACCGGCGTCTTCGAGGAGCTGGTTGAACGTGCGGTAGCCGTGGAAGCGCTCGGAGAACTCGGGACGTTTGCGCTTGAGCGTCTGCTTGACGAGGGCGCCGTGGAGCGCGCCGTCGCGATCCTGGAAGAGCGCTTCGACGACGTCGAGGACGAGCTCGATCGCCTCCTTCTGTCGCTCTTCCACGGTCTTGCCATCGTTGGCCTTGTCGCCGCTGGTGCCGGCGGGGAGCGCGAAGCTGCCGCTCGAGGGCTGGCTCGGCGCGCCATTCGTCGGCGCGCCATGGGTCGGCGCGCCATTGGTCGGCGCGGATGCGGGCGATGCAGCGACGGCGCCGGGCAGCGGGGCCGTGTTGCGATCGGGACGATGGCGGTCGCGCTCGACCTTCTCGCCTCGGGCTGCCTCCGCCTTGCCCGTCTCCCCCTTGGCGGACGCCTCACCCTTGGCGGACGCCTCGGCCTTGGCGGCGTCGACCTTCGCGCGGCGGGAGGCGGCCTCCTTGCGCTGCGCTTCCCTGCGCTCGCGGACGAGGTCGTCGTAGTAGATGAACTCGTCGCAGTTGTCGATCAGGAGGTCGCTCGTCGAGCTCTTCACGCCCAGGCCGATGACGCGCTTGTTGTTCTCCCGCAGCTTCGACACGAGCGGGGAGAAGTCGCTGTCGCCCGAGACGATCACGAAGACGTCCACGTGCTTCTTCACGTAGCAGAGGTCGAGCGCGTCCACGACGAGGCGGATGTCCGCGCTGTTCTTGCCCGAGTAGCTGACGTGCGGGATCTCGATGAGCTCGAACGCAGCCTCGTGCATCTGCCGCTTGTGCTGCTTGTACCGGTCCCAGTCCGCGTAGGCCTTCTTGACGACGATCTTGCCCTTGTCGAGCAAGCGCTCGAGCACGAGGCGGATGTCGAGATCGTCGTAGCTGGCCTTCTGCGCGCCGATCGCGACGTTCTCGAAGTCGCAGAAGATCGCCATGTTCGGGGCGTCCTCGAGCCAGGAAGAGGTGGGATCGGTCAAGCCATCGTCTCCGCGGTGGGCGCTCGGCGTCGGGCCGCGCTGCGCAGGGCCAGCCGCGCTGCGCAGGGCCAGCCTACCACCTCGTCGGGCTCGCACGTGCGCGCCGACCAGAATTCCGTGATCCTGCGGGGAACCTTCCGTGCGCACGGCTGTCGGACCACGTCCGACGTCGCGCGGCGACCTCGGCAGACGCGCGTGATCACCGGCAACGACCAGCGGATCGAGGACGAAGACGCGGGCGCCTACGAGCGACGCCGCGTGCTCCGGCGTTGGGCGATCATCGTCGTGTCGCTCTTCACGGTGACCTTCGGGGGCGTGCGGAACGCGAGCGCGGTCGGCTCCTTTCTGCGCCGAGAGATCGACCTCTTCGGCAACCCCATCTACGTGCCGATCCACCGCGTGAGCGCGGAGGACCTCTCCCGCATCGACTTCGACGCGATCCACCGCACGATCCTGCCGGAGTACGTGCTCGCGATGGGGCGCGCCGACACGCCGGCCGGGCACCGGCGGGCCGAGTACGCCTATCGAAGGCTGCGCGACGCGCTCGAGCCGGACCCGAACCTCGTCGAGCTCTGGAGCGAGCTGCACCTGCTCTCGATGATCGACCCCGTTCGTCACGCGCGGCGCATCGACTACCTCCTCTGGGCCCACAACCGCCGCCTCGAGACGCTGCATCAGCCCTATCGCCTCGAGGCGACGCTCTATCTCCGCGGCGAGCGCCCGCGCCTGGCCACGCGGAGCTACCGCGTGCTCGAGGAGGGCCTCACGGAGGAGGGGCACCGCGCCCGCTACCTCCATCGCATCGATCCTTTGAGCTTCGTCGAGCCGTGGCTCGGGCACACCACGCGCGAGGCCGACGGCGCGATGCTCGTGGCCGATCGGATCCTCCACTTCGCGACGCGCCACCTCTGGCCCGCGCTCGCGCCCGCGCTCGAGGCGCGTCGACCCGAGACCGAGCGCGGTCCGATCCCCGGCATGCGCGACGAGGCGGAGCGCGCGATCGATCCCGAGCTCTTCGCCGTGCTGCGCGAGACCGCCGAGGATCAGCAGGCGCTGCTCGAGGCTGCGGCGTCGATCGAGGCGCGGCACGCGTGCGGCTCGGAGTTCCGCGTCTTCGATCTCCCGTACCGCGGCCTCTCGCGGCGCAGCTACGCGATGCTGGGGCTCGCGATCGAACAGAGCCGCGGGAGCACGTGCCCGGACGTCACGCTCGCCGAAGCCGCGCAGATCGTCGGTGCGTCCGAGCGCCTCGCACAGACGCCGCGCCTCGAGGAGGCGCTCGAGGCGCTGGCGGCCTTCGGTGCGCGCGCGGTGGCGGCCCACGAGATCCGTCACGTCGCCGATGGGCCGAGCCGCAGCCTGCGCTGCCCCGGCTGTGCGCCCGCGACGCCGGCGCTCGTGCGCGCGGAGCTCAGCGCGTACCTCGCGTCGTTCGCAGACGAGTCGGTCGGCCACACGGCGGCGCTCGTCGCGTGCTCGAATCCCGAGCGAGAGGTCGGCGTGGATGCGCACGCGATCCGGCTCGCGCTCGAGGCGTCGATGCCCGAGGGCTGCGGGGTGCCTGCGCCCGATCTGCACGCGAGGGCGAGGGCCGCCGAGGCCCGCTACTTCGGCCCGCGCGAGGTCGTGGGCCTCGGTCCGAGCTTTCCGCGACCGGCCGAGATGCTCACGCGGCGCCGGGCGGTGGTGCCGATGGATCTGAGCTGGCTCGTCGACGACATGGAGCCCGCGGCCCTGGCGCCTGCTGCCGATGAGACCATCGCCGAGATGACCATCGAGCCCGTGCCGTGAGCGAGGCCGCGACGAGCTGGCTTCTCGCGGGGCGGCCGCTCGTGTAGGACGCGGACATGTCTGCCGCACACTTCGTTCGCGTGACGCCGACGCGGATCGCGTGCCCACACGAGCCCGCGCTCACGGTGGTGCGCTTCGACTTCGACCGGTCCAGGCGCAGGTTCGTCCTCCAGCTCGCGGACATCGAAGCGCCCGAGCTCGGTCCGAGCGAACGAAGCTACGCGTGCCTCGTCGCCGTCGGGGTCACGGGCTGGCGTCGCGGTGCGAACGGTCTGCGTGGCTGTGACGACGCGTTCAGCGCCGCGCTCGATGGCGAAGGCACCGTGCGAGACATCGTGGTGAAGCTGGTCGGCGACGAGCGTGTCTCCCTGCGGGTCGAGCTCTGGGACAGCCTCGGCTGGATCCAGCTCGATGCGGCGGCGTGCCGCGCCTACCTCCGCGGCAGCTACGTCGAGCCAGCGCAGGCGAGCGGCACCGAGGAGCGTGTGGAGGAGCGCGGAACCGAGACCGCGTCGGGCGGGGCGAGCCGCGAAGGCGCGGAGCCCGAGGCGAACGCGCTGGTCCACCGCGACCTCTACACGGGCGAGCCGTTCGACCCCGAGTCGCCCTTCGAGGCGCTCCTCGTCGAGCGATGATCGAAGGGTGCGTGGGGCCCGCGTCGGGCTACGGTGGCGCATGACGAGCCCCCTCGATCCCTCGCGCTGCGATGCGCGGCCCTCGCTCTTCGGTGGCGAGGGCACCGTGCGTGTGTGGGATCTCGGCGGTCGCGTCGGCGCGCTGAGCGCCGTGCTCTTCTGCGAGCTCGAGCCCGGTGGGCGCGTGGGCAAGCACGTGCAGTCTCACGACGACGAGGTGGTGATCGTCCTCGAAGGCGAGGCCGTGATCTACGTGCAGGGCCAGCCGCATGCGTGCGTGAAGGGAAGCGCCGTTCCGCTGGCGCTCGGCCAGACGCTCGAGATCGACAACGCCTCGCCGACGGAGCCGGTGCGCTACCTGATCGTGAAGGCCACCGCGAAGCGCTGAGCCGCGACGTGTGGACCGCGCGGACGCGCTGCTCGGTGGGTGTGGCGCGGCGGCCGCGATCAGCCGGGTGACCAGCGCGTGACGAAGTCCTTCGTGCTCGGCCTCGGGAGCGCGGGGGGCTGGCTCGCGGGCGTTCCGACGTAGACGAAGCCGACGATGTGATCCGCGGCCCGCAGACCGAGGCCTTCCTTGACCGCAGCGTCGTACGCGGCCGGGCCGGTGCGCCACATGGCGCCGAATCCGGCGGACTGGAGGCCGACGAGCACGGTGTGCGCGAGACAGCCCGCGGTGATGACCTGCTCGATCTCCGGGACCTTCGGGTGCGCCTCGGGCGTGCACGCGACGACGAGGATCATCGGCGCGCGCACCGCCTTCTTGCGCGTGGCGTCGAGGCCTGCGGCGTCGATCGCGGGGTTTCCGCGCTGGGCCGAGGCGGCCATCAGATCACCGAAGGCGTGCCTCGCGTCGCCTTCGATCACGAGGACGCGAAACGCGTGGAGCGCGCCGTGATCCGGGGCTCGGAGCGCCGCCGTGAGGATGCGATCGAGCAGATCCGCGGGCGGCGCCGGCTCGGTCAGCTTGGTGGCGGAGGCGCGCTGCGAGAGCAGGGTGAGCGCATCGATCGAGGACGGAGTGGGCTCGCTCATGGTCACGAGGTGTTCCCCGCGCGTGCCGCCGGTTCAACCCGGTTTCGACGTGCCCGACGTCAGCCCTTCTTGTCCGCGCGGCCGATCTCGTCGCCGTCGCGCATCTGGCGCGCTGCATCCTCGGACCACGCAGCGTAGTCGCCCCGTGCGATGTGCTCTCGCGCCTGTCGCGTGAGGTCCAGGTAGAAGTGCAGGTTGTGCTGGGTGACGAGGCGCGCGCCGAGCATCTCGTCGGCGCGCACGAGGTGGTGGAGATAGGCGCGGGTGAAGCGCGTGCAGACGGGGCACGTGCAGCGTGCGTCGAGCGGTGACTCGTCCACGCGGTGCCGCGCCTGCTTGAGGTTCACACGGCCGCTCCACGTGAGCGCCTGGCCGTTGCGTGCGTTGCGCGTCGGCAGGACGCAGTCGAAGAGATCGATGCCGGCCGCGATCCCGCGCAGGAGATCGTACGGCGTGCCGACGCCCATCAGGTAGCGCGGCCGCTCGCTCGGCATGCGATGCACGACCGCATCGAGCGCACGGTACATCTCCGGGATCGGTTCGCCGACCGAGAAACCGCCCATCGCGATGCCGTCGAAGCCGCGGCCGTCGACCGTCATCGTCGCGATGTCCTCGAGGTGGCGGAGGCGGCGCTCGACGTCCGTTCCTCCCTGCACGATGCCGAAGCGCGCCTGGCCGTCGCGCCACGGTGCGGCGAGACAGCGGCGCGCCCAGGCGGTCGTGCGCGCCATCGCGCGATCGATGACGTCGGCGGGCCCGCCGCCCGGTGGGCACTCGTCGAACGCCATCGCGACGTCCGAGCCGAGGAGCGTCTGGATGCGCATCGACTCCTCGGGCGTGAGGCGCAGCGCGCTGCCGTCGAGGTGAGAGCGGAACGAGACGCCGTCGTCGTCGATGGTGCGGAGGTCCGCGAGCGAGAAGACCTGGAAGCCGCCCGAGTCCGTGAGGTGCGCGTGCTTCCAGCCCATGAATTTCTGCACGCCGCCGAGCTCGGCGATGCGCTCGGGGCCGGGGCGGAGCCAGAGGTGGTAGGTGTTCGCGAGGATGATGCGCGCCCCGGTCGCCTCGACCTCGTCCGGCGTCTGCGACTTCACGGTCGCGAGCGTGCCGACGGGCATGAAGACGGGCGTCTCGATCACCGCGCGCGGCGTGGTGAAGCGACCCGTGCGGGCATGCCCGTCGCGCGCGAGCGCTTCGAAGGAGAAACCGGGGCTCGTCTTCATGCAGGTGCGTCCGCCGCGCGGCGCACCAACATCGCGTCGCCGTAGCTGAAGAAGCGATAGCGCTCGCGCACGCACGCCTCGTACGCCTGACGCACGGGCTCGACGCCGCCCATCGCCATGACGAGCGCGAGAAGCGTGGAACGCGGGAGGTGGAAGTTCGTCACGAGCGCGTCGACGACCTTCCTCGTGTAGGGAGGGCGGATGAAGAGAGACGTTCGCCCGGGGCCCGCCTGCACGGTTCCGTCGGCGCTCGCCGCGGACTCGAGGGTGCGGCAGACCGTGGTGCCGACCGCGACGATCGGACGGCGCTCCGACCGTGCGCGCGCGATCGCCTGCACCGTCTCTTCGGGGACCACGTAGCGCTCGGCGTGCATCGGATGCTCGTCGAGGTTCTCGACGCGCAAGGGGGCGAACGTGCCGGGGCCGACGTGCAGCGTGACACGCGCGACGGCGTGGCCCGCGCGGCCCATCGCTTCGAGGAGGCGAGGCGTGAAGTGCAGCCCCGCGGTCGGTGCGGCGACGGATCCATCGGCCGACGCGAAGATGGTCTGGTAGCGGTCCTGATCGTCGGCCGTGGGATCGCGCCGGATGTACGGCGGCAAGGGGACCTGGCCGGCGCGCGCGATGGCCTCTCGGACGCTGAGGCCTTCGCGCGGCTGGAGCTCGATCTCGACCTCTCCGTGCTCGCGCAGCGCGCGGATCGTGGCCTCGAGCGGTGCGCCGTCGAAGCCGAGCTTCATGCCGGGCCGCAGCCCCTTGGCCCCTCGGGCGAGCGCGTACCACACGCTCGGATCTTCCGCCGGCTCGCCCGGGACCGGCTCGACGAGCAGCAGCTCGACGCGCCCCTGCGTGAGCTTGCGTGCGAAGAGCCGCGCGGGAATGACGCGGGTGTCGTTCACGACGAAGAGCGCCGGGCGCAGGGCCGTGGGGAGGTCGAGGACGTGCGCGTGACGCACGAGGCCCTTGCCGATCTCGACCACCGCCATGCGCGCGCCATCGCGTTCCGCGGGGGGCGCCTGGGCGATCAGCTCCGGAGGCAGGTCGTAGTCGAGCTCGCTGGCTTGCACGGTGTGGATCCGTCGCGGCGCGGGGCCTTCGGGGCAGGCGTTGTAGGGTCGGAACCGACCCGAGGCAACACCAGGCCTCCACGCTCTTCGGAGCGAGCGTCGGTTGGCTAGGGATCGGGGCGCGTCGCGACGGCGACGTGAACGAGCTGCGAGGCGTCGGTGCTCGCCCAGAGCGTCCCGTCGCTCGCGATCATCGGGAACCCGTTGGCGATCCCGCCCAGATCGATGCGCTCGCGCAGCTCGCCGCCGACCGAGATCACGCCGAGCCGCCCCCGGCGATCGAAGGCGAGGGTGGTGTGCGCCGCGTCGATCGCGAGTGGCCCGTGGAACGGCGCGTCCGTCGCCACAGACCAGCGAGTCGTTCCATCGGGCTCGAGCGCGAGCACGCCGATCGCGGGGATGGCCAGTCGATACGAACCGTCCCCGTCGCGCGCGAGGACCGCGTTCGCATCGAAGCCGCGACCCTCGAGCGTGATGCGTGCGCGCACGTGACGGCCGTGATCGACGACGACGATCTGGCCCGCCTGCACGAGCACGTGGACGTGGCCGTCGCGGTCGACGAGCGGCGCCGCGATGATGCGATCCCCGACGTCCGTGCTCGAGAGGATCGAGCCCGCGAGATCGAGCACGTAGAGGCGCTCGCCCACCGCGACGACGATGCGCGTCGGAGAGAGGAGCGCCGCGGGCTGGGCGACGCCCGCGGTGACGGTGCCCGACAGCGACGTGGAGAAGACCGTGCGCAGGGCCGCATCGAGACGCACGACCGAGCGCGATCTGGTCGCGATGACGACACTCCCGTCGGCGAGCGCCAGCGCGCCGCCGGGCATGATGCCTCGCGCCTCGGCGCGGATCGTCAGGTCCGGCGCGATCGTCACGGCACGACCGTCGTTGGTGATCACGAAGAGATCGTTCGAGGGCAGGACGATGGGACGCGTCGGCGTGGGACCGAGCGTGACGTCGTGGGTGTGACCGTCGGGCATGCGAACGGTCACGCCTTCACCCGTGCTCACCGCGATGCGACCCTCCAGCCACTCGACCGGGGCCGTCGAGCGTCTCCCCGGCAGGGGCAGCCGCTCGACGACCTCGTGCCGCTCGCCAGCGAACGTCCGCGCGATCACGCCGTCGCGACGAGGCCCGCCGAGATCGATCGCGGTGGGTGAGCCGAGGTCACCCCGAAGCGTCACCAGCTGTCCGGGCTCGGCGCGTTGTGTGCGCGCGTGCCCGGCGCCGACGAGGCTGGTGGCGAGCGAGGCCGCGAGCGCCGCGGCACCGACGCACACCCTGCGGGCCTCAGCGCGCATCGGTCGAGCCGGTGGTCAGCCGGAGCGTGTAGGGCGCCGTCGCGTCGCCACGCTGCGCACCCACGCCCGCCGAGACTCGGAGACACACGCGCCGCGCGGCCTCGGCGCCGGGCACCGAGAGTGTCTCGGGTTCGCCGCGCCCGTGCTCGTTCGCCGTGGACTCGCGCCCGTCGACGACGGATTCGAGCAGGAGGTCGAGGCTCTCGATCGCGGCGAGCTCCACTGCGAGCGGCTCGCGCACGGCGGCGAGGCAGTACGTGTCGACGTCACCATCCCAGCCGATGAAGCCGATGCGCTGCGCGGCGCCTCCTTCGAGCGACAGCACCTCGGCCTGGCTCGCGCCATCGTTCCACTCGCGCTCGTCGTCGGGGCCGCGTGGCACGACGCTCCACGAGATCGCGTAGTGATCACTCACGTTCTCGATGGGAAAGCGGCCGGCGACGCGCACCTCGTGCACGCGTGCGAAGTAGAGCCCGGCCTCGAGCGGAAGGTTCGGCACGGCCTCGGGCGCACCGAGTGGCATCGCGTCGAGCACGAGGATCGGGTCCGGGCGACCCGCGAGAAAGACGTCCACGGCGAGGTCGACGTTCGGCAGCGCGCTCACGCGCAGCGCCACGGCGTCGGTGTCCGAGGGCACCTCGAAGCCGTAGACGTCCACGTCACCGTGGCTCTCGTCGATGCGCCTTCCCAGCTGGGCCTCGAGCGGTGCGTCGGCGTGGAGCACGTCCTCCCGACCTGGCTCGTCGTTGGGCTCGGACTCGCTGGTGACCGCGGTGGCGCCCTCGACCGGACGATGCACCCAGGCGTAGTAGCCGGCGCTTCCCGCAGCGAGCGCGACGGCGCCCGCCGTCGTCCACATCGCGAAGCTCTGCGCGCGCAGCCTGCGCTCGTAGCGCTCGACCTCGTCTCGCGTCGCGGCGACGACGGCCTTGCCACCACCCTTGCGTGTCGCGGGCAGCGGCTGCGTGAGCTCGTGGGCCGAGACGGCCGCGGGCTCGGGCACGAGCGACCGACGGGGCGCGCTGTCGAGCTCGTCCGGATGATCGCGCAGATACGCCTCGAGCTCCTCGCGGAGCTCGCGCATCGAGCCCTGTCGCTCTCCGGGATCCTTGGCCATCGCGCGCAGCACGATGCGATCGATGTCGGGGTGGAGGTCGCGCCGAGGTGAGCGCACCGACGGAGGCACCGGATCGTCGGTGATGTGCTTGGTCAGCACGCCCACCGGCGTGCTCGCCCAGAACGGTGGCACGCCGACCACCGACTTGTAGAGCACGCAGCCCATCGCGTAGATGTCCGCGCGGTGGTCGGAGCGCTCGCCCCGGATCTGCTCGGGCGCCATGTAGTACGGCGTGCCGACGAGCAGGCCCTGTCGCGTGATGCTCGCGCCGCCGAGCTCGGTGTTCTCGCGCAGCTTGGCGAGTCCGAAGTCGAGCACCTTCGCGAAGTCCGGTGTCGCACGGTCGTGCAGCACGCGGATGTTCTCGGGCTTGAGGTCGCGGTGCACGATGCCGCGCTCGTGCGCCTGCTGGACCGAGCCGCACACCTGCGCGGCGATGTGCGCGATGCGCGCGAACGGGATCGTGCCCTCGACGTGGAGGATGAGGCCGAGATCCTCGCCCCCGAGCAGCTCCATCACCAGGAAGGTCATGCCTTCGGACTGACCGAAGTCGAAGATCTGCACGGTGTTCGGGTGATCGAGCTTGGACACCATCTCGGCCTCGCGCCGGAAGCGCCGCACGACCTCGCGATCGCGCGCGAGGTCGCCGTGCAGCAGCTTCATCGCCATCGCCTTGCCGATGCGCGTGTGCTCGATGCGGTAGACGACCCCCATCCCGCCGCGACCGATGACCTCCTCGATGCGGTACCGATCCGCGAGCGTTCGCCCGACGAGCGGGTCCGCCGCCGTCGAGCGCTCCTCGATGCGCTCGAGCGACGGGCTCGCGAAGCGGTGACCACACGCCGCACAGAAGCGAGCGTTGAGCTCCGCGACGGGGCGCTCGCAGGCAGGGCAGGCGAGCGGTGGCCCGTCGAGGCCCGAGGTGCCCGAGGCATCGGTGGGTGGCGGATCGGTGGCGAGCAGCGCGGGGCTCGAGATCTCTCCCGTGCGCCGTTCGCTCGCGTCCTCCGCCGTGTCGGTCACGGCGCGGGCACCACGTAGGTCGCGTCGATGCGCGGGACGGTGCGGGTCTCGCCGCTCTCCGCACGGAACTGCTGCGTGCCGCCTGCGACGCCGACGACGCGCACGACGGCGCCCGGCTCGACCGGATCCGCGGGCGCGTAGGTGACCCACAGCGGACAGCGATCGGTGCGCGTGCATCCGCGCACGAGCATCTGGAGCACGCCGCGCCCGTCCTGCACGTCGGCGTTGTAGACCTGACCTTCGAGCGACACGAGACGACCGCGGACGGCGTCCGCCGTGTCGGCGAGCTGGCCGTACCCGAGCGTGCGGTCCACGACGAGCTCGCTCGCCGCACGCCGAAGGTCCGGCACACGACGCAGCGAGACCGACAGCGCGCGCGGAGCGCTTCCGGCGCGACGAGCGACGACGTGGAGCGTCGCGCGGCCTTCGGTGTCCGCAGACGGAAGCGGGACCTCGACGCGGAACGAGCCGTCCGCGGAGACGGCGGCCTCCTGGCCCTCGATCGTCACGTGGGTCGCCTGACCGCTGGCGGGCGGTGCGGCGCGTCCAGCGACGACGACCGCAGCACGATCGGTGACGGCGCCGTCGAGCGGTTGTCGCAGCTCGAGCGCGGTCACCGGAATGCGCGTCGAGAGAGTTCCGCTCGCGGGCTGACCGCTCGGCGGCGTGACCACGTAGGGCGCGACGTGCGACAGCGCACCGTCGGCCCCGGCCGAGAGAGAGGCCACCGGCACCTCGACGCGCCCGTGACCCTGCGCGTCGATCGCGACGGCTGCGCCCGAGATCGTCACGGTGGATCCGGGCAGTGCCTCGACGAGCACGGCCATCGTCGGCGGCGTCGCCTCGAGCCCCGAGAGGTCCGCGCGGACGCGGTACTCCACCGTCAGCGTGATCGGCACGGCAGTGGTGGTGTTGCCAGCGACGATCTCGACGTTCAGGACGTTGTCGCCCAGGTGCAGCGCGTCGGCCGCGAGCGGGAGCTCGGCGACGCCGTTGGTCACCGGCTGCGTCGCGCCGCCATAACGCACGACGGTGCCCTGCGCCGCATCGGGGACCTGAATGCGCACGACCTCTCCCTGCGGCGTCATCGCGACGGCGGCCGTCACCGACGGTCCGCGCCCCACGAAGTGGTAGTACCCGAAGGTGCCGAGCGCGGTGACCGCGACCAGGATCGCGCTCGCCAGCACGGCGACGAGGCAGCCAGTGTTGCGCTTGCGGGGCGACGGCATGCCCGCGATGGAGAGCTCGCCCGTGTCGAGGCCGGGCTGCGATGCAAACGCGACCGGCCCGGGCTGTGCGGGCAGCTCGCCGGCCGGTCCGCTCGCGGCGATGCCGCCCGCCGGTGCGGTCACGCCGAGCATCGTGCGGTTCGAGGGGCCGAGCTTCTTCGCGGGGGGCGCCTTGGCGGGCGCGACCTCCGGCATCGACGGCATCGCCGGCTGCGGCGAGCTCGGTGCGGGCGCTGCCGCCGGAGGCGCCACGGCCTGGCCCATCGGCTGCGGGGCGGCGACCGCCGCCTGCATCGGCTGCGGGGCCTGCGGGGCCTGCATCGGCTGTGCGATCGGCGCCATGGGTTGAGGCGGCGCTTGCTGCGGCGCCACTGGTGGCGACGCCATCGGCTGCGGGGCCATCGGCTGCTGCGGCTGCGCGTGAGCGATCGATGGCGGAGCGGCCTGCGGGGCGAGCGCGACCTGCGCGGGCTGCGGCGCGCTCGGGACTGCCGGCTGTGCGCCTGGCTGACCCGTCCACGGCCCAGCCATGCCGAGCATCGTCTTGAGGGGTTGCTTCGACGGCTCCGACGGCGGCGCTGCGGCGGGGCTGGGCGGAAGGGCGTGCTGGGAGGCCTGCTGCGCGATCTGCTGCGCCTGCGCCTGCGCCAGGAGCTGGCTCGGGTTCGCGCGCTCGGTGCGGTCGTCGATCTCGAAGCCCGTGCCCTGTGTCGGCGCCCCGACGCCCGCGCCGCCCATCGCGATGCCCAGCATCGTGCGCTGGGGAGCGCGCCCGGCGGGCTTGGCCATCTCGGGAGGCACGACATGGCTGCCGCTCGAGCCCTCACCGTCCGCCGGTGAGGAGCGCATCATCATGGTCTTGAGCTTCGAGTCGGCTGGCTCGACGCTCATGCCGATGATCCCCGAGCCCGGCGCGGCCGCGAACGGCGACGGCGTCGGCGTCGGCTTCTGGGGCACGGGCACGGGCGCGGCCACGGGCGGTGGCGCCGGCGCGCTCGTCGCCTGGACCGAACCGAGCGGGGTGCCGCATCGGCCACAGAAGCGGGAGTCCGGCGTGTTCGCCGTTCCACAGCCCGGACAGACCTTGGACTCCGTCATCCGATTCGCAGCCTACCAGGAACGCGGCCCGCAGGTCCGCTCAGGATGCGCCGGTCACATGCCGCCCATCACGTCCTGCCACGGCAGAACGGAGGGGCTCAGCGCGTCCTGGCAGAGACGTCGCGCGGTGTTGCAGGTGCCGCCGAGCGGCGCGCACGCGGTGTCGTCCGTGCACGTGTCGCCGCTCCGGCCGAAGGCGAAGAGCGTGAGCACGTCACCGTTGTCGATCGTGCGCGCGACGTCCGCGGGGGCGGTCGACGGCACCGGGAAGGGAAGCGTGATCGGTCCGAGCGCGAGTGTGGCCGCAGCGCAGTCCGGCGGACCAGGCACCGTGACGTGGACGAAGAACGCGCCCGGCGTGGTGGCCAGCGCGGACACGTCGATGAACGGCGTGGCCTCTGCGAACGAGAGGCCGTTGATGTCGGACATGGGGGGCAGCACGCGCGTCGCCGGCGCGGCGCCGGCGTTGCTGGCATCGACGTAGTCGGGATCGAAGCAGATGTGGATCGGGGCCGGCAGGTTCGGGACGGTCTGGACCACGCGCACGCGCGCCCCGGTGGCCGCGGGGGTCGGATCGTCGGCGAAGACCACGGCCTGCGGCGCAGGGCAACCACGGACGCACGTGACGGGCGCCTTCGACGACGCCCATCGCCACGAGCGTCCCGCGCGGCGCGGCCGTGGCTGCGTCGACGGTGCTCTCGACCACGGGCTCGATCGTGCCTGCGGTCGGGCACGCGCCTCCGAGCGCGGTGAAGGGAACGTCCGCGCGATCGTAGAGGCGGACGGTGACCGCGTACCCCTCGGCGGGATAGGTGGGGAACGGGATGTACGGGGAGACGCCGGGGTAGGGCAGCGTGCCGTCGAGGCCTCGCGCCGGATCGACCGTGCCGATCATGTGGCCGGTGCCCTCGGCGACGCCCGTGCCCGGGGTCGTCGAGAGGCAGATCGTCAGGTTCGGACCTCCGACCAACATGTTGGCGAGGCGGAGGTAGAAGACGCCCGTCGGCGTCGGCAGCGTTCCGCCACCGGGGTCTTCGACGAAGCCCGCACGCGCGTCGAAGTCATCGCCTGCGTCGGGCCCGCTGCTGCTCGAGCCGCACGATGAGAGCACCGCCGAGCCGAGGAGCATCGCGACGGGAACAATCCGACGTCGGTGCGTGCGACCACGGTGGGTGCCGCTGCTGGGATCGACGGTGCGCTTGGCGATGGTCCCCGTTGTCTTCACGTGCCTGCTCCTGGCGCGTCGAGCCGGGCGGGGGGCCCGCCCGGGCGACTCGACCAGTCTCAGAATGTGCACTCTCCGGTGCGACGGTTGCAACTCCTGGCGCCCAGCATCGTGCAGAACGAGTCTCCGCCGATCGTGTTGCAGCGCGGCGCGCAGGTCCCGAGCGCCGTGTAGCAGACGTTGTCACCCGTCTCGCAATCGACGCTCGTCGTGCAGCTGCAGACGAACTCGTCGTCGAAGCCGTTGGCGTTGTCGTCGAGGCCGTTGCAGCACTCACCGAGCATCGCGCCGAACGGGCCCTGACATCCCGGGTCCGAGCAGTCGATCGGACCGTCGCAGTTGTCGTCTTCCGCGTTGGTGCACTCGAAGAGCGTGCTCTCGCTCGTTCCGCACGAGGCGCACTCCGGGAGCATGCGGCAGTCGGGCGCCGCGCAGTCGCGCAGGCCGTCGCAGTCGTCGTCGCGGCCGTTGCCGCAGACCTCGCGTCGTCCCGTCGGCACGCAGCACTCCGGCGCGCTGCCGCACGCCAGATCCGCACAGTCGACCTGGCCGTTGCAGTCGTTGTCGAAGCCGTCGCCGCAGAACTCGGGGCCGCTCGGGAAGCAGCACGCCGGTGTCGAGGCGCACTGCGTGTCGGAGCAGTCCGGCGAGCCATCGCAGTCGTCGTCGAGGCCGTTCGAGCAGAGCGCGGCCAGCTCGGGCGCCGTGGCCACGCAGCAGCGAGGGTCGAAGCCGCAGTCGGAGTCCGCGCAGTCGACGCGGCCATCGCAGTCCTCGTCCGCGCCGTTGTTGCAGTTGAGCTCGTTGAAGGCGCACGAGCAGTTCGGGTCGAACTGGCAGTCCGCGTCGTCGCAGTCGATCTGACCGTCGCAGTCCTCGTCGAAGGCCGTGTTGCACTGCTCGAACGGCAGACAGATGCGGCAGAGCGGATTGCCGGTGCAGTCGGAGTCGGCGCAGTCGACCGCGCCGTCGCGATCGTTGTCGACGCCGTCGCGGCAGAGCTCGGCCCCCGCGACGCAGCCGGGGTTGGTCGCGCAGTCCGAGTCCGCGCAGTTCACGAGGAGGTCGCAGTCGTCGTCGGTGCTCGTGCCGCAGATCTCGAACGGCAGACAGACCGTGCAGGACGGGTTGCCCACGCAGTCCGAGTCGTCGCAATCGAAGGCACCGTCGCAGTCGTTGTCGGTGCCGTCGCGGCAGATCTCGGTGACCGTGCACATCACGCACGAGGGCGAGCGCGTGCAGTCCGAGTCCATGCAGTCGACGCGCCCGTCGCAGTCGTTGTCCGCGCCGTCGCGGCAGCTCTCGATCGTGCAGGACATGCAGAACGGATCGAAGCCGCAGCTGAACGTGTCGGAGCAGTCCGTCCGCCCGTTGCAGTCGTTGTCGCGACCGTCGTTGCAGATCTCGGGCTCGCAGATGCGGCAGCTCGGATCGAGGGCGCAGTCGGTGTCCATGCAGTCCGAGCGTCGATCGCAGTCGTTGTCGATGCCGTCGAAGCAGATCTCCGGGCGCGGCACGCAGCCCATGCAGCGAGGCGCGGACGCGCAGTCGGTGTCGCCGCAGTCAGGGGTCAGGTCGCAGTCGTTGTCGCGGCCGTCGTCGCAGATCTCGCGCACGGGCACACACACGCCGCAGTCGGGCGAGGCCGCACAGTCCGTGTCCGCACAGTCCGCGATGCCGTCGCAGTCGTTGTCGAAACGATCGTTGCAGACCTCGGGCGTGCAGAACCCGCACTCGGGCGCGGTGCGGCAGTCCGTGTCGCTGCAGTCGGTGAGGCCGTCGCAGTCGTTGTCGGTGAAGTCGAAGCACATCTCGCGACCCGTCGCGCGGCAGCACGTGGGCGTCGTGTTGCAGTTCGAGTCGTCGCAGTCGGTCCGGCCGTCACAGTCGTTGTCGAGCGTGTCCGAGCAGACCTCGGGGCTCGCCGTGCAGCAGCCGGGCGAGCTCGAGCAGTCCGGATCGAGGCAATCGAGGCGACCGTCGCAGTCCTCGTCCATCATGTCGGTGCAGAACCGCTCCACGGGCTCGCACATCGAGCAGCGGGGCTCGGAGGCGCAGTCGCGGTCGCGGCAGTCCGTCACGCCATCGCAGTCGTCGTCGACGCCGTTGAAGCAGGAGCCACGCTCGGTGGGCAGGCACACCGGGCAGCCCGCGGCGCCGCGGCAATCCGAGTCGGCACAGTCGATTGGACCATCGCAGTCCTCGTCGAGCCCGTCACCACAGCGGATCTCGCCGGGCAGGCAGATGTCGCAGCTCGGGTCGGCGAAGCACTCGGGGTCCGCGCAGTCGAGCAGCCCGTCGCAGTCCTCGTCGACACGATCGACGCAGCGGCTCTCGCGCGGCTCGCAGATGCGGCAGCTGGGGTCGCTGAAGCAGCTGGTCTCCTCGCAGTCCACGAGGCCATCGCAGTCGTTGTCGCGGAAGTCGGTGCAGCTGGTCTCGGACATCTCGCAGACGGGGCACCCCGGCGTACCCGTGCAGTCGCGGTCCGCGCAGTCCACGCGCATGTCGCAGTCGTTGTCGCGCCCGTCGCCACACACCTCGGGCACGCAGCTGGCGCACTCGGGACGCATCGCGCACGAGGGGTCGCGGCAGTCGCTCTGGCCGTTGCAGTCGTTGTCCGCGTCGTCGTTGCAGATCTCCGCGACGCCGGGGCGGATCGACGGATTCGAGTCGTTGCAGTCGCCGCCGCCGCAGGGCTGCGCGACCACGCCATCGCGGTCGGCGTCGCGCGGGCTGAACACACACATGCGCGAGGTGTCGTCGCAAGCGTCGGTCGTGCAATCCATGCCGTCGGCGCAGACGACGGGCATCGAGGACGCGCAGCCCATCGGCGTGCAGACCTCGGCGCCGTTGCAGAAGCGGCCGTCGTTGCAGCGCGAGTCGAGCGGCGTCGTGCGACAGCTCCGCGTGCGCTCGTCGCATTCGTCGAAGGTGCAGTCGACGCCGTCGCTGCAGGCGGGTGGCGGACCGGCCTGGCAGCGGTTGTCGAGGCACAGCTCGGTCCCGTTGCAGAACACGCCGTCGTCGCACTCCTCGGCGACCATGCAGGGGCGAAGCGTGCAGCCGCCCGCGGCCGGGTCGCAGATGCCGCCGGCGCAGCGCGAGCTGTCGGGGATCGACTCACAGAGCCGCGCCGCCTCGCTGCAGCGGTCGTTGGTGCAGTCGATGCCGTCGTCACACGCGATCGGGGCGCCGGGGAAGCACACGCCGCCACGACAGCTCTCGGCGCCGTCGCAGAAGAGACCGTTCGAGCAGTCGTCGTCGGTCAGGCAGCGACCGCCCCCGTCGATCGGCCCGACGTCGAGGCGGCCCGCGTCGGGGATCGCGCCGTCCGGAAAGCTCGGCGCGCCGTCCGAGTACGTGTCGAGGTAGGTCCGACCACACCCGACGCCGACCAGAGCGGCGACGACGGCGGGCGCGAGCACGAGGGAGCGCCCGAGGGCGAACGAGGAAAGCAAACGATGCATGGGTCGGCCTCCAGGAGGGGAACGACGACGCGGATGGGGAGCTCCGCAGCCCGACAGTGGTGGCTGCCCCCGAGATCCGTTCAGACAAAGAGAGCACGTTCGGAACAGGCAGGCGAGCGAGTCGGTTCGGCGGCGTCGGAAGGAGCCCCAGCTGGCTCCGAATGGCTCAGCCGCGGCCCCGGGAGGGGCCGTGGCAAGGTCCGTTCCTCGTCACGTGGTCGCCCCCGATCCGCTCGTTTTCCAAGAGAGAACCGTGCTTCGACCGTTCTTGACACCCTTGGACGCGACGCTATCGTCCGCGCCCTCTCGCCGCCCCCCACGCGAGAGACGAGCAAGTACGTGGTTGTCTCGCGGCGCCGAGTCCGGCGCGCGCAGTTGTCTGTCCGCCGCATCGCGATGGCGGACGCGGAGAGTGGAATGAGCGACGTCATGATCGCCGCCCGTGGCCTCACGAAGCGCTACGGGCCGCACCGCGCCCTCGACAACGCCTCTTTCGAGGTGAAGAAGGGCGAGATCGTCGGCTTCCTGGGCCCCAACGGCGCGGGCAAGTCGACCACGATGAAGATCCTCACCTGCTACATCGCTCCGAGCGAGGGCACGGCGACGATCAAGGGGGCCGACATCTGGGACGACCCCATCGGCGCACGCGCGTCGATCGGCTACCTCCCCGAGAGCACGCCGCTCTATGGCGAGATGCTCGTCGCGGAGTATCTCGAGTTCATGGGCGAGATGCGCGGCCTCCAGAAGGACACTCTGCGCAAGGCGATCCGCAAGGTCGTCGAGGAGTGCAACATCGGCAGCTTCTACGCGCAGGAGATCCGCACGCTCTCCAAGGGCCAGAAGCAGCGCGTGGGTCTGGCGCAGGCGCTCATCCACGAGCCGCCGATCCTGATCCTCGACGAGCCGATGAGCGGCCTGGACCCGAACCAGGCCGTCGAGATCCGCGATCTCATCCGGCAGCTCGGCAAGGAGCGCACGGTCATCCTCTCGACGCACAACCTCGCGGAGGTGCAGGTCACCTGCCAGCGCGTGCTCATCATCTCGAAGGGCAAGCTGGTCGCCGACGACACGCCGCAGGCGCTCACCTCGCGCGGTCGCAACCGCTACACGATCGTCGTGAAGAAGCCCGAGAAGGCCTACCGCGACGCCTCCGCCCGTGACGCGTTCGCCAAGGTGAAGGGCGTCGACACGGTGCGCGTGCTCGAGGGCGAGGACGGCGAGGTCAAGCTCGAGGTCCTGCCTGCGGGCAAGGACGACCTCCGCGCCGAGCTCTTCAAGGCCGCAGTGGACGGCGGCCTGACGCTGCTCGAGCTGCGCCAGCACACGCAGAACCTCGAGCAGATCTTCCGCGACCTCACCCTCACCGCGCCGGTCGCCGACGAGGACGAGGACGAGGACGAGGACGACGAGGAAGAAGAGAAGAAGCCCGCGTCCAAGGCGTCCGCGAAGGACGACGAGGACGAGGACGAAGACGAAGGCAGCTCGAAGTCGAGCAGCGACAAGGAGAAGGAGTGATGCGCAACACGCTCACCATCGCGTCGCGGCAGTTCCGCAGCTACTTCAACGGACCGGTCGCGTACATCGTCATCTGCCTGCTCCTCGGAGTGATCGGCTTCTTCTTCTGGTCGCCGTTCTTCCTCGCGGGCCGCGCGTCCGTGCGGCAGGTGTTCACGCTCATCGCGTACTGCGTCACCTTCGCCGGGCCGGCCCTCACGATGGGCCTGCTCGCGGAGGAGAAGCGCAGCGGCACGCTCGAGCTGCTCATCACGATGCCCATCCGCGAGGCCGAGGTGATCTTCGGCAAGTTCCTCGCGGCCCTGGGCCTCTGGGCCGTGTGCCTCGCGTGCACGCTGCCGATCCCGTTCGCGGTGAGCTCGCTCGGCAACCTCGACTGGGGCCCGGTGTGGTCCGGCTACCTCGGCATCTTCCTGATGGGCGGCGCGGTGCTGGCCATCGGCCTGATGTTCTCGAGCTTCACCGACAACCAGATCGTGTCGTTCTTCCTCTCGCTCGCGGTGACCTTCGTGCTCGCGCTCCTGCTCGGCTGGATGATGCCGTTCATGAGCGGGACGGTGGCGACCATCGCGGACTTCCTCTCGTTCATGTCGCACCTCGAGAGCCTCGCGCGAGGCGTCATCGACAGCCGCGACGTCATCTACTTCCTCTCGGTCACCGGATTCGCGCTGATGGTCGCGTTCCGTGCGCTCGAGAGCCGGCGCTGGAGCTGAGGCGGTCATGGCATCCGAATCGAAGTCCACCTCTTCCTCGAGCTCGGGCGGGCGCCCGCAGGCCTCCAAGGCCGGGCGCCAGGAGGCCGAGTCGCTCGGCTTCCTCGCGATCGCCGCGGGCGTGATCATCGCGCTCAACGTGCTCGGCGTGTTCTTCTTCTTCCGCGCCGACACGACCGCGAACCGCGCGTTCTCGCTCTCCGAGGGCTCGCGCCGCGTGGTGCGTCAGCTCGACGAGACGCTGACGGTCACGGCGTACTTCTCGGCGGATCTGCCCCCGCCGTTCAACAGCACGGAGCGCTACGTCCGCGACATCCTCGCGGAGTACGAGGCGGCGGGCAGCAACGTCGAGGTTCGCTTCGTCAGCCCCGACACCGACGACGAGCGTGACGAGGCCAACGACCGCGGCGTGCAGCTCGTGCAGCATCAGAACATCGAGAACAATGCCGTCAGCGTGGTCGAGGGCTACCGCGGCATCGTCTTCGAGTACCTGGGCGAGCGTCAGACGATCCCCGTGATCCAGCCCGACACGCAGGGCCTCGAGTACGAGATCACGATGGCGATCAAGCGCCTCACCGGCGAGCGCGTCGCGATCGGCCTGCTCTCGAGTCACGAGGGGCCGACGACCTCGCAGGGGCTCTCGACGCTGCAGCGGATGCTGCCGCTCTACAACATCCGCGAGGTCAACGCGAACGAGGAGATCGACGACGAGATCCGCGCGCTCCTCATCGTCGATCCGCAGACCGAGATCGGCGAGACCGAGCTCCGTCGCATCAACCAGTTCGTGATGAACGGCGGCTCGCTCGGCGTGTTCGGCGGCGCGATGAAGGTCGATGTCTCGCAGGCGCCGAACCTCTCGGCCACGCCGACGGGCGCGAACCTCAACCGCCTGCTCGGCAGCTGGGGCGTCGAGATCGGCGAGAACATCGTCGCCGACGCGCAGTGCGGCCGCGTGCCGCTCCGCACGCCGAGGGGCATCGCGATCCCGGTCGCGTATCCGCCCGCGCCGATCGTCACGTTCACGGACGAGCAGTCGAGCCACCCCGTGCTCTTCCGCCTCAACGCCACGCCGCTCTTCTTCGCCTCGTCGATCGAGACGACCGACGTCTTCCGCGAGCACGACGGCGTCACGCTGATGCGCAGCTCCGATGGTCAGAACTCGTGGCTCCTCACAGGCGCGAGCGTGGACCTCTCCATCCGCGAGCCGCGCGAGTGGCGCTCGACGATGCGCGGCGCCTCCGGCCCGCACACCATCGCCGTCGCGCTCGAGTCGCGCCTGCCGAGCGCGTTCCCCGAGGCCGGCGAGTCCGGCATCGAGGCGCCCGCCGAGTCGACGACCTCGGACGCCGAGGACGAGGACGAGGTCCGCATCCTGGTGGTCGGCACGGCGACGCCGATCCGCGACGAATTCCTCCCGCAGGGCGATCAGGTCCCGCAGGCCGAGCTCGCGGGCGCGATGGCCTTCGCCCTCAACGCGGTCGACTGGCTCGCGCAGGACTCGGATCTCATCGCGATCCGCGCCAAGACGATCGAGGAGCCGCCGCTCGAGGTGCCTCAGGCGATCCAGGACGCCACGCAGGAGGTCCTCGAGACCGCCGAGACGGGCGACGAAGAGGCGACGAACGAGGCGCTCGAGCGCCGCGAGGCGGCCCTCGAGGCCGAGAACGCGCGCAAGAACTGGTACAAGTTCGGCTTCGGCGCGGGCATCCCCGCCATCGTCGTGCTCCTCGGCCTGGTTCGCTGGCAGATGCGCAAGAGCGCACGCGCCAATCTCAAGCCCTGAACGACCCAAGAGAGTCGGAGCCGAACGATGGACTGGCAGCAGAATCGCTTGTGGATCGGCCTCGTCGCCCTGCTCGTGCTGGGCGGCGCGGCGGTGTGGGCGGTGCGCACGCGCACCGGTGACTCGCCGACCTCGTCGTCGGGCAGCGCCTCGATCGAGGGCTTCCCGCACGAGATCGAGCGCGACGACATCACCTCGCTCGAGATCACCCGACCCGAAGAGGGCGCGGTGCGGCTCGAGCGCGGCGAAGGCGGCGCGTGGCGTGTGATCTCGCCCGTGGAGGCGCGCGCGGATCAGACGTCCGTGGACAGCGCGCTCGACAAGATCGCCGAGCTCGAGCTCGAGAGCGTCGCGGCGCGCAACGCCTCGCACCACGAGGACCTCGAGGTCGACGCGGCGCATGGCATCCACGTCGTCGCTCGCAACGGCGAAGAGACGGTGGTCGACATCTGGGTCGGCGCGAGCCGCAGTGGCAACACCGCCGTGCGGGTCGAAGGGCAGGACGCGGTCGGCATGGTGGACGGCTCGATCCGCTTCGCGTTCAGCCGAGACCTGAAGGACTGGCGCGATCGCTCGATCCTCGACCTCGAGGCGGACGACGTGCGCGAGGTGGCCTGGGTCGGCCCGAACGGGACCTTCCGCTTCAACCGACCGATGGTGGCTGCGACGATCGAGGGTGACGTGGACGCTGGCGGCGCCGCGCCCGAGCCGACGCCCGGCGACTGGACGATCGCGGAGGTCTCGTACGTGCCGACGCCGGAGGCGACGGACGCGGATGCGGGCGTGCCCGCCGCGGCGCCCGTCCCGCAGACGACGATCGCGGGCTTCCAGGCCTCCAAGGTCCGCACGATGGTCTCGACGCTCTCGCGCCTGCGCGCGGCCGACTTCGCCGCGGCGGACGTGACGGTCGCGGCCGCGGGCTTCACCGACGCGTCGCCGCGCGTGACCCTCACGATGGCGGATGGTCAGGTCGCGGTCCTTCGTCTCGGCGGCGCAGTGCCGGAGGCGACCGATCAGTTCTATGCGATGCACGAGGGCGACGAGACCATCTTCGTCGTCTCGCGCTACCACTCGGTGCGCCTGCACCCCAACGCGGCGGAGTTCGAGGCTTCGGCCGCGCCTCCTCCGTCGGAGCCGGCGGGTGGCGCGCCCGAGCTCGATCTCGGCGGCATGGGCGGTGGCGGTGGAGAGATCCCGCCGGAGATCATGCGCCAGATCCAGCAGCAGCTGCAGCAGCAGGGCGCGCACCCCTGATGCGTCGCACGCGGAGATCGCGATCCTGGGGCGTGGCGACATGACCCCGGATCGCGTCTTCCTCGCGATCTCGGGCGTGCTCGGCTTCCTCGGTGTCGCGCTCGGTGCCTTCGGCGCGCACGGTCTGCGCAGCCGGCTCGAGGCGCTGCCCGACTTCGCGCGACGCATGGAGTGGTGGGAGACGGGCGCGCGCTACCAGCTCGTGCACGCCCTCGCGATCGGGCTCGTCGCGCTCTTGCTCGCGCGTGCGGACAACACCGCGACGCGGGTCGCGGGGGGCGCGTTCGCCGTCGGAGTCGTGGTCTTCTCGGGCTCGCTCTACACGATGACGTTGACCGGACTCCGCGGTCTCGGCGCGGTCACGCCGCTCGGCGGGCTCGCGTTCCTCGTGGGCTGGGGCGCGCTCGTCTGGAGCGCCTTCTCTCGCTAGCTCCTGGATTCGGGGGCTCAGCGCGTCCGCCACCACGTGATCGCGCCGGCCACCATGCCCAGGAGCAAGAGCATCGCGAGGCCGCGGGCGGGGCCGAGCGTGAGGAACGTGGCGAGCACCCCCAGCACCAAGAGTGCGCTCACTGCGCCGAGCGCGTACGGCGGTCTCGCGGGCTCGGGCGTCTGCGAGCGCGTAGGCACGGCGGCAGGGGCACGCTCTGGGGCGCGCGTGTCGAGCTCGAGCTTCGCCTCGGGTGGATCGTCGAGCTCGAACTCCGACGCGCGTGGTCGCTACGTCTGTTCGCGGGCCGGAGGCGCGGGAGGGGGAACGGAGGCGAGATCCGGCGAGCGGACGACCGTGGGGGCTCCTTCCAGCCCGACACCTCCATCCTCTTCCTCCGCGGAGACCGTCGTACCCAGCTGATCGGCGACGGCTGCGATGTCTTCGGCGTCCGCGGCGAGCGCGAGCGCGCGATCGAAGGCGGCGATGCGCGCGCCGTGCTCGGTGCGCACGAGCGCCGCGATCGCTTCGCGCGACGCCGCGCCGACGCACGCCTCGAGGCCGTCGGCGAACGCCGCGCACGTGGGCAGACGCCGCTCTCGCTCTCGCGTCATCGCGTGACGGATGAGGTCCGACACCTCGGTCGGCACCTCGGGGCGCAGCGACGTCACGGGCGGCACCGCCTTCTGCGCGACGTTGAGCGCGATCGCGAGGGGGTTGTCGGCTTCGAACGGGCGCACGCCGGTGAGCAGCTCGTACGCGACGACGTCCAGCGCGAAGACGTCCAAGCGGCGATCGACGCGCTCTCCGACCAGCTGCTCGGGCGCGAAGTAGGCGAGCTTGCCCTTGGTCTCCCCCGTGCGCGTCGTGGTGAGGCGATGCGCGGCGTGGGCGATGCCGAAGTCCGTCACGCGCACCCGGCCATCGGCGCCGACGAGGATGTTGTGAGGAGACACGTCGCGATGGACGAGGTGCATCGGCTCGCCGCGCGCGTCTCGCGCCTCGTGCGCGTCGTGCAGACCGCGCGCCGCCTGCGCCAGGATCGCGACGGCGACGGGGATCGGAAATGCGTACGGAGATCTCGCCGCGAAGCGACGCTCGAGGGCGCGCAGACCCACGCCGACCACGAGCTCCATGACGAGGAAGACGGTCGCGCCGTCTCTCACCAGATCGATCGTCGAGACGACGTGCGGGCTCGTGACGCAGGCCGAGAGCGTCGCCTCGTCCATCAACATGTCGCGGAAGCGTGGCTGCGCGGCGAGCGTGGGCAGCGGCACCTTGAGCGCGACGGGCTTGCGGAAGCGGCCCTCGCCCCACGCACGCGCCGCGTACACGGTGGCCATCCCTCCACTGGCGATGGGGAACAGGACCTCGTAGCGGCCGAGCCGGGTGCCCGCGGCGAGCATGCGAGAGCACGATACCACCTCGGCCGCGACCCCTTGCGCGCGCGAGGCCCTTGTTGTCTCTTCGGCCGATGCTCCGCCGAACCCTGTGTCTGCTCACGCTCGGGACCCCTGTGCTCGCCGCCGGATGCGGCGCGAGCAGCGCCGAGTCCACGACCACGACCACCACCGCGGAGGTCGTCGAGGAGGCGGCGCCCGCGCCCACGGGAAGCGAGCTCCAGCAGCTCAACGCCCGGGCCCGCGAGGGGGCGCGCACCGAGACGCACTTCGGCACCGAGGTCGAGGATCCCTTCTTCGCGCTGGAGAACGACGCGCCGATCACGAACGCGTGGATCGAGTGGCAGTCGGCGCGCACGCGCACCGCGCTCGAAGGATGGACGCGTGCGGACATGAGTCAGCGCCTCGGTCAGGTGCTCCGCATCGGCGTGATCAGCGGCGCCACGACCTACGGCAACCAGGTCTTCTTCAGCCGACGCGACGGCGATCGCGAGCAGCCCGCGCTCTACGTTCGGCCTCTCGCGGCGCGTCGCGGCCAGCCGCCGACCGATCGTGTCCTCGTCGATCCGCTCACGCTCGGTGAGCGCGCGGCCCTGGACTGGTACTTCGCTTCGCCGACGGGGCGCTACCTCGCGTACGGCATCTCCACCAACGGCGACGAGCGCTCCACGCTCCACGTGATGGAGGTCGCGACCGGTCGCGTGCTCGACGACGCGATCGAGCACTGCAAGTGGTCCGACGTCTCGTGGCTGCACTCGGAGGACGGCTTCTACTACCGACGCTATCCGCGCGTGGGCGAGCCCGACTACGACGCCTCGCAGCCCGACTCGTACCACCCGCGGCTCTTCTTCCACCGCCTCGGCACCGATCCCGCGACCGACGTGCTCGTGTACTCGCCCACCGAGGCCACGTTCTTCCCGAGCGCGTCCGTGTCGGACGACGACCGCTACGTCGTGGTGAACAACTCGCGAGGGTGGTCACAGGGCGACGTCTTCCTCTTCGATCGGGGTGCGCGCGCGGCGCAGCGCGTCGTGGCGCCCGACGCGACGCATCCCTTGGTGGCGGTGCGCGAGGGGCGCGAGCAGCTCTACGACGCGCGCGTGCACGACGGTCAGCTCTACCTCTTCACGAACGAGGACGCGCCGCGCTACCACATCCTGCGCGCGCCCGTCGCGCGCTTGCTCGCGCCGCCCACGGGCTCGGAGCCAGGCGCGAGCCCGTGGACCGAGATCGTCCCTGAGAGCGAGGCGACCCTGGACGGCTTCGCGATCCTCGCGAATCGGATCGCGCTTCACGAGCTCGTCGACGTGCGCTCGCGGGTGCGGCTCGTGCGCATGGACGGTCAGGCGATCGGCGAGGTGGCACTGCCCGCGCGCGGCGAGGTCTCGAGCTTCCACGGCGACAGCGAGACCGGAAGCCTCGTGCTCGGCTTCTCGAGCTTCGTGAACGCGCCGACGCTCCTCTCGGTCGGTGCGCGCGCGACCACGGTCACGCCCCTCACGGAGGTCGAGTGCCCGATCGATCTCTCGCAATACGAGATCACCACGGCGCGCGTCGCTTCGCGCGACGGCACGCAGGTGCCCGTGACGCTCGTCCACCGGCGAGGGCGCACCCCCGACGGTCAGGCGCACGTGCTGCTCTACGCGTACGGCGGCTTCAACATCTCCATCATGCCGGCCTTCGCGCGGCACCCGCTCTACTGGCTCGAGCGCGGTGGCGTGTACGCCGTCGCGAACCTGCGGGGTGGCGGTGAGTTCGGTGAGGAGTGGCACCGCGCGGGCAACCTCGGCAACAAGGAGCACGTCTTCGAGGACATGGAGGCCGCGATTCGCTGGCTCGGCGGCGAGAGTGGGTGGTCGAGCCCGTCGCGCATCGCGATCACGGGTGGCTCGAACGGAGGCCTCCTCATGGGCGCGATGATCACGCGCGCCCCCGAGACCTTCCGCGCGGCCGCGACGTACGTCGGCCTCTACGACATGGTGCGCTATCACCTGTTCCCGCCCGCCAACATCTGGACGACCGAGCTCGGCAGCCCCGACGAGGAGGAACAGTTCCGTTGGCTCTACGGCTACTCGCCGTACCACCGCGTGCGCGACGGTCAGCCGATGCCCTTCGTGCTGGTGGAGACGGCGGATCACGACACCCGCGTGTACTGGGGCCACTCCACGAAGTTCGCGGCGCGCCTGCAGGAGGCGACGGGCTCGCCCGACCCGAACGTCTGGTTCTTCCGTGAGCAGCAGGTCGGACACGGCGCGGGCACGCCGGTGTCGGTGCTGGCCGAGCGCTACGTCCGCATGTACGCGTTCGTCGAGCATGCGCTCGAGGTCCCCCCGCCGGCGCCCTGAGCTCCTCCTCCCGAGAATCGTCGCGCAGCGCGAGGATCCGGGCGTCTGGGCTGCGGGCTTCGCCCGCGCGGGGGCGCTCGGCCCGAAACCCGAACGAAGACGAGACTATCGCGGGGCGAGCACCGGTGTATCATCGCGTCCACCGGTGCCGATGGCGAGCGCGGTATGAGCACGCGGGGATGAGAGACGATCAGACACTGCGGTTGGGTCGCGCCGAATTGCTCACCCCTCGTGAGGGGCTCGAGCGGAACCGTGCGCGTCTCATCGTCGTGGCGGGCGACAACGTCGGTCACGCGTTCCCGCTCGAGAACGGAGCCATCCTCGGCCGCGGCGAGGTGGCCATCCGCGTCGCGAGCGAAGAGGTCTCGCGCAAGCACGCGCAGTTCGTCGTGCAGGACGGGCGCTACCTCGTTCGGGATCTCGGCTCGATGAACGGCACGCTCGTCAACGGCGCGGCGGTGCAGGGCGAGCGCGCGATCTTCGAGGGGGACAAGATCCAGGTCGGCACGACGATCCTGCGCTTCGCGCTGTTCGACGACCTCGACGAGCGCTTCCAGGCGCGCATGTACGAGTCGGCGCTCCGCGACCCGCTCACGCGCACCTTCAACCGCAAGTACATCGAGGAGCGCATCGACAGCGAGTTCGCGTACTCGTTGCGCCACGACACGGCGCTGACGCTGCTCCTCATCGACATCGACCACTTCAAGAGCGTCAACGACAGCTGGGGGCACCTCGCGGGCGACGCGGTGCTCGCGCATCTGGCCGATCACGTGATGCGCGTGATCCGCGCCGAGGACGTGCTCGCGCGCTACGGCGGCGAGGAGTTCGCGATCCTCTCGCGCGGCATCGATCGCGAAGGGGCCCGACAGTTCGGCGAGCGGCTCCGTGCGTCGGTCGAGCGAGGTGTCTTCGTGTACTCGGCGCGGATCGTGGAGCAGCCGCTCGACCTCGCCGCGCAAGGGCTGCACGACACGGGGCGCCTCACGATGGAGGATCTCGCGAGCGCCCAGCGCATCCCGCTCACGATCAGCGTCGGCGCGGCGACGATGCCCGACCCCGAGATCGGTCAGCCGCTCCAGCTCCTGGCGCGTGCCGACGACGCGCTCTACCGAGCCAAGACCGGCGGTCGCAACCGCGTGCGGGTGCACGGCCTCGTGTGAGGCCCGCGCGTCGTCAGAAGTGGAAGCCGACGGTGGCCAGCCCCTTGAGCTGGTAGCCGAGCGCGTCACCGTTGCGGCTCGGGCACACGTCCGTCGCGCCCATGCACATCGCCGACGGGTCGCGCTGCCGCGTGAGGTTCAGGATGTCGAGGCCCACGCCGGCGCCGAGGGTGAACCAGTTCGTGAGGTAGATGTCGAGACCGAGCCCGCTCTGGAAGACCCAGCCGTAGGTCGTCGTCGAGTACGTCGAGGAGCCGGACTGGTACTGCGCATCGCCCTGCCATCCATAGCCGAAGCCGACGCGCACCCACGGCTCCACCACCGGGATCGGCAGACGCAGGGTGGCCTCGCCGCCGATGGTGCCGATCTGGAAGGTCTCGTAGACCGCCACGCTCGCGCGCGCGCCGATCGCGAGCCACCACACGCGAAAGCCCACGCCGAGGCCGACCGCGGGACCGGTGCCGTAGATCTCGTTGAAGACGGAGGCGCCGCCGGCCACGTCGGCGAAGTTCTGGTTCTGGAACTGGACCAGGTTCGCGTACGAGACACCGCCCTGGAGCTCGATCCAGAGCACGTCGTAGTCGCGACCGTCGCCTTCTTCTTCTTCTTCCTCTTCGGCGGCGGGCGTCGGCGGTGCCGTCACGGGATCGATCACCGGGGCCTGCGATGCATCCGGGGATGCCGTCGGTGCGGCGCCCGATCGTGTCGTCGTGGCCGAGCTCGTGTGCGCGGCGCCGTGATCGGTGGACACGTCGGTGCCCGTGCCGGTCGCGCCTTCGGAGGCCGTGCCGCCCGCGGCCGCGCTCGTGCTGCCGCTGGTGTCCTGCGCGCGCGCGGGAGCCGCGAGTGTCAGGACGATGCACAGCGCCGCCGGCGCCAGAGTCCGGAGAAGCGGGATCGTCATGCGTCACCTCCGTCGCGCGAGGTCAGGCGCGCGAGCACTTCGTCGTCCGGTTCCGCGATGGGCTCTCCGGGGATGCGGTACGAACCGTCGAGCCATGCGCCGAGATCGACGAGCTTGCAGCGCGTCGAGCAGAACGGGAATGCGCTCGGGGGGCTCGCGTCGTCTCGCGCCGTGCTGCCGGGCGGCTCCACCGCGCGCTTGCAGATCGGGCACTTCGCTTGCGCCATGCGCCTCAGGATAGCGCGCGCGTCCTCACCAGCGCACGTCTTGATCCTCGACGACACCGAGGGCGTGAGAGATGCGCAGGGTCTCCTCGCCACGCCGGATCGTGCCCGCGAAGGAGCCGATCGGCTGCACGAAGCGTGAGCGGACGAGCCCGAGATCGAGGGCCTCGTCGTGGACCGCGGACGGCGTGAAGACGAGATCGCACTCGCCGCCCGCGGTGCGGACCTGCCAGGGCTCGAGGTGTCGCGCGCGGTCGCCGAGGCTCTCTCCCTCGCGTCGCGCTGCGGGCAGCGTGAAGCGACCCTCACTCAGCGCGTGCAGGCTCGACGGCCCGAACAGCGCGCACTCCGGCGCGCCCACGAAGCCCTCGACGAGGTTGAGCGCGACGGGCTCGCCCGCGTCGGTGCTGCCCATGAGGAACGCCCAGTTCCAGCGCGTCTCGCGCGCGAGCAGCCCCACCGTGAAGTCGAAGCCACCGAGGCCGCCGTCGAGATCGACTCGTTCGCCTCCGACGAGCGCCGCGCCGCGCACGGGGGCGAGGGCCTGCTTCTCCGTCACGTCGACGATCCCGCCGCGGATGGGCGCGATCGCGGTGAGAACCGGTGCGGCGGCGCGCAGGTCGAGCGAGGCGCGGAGCTCCATCTGCGGGGTGGTTGCGCGCACCTCGAGCACACCCTCGTCGCGACGCTCGCGGATCGTCACGCGCTCACGCGCGCCGCGCAGCCGCGCATCGATGCGGTGGACGCCGTCCTGGCGAACGCGTGACAGGCCCGGCAGACCCGGTGCGGATCGCATGTCGGCGACGAGGCCGCGCGCCTCGTGGTGCGCGAAGCCGAACACGGTCTGCGCGTAGCCGAGATCCACGACCGCGAGTGAGATCATCCAGGGCGCCTTCACGAAGGTGACGTAGACCCAGCGCTTCTCCCTCACGACGCGCGCGAGGGGCGAGGGGCGGAGCGCGCTCAGATCGCAGCTGCGGAGCGCGCCGCGGTAGGTCCCGTGTCGCGCGCGCTCGGTGCGCGGATCCACGGCGGTCTCGGGGGCCGGGCGGTCGATGACCACGGGGGGCGAGGCGGCGTGCGTCTCGGTGCTCGTCGTCATTCCTCGTCCTTCTCGAGCTCGGCCAGGATGTCCTCGATGTCGCGCGAGATCTCGGAGCTCTTGTCGGCGAGGGCGCTCGCGCGCGTGAGCATGCGCCGCGCTTCTTGGCGCAGGCCGAGCTTCTTGAGGATGCGCCCCGCTTCGCGGTGGTAGACGACGTGGTTCTCGCGATCGTTGCCGCGCGCCAGCGTGGAGAAGAGATCCGCGGCACGTCCGAGGTTTCCGGCGCGCTCGTGGAGCTCTGCGAGCGGCACGGCGACGGCGGCCGGGAGCGAGTCCACCTGCGAGCGGCCGAGGAAGTAGCGCACGAGGCGCTCGAGCGTCTCGATCGCTTCCGCTTCGCGGCCAGCGTCGCGCTTGGCGAGCGCGATCTCGACGTGCACGGGCCAGTTCGGCTGGTCCTCGTCGTAGAGGCCGAGCGCCGCTTCGAGGATCGTCACGGCAGGCTCGGGCTCGCCACGCGTGCGGAGGAAGACGCCCATGTTGAGCAGCGGCCGCGGGTCGTCGGGCATCGCGTCGATCGCGCGCTGGAGCTCGCCGATGGCCTTCTCGTCGTCTCCGTCGCGCTCGGCGATCTGGGCGAGGAAGAGGAAGCCGTTGATGCGCGCGTCGCTCCGGTCGTCGTCGGGCACGCGCTCGAGGAAGAGCGAGAGCGCGCGCACGCCGCCCGCTTCGTCTCCGGTGCGAGAGCGCGCGCGGGCGAGCTCGACGAAGAGGTACACGCCATCGCCCTCGTGCTCGCGCGCGAGGGCCTCGAGCACGGGCAGCGCCTCGGCCGGCGTGCCGGCGTCGATCGCGAGCAGCGCTCGCCGGAAGTCCTCGCCGTAGCCGTCGTACTCGTCGATCTGCGCGTCCGACCACGTGCCGGCGAGCATCACCCAGCGCTCGTCGTCCGTGGGCTCGACGTGGACCTTGGACACCTTCCGCGCGTCGCGGCGCTCGGCGCCGTCGAGCATGCGTGCCGCGCGCTTGCGGATCGAGTCCGTGCGCGCGAGCTCGGCGGCGGTCGCGAGCTCTCCGCGCGCGAGCTCGAACTCTCCGTCCGCGAGCAGTCGCTGGGCCTCGCCGATGCGGGCCTCGGCGAGCGCATCGAAACACAGCGCGATGCGCGACTCGGCGCGCTCGCGGCCGGTGGCGCTGACGTCGCGTCGCTCCTTCACCTTCTCGTACGCGAGGCGCGCCTCGAAGTGGTTCTTCGCGTCGAAGAGGCGATCGGCCTCGGCGAGATCCTCGGCCTCGGTCGTGCTCCCGAACAGGCGCTTGAAGAAGGACATCAGGTGCCCTTCTTGGCGACGCGCTGGGCCGCCGCTGTCTTGATCGCGGCCGGAATGCCTCGGCTCTTGGCGAGCGTGCGCAGGTCGGCGACGTGCAGATGGGAGAGGTACTTCATCGAGATGCCGACGGGCGTCTTCGGGTTGAACATCAGGCTCTTCTTGATCTCGTAGTTGCCGACCCACTCGCGCTTGTTGCCGATGAAGCGCAGGACCTCCTCGGACACCTGGCGGCTGTTGGCGATTCCCGCGGCCTCGGACTCGGTGACCTGGGGGGAGGCGATGGCGGCCATCGCGACGATCTTGTTCGAGTCACGCACGAGCAGCGTGCGCGCCGCGGCGTTGCCGATGAGCGTCATGCGGAGCTTCTCCGCGAAGTTCATCTGGCCGATCTGGAAGGCGAGGGGCTTGTACTTCTCGCGCACCTCTTCGGTGCCTTCGACCTGGTCCTGTTCGACGGCGACGTCCTCGTCGTCGGCGGCGATCGCGTCGTTGAACATCGCGTCGCTCGGCAGCGGCTCTTCGGTGGGCTCCGGGATCAGCTGACCTGCGATGGCCTGCGCGTGGGCCTCGAACGTCGGGATGCCCTCGACCTCGACGCCGTTGCGGACCGCGAGATCGATCAGTCGATCGATCGTGGACATCCGCGTGTGCTTGTTCTTGTAGAGCGACTCGATGATCTGCGGCGCCGCCAGGATGCGTTGCTCGTCGAGGGCCACGCGCTCGGCGATCCGCTCGGAGCACGAGCGCGCGATGCCAGCGACGGTGTCGTGCGCGGTGGCCGTGTTGCCGAGCAGGCGCTCGAGGAGGTCGTCGTCGCGGCGGACGTGATCCGCGAGCGCATGGAGGAAGGCGGGGTGCAGCGGCGCATCGCACGCGGCCTCGAGCACGGCCGGCGGAACACCTCCGAGCGTCGCGCGTGCGGCGTCGGCGATCGCGCTCGAGGCGTCGGCGGCGAGCTGCAGCAAGACCGCGACGAGGTCGCCTCCCTTGGCGGGCACCAGACCCTTGGCCGCCATCTGTCGCGCGCGCTCGGGCGCCTCGACGCTGCAGAAGCGTCGGATGCTCTCGGGGAGCTGGTCCGTGGGGAGGGGAAGGGCGAGGACGTTGTCCATGCGGTGGCGCAGCATATCAAGGCGGCCGTGCCCTCCGCTCGCCTCACGTTGGCGCCCCATCCGGCCGAGAGATCGAGCGTGGGCGTCGCGAGCGCGATCGGACGCCTTCGGGAATCACCCCGCCGGGGTGATTCCTGCGCTTGGGCACGGATGGTACGCACGTGCCTCGTCGCGCCGTGTCTCGGGGTTCATGTCGGATGGTTCAACAGCGTCTCACCGAGCGGCTTCTCCTGGTCGACGACGACGACCTCGCGCGGGCTGCCTATCGGCGGGTCCTCGGCGCGAGCCACGAGGTCCACGAGGCCGCGACGGTCGCGCGCGCGAAGGAGCTGGCGGACGGGCTGGACTTCGCGCGGGCGATCCTCGACTACCAGCTGCCCGATGGCGACGGCCTCGAGCTCCTCCGCTGGATGCGCGCGCGGGGCATGACCTGCCTCGTCCTCGTCGTGACCGGCGAGCCCGATCCGTCTCTGTCTGCGCGTGCCTTTCTCCTCGGCGCGCAGCTCGTGTTCAAGCCCGCGACGAGCGAGGTGCTCGTCGCGTTCGGGCGCACGGTCGGTGAGGCGACCGTCCACGTCGACGTGACCCTCGACGTCATCGTGCGGACGTACGCGAGCGAGCACGGGCTGTCGGCGCGGCAGACCGAGCTCCTGACGCAGCTGCTCGACGGCACGCCTCGCAGCGACCTCGCGGCCCGTCTCGGCGTCGGCCACAACACGATCAAGACGATGGTGCGCGAGATCCTCGGGAAGACCGGCCAGCGCTCGACGAACGCGCTCGTGTCCGAGCTCCTCGAGCGCGCGGCGGACGCACGCACCCGAGCACGCGGCGGCGGGTGATCGTCGCGGGGCGTGCTATGACTCACTGGCTCTCGGGTGGCGTGGACCGGAATCCCTCCGGCCGCGACCGACACGCTCCCTGGCTCCGAGGGCGGCCTCCATGACCCATTCGAAGCGGGCCGAGCGCGGCCCGGGCTCCGGTGTCTCTGGCGTCCCGTCCACCGCCACGCCGGAGGCGCCGACGCCCACGCGTGCTCCGAAGGTCACGGTGCCGACGCTGCGCGCGATGAAGCGCGCGGCCGACCGCATCACCGTGGCCACGGCCTACGACGCGACCTTCGCCCGCATGCTCGACGCTGCCGGTGTCGACGTGCTGCTCGTCGGCGACTCGCTCGGGATGGTCGTGCAGGGCCTCGACACGACGCTGCCCGTCACCGTCGACGAGATGCTCTATCACACGCGCGCCGTGGTCCGTGGGCTCGCGCGCGCGAGCGCGCAGGGCACGGGTGGCCGCGCGCTCGTCGTCGGCGACATGCCGTTCATGAGCTACCAGGTCGACGAGCTCTCGGCGCTGCGCAACGCGGGCCGCTTCCTGGCCGAGGGCGGCGCGCACGCGGTCAAGCTCGAGGGCGGCGTGACGATGGCCCGCACCATCGCGCGCATCGTCGATGCGGGCATCCCGGTGATGGGCCACGTGGGGCTCACGCCGCAGAGCGTGCACGCGATGGGCGGCTTCCGCGTGCAGGGCAAGACCGAGGAGGACGCCGAGCGCGTGCTCCGCGACGCGAAGGCCGTGGAAGAGGCAGGCGCGTTCGCGGTGGTGCTCGAAGGCATTCCGGAGGCGCTCGCGGCCCGGATCACGCGGGAGCTCGAGATCCCCACGATCGGCATCGGTGCGGGCGTGAGCTGCGATGGTCAGGTGCTCGTGAGCTACGACTTCCTCGGCCTCACGCCCGACCTCAAGCCCAAGTTCGTGAAGCGGTATGCCGAGCTCTATGCCGCCGGCATCGACGCGAGCCGGCGCTACGTCGAAGAGGTCAAGGCGGGGACGTTCCCGGCGAAGGAACACACCTTCGGCGCCAAGCAGGAGCCGGCGGCGGTCGCTGCGCCTGCGGGCTCGGCGGGCTACGGCCCACGCGAGGCCTGATGGAGGTCCTCCACGAGCCGGCTGCGCTGCGCGCGGCCTGTGATGCCGCGCGTCGCGCGGGCGAGCGTGTCGGTGTCGTGCCGACGATGGGCGCGCTGCACGCCGGCCACCTGGCCCTCGTCGACGAGGCGCGGCGACGCGGCGCGACGCGCCTCGTCGTGACCGTCTTCGTCAACCCGCTCCAGTTCGGGCCGAGCGAGGACTTCTCGCGCTATCCGCGCACGCTCCCCGACGACGTCGCGGCATGCGAGGCGCGCGGCGTGGACTGGGTGTTCGCGCCCGATCGCGAGGCGATGTACCCGACCGGCTTCGCGAGCCAGGTGCGCGTGGCGGGGCTGACGGACGTGCTCGAGGGCGTGTTCCGTCCGGGGCACTTCGACGGCGTGACCACCGTGGTCGCCAAGCTCTTCGGCCTCGTGGGCGACTCGGTCGCCGTGTTCGGCCGCAAGGACTACCAGCAGTGGTGTGTGCTGCGGCGGATGGTGCGCGACCTCGACATGCCGATCGAGATGCACGGCATGACGACCGTGCGCGAGGGCGACGGTCTCGCGCTGAGCTCGCGCAACCGCTACCTCTCGCCGACCGATCGCGAGCGCGCGCTGGCGATCTCGCGCGGTCTGCGCGCCGCGTGTGCGGCGCTCGATGCCGGTGAGCGCGACCCACGTGTGCTCGAGCAGCTGGCGCGCGCGCCCATCGAGGCGAGCTTCGATCGCATCGACTACGTCGCGATCGCCGACCCGGACTCGCTCGCGCCCATCACGAAGGTGGAGGGCCGGGCGGTGCTCGCGGTCGCCGCGAAGATCGGCGCGACGCGCCTCATCGACAACGTGGTGCTCGGCGAGGAGCGGCTGTGAGCGCGCCGGCTCGCGTGTGCGGGAGCCGGCTGGCGTGACGAGCGCGTCGGTGGGTGATCGTGCGGCGCCCACGCTGCGCGAGTGGCTGACGCGCGGACCGTTCTCGCTCGCGATGTCGTCGGGCTTCTTCGGCTTCTTCGCGCACGCAGGGGTCCTCTCGGTCCTCGAGGAGGAGCGCCTGACGCCTTCGCGCGCGTCGGGCTCGAGCGCGGGCGCGCTCGTCGCCGCAGCGCATGCGGCGGGCGTGTCGGCCTCGGCGCTCGTCGAGGAGCTCTCGGCCCTCGAGCGAGAGCACTTCTGGGATCCGGGCCCCCTCTTCGGTGTGCTCCAGGGGGGCCTGCTCCGCGGCGAGCTCTTCCGCCAGCGCGTCGAGGCGATCCTGCCGGTCCGGACCTTCGAGGCGTGCCGCATCCCGATCGCGGTCTCGACGTTCGACGTGCGCACGCGCCGCACGCACGTGGTCGATCGCGGTGAGCTCGGCTCCGCGATCGTCGCGTCGTGTGCCGTGCCGGGGCTCTTCCGGCCCGTGCGCCGCGATGGCCGCCTCCTGCTCGACGGGGGCATCCGCGACCGGCCGGGGATCGAAGGGCTGCCGCGCGGCGAGCGCGTGCTCTTCCACCACCTCGCGTCGCGCTCGCCGTGGCGTCGCTCCTCCGAGCTCGCGATCCCGCGTCGCGAGGGCCTCGTCGCGCTCGTCGTCGACGGACTGCCGCGCTCGGGCCCCGACGAGCTCGCGGCGGGAAAGCGCGCGATGGCGCTGGCCCGCGAGGCGGCGCGGCGGGCGCTCGATCGCCCGATCGAGCGCGACACGGTGCGTCTGGGCGCCTGATCGCGCGAGCGCACTCGGGCGCAGGGTCGGGCGAGCCATGGCGCGGGAAGGGGAGCGCGCTCGAGAATGGTTGTGGGGGCGTCACCGCGTCCTCGGGCCGGTTTCTTTGGGATGACCCGACCGACGCGGTAGACGCGTGGAGAGGCGTCATGAGCAGCTCGTCGGCCGCGTTGGGTTCTCCGTCCGCTCCCCTTCGCCTGCGGGGCCTGCGAGGGCTTCGACACGCGACGCTGCTGTCGGTCTGCACGGCGCTGCTCGGTCTCACCTGTCATGCGGAGGCGAACCCGCCCGAGCCGAGCGAGGCGCCCGTCGCGGTGGCGCCCATGGCCGTCGCGCAGAACGCGCCCGACGCGGCGGTCGCGATGCCGAGCGAGAGTGTGCTCGCCCTGCGCCGCGCCGCGCTCGTGGAGGGCGCCGCGTCGGTCGTCGAGCGTGCGGACGGGCTCGCGCGCGGGGCGAGCGGCGACGAGGCTGCGCTCTTCACGTGGGTCGCTGCGTCCCTCGACCCCGACGAGGCCGCTGCGCGTACGCGCTTCGAGCGGCTCGCGAGCGGCACGAGCGCGCTCGCCGCGTGGGCGCGCATCGAAGCCGCGCGGCGCCTCGAGCCGAGCGATCCCGCGGGGGCGCGAGCGCTCCTCGCGCCGCTGCTCTCACCTCCTGCGCCGGCCGCGCCGGCTGACGCTCCGGCGCTGGATGCGCGCTGGCCGGGCCTCGACGAGGCGCGGGCGATCGATGCCCTCGCGCAGGCGGCGAACGTCACACCGGAGAGCGAGCCCGAGGCGCGCGCCCAGGCCGAGCACGCGTTGCGCGAGGCGATGCGAGGCTCTCTCCCGGTGACGACCGATCGGGCGCTCTCGCGAGCGCTCGCGGATCTCCTCGCGACGAGCGACGACGCGCCCGCCAAGCACGAAGCGATCGGCCTCTACCTCGATCTGCTCTCGTCGGCGCCGCGCGCGCGCGCCTCGAACGGTGCCGAGGCTGCGCTCGAGCGTCTGGTGTCGAGTTTCCCCGAGGACGAGCGCGCGCTCCTGCGCCAGCCGAGCCTCGCGCAGGCACGTGCGCACGCGAGCTACCTCGAGGCGACCCAGCAGCACCGCGCCGCGAGCGACGCACACGTCGCGGTCGCCTCGCGGCTCGAGCCCGGCAGCGCCGCGCGCTGCAGCGCGCTCCTCGACGCGGGGCGAGCGCTCCACCGCGGTCGCGTGAACGACGGAGCGATCGAGCGCCTCGACGCGATGCTGGCCGAGTGCGGCCCCGCGCTCGATCGCGTGATCGCGGAGCACACGGCCGACGCCGCCGAGCTCGAGACGCGGCGCGATGCGCTCGCGTGGGCCCACTACGCGCTCGGGCGCGCGGCGCTCTCTTCGGGGCAGGCGCCGCGTTCGATCCTTCACCTCGAGGCCATCGCCGACGTCGCGCCCGGACACCGCCTGGTCGACGACGGCCTCGTCTTCGCGGCGCGCGCGCGTCTCGAGCGGGGAGAGCGTGACCGCGCGCACGACGCGCTCGCGCGGGCGATCTCGGCCGCGGGGGACATGCGCGGCGAGGCGCGCTTCCAGCTCGCGTGGGATCTGCGCGCGAGCGGGCATCGCGACGAGGCGCTCGCGGAGCTCGACCGCAGTCTCGCCGAAGGCACGAACGAGTCCGCCGAGGGGATCGTCGGTCGCGCGGCGTACTGGCGCGCGCGCGTGCTCGTGGAGCTGGATCGACGCGCCGAGGCGCTCGATGCGCTCGAGGCGATCGTGCGCGCGAGGCCGCTCACCTACTATGCGCAGCTCGCGCTCGCGCGACTGGGCGAGCTGGACGCGACGCGACGCGACGCCGTGCGAACGGCGGTGCTCGCGCAGCGTGCGCCGCTCCGGGACACCAGCATCACGGACGCCGCGATCCTCGCGCGTTCGGAGGCCGGGCGGGGGGTGGGCGCGCGGCTCACCACGGATGCGGATCGCGCGACGTATGCGCGCGCGAACGCGCTGCTCGCGGTGGACGAGCTCGGGCGCGCCGAGCGGGAGCTCGCCTTGCTCGGGCTCTCGGCCGATGGCGACCTGCCGACCGTTCGCACGCTCACCGCGCTCCTCACGCAGGCGGGGCATGCTCACCGCGCGACCGATCTCGCGCGGCGTCGGCTCTCCTCGGTGCTCGTGGCGCCCGACGACGCCGAAGCGCTCGCGCTCTTCCGCACGGCCTATCCGCCGGCGTACGCGGGGCTCATCGAGGACGCGGCTGGCAGCGAAGACGTGGATCCCTCGCTCGTTCGCGCGGTCGCGCGGGAAGAGTCGAGCTTCGATCCCGACGCGGTCTCCGTGGCGCACGCGTACGGCCTGCTCCAGCTCATTCGCCCCACGGCGCAGCGCTACGCGCGCCCGCTCGGCCTCGCCAGCGATCCAGCCGCGCTCTGCACGCCGGCCGTGAACGTGCGCATCGGAGCGCGCTACATGGGCGCGCTGCGACGTCGCTACGAGGGCCACGCAGCGTTCATCCCTGCCGCCTACAACGCGGGCGAGGGCAACGTCGATCGCTGGCTGCGCGAGCGCGCCGCACACCCCTTCGACGAGTGGGTCGAGGAGATCCCGTACGGCGAGACGCGTGGCTACACGCGCCGCGTGCTCCAGAGCTGGATCGTCTACGCCTTCCTCGATCGCGGCGAGCTGCCCGAGCTCCCTTCGACGTTGCCGCGCAGGGGCTGAGCGCACCTCGTTCCCGTTCGTTCGGCGTCGCGAGGCTCACGAGCGCGAGCGTCGGTCCTCGGCCTCGGCCTCTTCCTTCGCCTCGGCCTTCTTGCGCGCGTCCTCGCGCCAGCGGGCGAAGTGCTTCTCGATGGCCTCGCGTTCGCGTCGCGCGCTGGCGAGCGCGTCCCGCGCGGCCTCGACCTCGCGCTCCCGGAGGCGCTCGGTCTCGAGCGCACGCGCGAGCGTCGCGTCGTGCGTGTCGAGCTCGAGCTTGCGCCGCCGACGCCACGCGGCGAGCGCCGTCGCGTCGCTGGGCCGCATCTCGCCGACGGGGCGGGAGACCTCGCGATCGAGGAGCGCACGCGTCTCGCGCACGTGGAGCTCTCGGGCCTCCCGTGCGCGCGCCGTCGCGCTGGCTGCCTCGGCGTGCGCACGCACCGCGTCGGCGAGCGCGCGCTGCGCGGCTTCTTCCTCGTCGGCGCGGAGACCGCGGAGCGTCTCGAGCGGATAGCCCGTCACGCGCGACCTCGGCGACCGGCGCTCGCCTCGCGCGCCTCGCGCTTCACCCCCGAGGACACGCCGCTCACTCCAGCGTGTCGTCCCGCAGCCCCGACCAGCTCGAGGCGAGCGGCGTCGACTCCGCGCCGTCACTGGACTCCCAGGTCGCCGTCGCGTCGCCCTCGAGGCGGTCGGCGCGGAGGTCGTCGTCGTCGTCGTGGGTGTCGAGCATCGCATCGACGCGGAGGTGGGAGGCAGCGCCGTCTCGGCTCGCCGCGAGATCCTCGAGTCGCGCGTCGAGGAGCGCCGCGGCCTGGGCGCAGCCTTCGCGCACGCAGCGCGCGTCGCAGGAGAGGACGGCCTCGCGCGTGAGGAACGTGACGAGCGTGCCGCAGCTCGCGCCTTCGCGGATCACGCCGACGAGGCCCTCGCTGCTGCGTGCGCTCGCACGTGCGCGAAACCCCGCGATCCAGAGCGACGCGGGCGCGAGGGGGACGTCGAGCCCCGTCAGGAGCAGCGCGTCGCGGCCCACCGCCATGGTGAGGCTGCCGGCGATCGGCTCGATCGGGGCGCCCACTGCGTCTGCGCCGAGCTGCACGGAGAAGGGCGAGATCGCGGGCATCGACGCGGGGCGCAAGGTGGACGCGAGGGCGAGCGCCCCGAAGCCCGCGTCGACCTCGTCGGCGAGCGGCGCGAGCGTGGTCGCGAGCGTCGTGTCCGTCGTGCGCAGGGCCTCGGCGAGGCGGGCGTCGAGGGAGGCGGCGCGCGCACGATCGAGCGCGTCGATCTCGCCGAGGCTCGTCGCGGCGAGCGAGCCACGGAGGCCATCGAGCAGGATCTCGGCGCCGGTGTCACCGACCGCGGCGGTGAGGGTCGCGCTGCGCGCGCGCTCACCGAGGCTCGAGGCCTCGATGCTCCAGGTCACCCCGTACGCGCCGGTCGTGTCGAGGGGCAGGTCGCGCACCACGACGCGCGCGCTGGCGGGAGCCGTCGGCGAGACGCGCAGACCCTCGACGCAGCCGCGCGCCACCGTCGTGCCGGCCGCCGTCTGTCCGCGCGCCTCGATCGTCCAGGACGCGGACGTCGAGAGCGCGGGGAACGTGGTCGTCGCGAGCTCGATCCCGAGCGTGCGCTCGTCGCCCGTCGGCGAGCTCGGCACCTCGGCGCAGGGCACGTCGGCCACGGCGCGCACGAGGTACGAGCGAACGTTCCGCGTGACCTCGGGCTCGAGGGTCACCGCGAGCTCGCCGAACTCGGTCCCGACCGACACGTCGACGACGGCGGGCGCCGCGCCCTGCGTCGTCGCGCGGAGGCGGAAGGTCGTCGCCTCCGGCCCCGCGACGAGGACGACCGAGGCGATGCCCGTCGCGTCCGTCGTTCCGCCGAGCTGTCGAAGCGTGCTGCTGCGCGGCAGGCCATCGAGGGCGAAGGTCACGAGCGCGTCGGCGACGGGGCTGCCGCCCTCCTGGGAGACGCGGAAGCGCAGCGTGCGCTCGGCGAGCGGCGCGAGCGTGATGCTCGTCTCGCCCTCCACGTCGAGGAGACGTCGCGGCGTGGTGGGCGCGTCGTTCGCGACGCCCGCGTCGTTCGCGGGGTGAGGGTCGCTGAGGCCGCAGCCCACGGAGGTGCCCATCGAGAGGGCTCCCGCGACGCCGATGGCCAGACGGCTGATCGCGCCCATCGCGGCAGGACGCAGTCGAGCAAGCATAAGAGCCCCGAGCGTAGCGGATCGCTCCGGTCCGCGCGAGCCCGCCGCCGGCGCCGCTGCCCGACATGCTGCGCGGCGCGGGCATGCTACGTGGCGGCGTGCGCTACGCGCTGGGCATCGGCTTCCGCTACCTCCTCTCGAAGAAGACGAAGTCCGTCTCCGTCATCACGTCGATCGCGGTGAGCGGAGTCGCGCTCGGAGTGGCGGCGCTGCTCGCGGTCATGGCGATCACGGCGGGCTTCCAGGACGAGTTCCGCGACAAGGTCCTCGGCGTCAACGCGCACGTGCTCGTCATGAAGTACGGCGACTTCGAGGAGTACCGAGACGTCGTCGCCCGTGCGCGCGAGATGCCGGAGGTCGCCGGTGCGGGCCCCTTCCTCATCCAGCCGATGATGCTCGCGAACGGCGACCGCATCTCCGGCGTGCTGCTGAAGGGCGTGGACCCCGAGCTCATGCCCGACGTGCTCGATCTGCCGGAGCAGATGGTCGAGGGCACGCTCGAGGGGCTGCGCGTGGCGGGGGCCGCGCCGCCGGTTCGCCCCGAGGAGCGTGAGCGACGCGCAGGCGGAGGCGAGGATCTCGACGCGTACCTGCGCGGCGTCGACCTCGCGTGGCGCGCGGGGCAGAGGGACGCGGTGCCGACGCCGGAGCGCGGAGCGGACGTCGTGCCCGTGCCGGAGAGCGAGGGGACGCTGCCCGACGTCGACGACGATGCGCCGCTCGATCTGCCCGAGGTGTCGGTCCCCACGCCGGCCGAGGCCGAGGCCGCGCTCGCGGCGCTCTCGGGTGATCCCGTCGAGGCGAGCGGAAGCGGGGACGCAGCGGAGGAGCCCGTCGTGCCGACCGCCGATCTGCCCGGTGTCGTGGTGGGTCGCTCTCTCGCGACCGAGCTCGACATCGAGGTCGGCGACCGCGTGCGCATCGTCTCGCCGCTCGCGGGCTTCTCGTCGTCGCTCTTCGGCACGAGCAGCCCCGGCACGCCGCGATCGCGCGAGCTTCGCGTCATCGGCATCTTCGAGGCGGGCTTCGACGAGTACGACACCGAGCTCGTCTACGCGGACCTCTACGAGGCCGAGCAATTCTTCGATCACGGTGATGCGGTCGACGGCGTCGAGATCCGCCTCCACGACCCGATGCAGGCCCCGATGATCTCGCGGCGGCTCGAGCAGGACCTCGGCGGCGGCGCCTACCACACGATGGATTGGGAGGAGCTGAACCACAACCTCTTCACGGCGCTCGAGATCCAGAAGGTGATGCTCAGCCTCGTCATCGCGAGCATCGTCTTCGTCGCGGCCTTCACCGTGATCGCGACGCTCATCATGATCGTGCTCGAGCGGAAGCGAGAGATCGCGATCCTCAAGGCGATGGGGGCTGCCGATGCGCACGTCCTGCTCGTCTTCCTCGCGCAGGGCATGGCGATCGGCCTCGTGGGGACCCTGCTCGGTCTCTTGCTCGGCGGAGGCGTGTGCCTCTACCTCGATCACATCCGCTTCCCGCTCGATCCACACGTCTACTTGATCGATCACCTGCCCGTGCGCCTCAGCGGGCAGGAGGTCGGCTGGACCATGATCATCGCCGTCCTCATCTGTCTGGTCGCGACGCTCGTTCCGAGCTGGTGGGCGGCCCGAATGGTCCCTGCCGACGGCGTTCGCCAGGACTGACCCCTCGCGCGGGCCAGGATTGAGGCTTCCGTTCGAGGCGGGCGACGGTGTACACGCATGCTCGTGATCGCGAGAGCACGCGCCGCGCGCGGGTCGGCCCTGTTCCTGCTCCTCCTCGTCGCGAGCGCGCTCACCTCGTGTGGCGGACGCCACGAGACCGCGCTCGAACGGGTGCGGCGCACCGGCGTCCTTCGCTGGGGCGGCGACGTCCAGGGCGGTGAGCCATACGTCTTCGAGGATCCGGGGGAGCCGGGGCGGCTCATCGGCTTCGAGGTGGAGGTGGCCGACGCGGTCGCGCGGGAGATGGGGGTGCGCGCCGAGTTCGTGCAGAACGACTGGTCGAACCTCGTGCCCTCGCTCGAGCGGGGCTCGTTCGACGTCGTGATGAACGGCCTCGAGGTCACGCCTGCGCGCGCCGACACGGTCTTCTTCACGCGTCCGTACTTCGTGTTCTCCGCGCAGCTCGTCACGCGCCGCGACGACGCGACCGCGACGAGCCTCGACGCGCTCGACGGGCACCGCGTCGGCACGCTGGCCTCCTCGTTCTCTTGGGAGATCCTGCGCGAGCGCCCCCTCGAGGTGGTCGCGTACGAAGGGACCGAGGAGCCCTACGCGGATCTGCGCGCGGGCCGCATCGACGGAGTGCTCCTCGACGACATCATCGCCACTCGCTACGGGCTCGTGCACTCCGAGCTCCGGCTCACCGAGGACGTCGCCGACGGCTACTACGCGGTCGCGTGCCGCCAGCGCGAGCCCGAGCTCTGCGACGCGATCGACGAGGCGCTCGCGAACATCGCGGCGCGCGGCGAGCTCCGGCAGATCCTCGCGCGCTGGGAGATCGACAATGAGCGCCAGGCGCGCCTCGCGAGCTGGACCGACGAGGACACGCGCGCGATGGTGCTCGTGCGCCAGCGCGCGTCCTTCACGTGGCACCACGTGTGGCTCTTCGTGCAGGGCGCGGGGGTGACGCTCCTCGTCTCGGCGCTCGCGATGACGCTCGCGATCTTCTTGGGCCTCCAGCTCGCGCTCGCGCGCATGTACGGGCCCAAGCCGCTCGCGGCGGTCGCGACGACGTACGTCGAGCTCTTCCGCGGCACGCCCGTCCTGCTCCAGCTGCACGTCCTCTACTTCGGCCTCATGCCCGCGATCCGCGCCGGTCTCGGCATCGACGCGGGCACCGAGTACGACGCGTTCTTCGCCGCCGTGGTGGGCCTCGGCCTGAACTACGCCGCGTACGAAGCCGAGATCTACCGCGCCGGCATCCAGGCCATCCCACCGGGGCAGATGGAGGCCGCGACCGTGCTCGGCATGAGCACCGCGCTCGCGCTCCGGCGCATCATCGTGCCGCAGGCGTTCCGCATCGCGCTCCCGGGCGTCACGAACGACTTCATCGCGCTGCTCAAGGACAGCTCGCTCGTGTCGGTCATCACCGTGGTCGAGCTCACCAAGCGCATGACCATCACGGCCATCGACGTGCGCAGCTACCTCTTGCCGGGCCTCTTGTGCGCGGGTCTCTACCTCGCGCTCAGCTACCCGCTGTCGCTCTTGTCGCGCCGCCTCGAGGCGCAGCTCGCCCGGGAGTCGTCATGAGCGCGGAAGAGAAGCGTGGCCTCGAGAAGCGTGAGGCTGGCCTCGAGAAGCGTGAGGCTGGCCTCGAGAAGCGTGAGGCTGGCCTCGAGAAGCGTGAGGCTGGCCTCGAGAAGGCCGAGCAGCCGGTCATCTCGGTGGAGAAGCTCGTCAAGAAGTACGGCGAGCGCACCGTGCTCAAGGGCGTGTCGTTCGACATCACGCCGGGGCAGGTGGTCGCGCTCGTCGGCCCTTCGGGCGGCGGCAAGAGCACGGCGCTGCGGTGCATGACGGGCCTCGAGGCGTTCCACGAGGGCGCGATCCGCGTGGGCGCTGCGAAGCTCGCGCCGGGGCCGCTCGCCTCGCGCAAGCAGGAGCTCGCTCGGCTGCGGCTGGAGTCGGGCCTCGTGTTCCAGACGTGGCACCTCTTCCCGCACATGACCGCGATCGAGAACGTCTACGAGGCGCCGGTGCACGTGAAGCGCATGCCGATCGAGCTCGCGCGCAGCAAGGCGAAGGTGCTGCTCGAGAAGGTCGGCCTCTCGCACCGCGAGGACGCGATGCCGCGCAACATGTCGGGCGGCGAGCAGCAGCGCTGCGCGATCGCGCGCGCGTTCGCGATGGAGCCCAAGGTGCTCTTCATGGACGAGCCCACCTCGGCGCTCGATCCGCAGCGCGTCGGCGATCTGGTGGAGCTCCTCGATCACCTCAAGAGCAGCGAGAAGCTGACCTTCGTGATCGTCACGCACGAGATGAAGTTCGCCGAGAAGCTCGCGGACCGCACGCTGGTGCTCTACGAGGGCCACGTCATCGAGGACGGCCACCCCAAGGACATCCTCGGGGCGCCCAAGGATCCGCGCACGCGCACGTTCCTCGGCCTCGACGAGGCGTAGGATGGTCCTGAGCCTCGTGGGGCGTGATCTCGGCCGAGCGTCGTGAGAGCGTCGTCGGGATGACGCGCGCCCTGGGTGTCCTCGCGATCGCGCTCTGCCTCTCGTGCGGTGGAGCCCCTCCCGTGCCCGTCGCGGCGCCTCCGGTCGAGGCGCCTCCGGTGGAGGCGCCTCCGGTCGAGGTCGACGTCGAGCCGGAGCCCGAGAGCTGGGTCGTGCCGCAGCACGCGGTGCGGACGATCTCGGCGAGCGCCTGGGATCCGGTCACGCGCACGCTCGTCGTCGTGAGCAGCTCGGGCCACCTCGTGCTCGTCGATGGCGCGAGCGGGCTCGTGCGTCACGTCGTTCGGTTCGCGCGGCGCGCGGATTCGCCGAGGCTCGTCGTCGGCGCGGGCCGCGCGGTGCTCGGCTACGAGTCGCCCAACTACGAGTCGTCGAGCCTCGAGATCGACGTCCTCGATGGAGCGGCCCAGGTGGCGTCGGATCTGCTCGAGGCCGAGACCTCGCTCGACGGCCATGCGCTGGCATCGTGGCCAGTCGTTGGCGGGGCGCTGACCGTCTCACGACGGGCGTCGATCGACGTCGAGGCGCAGCGCTGCGACGTGGAGGACGTCGCGTTCCATGGAAGCTCGGCGAGCTTCTCGCCCGACGGCACGCACCTCGTCGTCGTGGGCGAGGACGCGGTGAGCGTCGTGCGCGTCGAGGACTGCGCGTTCGTTCGCAGCCACGAGGTGACCGGCGGTGCGCGCCGCGCCGCGATCGCAGACGACGGCCGCGTCGCCGTGCTCGTCGAGCACGACGTGGTGGTGCTCGATCGAGCGGGAACGCGTGTGCTCGCCGTGCGTGCGCCGGATGGATGGGACTCGCTGCGCTTCACCGCATCGAACGTGATCGTGGCAGCGGGGTCCTCGCTCGGCGTCGCGCTGCCGAGCGGCACGGCCGTCGCGGTCGAGGCCGCCGAGGTCGCGCGCGCGTACTCCACGGTGGTGAACGACGGCGCGATGCACGACGCGAGCGGCGGAGAGAGCGCCGTGCACGGCGCGTGGATCCGCCCGGACGCCGAAGGGATCGTCGTGGGTCAGCGCGGGGCGAGCGTGCTGATCGACCGCACCGGTGTCGAAGAGATCGCATGTCTCGACGGCGAGCGAGAGCTGACCTGGTCGGGTGCGGAGCCAGGCGTCGCGTACCAAGCCGTCGATGGACGCTGCGACCTCCGCACGGGGGAAGGGACGCCGCCCAGTCCCGAGCCCGAGTACGAGTACGAGGAGGAATCCGCCGGCGACGAGGAAGAGGCCGCCGGAGAGGACGAAGAAGCCCCGCGCGACGAGGTGATCTGCGCACCCGCTGCGCCGGGGGTCTGCATCACGTTCCCCGTGCGCGGCCCGGTGCGGCTCGTCGCGGGTGAGGGCGCGCGCGCTCGCACCCTGCGCGGGCTCGACGACGCGAGCGTCGCGTTCTCGGCCTCGGCCCGCTGGCTCGCGGCCGAGACGCCGACGGGCATCCGTGTCGTCGAGGTCGCCTCCGGGCGCGATCGTCTGCGCGCGCCCGCAGGACGTGTGGTCGACTGGAGCGCCGACGAGCGCTGGGTCGTCACCTCGGCGGAGGGACGCAGCGCGTTCCGCTCGCTCGACGATCCTCGGCGCGCCCAGGAGGTCCCGTACGCCCTGCGCGCCGAGTCGGTCGTGTTCGAGGCCGGGGGCACGAGCGCGTTCACCTGCACCGACGAGGGCATCGAGCGCGTCTCGCTCGCGGACGGGGCACGCGCGCTGGTCGCCAGCACGCCGTGCACGAGCCTTCGCCTCTTCGGGACGCGGGCCGTGGTGCACGCGCCGAACGACACGGTGCAGCGGCTCGTGGACCTCGAGACAGGGCGCGTGCTCCTCGAGATCGGTGGCGACGTGCGCCCACCACCGGCAGGCTCCTGGTTCTTCCACGTCTGCGACGGACCCGATCTGGGCGTCATCGACGTGGCGCGCGCCGAGCGACGCGTGGTGCCGGGCGGGTGTCGCGCGAGCGCCGTCGCCGAGGACGGCCGCTTCTGGCTGCGCGTGGTGGGCCTCGAGACCGTGCGCCTCGAGCGCCCGGACGGCGCGCAGCTCGATCTGCACGTGGTCTGGGTGGAGGGCGCGCCGCACGTCTACGCGGAGGCCCCCGATGGTGCGTTCTGGGTGCCCTCGCCCGACGAGGTCGCGCTCTTGAACGGCGTCACGCGCACCGGCGATCGCGTCACGGTCGTGCCGGCCGACGATGCCGACATCCAGCGGCGTCTCTACCGACCCACGCTCTTCGCCGACTTCCTCGACGGGCGCCCCATGCCGACCGCGAGCCGCTGATCGTGGCCTTCAGCGCGACGCGAGCGCCTGCGCGACGTCGGTCGCGACGCGCGCGTTCTCGAGCACGAGCGCGACGTTCGTGGTGAGCGAGCGACCGGCGGTCTCGCGCCGGAGCGCGCCGAGGAGGTGCGGCGTGAGGGCCTTGCCGCGGACGCCGTGCGAGCGAGCATCGTCGACGGCCCGCTCGATCAGGGCATCGATCTCCGAGGAGGGCAGGGCGTGCTCGACGGGCGGCGGCACCGCGAGCAGCGCGCCGCCGCGCAGGCCGAGCGACCACTTCGCGCGGAGGATCGCTGCGACCTCGGAGGCGTCCTCGACGCGGTGATCGAGCGAGAGGCCGCTCGTGCGCGAGAAGAACGCGGGGAGCTCGCTCGTGCGCCAGCCCAGGACGGGCACACCGAGCGTCTCGAGCAGCTCGAGCGTGCGTGGAAGATCGAGGATCGACTTCGCGCCTGCACACACGACGCACACGTCCTCACGCGCCAGCTCGGGCAGATCGGCCGAGACGTCGAGCGTCTGCTCGAAGCCGCGGTGCACACCGCCGATCCCGCCCGTCGCGAAGATCGAGATCCCCGCGCGCGCCGCGCCGATCACGGTGACCGAGACGGTCGTCGCGCCGAGGCCCCGCCGCGCGATCACGATCGGCAGGTCGCGACGCGAGACCTTCGCGACGCCCGACTCCGTCGCGAGCCGCACGATCTCCTCGTCCGACAGACCGACCACGAGCGCGCCATCGATGACGCCGATCGTCGCAGGCACCGCACCCCCGGCGCGCACCGTCGCCTCGAGCGACCGGGCCACCTCGAGGTTCTCGGGCCGAGGCAGACCGTGCGAGACGATCGTCGACTCGAGCGCGACCACCGCGCGCCCCGCTGCCACCGCGTCGCGGACCTCCTCCGAGAGGCGAATCGGTGCGCTCATGGCTCGATGCTCGCGCGGATCGCGTGAAGGCGCTCGCCCGTGAGCCAGAGCTCGTCGTGGCGTGCCGGGATCGCGATCGTGTCGCCCGGTCCCGCGCGCACCACGACCTCGCGCCGACGGTCTCGCAGCACGCCGACACCTTCGAGCACCGTGAGCGAGTGCAGCGTCTCGCCGTGGAAGAAAGGCTTCTCTCCCGTGCCGGCGATGCGCACGATGCGCAGCCACTCGGACGGGATCGACTCGAGCGCGCTCGCGTTCGGTGAGCCGGGTTGTCCAGCGAGGAGCTCGAACTCCAGCTCCGCATCGCGTCGAGGCGGGCCCGCGCGGCGAAACGAGCGCTCGAGCAGCGCGCGGCCGACCGCGTCCCAGTCGGTCACCTCGATGGCCGGCTCGACGTGCAGCGCGCGGGGCCGACCCGTGGCGGCGAGGCGCCCTTCGTCGTCGTAGCGACGCTCCCAGTCCCAGTAGCGGTAGGTGACGCCACGCTTGCCGCGGGCGACGTACTGCGGCTCGACGAGGGTCACGCCGGAGCCGATTGCGTGCGGGGTGCCAGCGTCGACGACGAAACAGTCGCCCACCGAGACCTCCACTCGCTGGAGCAGCTCCGCGAGCGAGCCGTCGCCACGCGCGAGGGCACCGAGCACGTCCTCGCGCCGCGCGCCTTCGCGCCAGCCGAACGCGATCCAGGCGCCTGGCTCCGCGTGGATGACGTACCAGGCCTCGGGCTTGCCGCTCTCTTCGGGCGCGAGCCCGGCGTGATCGTCGCGCGGGTGGATCTGCAGCGACAGCGGCTCGTCCGCGTCGAGCAGCTTCACGAGCAGGCCGGCGGCGCGATCGCCGAACGGCCCGAGCCAGTCGTCTCGGTCCGTCTCGACGACGTGGGCGAGCGACTGTCCCTCGCGGGTGCGCGATGGCAGCTCGGGCCCGAGCGACAGCTCCCACGACTCGCCGATCCGCGCCTGCACGTCGCCGCGCTTACCGAAGTGCTTCACGAGGCGCGTACCGCCCCACGGAGTGCGGGACGCGGAGGTGTAGACGTCGCCGGACAGAAGGACGGGGCGGGGCAGCGCCAGCATCGCGGGGCGTTCTACCAGACGCTGGGCGGCCGGGGATCCGCTTCGCGTCTCGCCTCGGCTTCACTCCCCGGGCGCGGGTGGGCCGGCGCCGCGCGGGATGCTGGAAAGTTGGAGCCCTCGCGGCCCATCCGTACAAACGGCGTCGGAGGTGTCGCGATGAGCGGTTCCAAGGGCACGGTCGGTGGTGTGAGCAACGCGGATCGGCGCGTGCACAAGGTCTTCGTCACGCGCAACACCGAGTACCACCTCCGTCGTGGCGTGTGCGTCGCGGTCAAGGATCGCACGAGCGGCGAGTGGCTCCGCGCGCACCTGGCCCTCAGCCAGAAGATCCACGGCGGCCTCCGCTTCACGCGCGCTGGTGGCATCCACGCGAACGCGGGGCAGCCCGTCGTGGGCGAGTCGCTGTTCTTCCACGCCGCGGGGCGCGATCTCGTGACGAGCCCGGTGCTCTCGGTGGAGCGTCCCGAGAAGCAGATCGTCGCGCAGTATCCGGGCGAGGGCTCGTCCACGCAGCGTCGGAAGTGAGCGCGCCGTCGTGAGCGCGATCGCCCGACGTGCTAGCTCCAACCTCATGCGCACCACGACGGCATCGCAGGCGATGGGCGCCACCGCGCTCCTGGGAGCGCTCGCAGCACCGAGCGCGGTCGCGGCGCAGGACCAGCCGCTCGCCGATCTCGCGGCGGTGCACGCCGCGTGTCGCGCTGCGGACGACGAGGGCGTGCACGACCATCTCTACTCGCTCGTGCTCGACGGCGCCGCGAGCCTCGTGCCGCGCGAGGGAGACGAAGAGGGCGAGATCCTCTACACGATCCCCGACGCGCGCAGCCTTCGTGCGATGGGCGGCAGCGTCCAGCTCGTGCCCTCGCACCTCGAGCCCATCGCCTTCGTCGCGAACGCCGAGCGCGCGCGTGCCCTCGACGTCGCGCGCGCCCACGGAGCGCGCGTTCGCATCGGCTTCTTCCTCGGCTTCGACGAGCCCGAGCGTCGCGCGTGTCTCGTGCGCGCGAGCCAGGCCGTCACCGCGGTGCGCATCGACGTCGCGTTCGTCGAGCTGATCGAGGCCGACGGCTCGGTGGTCGCGCGCGAGGATCACGATCGCCTGCGCGCGTGGAGCGACGACGCCAACCGCAGCGCGTCGCGCGAGCCCGAGGCCTCCGTGGGCGCGCCGACGACGAACGGGCAGCCCGCGCCCGAGGCGTGGACGCGAGCCTTGCGGACGAGCGCGGTCACGCGCCAGCTCCTGGCGTGTCACGTCGCCGGGGTCGCCAACGGCGCGTCGCGCGAGGCGATGGTGCAGGTGCGCCTTCGCGTCGATGCCCGCGCCGGTCACATCGACGACGCGGTCATCGAGGTGGGCAACGTGGGCAACGACGAAGAGAACGCGTGCCTGCTCCGCGCCGTGCGCGCGGTCGAGCTCGCTGGGGTTCCGAGCGCCGGTGGCAACGTCGACGTGCGCGTCCCGGTGCAGCTCCGCGCGCCCTGATCGACTCCTTCCGAGCGTCGTCGCGCAGCGCGAAGATGCGGACGTTCGCGCTGCGGCCTTCGCCCGCGCTGTGGCTCGAGCGAGCGCTCAGCCAGGGGCCATGACGCAGACGTTGCCGAGGCAGGTGAGGCCCCGGTCGGGGCAACAGTCGCCGTCGCTCGAGCAGGTCTCGCCCTCGTTGCGGCAGCGATCGGGCGGAGGCGGAGAGCACACGGGCTCGCCGCCGCCTGCGGGCGGGCGACACTCGCCGCCGCAGCACTCGCTGCCCACCGTGCACGACTCACCGTCGGGGCGACACGCCCGCGGCGCCCAGTAGGCGGCGATGTTGCGCGAGGTGGTCGCCTGCCCCGGCAGCCAGTACGCGACGGCGCTCGGATCCTCGTCGGTGCCCAGGCGATCCTTGCGGATCGCGGCCACCCAGATCTGCTGGTAGGCGCGGCCGCGCGTGCCCACCTGAGCGTTGCCGTAGTCGCGCCGGCTGAGGAAGGAGATCCAGAAGTAGCCGCCCTGATCGAAGGGGGAGAAGCGCGGCTGGAACGAGTCCACCGTGCTCGCGCCGCCCGACGCGCGATCGAGGCGCACGACGTGGCTGCCATCGGCGCCCATCACGTAGAGCGCGGACTGTCCCGTCTCGCTGCGGCCATCGGGTCCGTGCGCGAACACGAGGCTCGCGGAGTCCGGCGTCCACGACGGATAGCTGTCGCACGAGCCTCCCGGCATCGCGCCCGAGAGGTCCGAGCCTCGGTGGATCGTGACGGGGGAGCCGACCGCATCGAGGCCCGTCACCGGCATGACCGCGATGTTGCCGACGCTGTAGTTGCCACCCCACGAGTCGATGTCGGTCACGTACGCGATCGAGCGGCCGTCGGGCGACCACACGGGGTGCGTCATCGTCGTCGGAAGCGGCGCGGGCGAGGACACGGGAACGAACGCGCCCGTGAAGGGATCCATGAAGCGCATCTCGCCCTGCGGCTCTTCGTAGCTGACGACGACGCGCGTCTCGTCGGGCGACCACGAGGAGAACCACCAGCGCGCGCTCGCGGGCGCGAGACTCGTCGGCCACACGGTCGGCGCAGGCGAGGCCGTGAGGTCCGTCGTGAGATCGAAGACGCCGCCGATGTTGTCGCCGCCGCCGAGGCGTCCCGTCATGTAGCGACCGCTCGGCGAGACCGCGTGGCAACCCACGCAGTTGTTGCCGTCGAGCGCGGTGGGTGGCGTCGGCAGGAAGTTCGTGCGCGTCGCGGTGCCGTCGTCGATGCGGATGATGCGGCCCGCGACGATGTCCCAGTAGTAGACGCTGCCGGTGAGCGCGGCCCGCGCGAACGTCATCGCGATCGGCGTGCCTCCGACGACCGTGCTGCTCGAGGCCTCGAAGCGATCCACGCGCAGCGCGGCGGGCGCGTCCGGATCGGTCTGCGCGAGCGCGCGCCACGCGGCGGCGTCCGCGAGCCAGTGCAGCGCGGGGTCGTACGCGAGGTACGCATCCACCACCACGTGCGGCTTCTCGAGGTGGACGCGGAAGAGGTCACCGCTCTCGCCGCGCAGCCACTGCACGTTAGCCGGATAGACGTTCTGCGGCATGACGACGCCGTCGAGCGGGTACACGACGCCCGCCTCGCGCATCGCGTCGCTCACGGGCGCCGCCGCGAAGCGGTCGCTCACGTCGGCCGGCACGTCGCCGACGCGAAGCGTTCGGTGGAGCGTGACGGTCACGGTCGTGGTCGCGGTGAGGCCGCTCGCCACGGCCGTGATCGTCGCGACACCGCCGATCGCGCCGTTCGCGACGAAGTCGCCGGAGGCCGCGTCGAGCTCGCCGATGTCGCGCGTGTCGATCGAGAACTCGGGCCCGGTCGCGTCGCGCTCGGTGCCGTCGGTGAGCGTCACGATCGCGCGGAAGGCCTGCGTGGGCATCGCGCCGTCGTCGGAGGTGAGCACCGCGTCCGCAGGCTCGATGCGGAGCGACGCAGGCGTCGGCAGCGGCGCGTCGATCGACTCGAACGGCGCATCGACGCCGCCCGCGCCCGCGTCGCTTCGGGGCACGCAGCGGTTGTCGACGCAGACCTGCCCCGTGCGGCAGTCGCTCGAGGTCTCGCACGCGCCGACCGGCGGGCCGGACGTACCGCAGTCGCAGCCACTGACGACGAGCGCGAGCAACCACGGAACGAGGCCGAACGACGAGCGGAGGTCGATGCGCATCGCGCCAGCATGCCGGAAGGCCCGCGGCGCGGGCACCGGGGAATTCCCGTGCCCACGACGGGGAGTGAGCGCCGCGCCCTCCGAGACCCCGCCGCCGCGATGCCGGTCGCGGCCGTGAGTTCGGTCACCGGATCGGGCCCAGGCGCGCGCGCCACCCCCGTTTCCACGAAGAAACGCGCCGTGATATGGAGCTTCGTTCGGTCGGTTCCTTCTTCTTCTCTGTTCGGAGGCGTCATGGACGTTCGCAAGCAGCACGACGGAGCGCTGGCCCGCTCCCAGGTCGAGCACCTCTCCTCGCGCGCACGCCTGGCCGCGTGCGTGCTCGCGATCGCCGCGATCCCAGCGGCCGCGTGCACCACGGGCGGTGGTGTCGGGCGCATGCGCGACGCCGGGCCTGGGAGTGGCACCGACGCATGGATCCCGATCGATCCCGCGTGCAACCCGTCCGTGGACTCCGACGGTGACGGCGTCTCGGACTACGCCGAAGGCGCGCCGACGCGCGACACCGACGGCGACGGCACGCCCGACTTCCAGGATCCCGACTCCGACGGTGACGGCATCCTCGACACCACCGAAGGTGGCGGTGGCAACCCGTGCGCGCCGCGCAGCTCGGACCCCGACGGCACGCCCGACTTCATCGATCTCGACAGCGACAACGACGGCCTCTCGGACGCGGAAGAGGTCGGCGCGGGCACCGACCCGACCAACATCGACAGCGACGGCGATGGCGTGACGGATCTCGGCGAGGTCCGCGGCACGATGACGGACCCGACCGACCCGGGCTCGACGATCCCCGAAGGCGACTTCTTCGTCGTGCTCCCGTACCTCGGCGCGCACGAAGCGCGCGAGCTCGAGTTCGGCACGGACATCAGCGTCGCCGACGTGTACTTCCTCATCGACACGACGGGCTCCATGGGCGGTCCGATCGCGAACGTGCAGAGCTCGCTCACCACCATCGCGAGCGAGCTCTCGAGCCGCATCCGCTCGGTGCAGATGGGCGTCGGCGAGCACAAGGACTTCCCGTTCTGCGACGGCGGCGGCGACCCGTTCGGCGGTGGCGGCGACTGCTACGGCGACGCGTCCGATCAGGCGTACGTCCACCACACCGACATCACCGACAACGTGTCGCAGGTGCAGTCCGGTCTCGCCACGCTCGTGGCGTCGGGCGGCGCGGACGGTCCAGAGTCCCAGGTCGAGTCGATCTACCAGACGGCCTCGGGCCTCGGCGGCTCGTGGACGTACAGCGACGGCAGCTCGTGGTCGCTCTCGCGCCGAGAGTGCCCCGTGTTCCCCGACGAGACGCGTCGCCGCATCGGCTACCCGTGCTTCCGCCCCGGTGCCCTCCCGATCGTCGTCCTCGTGAGTGACGTCGACTGGCACAACGGCTCGACGGGCGCGAACCCGTACGCGGGCGTGTCGCCGCCTCCTCACACCTTCATGCAGGCCGTGTCCGAGATGGATCGCATCGGCGCGCGCTTCATCGGCGTCGCGGTCGGCGGCGGCGGGCGCGCGGAGATGGAGGCCATGGCCCGCGCGACGGGCTCGGTCGACGGCGGCGGCACGCCGCTCGTGTACGACTCGAGCGGCGGTGAGGTGTCCTCGTCGATCATCGACGGCATCGGCACGCTGATCGGCGGCACGCCGCAGGACGTGAACACGCGCACCGAGAACGTCCCGGGCAATCCCGGCGACGTCGACGCGACCGGCTTCATCAAGATGATCGTCCCGCAGACCGGCTGTAACGCGTCGACTGGCGCGTGCGGCCCGATGCCCGGCGTCACCTACGATCGCCAGGACGCCACGACGTTCTACGAGGTCATCCCCGGCACGCGCGTGACCTTCGACGTCGACTTCCACAACGACTTCGTCCCGCCCCCGCCGACCGCGCAGATCTTCCGCGCGCTCATCGTCGTGGTCGGCAACGGCGTCGCCGAGCTCGACAGCCGTCAGGTCTACATCGTCGTGCCGCCCGACGGCGTCGACATCCCGATCTGATCGGCTCACCACCTCGTCTCGCTCGCGCCCGCGCTCGCTCCATCGAGCGCGGGCGCACTCGTCTCGCCCTCACGCCGGCTGGCCTCACGCTCACGCTGATTCGCTTCCCACCGAGTCGTACGCGGAGAGGGGCGCGGTCGTCGTCAGGCGCTGATCGGGAGCGAGAAGCACACGAGCGCGCCGGGGCCCTCGGGCGTCTCGACCCAGACCTTGCCGCCGTGCGCCTCGACGATGCGCTTCACGAGCGAGAGGCCGATGCCCGATCCGCGCACGCTCGAGCCCGGCTTGCGAAGGCGGAAGAAGCGATCGAAGACGCGCTTGTGGTGCTCGGAGGGGATGCCCGCGCCGTGGTCGCGCACGCGCACGTAGAGGTGTCGACGGCCCATCTCGAGGCGCACCTCGATCGGTGGCTCGCCGTACTTCGCGGCGTTGTCGAGCAGGTTCATGAGCACGAGCAGCATGCTCTGCTCGTCGTAGCGGACGCGCGGCAGGCTCTCTTCGGCGCTCACGCGGAGCTCGACGCCTTGCTCGTAGCGGGAGCGGAACGCGTCGGCGGCGCGCGCGACGACGTCTTGGATCTCGCCGTCGCGGAACTGGTAGACCTCTTTGCCTCGCTCGATGGCCGAGAAGTCGAGCACGTTCTCGATGAGGCCCGTGAGGCGCTCGGACTCGCGCAGGATCGTCTCGAGGTACTGCTTGCGCTTGGCTTCGTCGCGCACGCGCTCGGTCAAGAGCAGCTCCGAGAACATCCGCACCACCGAGAGCGGCGTCTTGAGCTCGTGGCTCACGTTCGCGAGGAGCTCCGAGCGCAGCTCGTTGAGGCGCCGCTCCTTCACCTGCGCGTAGATGAGGAACGCGACGCCCAGGAGCACGATCGCGAGCGAGAGCGCGATGAGCGCGGACTCGCTGTAGTCGCGCGAGTCGCGCTGCGCGCGAAGCGTCGGCGCTTCCTTGGGCGCGACCTGGAGGCGCCAGCCGTAGAAGGTCGAGGGGAAGCTGCGCCCGACGAGGTAGTCGCCCGCGCCGGAGAGCGGCTCGCCGAAGATGCGGCGGTTGTCCTCGTCGACGATGTTGTACTCGCGCTTGCCCGACTCGTTGACGAAGATGGTGGGGAAGACGTCGCGGATGAAGTAGCCCGTGTCGTGGTGCGCCACGACGTAGGTGCGGCGGCCGTCGTGGCGGAGCGCGCGGTAGCTGAGGAGGTAGCTCTGGTCGCCGTAGGTGCGGTGAAGGTGCCGGAGCTGGCCGAGCGGCGCCTGTTCGAGCACGAGGTCGGGGAACTCCTCGCTCTCGTCCGCCGAGCACCGGCACGAGTACGCGGTCAGGTTGCCCGTGTCGTCGAGGGCGACGAGCGCGCGCACGGATGGCGAGATGCGCGTCGCGAGCTCGGGCCACTCGCGCTCGACGCGCGCGGGATCGGTCGGGTCGACGAGGTGGAACACGGCCTCGTCGGCGGTGATGACCATCTGCTCGAGGCGGTCGATCTTCTCGTCGACGAGCAGGAGCGTGGACTCGAAGATCGACTCCTCGGTGGTCTCGGCGAACCGCTGCGCGGCCTCGATCGAATAGAACCCGAGCACGCCCGCCGCGATCAGCATCGTCGGGATGAGGAGGAAATAGAGGAGGCGCGAGCTCCAGGCCACGAGGCCCCGAAGGTAGCAGCGTGGGGAGAGGGAGGTGGCGCCGGCACACGCCGAGGTCGAGCGCAGGTCGCTGCGGACGGCGACGAGCGTCGCGCGCTCAGCGCCGCGTGGTGTGGACGGCGGCGAGGCCGCGCAGGACCTGGTGGGCGACGCGGGCCTGGTAGTCGTCGGCGAAGGAGGCGAGGTCGGGCGCCGCGGCGGACTCGCGCATCGCCTCACGCGCGAGCTCGAGCGCGCGCTCGCGGCCGCCCGCCTCGAGGTGACCCTCGAGCATCGCTTCGCTCAGCACCGGCTGCTCCTGCGTCAGGCGCCGCGCCTGCTCGGGGCTGAGCTGCTCGACGCGCACGTCGGGCTCGATGCCGCGCGCCTGGATCGTGCGGCCGCTCGGCGTGAAGTAGCGCGCCACCGTGAGCTTGAGCGCGCTTCCATCCGGCAGCTCGATCAGGTTCTGCACGCTGCCCTTGCCCCACGTGGTCGTACCGACGATCACCGCGCGGTGGTGATCCTGCAGCGCGCCCGCGACGATCTCCGACGCGCTCGCGCTGTAGTAGTCGACGAGCACGACGACCGGCCAGTCGGGCCGCGTGCCGGCGCGCTCGGCGTGTGCCTCCTCGAGGAGCACGCCGTCGCGGCCGCGCGTCGAGACGATGACGCCGCTCTCGAGGAACTCGTCGGAGATGCGGACGGCCTCGTCGAGGAGGCCTCCGGGGTTGCCGCGAAGGTCGAGCAGCACGCCCGTCACGCCGCCCGAGGACGCCGTGCTCGCGACCGCCGCGTCGAGCGCACGCCGCACCTCGTCGGTCGCCGTCTCCTGGAACGAGCGGATGCGGATGTAGACGCTGCGATCCGGGAGCACGCGCGTCTCGACCGCGTCGACGTGGATGATCTCGCGCGTGATGGAGAGCTCGATCGCGTTCTCGACGTCTTCGCGGCGGATCAGCACCGAGACGGGCGAGCCCGGCTCGCCGCGCATGATGCGCACGGCCTCCGAGAGGCGCATGTCGCGCGCGTTCCGATGATCGAGCGCGAGGAAGCGATCGCCTGCGCGCACGCCCGCGCGCTCGGCCGGGCCGCCGGGGAGCGTGCCGTGCACGACGAGCCAGCCGTCGCGCACGTCGATCTCGACGCCGATGCCCGCGAACGCACCGGTCGTGTCGTCCTCGAGGATCGCGTACTCCGTCGGGTCGAGGAACGCCGAGTGCGGATCGAGCGTCTCGACCATGCCGCGGATCGCGCCGTACACGAGGCGATCCTGGTCGGGCGGCTCCACGTGGCTCGCCTCGATGTGGCTCAGCGCACGCGCGAAGATCGAGAGGTTCGCGAACGGGCTCGCCTCCGTCTCGGTGGCCGACGCGGGGCTCGCGTGCAGGCAGAGCGTGGCGGCGAACGAGCCGCCCGCTGCGGCGAGCGCGAGGACGAGCGTGCGCGCGAGCGCGCTGGGTCCGGTGGGCTGCATTGACGTGCCTCCGGCCCGCACGCTACTACGACCGCACTGCTCCGGAGCACGACATGTCGGACCCCCGCAAGATCAGCGTCTACTTCCCCGGCCCGATGATCCGCGAGCTTCGTCGCGAGTCGATCCGACTCGAGCGCACCGTGTCGTGGCTCGTGCAGCGCTGCGTTCGCATCGGCCTCGAAGAGCTGAAGAAGATGCCGTCCATCAACGACCCCGACTCGGTCGATCTCTCGGACGACGGCCTCGATGATCTCGACGAAGACACGAAGACCAACGAGTCGAAGGTCGGCACGCCCGCGGGCCGTGCGGCCAAGGGCTGATTGGCCGCGCAGAGACCTGCATGGAGTACGACAAGACGGGTTTCTCTGCGGCGCAGGACGGGACGCGCCTCTTCTGGGGCCTCCGCGGGCCACGCGATGCCGCTGCGCGCGCGGCGGTCGAGGGTGCTTCGCAGGGCCTCGCCGCGCCGCCCGACATCGTCCTCTGCGACGGCATCGGGTGCGATGGCTTCGCCTGGAAGTACCTGCAGCCCCACCTCGCGCACGCTCACCGCGTGCTCCACTGGCACTACCGCGGTCATGGGCGAAGTGGCCTGCCGAACGATCCGGCCCGCATCGACGTCCCGGCGCACGCGCGTGATCTCCTCTCGCTCCTCGACACGCATGGCCTCGAGCGCGCGGTGATCGTCGGCCACTCGATGGGCACGCAGGTCGCGCTCGAGACGTATCGCCTCGCGCCCGAGCGTGTGCAGGCGCTCGTGCTCGTGTGCGGCAGCTACGGCCGCGTCACCGCGACCTTCCACGGCTCGGACATGCTCAAGCAGGTCCTGCCGGGGATCCTCGAGCTCGTGGAGAAGAACCAGGGCCTCGCGCGCGCTCTCTGGGGGCGCATCCCCGCGAAGATGGCCTACCAGATCGCGAGGTTGTCGGGAGAGGTCGACGTGGCTGCGCTCCGCGAGGAGGACTTCGCCTGGTACGTCGAGCACGTCTCGACGCTCGAGCCCTCGCTCTTCCTCTCGATGCTCAAGCTCGCAGGTGAGCACACGGCCGAGGATCTACTCGCGACGATCGAGGCTCCGACGCTCGTCGTCGCGGCGGAGAAGGACACGTTCACGCCGCCTGCGCTCGCCAAGCACATGGCCGAGGCGATCCCCGAGGCCGAGCTGCTCTACCTCGAGGGCGCGAGTCACGCGGCGCCCGTCGAGCGACAGGGCGTCATCGGCGAGCGCATCGATCGCTTCCTCGCCGAGCGCGTCGTCGAGGCCACCGAGTCGGAGCGACAGACCGCAGAGTGAGGGAGCGGGACGCGGGGGGGCCGTCCGCGAGGCGGCGGAGCTCACGATGCTTCTCGTGGCCAGCCCGAAGCTTCGGACGACAAGCGAGAAGCTTCGGACGACAAGTGAGAAGCTTCGGACGACAAGCGAGAAGCTTCGGACGACAAGCGAGAAGCTTCGAGAAGCGCTCGAGCTGCACGGCTCGGTGCGCACGGCGCGTGGTGACGTCGAGCAGGCTCAGGTGCCGCTGCACTCGGGCCAGGCGGTGGGCCAGTCGCGGCAGAACTGGCAGTAGGTCGCGCGGTCGGCCTCGGGCGTGGCGGCGCACTCCTCGCAGACCGCGTCGTCGCAGCACGCGGCGCCCTCGCACACGACGCGCTCGGGCATCGTGTCGCCGGTCGCGAGCTGCTCGGCCCAGTCCACCAGCGCCACTCCGTCGACGGTGCGCTCCTGGAGGATCGGATAGATGCCCGCGCAGTGCACCGAGCCGCCGGGCACGTACGACGTGAAGTTGCTCGTCGCGCCCGCGATGCGGTCGTGGCTCGCACGCATCTCGACCGGCCAGTCCGCGGCCATTCCGCCCATCGCCGTGTAGAAGAAGACCTGATCCTGGTCGTAGTTCGTGTTGGTCTGCGCCAGGCGCATGGCAGGGAAGCGCTGGCCGATGCGGATGTAGAGGTCGGCGAGCGAGAGCTCGCTCAGCGGGATGTCGAGGCCCGGCACGAAGCTCGGCAGGTTCGGCTGCGCGTTCCAGTTCGGGAGCGAGTCGTTGAGGAACGAGTCGGTGATGATGCCGGCGCCCGAGTCCGCGAAGACCGACACGCGCGCGCTCGCGTAGTGGTTCGCCACGTACGCCGAGTGCAAGACCGCGCCGTACGCGCCCGCGCTGCAGCCCGACACGAAGACGTGGCTCGGGTTCGTGAAGCGCGCATAGGTCCAGTCGAGCGCGGCGGTCGCGTTCACGAAGCCGCGGTGCTCGATCGCGAGATCCTCGCCGTACTCCGTGCGCGTGTTGCCCCAGTGGATGTCGCCCGTGCAGTAGGGGATGTGAACGATCGTCCAGTCGCGGAACGGATTGTTCGGATCGTTGCTGAGGTAGCCACCTTGTCCGTTGGCCTCGACCCAGCCCGTGAACTGCTCGAGCGTGCCCACGTCGTCCGAGAACAGATCGAGCGCGCCGGCTGCGCCGCACGTCAGCTCGTCCCAGCAGGCGCCGCCGCCCTGGAAGTCGATCATCACGCGATCGCTGCGGCCGCCGCGGACGAAGAAGCGGTAGTCGGTGCCGCGCGAGCAGATCGTGTCGCCCGCGGGCTCGATCGCGATCCACTCGCCTGCAGGAGGCGGGTTCGGCAGGCCGTCGGAGGGGGGAGGCGTCGAGCCGTCGCAGCCCGAGAGGGCGCCGAGCGCGAGCAAGCCCCGAGGAAGCACGGAGGCGCCGATCCGACGCACGAGGGAGACGCGAGAGTCCATGGGCCGAGGATACGTGCGTCGGGGGCCGGAGGATCGGTCGAGTTGCGGCGCGTGTTGTTCGAGAGGGGCCCGCGTGCTTTCGTTCGGGGACATGACGGCGCACGACGACGGCGCCGCGCTCGCAGCCCAAGCGGCTGGAGCGCCGGCGGAGGAGCGACGCGAGGACGCGTCCGCCGCGCCGTTCGTGCCGCCGACGTTCGACCAGGTCTACGAGGACCACGTCGACTATCTGTGGCGCGCCGCGCGCGGCATGGGCGTGTCGCCTTCCGCGATCGACGACGTGCTCCAGGATCTGTTCCTCGTCGTGCACCGCCGCCTGCCCGAGTTCGAGGGACGTGCGTCGGTGCGGACCTGGCTCACGCGCATCCTCGTCCGGGTCGTGTCCGAGCACCGCCGCCGCTTCCGCCGCAAGGAGAGCGGGCACGACGAGCTCGTCGAGGACTCGCTCGACACGCAGCAGCCGACACCCGCGGACGAGGCGGCGCGCAACCAAGCGGTGGCGCTGCTCTCGGAGATCCTCGGCGCGATGGACGAGGATCAGCGCGTGGTCTTCGTGCTGGCCGAGGTCGAGCAGCTCCCGGTGCCGGAGATCGCGGCCTCGCTCGAGGTCAACGTGAACACCGTGTACTCGCGCCTTCGCTTGGCGCGGAAGGACTACGAGAAGCACCTGGCGCGTCTTCGCGCGAAGGACGAGTGGAGGCAGCGATGAGCGAGCACGAGCCCGACGAGCCGCACATCGATCGTTCGCTCATCGACCAGGCGCGGCCTGCGCTCGGGCCGAGCGAGGCGCAGCGTGCACGCCTCAAGCGAGCGGTGCTCGCGGCCGCGGTCGGGTCGGCGGCGGCAGGCACGGCGGCCGTCGCGAGCGGTACGGGCGCGAGCGCGACGACGGCGGGGGTCGGCCTCGGAACGAAGATCGCGATCGCGGTCTTCGCCGTGGCGACGGTCGGAGGTGGCGCATGGCTCGCGACGCGAGACGAGGCGAGCGAGCCCGAGACGGCGATGCACGCGCCGGTGGTCGAGCCGCCTGCGACGACGGAGCCCGTCGTCGAGCCGGAGCCCGTCGTCGAGCCGGAGCCCGTCGTCGAGCCCGAGCCAGTCGTCGAGCCCGAGCCAGTGATCGAGCCGCCCTCGACGACCGAGCCGGTGATCGAGCCCGAGCCTCCGCCGCCCGAGCCGCCCGTTCGCGATCCACGTCCGGCGGTCGAGCCCGAGCTCGCGTCGATCGAGCGCGAGACGGAGCTGTTGCGCGAGGCGCACGCGGCCTCGCAGCGAGGCGATGCGCGAGGCGCGCTCGCGCTCCTCGAACAGCACGCGCGGCAGTTCCCGCGTGGGGCGCTCGCGACGGAGCGACGCGGCCTGCGCATCCTGGCGCTCTGCGAGGCGGGTGAGGTGGAGACGGCGCGTCGCGAGGCCCAGGCCTTCTTGCGAGGTCATCCGCCCGCGGGTCTCGCGCAGCGCGTCGAGCGCTCCTGCGCCGGCGAGCCGACCGAAGCGCCCTGAGGTCTCGAGAGGTCGCGTGGGGGGTGGTGGGCGTGACCGCCCCTCGATCCCAGCGGTGTCGGACCTCCCGCATGGCGCGGCGGTGTCGGACCTGCGCGTTGCGCGACGGTGTCGGACCTGCGCGGCGAGCGACGGTGTCGGACCTGCGCGGTGAGCGCGACCTGCGCGTTGCGAGGCGGTGTCGGACCTGCGCGTTGCGAGGCGGTGTCGGACCTGCGCGGAGAGCGCGCCGTGGACCGGCGCGGTGAGCGCGCCGTCAGCGGCCCCCTGGCGGAACTCCGCCGCCAGGCGCCCGCCAATCCGCCAGCGGAGGCTCGAATCTCCTGCGTTTCGTGCGCTCGGGACCCGGATGATTCCTGCAGGTGGGGCTTCCACGC
>JBILLJ010000154.1:0-20326 GCA_044376125.1 Sandaracinaceae bacterium
TCGTTCGCCTGCCCGTCGCAGTTGGTGTCGAGGCCGGCGGTGCAATTGCCACCGCAGAGGCCCGCGCCTGCCGTCGTGGTGCAGCCCGTCGTGACGCCGTCGCCGAAGGTCGCGATGCCGTCGAAGTCGAGGGCCATCGAGCCCGATGTGTCGAAGGCGATCAGGATGCGTGGGCGCACCTGGGCCTCGGCGCGCGCGCCGGACAAGACCACCGCCGCGGCGGTCAGGCCGATCAAGGCGACCGTGCGAGCGAACGAGGCGTGCTGGAACATCGAGCCTCCGCTTGACGCGTGTGGGTCCGGGGCGGACGGGACGCGTCGCGAGATCGCACCACGAGCGGCGCTCGCTGGTCAACGACACCGCACATCGAGCGCCTGATCATCCGACTTCCTTGTCGGACTCGCCCCGGATCGGCGACCATCGCGCGCGGTGCCCACGGCGTCCGAGAATCGACCGACGGTGCTCCTCGTCGGGCGTGGCGAGCCGCTCGATGCTGCGCTGCGCGTCGCGCTCGACCGTCACGGGCTCTTCGTCGAAGAGTCGGTCGGCGAGCTGCGCAACGCCGTGAAGATGACGGCGCCCGATCTCATCCTCCTCCTCGGCGATGCGGCGGCCGAAGGCGGACGGGCCGCGCTCGATCTCCTCTCGAGCGACGCGGTGACGGCCTCGGTGCCCGTCGCGGTGCTCGGCGCGCCCGAGGCCCTCGACGCGAAGGTGCGCGCGTTCCGGCACGGCGCCGTCGCGGTGATCCCCCGCGTCGCCAGCGCGGACGCGATCGCGACGCGCATCGCGGCGGTCGTCGGCGATCTCTCCGAGCGCGCGCAGCGGCCCGACGAGCTCGGCGAAGCGACGCTCGACGATCTCGTCTCGCTCGTGGGGCGCGAGCTCCGCAACGGCATCCTCACCGTGGAGCAGAAGCACGACCGCGAGGGTCAGCCGCTGCGCATCGTGCTCGGCGCGGGGCGTCCCGTCGCCGCCGCCGTGGAGGAGTTCGTGCGCAAGCTCGCGCCGCTCGTCTCGCGGGCCGAGCCGCTCGTCTACGAGCTGCACCAGGGCCCCGGCGGTGCGGTCGCGCTGATCGACTCCGAGGGCGAGAGCCAGGTCGACGCGCGCATCTTCGAGGGCCTGCGCGTGCTCGTGATCGACAGCGATCCCTCGCGCGCCGACGCGCTCGCGCAGGAGCTCCGCGCCCGAAAGGCGACGGTCGCCGTCGCCGACGCCGGCGGTGCGGGCATCGAGCGTGCGCGCGCGCTCGACCCCGACGTGGTGCTGGTGGACACGCACGGCATCGAGGGCCCCGGCTTCGAGGTGGTGCGGCGCATCCGCACCGATCATCGGCTTCGCTGGGCGTCGCTGCTCGTCGTGCCGTGGGACGAGCTCTGGCCGAGCCCCGAGGGCGCGCCGGACGTGGGCCGCCTCGCCGAGCAGATCCAGCCGCTCGTCGTGCCCGATCGCGTGCTGCGCGAGCGCGCGGAGAAGGAGCGCGCGTTCGAGACGCGCCTCGATGCCACGGGCCCGAGCCGCCTCTTGCGCGCGCTCGCCGGCCTGGTCGGGCCGTTCCACGTGTCGGTCCGCAGTAGCAAGGCGCTCGTGGAGGTCGACGTCGCCGAAGGCCTCATCGTCGGCGCGACCGGCGCCACGGCACGCGGAGAACGGCTCGAGGGCGCGCGCGCGCTCGCGGCGCTGCTCGCCCTCGGTGCAGGACGCGCGCGTGTCGAGCACCGCAGCCACGCCGCGACGGCGAACCTCATGGTGCCCGTCGATCAGGCGCTCGCCCTCGCCGATCGAGAGGGCTCCCCGGTGCCTCACACGATCCCACCGCCGCCGGGCGCCAACGTCGAGCCACCGCCGCAGAACGCGCGACGCAGCGATCGCTCCGGCCCCTACCGCTCGCTCGGCACCCAGACGCGCGCCCAGCCGCAGGCGGGCCGTGTCGCGGCGCGCGACCTGCGATGGACGGACACGTCCGACACGAGCTGGAAGGACGAGCCCGCCTTCGCACCGCCCGAGGAGCGCACCAAGGAGATCGAGGTTCCGTCGGTGCCGCCGGGCGTCGCGCGCACGTCGCTGCCGACGGGCATCGCCGGAGCGATCACCGAGGGCTCCGTGATGGGGCCGCTGCCCAAGCCCGCCGCGGCCGCGCGCATGAGCGCGTTCGCCGTGCCCCGCGTCGAGCCCCGCCCCACGCCCGCCGTGCCCCCCACGCGAGGCCTCGTCACGACGCCGCGTGCCGCCGCGGGCGCGCGCGCCGCACCGCCGCACGCCCCTCGGGCCGCCGGCGCCTCCATGGGTGCCAATCCCATGGGTGCCAATCCCATGGGTGCCAATCCCATGGGTGCCAATCCCATGGGCGCCAATCCCATGGGTGCCAATCCCATGGGTGCCAATCCCGTGGGTACCAGTTCCATGGGTGCCAATCCCATGGGTGCCAATCCCATGGGTGCCAATCCCATGGGTGCCAGTCTGATGGCTGGTCCGACGGGGCTCGCACCGAGCGCGACCGACTCCGCCGAGACCGCGCGGCCTGGCGAGCTGAAGCGCCCCGAGCCCCATGCGTCGGGGCTCTTCAGCGACACGCCCCCGGTCGGCGCCGAGCGCGCCACGCCCGCGGTGGCTTCGCCTCATGCGCCGAGCGGTGCCTTCGGCGGGACGGGCTCGAGCCCCGGCACGCGCTCGGCTCCCGGCATTCCCGCGCCTCGTGCGAACCCGGCACGTGCGCCCATCGTCACGCCGGTCGCCGCGATCCCAGCCATCCCCGGCCGCAAGCCATCGCAGAGCCCGACACTGACCTTCGGCGCGGCGAGCGCGGCCGCGACGCCCGCGATGGGTGAGACTGCCTCGGCGCGCTTTCCGCGCGGCGCGCGCACCGTGCAGGGCATCCAGGGCGAGAGCACGAACAAGCCCGCGCCCGCGCCGCCGCCCGAGGTCTCGAGCGTGCCCGTGGCGCGCGTCGCGCTCACCACGAACGGGACCGAGCTGCCGCCCACGCGCGAAGCGTCGAGCACCGCGCCGCGAGACGAGCTCCGGCAGCGCGACGACGGCCTGCCCGCCGCGCTCTTCGGCGACGAGCCCCCGGACGCGAGCACGGCGCCTCGCGAGGATGGTCTGCCCGCCGCGCTCTTCGGCGACGACGACGCGGACCTGCCCGCGGTCCTGCGCGACGGCCTGCCCGACGTGCCTCCACGCGAGGCCGCGCGCAACGCCTCGGAGCCGCCCGATCCGGGCGCGGCGGTCGACGACGTCATCGCGAAGCTCGGGCGCCTCGACGCGGCCCCCGGTGTCATCGGTGCGCGTGTCATCGGCGCGGAGCCTCGCGACGGGCCGCCGCCGGTGGATCTGCCGGATCCGACGGGCGCGAGCCCGGTGCGTGAGCCCGCGCCGAAGCTCGAACCGCCGAAGATCACGGCCAGCGACTTCGCGCCCTTCAGCGACGGCGCCGGTACGACCGAGACCAGCGCCGCCAAGCCGCTCGTCGATCTTCCCGGGGCGCCGAACGCCTTCGCATCCGCCGCGAGCGCGAATCAGCCACCGGCGAACGCGTTCGCGAACATGATGATGGTCGGCGCCGCGCCGCCGATGCCGATGTCGCCGAGCGCCGGTCCCGCCGCTGCGCAGCCGATGCCCTGGGCGCCACCCGCGCCGCCGCCCGCGACGGACGCGCCGAGCGGTCCCGTGATGCTCGCGGCGGCGACCGCGGCGCCGCTCGTCAGCACACCACCGGCGCCACGCCGGAACCTGTTCCGCGTCGGTGGCTTCATCGCGGTCGGGCTCGCTGCGCTGTCCGTCGTCGCCGTCGGAGCGCTCGTGGGCGCGGAGCGCCTCGGGCTCTTCTCCTCGATCGCGCCGCCCACCACGATCACGCCGCCGCCCACCACCTCGGTCACGCCGCCGCCCACCACCTCGGTCACGCCGCCGCCCACCACGGAGACTGGCACCGAGACCGCGACTGGCACCGAGACCGCGACTGGCACCGAGACCGCGACTGGCACCGAGACCGAGACTGGCACCGAGACTGGCACCGAGACCGCGACTGGCACCGAGACCGAGACTGGCACCGAGACCGAGACTGGCACCGAGACCGAGACTGGCACCGAGACCGAGACTGGCACCGAGACCGAGACTGGCACCGAGACCGAGACTGGCACCGAGACGGAGCCGACCGGCGACGATCCCGCGGCGCTCGTCCGGCAGGCCGACGACGCGCGCGACGACGCCACGCGCGAGCGCCTGTATCGCCGCGCGCTCGAGCTCGACCCACGCAACCACTACGCGATGGTCGGCCTCGCGGAGGTCTACCTCCACCGCAACCAGCCGCAGCAGGCGATCCCGCTCATCGAGGGTGCGATTCGCAGGCGCCGCGGGCGCGCGGAGTTCCGCGTGCTGCTCGGCGACGCACGGCGGCAAGCCGGTGACGCGGCGGGTGCGCAGGCCGCGTGGCGCGAGGCGCTCGAGATCGACCCCGACAACCGCCAAGCGCACCAACGCCTCGGCGACTGACGCTCGGCGGAGCTCGCCGATTCAGCGAGGGGTGGTGGCCTCTGCCGCGTCCCGCACGACCTCGCGCAGGAACGCGATCGCCGGATCGCGCTCGGCGCGCGCGTGCCAGACCTGACGGATCTCGAGCGGCGGCAGCGTGATCGGCGGCGTCAGCACCACGAGGGGCCAGCGCGCAGCGAACGCGCGCGCGAGGCGGAGCGAGACCGTCGCGATGCACGACGAGGACGACACCACGAGCGGGATCGCCGAGAAGTGCGGCACCACGACCTGGATCGTCCGCGCACGACAGACCGTGGCGAGGGCGCGATCCACGCGCTGATCGACCCCGAAGATCGTGAGCTCCACGTGCGGCCGCGACGTGTAGGTCGAGAGGGAGAGCCGCTTGGGCGCGCCGCGCTCGCGTCGCACCACGCAGGCCATGGGGTCCACGAACACCCGCTCCGCGCGCAGCGTGGGCGTGAGCACCGGCGGGATACCGACGAGCAGATCCACCTCGCCACGCGCGAGACCATCGCTCGTGACCAGCTCCTCCAGCGTGACGAGGTGCAGGTGCGCGCGCGGCGCGCGGCGCGCGAGCGCTTCGAGGATGGAGGGCAGGAGCGTGGTGGTCACCGCGTCCGAGCAGGCGATGCGAAAGGTGCGTGTGGTCGTCGCCGGCTCGAAGCGGCTCGCGCCAGCCACGAGGCGTCGGGCCTCCTCGAGCCAGGCGCGGAGCTCGGGCAAGAGCGCGGCGGCGAAGCTCGTGGGCGCGAGGCCGTGCGGACGCCGCACGACGAGCGGATCGTCGAAGAGCGTGCGTGCGCGCCCGAGCGCGTTGCTCACGGCCGACTGCGTGACGTGGAGGCGCCGCGCCGCGCGCGTGGCGCTGCCTTCTTCGAGCACCGTGGCGAGCACGTGGAGGAGGTTGAGGTCGACCGAGGCGAGATTCACGGAGCGCATGACAGTCATGAAGAGATATCACTGGGACGACGGTCGGTCTCGGCGCATCACACCGGCATGACCCACCCCCGACCCGCTCCTCGCATCGACGTGATCCACCACCTCACGCTGCCCGTGAACGACCTCGCCCAGGCCGAGGCGTTCTACGTCGGCTTGCTCGGCGCCACGCTGCTCCGCCGCTTCGGTCGCGAGGAGCTCTTCGCTCACCGCCCCGAGCGCGTCGAGGAGGCCGACGCGGACCAGAGCCCCTACCACCTCGAGGTCCGCTTCCACGACACGCCCGAGATCCACCTCTTCCTCCAGCGCGGTCGAGTCGCGCCCACGCCGCCGCCCCATCCGCACCTCGCGTTCGCCGTGGATCACGACGAGCTCGACGCGTTCACCACGCGCCTGCGTGACGCGGGCGTGCCGGTCGACGGGCCGCGGCGCCTGGGCCCGCCGGGGCAGGCGTCGGTGTACTTCGCCGATCCGTTCGGCAACACGCTCGAGCTGACCACGATGGGCTACCGCGGCGAGGTCGCGATCGGCCCACCCGACGTGAAGCGGCTCGCGCATCCGACGTGACCGGCTAGAGCACCGATCCGTTTGATTCCGCTAGGAATCCGACGGATTCGGTGCTCTGGCCCGTCGTCGCGATCGGCGCGCGCGTTGACCTACATCAAGGCGGCGCGCGCGCGAGGCGGGCACGGTCCGCGGATGATCGACGCCTCTTCGAGCTCGAGCCGTCCGCGCCTCGCACGCGCGCTCGCCTGGTCCGCCACGAGCGCGGCGCTGCTGCTCTTCGTGCTCTGCGCGATCACGCTGCTCTCGGGCGTGAGCCAGCAGCACTTCGAGTGGGTCCATGCGCCCGATCGCTACGGCGCGGATCTCCTGCGCGACGAGACGGTCCTGCGGGTGATCGTCGCGATCGACGACCTCTTCGTCGCGTCGTACGTGGCGGTCGGTCTGCTCCTCTCCACCTCCGTCTCGCGCGGCTCGAGCGAGCCGAGCGTGCGCGTGGTGTCGCTCGTGGCCGCGGGCCTCGCGCTCTCGGGAGGCGTGCTCGATCTCGCGGAGAACCACCACCTCCTCGCGCTGCTCCGCCTCGCGCACACGGAGGTCGCGATCCCCGTCGGCGAGATCCTCGCGCGGAGCGAGCAGAGCCAGCTCAAGTGGATGCTCGGCCACCTCGCGTTCGCGCTCCTGGCCATCGTGCTGCCTGCCGCGGACCGCTGGGCCCGCGCCTTCCGCGCCTCGCTCGTGGGCTGGCAGCTGCCGATCGGGGCGATCACGTGGGCGTTGCCCGAGGGCCCGTGGGTGGGGCCCTTCGTGTGGCTGCGCTACGCCGCGTTCCTCGGCGGCTTCGCGTTCATCGCGTGGCGAGCGTTCGACGCCGCCGCAGGCGAGAGAGGTGCTCCGGCGTGATGCCGAGGTACGAGGCGAGGTGTCGGCCGGCGATGCGCGCCTCGAGGCCCGGGTAGCGCTCGCCGAAGCGCGCGTAGCGCGCGGCCGCGTCGAGACCGAGCAGCTCGTGCTCGCGCTCGGCCTTGGCCGCGAGCAGACGCTCGAGCACCGCGACGCGGATCGCCTCCCAGCGCGGGCGACGCGACGCGAGCGCGAGGAAGTCCCCGTACTCGAACGAGAGCACGCGCGTGGGCTCCTCGGCGACGATGCACCCGCGCGAGGGCCCGCCCGAGAGCAGATCCGCCAGCGAGCCCGTGATGCCGCCTTCGTGCACGAAGGCCTTGGTGCGCTCGGTGCCGTCGGTGAGGACGAAGAGCTCGCGCACGAGACCGTGCACCACGATCGACGCGCGCGTCGCACGCTCTCCGGCGCGGAGCAGCCACGTGCGCGGCGCGTACGAGAGCGGCTGCACGATCGCGAGGCCCTCCTCGACGTCGGCGCGCGTGAGCTCGCCGAACGAGGAGAGAGCGCGCACGTACGCGCTCCGATCGGAGGCGGTCACCATGCGCGTCGCCCCGTCATCGTCGGAGACCCCATCATCGTCGGAGACTCCGTGTTCGTCGGAGATCCGTGATCGGTGCAGAGCCTGGGGCTCAGCGCGAAACGCCGTAGAGCGTGCCGACGCGGGCCCAGAGGTAGCCGAGGAGGTCCTCGACGTGATCGCGCTCGCCGACCGCGGCGCGCACGATCTCGGGCGTCTCGACGAGGTGCCCCTTCTGGTGCACGCGCTCGCGGAGCCACGCGAGGGGGCGTGAGAAGTCGCCCGTCTCGGCGTCGGCCCAGAGCGAGGGGATGTCCTTTTCCATCGTCTTGCCGAGGCTCGCCGCGTAGAGGTTGCCGAGCGTGTAGCTCGGGAAGTAGCCGAACGCGCCGCCCGACCAGTGCACGTCCTGGAGCGCGCCGCGCGCGGTGTCCGGCGGCGTCACGCCGAGGTAGCTGCGGTACTTCTCGTTCCACGCGTCGGGCACGTCCTCGAGCGCGAGCGTGCCCTCGAAGATCGCGAGCTCGATCTCGAAGCGCACGATGACGTGGAGGTTGTAGGTGACCTCGTCGGCCTGCGTGCGGATGAGGCTGCGCTCCACGCGGTTCTGCGCGCGGTAGATCGCGTCCGGATCCGCCAGGCGCGCGGGGCACGCGGCGCCGAGCACGTCCTTGGCCGTCTTCGCGAGGAAGATCGCGAAGGGGCGCGAGCGACCGATGTAGTTCTCCCAGAAGCGCGACTGCGACTCGTGCAGGCCGTAGCTCGCGGCCTCGCGCACGGTCGTGCCGGCGAGCTGGTAGGGCAGGCCCTGCTCGTAGAGCGCGTGCCCGGTCTCGTGGATCGTGCCGCCGAGACCGCCGAGCAGGTCGCGCTCCTTGAGGTGCGCAGTGATGCGCACGTCGCCCTCGCCCTGGCCCGTGGAGAACGGGTGCTCGGAGCGGTCGAGGCGGCCGCCCTCGAAGTCGAAGCCGAGCGCCGCGGCCACCGCGGTCGAGAGCTTCCACTGCGCCTCGAGCGGGATCGCGTCGTCGATCGCGGGCAGCTGCGGGCGCGCAGCGATCGCCTCGATCAGCGGCACGAGGCCGTCGCGCAGGCGCGCGAACATCGCGCGCAGGCCCTCGACGGTCGTACCCGGATCGTACTCCTCGAGGAGCACCTCGTAGGGGTGACGCTTCGGATCGATCGCGTGCGCGCGCTCGAGCGTGAGGTCCTTGAGGGTGCGGAGCGCAGGCAGGAAGCGCTGCCAGTCGCTCGCACCCTTGGCCTCGATCCACGCCTGGAAGCCGTCGCTTCGCGCGCGCGCGAGCTTGTCGACCAGAGCCGCCGGTACGCGCTGCTCGCGCCGGTACACGCGGCCGAGGTTGCGACCGCACGCGGCCTGCACCGGGTCGCTCGCGTCCAGGCCCTCGAGCCAGCGGCCGATGCGCGCGTCGGTGCGGCGCTCGTGCGAGAGGCGCGAGAGCAGCGCCATCTGCGCGCCGCGCAGGCCCGCAGCCTTCTTGGGCATGTACGTCTGCTCGTCCCAACCGAGGGTGGCGCCGACGCCATCGAGGGTCTCGATCTCACGAAGGTGCTCGACGAGCTCCGTCCAACTCATGGGGACTCCTGTCGTACTCGGGGTCGCAGCCGGGCCGCCGCGAGGTCGCGGCGTGGGCGGTGTAGCGCGTTCGTCCACGAGATCGCCAGCGCCGCGCGTGCGGAGAAAATCCACGCTCGCTGCCCGCGGCGTGGTGGCACGCTCCCGCTCGTGCGCGCACGGACTCCGATCACGCTCGGTCTCTCGCTCGGCCTCACGCTCGCACCGGCGATCGCTTCGTGCGGTGGCGCCGGCACGCGCGCCGAACGCACGCCGACGACCGCGCCGCGACCGAGGCTCGTGGTGCTGGTGGTCTACGACCAGCTCGGCAGCTGGGTGCTCGCCGAGCACGCGGAGCACCTCGATCCCGCGGGCGCGATCCGCTGGATCGCGAGCGAGGGCCTCCACGTGGAGCGCGCCCGCTACGACTACGCAGGCACGTTCACCGCGCCAGGCCACGCCGCGATCGTCTCGGGGCTGGGCCCGCGCGAGAGCGGCGTCACGTCCAACCGCGTGTGGAGCCGCGAGCGGAGCGCACGCATCTCATCCTTCGACGACGGAGTGCACCCGATCGTCGGTCGCACCGACGCGTTCGCCGGCCTCTCGTCGCTCCGCGCCGAGACCGTGGTCGATCGCCTCGCAACCGCGAGCGGCGGGCAGGCGCACATCGTCTCGCTCGGCATGAAGGATCGGAGCGCGCTGCCGATGGGCGGCCACCACCCCACGCTGTCGCTCTGGTTCGATCCGCTCGCGGGCGGCTTCACGACCTCGAGCGAGCTGCGCGCGGAGCTGCCTCCGTGGGTGGTCGCGTTCCGCACCGAGCACCCGTGGGAGAGCTACCGCCGCACGTGGGAGCCGCTGCGCGCCTACACCGAGCTCGGCCCCGACGAGCAGCCCGGCGAGGGCGCGTATGGCTTCGACGCCACGTTCCCGCACGATCCGACGGGCCTCGAAGAGATCGACGCGTTCCTGTGTCTGCCGAGCTCGAGCGAGATGCTGCTCGCGCTCGCGGAGCGCGCCGTGATCGAAGAAGGCCTCGGCGCCGACGCGCAGACCGACTTCCTCGCGATCTCGGTCGCGGGCACCGACTACGTGGGCCACGGCTTCGGGCCCGACTCTTGGGAGGCGCGCGACGAGCTCGTGCGCGTCGACGCGATGGTCGGTCGCTTCCTCCGCGCGCTCGCCGAGCGCACGGAGATCGCCGTGGTGCTCACGGCCGATCACGGCGTGGCGCCTCTGCCCGAGCGTGCGAGCGTGCACGCGCTGCCCACGACGTCACGACGCTGGTCGAGCGCCGAAGAGCTCCCGCTCCTGCGCGAGCACCTCGATCGCACGCTCGGTCCGCGCCCCGGTGCGCCCGCGGAGGGCTGGGTCGCAGGCTGGGTCGTGCCGTGGATCTACCTGCCCGACGCGGTGCGGAACGATGCCGCGATGCGCGCGCGTGTGATCGAGGCGATGCGTCCGTACCTCCTCGCGCGGCCGGGCATCGGCTTCGTCGTCGATCGCCTCGAGGCCGCGTCGCTGAGGGAGAGCGCCGACGAGAACCTCCGCCTCGTCGAGCACGCGATCGATCCGAGCGCGAGCGGCGACGTGTACGTGCTGCCGAGCGAGGGCTCCGTGGCCGACGACGTGGCCGCCACCACGGGCACGGGCCATGGCTCGCCCTTCGTCTACGACCGCGAGGTGCCCGTGCTCGTGCGCGGCCCCGGCGTCGCGCACGCGACGCTGAGCGAGCCCGTGCCTCAGGCCCGCGTCGCCGCGACCCTCGCCCACTTCCTCGGCGTCGAGCCCCCCCACGCCCAGGCCCCGCTCCTCGGCGACTGACGAAGAGCCCGCCGCACTCAGCCCTCGTCGACGAGGCGCTCGAGGTCGTTCGTGATGGGTCCGGGCGTTTGCTCGCTCGCGAGATGCGATGCGCTCGATCTGATCGCAACGTACGCCATGCCCAACGTCAGGTCGCCCCTGGGTGGCTTCGAAGAACTGGAGACCCAGACCGGTGCGCGCCTGCGCGTCGAGACCCGGGGCGCGCTCGAGGTCATCTCCGAGCGAGCACTGGGCGAGACGCAGCGCGTTCGACTTCCCTACCCGCAGTCCGGCTATGGCGGCCACGAGCTCGTCCTCTCCGCCAGCGAACGCTACCTCGCCCTCTTTCTGTGGTCGGGACAGAGCGAGGTCGGTTACGAGTTCTTCGCGTATCGACCGACGCTCACACACATCGGCTCGTTTCCATACACCTACGGCATGGCATTGGGCCCGGCTTTCTCGTCCGATGAGCGCCTGTTTGCGATGGCCTGGACGACCAACTCGGGCCTCCACGTCGAGGACGAGGTCGAGCTGTCCGGGGCCTGTACGGCAGAGGCATGCACGATCGCGTGGGCCTGTGTTCGCGTCCAACCACTTCCCTCGGGCCCGCCACAGACCTGCTTCATCGAGGTGAGGATCCCTGCGGGCTTCCCCTTCGAGATCGACGACCGATACGACGCGATCGGTCTCGTCGTCACGGAGCATGAGGTGCGCCTGCGCGCCGAGTGGGGCACGGCGATTCGGATCTCGCTCCCGCTGCCACCGCGCGTCGTGATCGACGGGCCAGAGCTCGATGAGGGCTCGTGAGGATGATGCAACCCGCTCGATCGAAGCGAGGCACGTGAAGGGGCTGGACGGCGCCGATCTCGAAGGAGCGGTGCTGTGGGGCAGCCCGACGACCAGACCCCGCGGCGCCTCGCACTGCTCGTCAGGACCTTCGATGGAGTCCGACGAACTCGCCGTCTCGTTCTCGACGACCGAGCGGCTCTGCCGCACAGCCGCTGCCTGGTAGCGGCGGACCGCGCCTGGCCGGCTCAGCCCTCGTCGACGAGGAAGATCTTCGGGGGGAGCATCGCGGCGGGAGCGACGCCCATCGTGTGCTTGGTGGTGCGCGTGAGGTGCGCCGAGTCGGCGAAGCCTCCCTCGTGGGCAGCCCTCGTGAGGTCGTGGCGCTCGACGAGCGCAGCGCGGAGCGCCCGCCTCAGCTTGAACCATCCGCGGTAGGCCACGGGCGAAGCGCCGAGTCCCTCGGTCATCAGGTGGGTGAGCCGACTCGGCGAGAGGCCCGCGTGCGCTGCGGCCGACACGACCGTGGCGCCCTCCTGCTCGAGCGCGTCGAGCGCGCGGGCGAGGCGGAGATCGATGCGCCGACGCTCCATGGCGAGCGCATCACCGAAGGCCTCGCGCAGATCGTCGGCTCCCGGCACGAAGCCGCGCCACCGCTCGGCGAGGCGGGTGGCCGCGTCGAAGTCATAGCGGCGCGCCTCGAGGTGCGCGACGCAGCCGAGCGCACCCTCGATCGCGACGACGCGATGGCGCACGCCCGCCGGGAGCGCGACGGGACCGTCGAAGGTGCGGACGACGCCGTCGAGCTCGATGCGGCTCCGCCCGAAGACCACGCTGTGTATCGGTGGCCGCCGCTCGGAGTGCTGCACACCGGCCGTCCGGGCTTCCGCGAGCGCGAGCGAAGGGCCGAGCACCGCGCGTGTGCCCACGACGCGAGGGTGCACCGCGGCACGCGCGATCTCGATCGTCCGCATGGCCTCGAGCATATCGCGGCGAGGCTCTCCGAGCCGCCGAGCGGCGCCGCGACGCAGCAGGTTCGTTCAAGCGCTCATGCGCCCCCGGCGCGACGCTGGGACCATGACCGAACGACCCATCCCCGGATTCCGGATCGTCTTCACGTTCATCGGCGTGCTCTACGCGCTCATGGCGGCTTCGGCCCTCGTGCGAGGGGTCTCGTTCCTCCGCGACTTCGGCGTGTCGGAAGCCGACATCGCGTCGCCGGTGGTGATCGACTTCTTCTCGTTCTTCTACCAGCTCATGGCCTACGTCGGGGCGCTGATGGTCCTGCTCGGCTGGGTCACGCGAGAGGGTCGCGCGCAGATCGTGGTCTCGGCTGCGGTCTCGCTCGCGAACGTGGGCTTCGGCCTGCGCGATCTCGTAACCTCCGACAGCCCGTTCGGAAACCACCTCTACCGCGGCGACGCGACCATGGTGTTCGTGCTCATCGACTTCGCGATCGCCGCGAGCTTCGGCGCGCTCGCGATCGTGGGCTGGTGGCGCTCACGCCGCGCGACGGACGCCTCGCGAGCTTGAGCGCGCGCTCACGGCGCGGCGCGGCTGACCTGCACGACGTTCGAGCGCGCGCTCACGCGGCCATAGAGATCGAAGGTCGCGATGCTCACCTCGTGGCTCGCGCCCGGCGGGCTCTGGCCTAGGGCGATGCCCGAGCAGCGGCCGGGCGACGTGTAGAGGAAGAGCTGCGCCTCGCCGCCGGGCAGGGCGCGCGCGAGGATCGCCTCGCCACCCGCACGCGGATCGCCGTAGGTGAGCACACCGACCCACGGCGCGGTGATCGGCGCGCGCGTGACGGCCGTGACCCACGTGGAGCTCGAGCCGCTCGCGGGCCCGCGGCTCGCGGCCTCGTGGCGCTCGACGCGCACGAGCTCGGGCGCTGCTCCGATCGGCGGCGCTGGTGCATCACCGAACGTCAGGTCCACGCGCTCGCCGCTGCGCGACACGATCTGCCAGGTGCCTGCGGACGGCGTGCGTGTGGGCACGTAGCGCGCGAAGCCCGGCCCGACGATCTCGGTGCGCAGCGAGATGGGGCGCTGCCCTCCACGCACGAGGCGTGCGCCGATGCCGTAGGAGCCCGCGTCGATCACACCGAGCTCGATCTCGCCGGGCGCGCCGAGGCTGCGCTGGCTCGCCGAGGTGAGCTCGACGAGCACACCTTCGCCCGCGGGGATCGTGTCGGTCGGGCTGGGCACGACGCCGACGACCAGCGCGCGTGGACGCGCACAGCCACCTGCGTGCGCCGAACGCGGCAGCGCTGCGAGGGCGCACGCAGCCACCACGACGGAGACGAACGCGAGCCAGATCCGTACGCGCACGGGCTCTCCTTCAGCCGTCGTCGAACGGCGCGGAGTGTTGACCTTCGCCACCGGCCGCGTCGATCTCGCGGCGACGCCAGCGGAGCTCGCGGACCTTCGGGTGCGATCGAAGCGCGCCATCGACCGCACGGAGCACCTTGCGCGTTCCCTCGCCGTCGATCGGCGGACCGAGCATCGGCGACTCGGTGCCCACGCCGTTCACGAAGAGCGAGGTCTCGCCGTAGACGTAGAGATCGATCTGGAAGCGCGCCGTGCCGAAGCTGCACTCGACGTACGCCCCCTCGCGATCCCAGCGCCAGGGTGACGTCTCGACGCTCGCTTCTTCGAGCGCCTTGGCGATCGCGTCCATGAGGCTCGCGGGATCACCGCTCTCGTACGAGAAGCGCGCAACGGTGCGCAGGCCCACGGGATCGGGCGTGGGCGGCGAGCGGGGCGCCATGCGCTTGGCGACGGCAAGCATCCCGACGAGCGCGAGCATGAAGAACAGCGGCGCGAGCAGTGCGAGCCACGACATGACTGGATGGTTGGTGATCCAGCGGCGCGGGGCAATGCGAGCCGAGACGAAGGGAGACGTTGCCAGCTCCCTCCGACTCCAGCGCCCTCACGAGATCAGTCTGCCTCGTCCGATTCCGCGCTCGCGCGTGCGACCCACGTGCGGCGCGCGACGTCGTAGAGGCGACGCGCCGCGTGCTCTTGCTCTTCGCGCGATGCGAGCGTGATTCGCCGCTCGGACACGAGGATCGAGAGGCGCTTCTGCGCCTCGGACATCGTGCCCGGCCACCCCCCGGCGATCGCACGGTCGTCGGCGCGGAGCGCCGCCGCCGTCTCGAGGACCCACCGTTCGGCTTCGACGACGAGGCCCTCGAGATCGCCGGGCCGCTCCTCGCGCGCGTCCCCTCGGACGGCGGAGGATCGACGGCTCACGACGTCACCAGCGCGGACGACCGGCGCCGCCCCCGCCGCGGGGCTCGCGCTCGTTCGCCTCGTTCACGCGAAGCGCGCGGCCATCGAGCATGTGGCCGTCCAGGCGCGACATCGCTGCACGCGCGCCCTCGTTGTTGCTCATCGTCACGAAGGCGAAGCCTCGCGAACGACCGGTCTCGCGATCGAGCACGATCTTCACCTCGGACACGTCACCGCAGGCGACGAACGCCTCCTGGAGAGCCGCTTCGGTGGTGTGGAACGAGAGGTTGCCTACGTAGAGTCGGGTCATGTCTGTGTCTCTCCCAGGCTCGGCGGCGCGGGTGCGCCACCTGAATGCCCGCAGTCGTCGAGCCTCGATCCGCTGCGAGTGACGGACCCGCTCGGTGGGAGCGGGGCCATCGTCACGTGTTCGCCGACGGAGAGACGTTTCGAGAACCAATCGCGCGTTTCGCCGCGCATCAGCCCGCTCACGAGTGACCGAGAACGTACGACCGGGGGGCTACCACGTTCCGGGCAGAAGGAAAGACGAATGTCCGGATCAGCCCCTGGCAGCCTTCCGGAGCGTCGCGCGGTGCTCGATCGCGTAGCGGATGAGGTTCTGGAAGGTGCTGCGGATCTCGCTCGCATCGAGCGACTCGGTGGGCAGCTCCACCGACAGCACCACGTCCCCGTCCTCGTCCGTCGCGAAGCGCGCCTGGTAGAGGTCGCGGTTCTGCCGCAGCAGCCAGCGCACGAGCTCGAAGGAGTTGTCTCCGCGCGTCGCGAGGAACGGCACGACGGACGCGACGACCCAGTGATCGGTCAAGCGCACGAACACGCGCAGCTCGCCCTCGGGCGAGTCGTGCTCGCAGCGGTACGTCGTCTTGTCGTGGACGCGATGCGCCCAGCCGAGATCGTCGAGGTGCTTGCCGAGCTGTTCGAACGTGAGGCTCACAGGATCTCGTACCTCTTCACGCGCGCCGCCTGGCCGATCATGCCGATCGACGCGTCCGCGCCGCGCGTGTCGAGCTCGAGCTTCGCACGAACGCCCGGTCGGAGCGCGCTCGGCGGATCGAGCAGCTCGAAGCTCTCTCCCGCGTCGGTCACGAGCGCCAAGAGGCCTCCTTCGAGGCCGATCTTCTGGATGGTGCCGGTCTTCGTCGTCATCGCCGCCTCCGCTCCTTGGACGTGGCCTGCTCGCTTCGAGCCGACCGGCTCAGCCCTTCTTGGGCCCCACGAGGGTCTCGAGCACGGCGCGTGTACACAACTCGCCAGCCCGGTCGCGGATTTCCACGACGACCTCGTATTCCTTCTTCTCCGAGGAGACGGGGATGCCGGGGCGGCTCTCGGCCGTCAGCGTGCCACGCGCCTTCTTGAGATACTCGAGTCGCATGCCCGCGACGATGAAGCGGCCGTCGTCCGGCAGCGTGTAGGCCACGGCCACGTTGCCGGTGAGCTCCGCGAGGTTCGCGAGCGCGATCGCGTGCACGCAGCGGATGTGGTTCCGCACGCCGGGGCGGTCGTCCATCACGACCTTCGCGTAGTTCTCGCGCAGCTCGACGACGCGGGCGTCGATGGTGCCCGTGTAGGGCGCCGCGCGGCCGACGAGCTTCGAGAAGAGGCGCGAGCCACCCGGGAGGCGATGGAGGCGATCCCAGGCATCGCGAACGAAATTGCCCTTCTTCTCCGCGATCCCACGCGAAGGACGAAGCGAGCCGAGCACGGTCCCGAGGTTCATGCCTCGACCATGACGCGTTTCGCCGTGGCCCGCGAGCCGTCCGGCGGCGCGCTCGAACGGGTCCTCGCGTTCGAATCCTGGTAGGACGGCCGTCGATGCGCTTCGAGCACCTCGTCGAGATCAACGACCTCGGACAGCCCGGCTTGCGCGCGCTGACACGCGCCGAGCTCTGGCGCGGCCTCGTCGTGCGCGCGGAGCAGCCGGAGCTGTTCCTGCCCGGCCTCGGCAGCGTCACGATCCTCGCGCGCAGCGCGGCGGGCCTCGTGCGAGTGCTCTCGTTCGGCGAGACCCGCGTGACCGACGAGGTCCGCTTCGTGGAGGGCGAGCACGTCCACTACGAGATCCCGCCCCAAGGCGAGATTCCCCGCTCGAGCCTGCGCATGTCGATCGAGGAGCCCGAGGGCGGCCGCCTCTTCGTGCGCTTCGTCTACGAGGACGCCCGTGTGCTCGAGGACGCGCGCGAGGCCGCGGCCTTCGACGACGCACGACGCGCCGCCTACGAGGCGGCCGACGTCGACACGGTGGCGACCATCCGCTGGCTCGTGGAGTCCGGCGAGCTCGAGCGCGTCGGCGCCGAGGCGTCCCTGCGCGGCCACGACCAGCCGGACTGACGTCGACGCGAGTCAGCTCCTGCACTGCTGGACGAGCACCTCCGCACGATCCGTGCGGAAGCGCGAGAGGCCGACGAGGCCAGGATCGATCGTCTGCACGTCCACCAGAGCGCCCGAGAGGCGCACGTCCTGCACGTGCGCCCACGGGATCGCGAGGCGCAGCTGGGCGCGTGGCAGCGCCCGCACGAGGAGCTCCTTGGCGCCGACGTAGAGCCCCACCGCGAGCGCGATGACGAGCACGGCGGGCAGGCGTGGATCGTCCATCCACTCGAAGTCGGCCCACACGAAGAAGAGGAGCCCACCGAAGCCACCCGAGGAGGCCAGGAGCACGGCGAGCACGGTCGCGATCGTCGTGCGGGCTCGACGCCCGCCGATCACGAGCGCGGTCTCGGTCACCTCGATGGTTCCCTGCCCCTCGAGGCCGGTCCACGCGCTCGGCAAGGGCACGAAGTCTCCGGTGAACGAGGTCATCGCGCGACCGGCCCGCGCGACGCGACGCGGCGCGCGCGCGACCTCTTCCTCGCTCGGGACAGGGAACGTCCACGTGGTGCCCTCCGTGAGCAGGACGCTCGCCACCCGCACGTGGCCACTCGGGGTCGCTTGGTACGAGAAGGAGACGCTGCGCACCTTCTCGGGGTGCTGCTCGAGCACACGCACGAGCACGTGACGACCCTCGTGGGGCAGGCCCTTCCAGAGGAGCAAGGCCATCGGCACGAGCGTCACGAGCGAGGTGATCAGCGCGATGATCGGGATGCCGTCGTCGGGGCCCGCGGCGCCCGCGATCGTGACGGCCGTGAGGATGGCGAGGACCAGGCCGCCCAGTGCGCCGAGGATCGCGGCGAGCGCGAGCTGCGTGACGCGACCCTGTCGGAGCGACGCGCGGGCGTAGGGTGCGAGCTCGAGCGGGCTCATGCGCGTCGGAGCTCGAAGGGTCGCTTCAGGAAGGTCGCCTCGTGCGCCGGCGTGAAGCCGACGGTCGCCTGCGGGGCCACGCGCATCATCGCCCTCAGGACCTCGTCCTCGCGGCCCATCGTGACCGGCACACGATCGCGCTTGCCGTCGTCCAAGCCCAGGATGATCCACGAGCCAGCGCCGTTTCCGCGCTGCGTGAAGACGTAGAGCCACACGATCTGACCCGCGCGCTCGCGGATCGTGCCGAGGATCTTCGCCTTCGTGGGATCGCCGAAGGAGGGTACGAGCAGGCCGAGACCGACCACCACGCCGAGCCCACAGAGCGCCGCGAGGCCCTTGCCTTCGCGCGGATCGAGCGCGAGCCACGAGATCGCGGCGAGCACGACCATCAGCACGATCATCGCGAGGCCGCCGCTCCGCCAGTTGCGCTTGGAGTCGCGGATCATCTGCACGAGCAGGGCTTCGACGTCGGGAGGCATCGAAGGCGAACGTACGCCGGAACGCCCTCGAGCTTCCTCGGCCCTGCGCTGGGCCTCTCGGCCAATCGGGTCTAGAACGCCGCGGTGACCGAACCTCGCAAGGCCTCCGCGCCGAGCAGTGTGCGAGTGTCGCTGCGAGGCCACCTCACGGCCGAGCACCTGCGCGAACAACTCGCTCCGATCTCCGCCCAGCTCCTCAACGCGTCCGCGCCGCGCGGGTTGCTCGTCGATTGCACCGAGATGACGGGCTACGAGCTCGAGGCCCGGCATGCCTTCGTCGAGCTGATGACGCGGCACCGCGCGCGGCTCTCGGCGATCGCCGTGGTCACGTCCAAGCCCATCTGGCAGATGGTCGTCTCCACGATGGCCATGGCCTCGCGCACCGAGATGAAGGCCTTCGACGACGTCGAGCAGGCCCACGCGTGGCTGTCCGCGCCGCGCACGTGATGCCGTAGGCTCCGGCCCCATGCGAACGTCCTCGTCGCTCCGCTCGTCTCGCACCGCCGCGCCGTGGGCGGCGGCGTACCTGGGCGCCTCGGCGCTCCTCGGCTGCGGCGCCAGCACGACGAACACACCCGCCGCGTGCGAGCCGCGCGCGAGCGCCGCGCCCACCGCGCCGACGACGGTCGAGCGACGCCCGGACGATCCGCCGTGGATGGAGGCGGTCGAGGCGCTCATGGCGCGTGCAGCGCACGACACGCAGACCTACGAGCACGTGGCGAGCCTCACCGACGCGGCCGGGCCACGCCTCGCGGGCTCGCCCGGCGACGCGCTCGCGGTCGCGTGGGGCACGCGCACGATGCCCACGCTCGGCCTCACGAACGTGCGCGCCGAGCCCGTCACGGTGCGCGCGTGGGTGCGCGGTGAAGAGCGCGTGGACGTGATCGCCCCCGTGCCGCATCGCCTCGCAGCGGCCGCGCTCGGGGGCTCCGTCGGCACGCCGCCCGGAGGCCTCGAGGCCGAGCTCGTGCGCGTGACGAGCCTCGAGGCGCTGCGCGCGCTCTCGCCCGAGCTCGCGGCTGGGCGCATCGTGTTCGTCGATCAGCGCATGGCGCGCGCGCAGGACGGCCACGGCTATGGCGAGACGGTGCCGATCCGCGGACAGAGCGCGTCGATCGCCGCGGGCCTGGGCGCGGTCGCGGTGATCATCCGATCGGTCGGCACCGACCAGACGCGCTTTCCGCACACGGGCGCCATGCGCTACGCGGAGGGCCTGCCGCAGATCCCGGCGGCCGCCGTGAGCAACCCCGATGCGGACGTGCTCGCGCGCTGGATCGAGGCGGGGCAGACGGTGCGCGTGCGCCTCGAGCTCGGCGCACACGACGGGGGCGAGGCGCAGAGCGCGAACGTGATCGGCGAGATCCCCGGCACCGATCGCGCGAGAGAGATCGTGCTCCTCGGCGCGCACCTCGACAGCTGGGATCTCGGCCGCGGCGCGGTCGACGATGGCGCGGGCTGCGCGATCGTGCTCGAGGCCGCGCGCTGGATGGCCACGGCCGAGCCGCGACCGCGCCGCACGGTGCGCGTGGTGCTCTTCGCGAACGAGGAGAACGGCCTCGCGGGCGCGCGGGCCTACGCCGCCACACACCGCGAGGAGCCGCACGCGCTCGGTCTCGAGGCGGACTTCGGCGACGGTCGCGCGTGGGCGCTGCGCACACCCGATCTCGCGGATCGCCCCGATCCGTCTGCGATCTCGCCGCGCTGGGATCCGATCGCGCGCCTGCTCGCGCCGATGGGCGTGGTGTGGCAGCCCGACGAGCCGCACGGCGGCGCGGACCTCGGCCCCATGCACGCTGCGCCGCCCGACGGCGTGGCGATGCCCGTCGCC
>JBILLJ010000041.1:0-64377 GCA_044376125.1 Sandaracinaceae bacterium
GGCTCGGTGTCGGAGACGACGAGCACGTTCGGTGGGCTCTCGCGCTTCGGTCTGTCGGAGGACGCCTCGACGGCCTGCACCGCAAGCGCGCGCATCATCGACGTGGGCCCGTACGTCGTTCCCGGTGGGCGCTACCTCAGCGTCATCAGCGGCAACGTGCGCGGTGTGCCGCCCGCGGACTGGACGCTCACGCTCCACGCGGACCCGCCGCCCGACGAGACCGACACGCCAGGCGGGCCGACGACCGCGCGGCTTCTCTTCGTACACGCGGCGCCGGCCTCGATGCCTGCGAGCTTCGACGTGCTCGACGACGCGACGACCCTCCTGCTCGCGAACGACGTGACCGTGGCGACGCCGGTGGCCGGCTCGCAGGATCGCACGGCCGTGGGCCTCACGACGTTCCGCCTCGTCGAGGCCGCGGCGCCGACGACGACGCTGCGCACCTACCCGGCGCCGCTGTCCTCGGCGCCCGAGGACGGCAGCGCCTTCGTCATCGTCTCGGACGTCGAGTACTTCTCCTCGCCGGAGCCGCGGCTCGACTACGTGAGCGCGCCCTACGGACGCGCGTGGTCCCTGCGCGAGCTCCGGCCCCGCTGATCAGCTCGCGCGGCGGGCCGCCTCGCGGGCGAGCACGTCCGGCGTCGGCTGGATCGCCGTGAGCGCGGCGCCTTCGAGGAAGCGACCGAGGCGATCGCGGCGCTCGCCGCCTGGCTCGCGAATGCGGCTCATCGCCTCGACGTAGTCGGGGAAGTACCGCAAGCGCGCGGGCAGGGCGCGCACCACGCCGCGGATCGCAGGCCAGCTCGCGGCGTCGCTCGCGCGCTCGAGCGGGCCCCACGGCAACGCGAGCTCGCGGCGAAGCCGATCCGTCAGCATCCCTGCAGTGACCACGCGGTACCAGCGCGTGAGGGGCGCGTACAGCGGCCGAGGCGGTTGCAGGAGGAAGCGCGCGAGCTCGCGGCACGGGCGCGAGGCGGTGATCGTCGAGCTCGCGAGCATGTCGGCGAAGTACTGCTCGAAGCGGCCGAACGACTCGGGCGTCGTCTCGGGCGGCACGCCGAAGAGCGACGCGAAGATCCGCGACTCCTCGTAGTAGCGCTCGCGATCGAAGCGTGAGAGCGGAGCGACCGCGGACTCGTAGACCCGCAGCGCCGAGTCGACGAGCGTCGCGTGCACCCAGAAGAGCGCGCCCTGATCGAGCGCGTGGTAGCGGTGGCCCTTCGCGTAGGGGCCGACGTCCTCGTCGATCGGGCCCTTCACGCGCTTGTGGATCGCGTGGACGCGCCGCGCGGAGCGCTCGGCCATGTCGAGGTCGCCGAAGACCATCGCGAACACGTGCTCGAACGTGCGGCGGAACCGGCCGACGGGATCGGTGGGCGTGTCGGAGTGCTGGTCGACCGCGTGCGCGATGTACGGATGCGCCAGCTGGAGCAGGGCCGCGCGGCCACCGCCGAGGAGGATCACGACCTCGCGGTTCACCTGCCAGCTCACGGAGCCCGGCCCGTAGACGCCGTCGCGCGGATCCCTCGTGCGGGCGCGCACCGCCCGGAGGGTCTCCTCGAGATCGAAGCGCGGCGCCGCGAGGACCATGGCCACAGCGTCGCTTCGAGCCCGACCGGCACGCAAGGCCCGCGCGCGAACCACGCGCGATCAGAAATCTTGGGTGGGCGGAGAACTTTCGTTCGGGCGAGTCGTCCGACCCGCGTCGCTCCACGCCCGCCGACCGCACGCACCGAGGTCTCGATGTCCATGCCCCGCGCTCACACCATCGTCCTTGCGCTCCTCGCCGCCCTCGCCCTCGTCGTCGTGGCGAGCCCCGCCGCTGCCCAGGATCGCCACGACACGACCGAGGCGCTCTACGTCGGTGGACGCTTCGATCCGGGAGCTGCGTGGCTCGTCGGCTACGACCTCGAGATCGAGCTCGGGACTCCCTGCGGCTTCAACCTCGGCCCCTCGGCCTCGGTCGCGTTCGGCGGTCTCGACGGCAACGAGCAGCGGCAGGACCTGCTGGCCACGCTCGACGTGCTGCGCGGCCGCTTCCTGCTCGACGAGCACCACTGCGGCAGCTGCGGCTATCGCCTGCAGGCCTTGCTCGGCGCGGGCATGTACTTCGCGATGCACGGCGCCGCGGAGATCCCGCGCGCCTACGTGAACGACAACGGCGACACGGTCCCGGTGCTCGAGCGCTACACCGAGGAGTGGCGCTTCGGCGCCCAGGTCAGCGGCGGCATGAGCGCGGACTGGTGGTTCTCGAGCGAGTGGGCGATCACGGGCGTGCTCGCGTTCCACGTCCGCCTCGACGACTACAGCCGCATGCCGGGCATCTGGGCCGAGGCCGGCCTCGGCATCCGCTTCGGGACCTGAGCCGCCTCGAGTCCGGTCAGCTGTTCTCCGATGGGTCCGCGGGCGGAACGAACGGGCCCTCGACGATGCCGTAGTCCGGCGGCGTGACGCAGCCGGCCGACGGATCGTAGGTGCCCCCCATGTCCGCACAGCAGCTCGCAGGCGAGCCGTGCGAGAGCGACCAGCCGACGCAGGGCGTGCCGTCCATCGCGCGTCCGTTCATCACGCGCTCGACGACGCGTTCGCAGCCACTCGCGGACAACGACAGCCCGGTCACGAGGATCGCGGTGCGGAGCGCGCGGCGACGCGCGTCGCGAGGAGACGTGCTCATCGCGCGAGGATCGAGCGACGCAGCCGCGAGGTCAACGTGGCCACGGACCTCGCCCTCGACGTACGCTCGATCCATGACCACCCCGCGATCCACCGTGCAGAGAGCCCTGTCCCTCGCCGTCGTCGTCGCTCTGGCTGGCTGCGGCGACAACAGCGCGAGCGGCGCGGACGCGGGCGCAGCGACCGACGCGGCCGGTGCACCGCCGAGCGGCTGCGCGGCGAGCGCCCTCACGCTGATCGATCTCGTCAACGCATACCGCGCCGAGAACGGCCTCCCCGCGATCCCCGCCTCGAGCTCTCTCTGCACCGTCGCGGCGGCCCACACGCGCGATCTCGCCGAGCACCACCCCGACACGGGCAGCTGCAACCTCCACAGCTGGTCCGATCAGGGCAGCTGGACTCCGTGCTGTTACACACCCGACCACGCGCAAGCGCAGTGCATGTGGGACAAGCCGCGGGAGCTCACGAGCTATCCGGGCAACGGCTACGAGAACGCGTTCGCGGGCAGCGACGATCCGATGGCGGCTCTCGAGGGATGGAAGAACAGCGCTGGCCACAACGCGGTCATCCTCAACCAGGACATCTGGGCCGATCACCCGTGGGGTGCGCTCGGCGCCGACATCCACGGGGGCTACGCGGTGCTCTGGTTCGGCGAAGAGCCCGACCCCGCGCGCTGAGCACGCACCGCGCGTGAGCGACGGCTCACGCCTCGTCCCGGAGCGATGGCGGAACGAACGGCCCGGGCACCGGTGGGTACATGCACTGCCCGCGCGTCTCGTCGTACTGGGCCCCCTGATCGTCGCAGCAGCCCGAAGGAGAGCCGTGGCGGATCGACCAGCCCGCGCACCGCGTTCCGTCCATGCCCGTGCCGTCGAGCACGCGGGTGAGCAGCCGATCGCAGCCCGCTCCGCTCACGGCCGCCGTGAGGCCCGCTGCAATCACGGCCGCACGCAGAGCCCGCGCTCGCCGCTCGTTCCGATTCGCCATGCCCGACTCTCCTCCTCGGACCGGCCGCGCTCGCGCCGGGCCCACTGCCCTCGATGGCCCCTTTGACTCGGTTTGACGATCGGCCTTGGTGGGCAACTGGTACGTTGCGGCACGAGGTGGGCTCATGGCGCGACGGTTCGAGTTCGAAGAAGGCGGTTCGAGCAAGTTCTGGGAGGTCTCGGTCGACGGCAGCGACATGACCGTGACCTACGGGCGCATCGGGACGACGGGCCACACCAAGACCAAGTCCTTCGCGACGAACGAGGCCGCACAGAAGGAGGCCGACAAGCTCGTCGCGGAGAAGACGAAGAAGGGCTACCAGGAGGTCGGCGGTGACGCGCCGCCAGCGGCCGCCGCGCCCAAGCCGGCCGGCCCCCCACCCAAGCCCACCGCCGCGACACCGGTGAGCAGCGCGACGAGCGCGGCGAGCAGCGGAGCGGGCGCCAAGGGCGAGGAGGCCGAGGCCATCGCAGCGCTCGAGGCCGCGGAGAACGACGCCGCGGCGGGACCGACCATCGAGATCGACGGAGAGCCCGTGCGATTCTCGGTGCCCGCGTGGGTCGCCGAAGAGGCCGAGGTGCCGCTCTCACGTCCGCTCGCGAAGAAGCGCGCGCTCTCGTTCGAGAAGGTCTGGGAAGATCTCTTCAAGCAGCACGCGGGCTGGTCGGCGGGCTCGCACCACAGCTACCGCTGGCAGGTCGATCACCCGCAGGCCACGCCCTTCGCGCGCGAGCTCGCGACGCGCACCAAGCAGCGCCTCGACGACAAGAAGATGGGCGACGGCTTCGACGTCGACCTCGAGGCCGCGACCTTCGCGCTGATCGGCTTCAGCTATTACCAGGCCGAGGATCGGCCGAGCCGCGTGCTCTGGCACTGGGCCGAGCGCGTCGGCCCCGAGCTCGCGATCCAGGCCTTCTTGCGCGCCAAGCACATCCAGCCATTCACGGGCGGCGGCGAGGAGAAGTGGCCCAAGCCCATCTTCTTCGTCGTCATCGACTCGCTTCCGAACACGTACGCGGTCATCCACCACCGCGAGCTCTCGGCGCTGCGCGAGCTGGCGCGCGCGTATGGCCGCGAGCCCGTCGAGAAGGAGCTGCGCGCCGCCGTCGGGCCCAACCCGTCCGTGCTCGACCAGGCCGCGCTCGCTTGGCTCTTCGACGACGAGGCCCGGGCCAAGGAGCTCGTCGCCAAGGCGCTCGTCGAGGCGAACCTCGCGCAGCTCGGTCTGCTCGTGCCCTTCGTCGACAACATCGACGCGATCGAGAAGATCCTCCCCTCGCTCTACCAGGACGGTCCCGATGGCGGCTCGCTCGTGCGCACCGCGATGCGCCTGGGCCTCCCGTTCGCGAAGCTCGCGTTCGCGCGCGTGCCGGCCGAGCCGCACCACGCGCGGCGCTGGGCGCCCGTCCTGGCTTGCTATCCGTCGATCCACGCGGCGCGCCTCCTCGTGCCGATGCTCGAGAACAAGACGAACCGCAAGCTCGTGTCCGAGGCGCTGTCGGCGATGCCGGCACACGCCACCAAGGCGCTGACGGAAGCACTCAAGAAGAAGCCGAAGTACCGCGACGCGATCGACTCGCTGCTCGCGACGTTCTCCGCGAGCGCGAAGGCGGAAGCCGCGGGTGGCGAGGAGGACGTGGGCGAAGAGGCTCCCGCCGACGCGATCCCGAAGGTGCTCGCGACCCCGCCGTGGCGCGCGAAGAAGAAGGCCGCGAAGGAAGCCGTGTTCGAGGGCCTCGTGGCGCGCGACATCGAGCGCGCGGTGGATCTCTCCGCCGTCGAGCCGCGCACCCTCGCGAGCTACCGCCAGCGGCTCGCGTACTACAAGCACTACACGGCCAAGACGATCCGCGACGCGATCGCGAGCGGCGCGCGCGCGGACGCGTCGTACACGCTCGGCCTCTCGCTCGAGGATCTCACCGCGCTCCACGCCGAGGGCGTGATGGCGACGCTCTCGAGCCCGTGGTGGCAGGCCGACAGCTACACGCCCGGGCTCGCGCTCATCCTCGACCAGCACGGCGTCGGCGCGATCGATCCGCTCGTCGCGATGGCGCCCAACCTCAAGACGAATCTCTCGGCCGAGCTCGAGTACGCTGGTGCGAGCAGCATCGCGCCGCTGGCGATCACGTGGCTCGGTGCCAAGGGCTCGCGCAGCGCTGCGTTCGCCTGGGTGAAGCGCTTCCCGAAGCACGCCGCGGCCGGCCTCGTGCCGATCGTGGTCGACAAGCCCGGCACGTCACGCGACCGGGCGATGCTCCTGCTCGCGGCCCTCGTGCGCGCAGGCCACCGCGAGATCGTGCTGGAAGAGGCGGCGCACCACGGGAGCGAGGTGCGCGACGCGATCCAGGTCCTGCTCGACCGCGATCCGATCGAGCTCGTGCCCGCGAAGATCCCGAAGGTCCAGGACGGCCTCGAGAACCTCCCGCGCCCGAAGCTGAAGGACGGACGCGTGCTCTCGCGCGAGGCGACGAACGTGTTGCTCGAGGCGCTCGCGTTCTCGCCGATCGACCCGCCGTACGTCGGCGTCGAGCAGGTGAAGGAGGCGTGCGATCCGCGCTCGCTCGACGCGTTCGTCGAGGCGCTCGTGCGCGCGTGGGTCGCGGGCGGCATGGTCACCGCGCACGAGTGGTGTGTGCGCGCCGTGGCGCTCGTCGGCAGCGACAAGGCCGCGCGCTTCCTCTTCGATCGAGGCCGCGCGTGGGCGCTCGACAACTCCAAGCAGCGGGCGATCCTCGCGCTCGACGTGCTCGGCGCGATGGGCACCGACCTCGCGCTCTCGCTCGTGGGCCGCGTGTCTCGCAGCGGCGCGCGCCAGTACATGAAGGACCGCGCCGTGGAGATCCTCGCGGAGATCGCGGCGGCCCGTGGCCTCTCCGCCGACGAGCTCGAGGATCGCACCGCGCCCGATCTGGGCCTCGACGAGAACGGCACGATGGTCTTCGACTTCGGCCCGCGCGCATTCCGCGTCGGCTTCGACGAGCACCTCCGGCCCTTCGTGCAGAGCGCCGATGGCACGGAGAAGCTCGACTCCTTCCCGCGCGCCGCCAAGACGGACGACGCCGAGAAGGCCAAGGCCGCCTCCGAGGCGTGGAAGCACCTCAAGAGCGAGGCCGAGAAGGTGAGCCGCGATCAGATCGCGCGCCTCGAGCGCATGATGGGCGAGGAGCGCCGCGTGGACGCCGACGTCTTCGTCGACGCGTTCGTGAAGCACCCGCTCGTCGGCCACCTGGTCAAGCGCCTCGTGTGGGGCGCGTTCGACACGGGCGGCGCGCTGCTCGGCACCTTCCGCGTCGCCGAGGATCGCACGTACGCGACGGTCGAGGACGACACCTACGAGCTGCCCGAGGGCGCGAGGGTGGGCGTCGTTCACCCGTACACGCTGAAGGACACGCCCGGCCTCGTCGCGAGGTGGGGCCAGCAGCTGTCGGACTACGCGATCGCGCAGCCGTTCGGACAGCTCACGCGCCCGCTCGTCGAGCTCACACCCGCGATGCTGACCTCGCGCTACACCGACAAGCAGGCGCCCACGGGCCTGCTCTTCGGCCTGCGCAGCTTCGGGTGGCGCACGATCGTCCAGGAGTACGGCGACATCGAGGGCTTCGAGCGCAACGTGAACGGCGCGCGCGTGGTGGTCTCGATGGATCCGTGGCTCCGCCAGGGCGAGTCCAAGGTCCACAAGATCAAGGTCTACGCGTACACGACGAGCGACCAGCCGATGCCGAGCCCGGTGCAGATCTCCGAGCTCGTCTTCCAGCTCGACGGCGTCCTGGTCTGATCGACGGGCCCGACGCGCGCGGCGTCCTCAGCGCTGCCGCGCGCGTCGCGCGCTCGCCTTCAGCGTGAGCTCGAGCTGCTCGGCGAGGTCGGCCTCCGACACCGGCTTCGTGAGCAGCCCGCGCATCCCGACGCGCTGACACTCGACGCGATCGCGCTCGAACGTGGAGGCCGTGAGCGCGACGATGCGAGGCGGCGTGGGGCCCTGGGCGAGGATGAGTCGCGCGGCCTCGAGCCCATCCATGACGGGCATCTGCAGATCCATGAGCACGAGATCGTGCGAGGCGGCGCGGCAGGCCTCGACGGCATCGAGGCCGTGCGACGCAGTGTCCACGCGCACGCCGAGCTTCTGGAGCTTCGCCGCGATCACCGAACGGTTGAGCGGCTGATCGTCGACCACGAGCACGCGGAGGCCGGCGACCTCGGACGCGACGCTCGAGGGCGTGGGCGCTCGGAGGGGCGCGAGGACCATGCGGAGCGCCGACACCAGGCGTGTTCGACGCACCGGACGCGAGATCGAGGTCGCCGCGGAGTGTGGCTCGATGGCGAACGGCGCCTCGGTCGCGACGACGAGCGGGAGCGCGCCGAGGCCCCAGCGGCTCCGCACGTCCGCCTCGCTGGCCAGCTCGCCGGCGTGATCGTGCGCGAGATCGACGACGACGACGTCGGGCGCGCCGCTCGCGAAGGCAGCGCCGATGCTCGCGTCGTCGACCGCGGTGGCCTGGAGGCCGATGCGGGTGAGCCGCCCGACGGTCGCGCGGACGCAGCCCGACGCGAGCACCCAGGCACGTCGGTTCGCGAGCTCGGAGGGTCGCGCTCGCGGAGGCCCGACCATCACCGACGCGTCCAGCGCGAGCGCGGGCGCGTCGTCGATGCTCACCTCGAGGCGGACCTCGTCGGCGCCGTGCGCGCTGCACGTCGCCTGCACGCACACCCGCGCGCCCTCGGTCGAGCGCATGCGATCCAAGAGGGCGGCGAGCACGGCGTCACGCAGGTGCTCGCCCGCTCCGGAGACGAGCTCGGGCACGTCGGGGTGGATCTCGAGACAGAGCTCGATCGGCCGCCCGGCGCGTGCGTGGGCCAGCTCGAGCGCCTCTTCGAGCCGCTCCTCCACGAAGAACGGCGCACGCGCGAGCGAGGGTCGAGCCTCGTCGTCCTCTGTGGAGGCGGACATCGCCTCAGACGCCGCGCGGAGGCGTTCGGCGAGGCGCCACGCCGCCCCGCTTCTCGCTCTCGCGGTGCGCGTCCTCGACCACCCGGACGACTTGCGCGATGGGCGCGGGCTTGGTGAGCGGGCGCGCCTCCGGGAAGCGGGCCGCCAGCGCCTCGAGCGCCTGCGCGTCGCTCGCCGAGTAGAAGATCACCGAGGGCGCCGGAGCGAGCACCGAGCGCGCGACGCTCCAGACCCCCGGCCCGTCGAGCCCGGGCATCGAGACGTCGAGCACCACGACGGACGGCAGCTCGGCCGTGAGCAGCGCGGTCAGCCCGAACGCCGACTCGCGCGCGACCACGCGAAAGCCAGCGTTCTCGAGGCTCTTCGCGAGCACACGCAGCACGAGCGGATCGTCGTCCACGAGCACGACCGGGCCTCGTTCGCGCTGACTCATGATTCTCGCGGTGAGCATACTCCAGCCCAGGGACGGCGAGGGAGCGCGAACGCGGTCCCGATGTGATCGACATCGGACGATCCGGTCGCGGACCCGAGGGCGTTTCGCGACCCGCCGGTCAGAGCCGCGCGGTGACGCTCGCCGGCAGGCGAACGAGCTTCTTGTCGGCTCCGACGCAGACCATGTGGACGATGCCCTGCACGAGCAGCTCGTCCTTCTGCGTGTTGCGATCCCGGCGGTAGACGTCCTGCTGGAAGACCACGCGGTACTCGCTCTCGAGGCGAGGCGTCGAGCGGATCTCGATCGTGTCGCCGAAGACCGCGCCCTGCTTGAACGTCATCTCGCACTTGTAGACGACGAAGCCCGTGCCCTCCTCCGCGAGGAGGCGGACGAGCTCGTCGGTGCCGAGCAGGTGCTCGCGCGCACGCTCGAAGTACTTGAGGTAGTTCGCGTGATAGACGAGGCCCGAGTGATCGGTGTCCTCGTAGTAGATCTGCACCGAGTGGCTGAACACGCGCGGGGTCGAAGAGGCGCTCACGCGCGGACCTTCGCAGAGGCCGGAGGTGCTGTCACCCCTCGGGGCCGCGCGAGGCGAGCAACATCTTCACGACGCCGCGCTCGTCGGCGAGCACCTCGAACACGAACCCCGGCAGCTCCTCGCGCACGAAGCTCTTGGGGAGCTTGAGCCTCACCGAGCCCCTGCACGCGGCCAGCACGCGCCGCACATCGAGGCCGAGGTCGTCGAGCGTCGTGCGTGCACGATCGTAGTCGCGCCCGCCCCACGGCGGATCGAGCACGACCGCATCGAAGCGCTCGGAGGCGAGCACCGCCGACACGTCCGCGACGCGGAAGTGGATGCGCTGCTCGACGCCGTAGAGACGCGCGTTGTGACGTGCCATCGCGATGCGATCGGGCGAGACGTCCACCGCGACCACCGCGTCGATCGTGGGTGTCCGGGCGAGCGCGATGGCGATGGAGCCGATCCCGCACGTGCCATCGAGGACGCGGCCCGAGAGCCCGGCCGCGATGCGGAAGGCGAGCGACTCGGGCGTGGCCGAGAAGAGCCCCTCCTCGTCGTGGCGGATCCCCTCCGACCAGCGTGAGAAGAGGCGCTCCCGGCGCGTTCGTTCGGGCTCGAAGACCCGGAAGGGCTCGGCGCGGGGGCGCGGCGGCATCGCGCGGAGGCGCGCGAGGACGCGATCCCGAACGAAGGCCTCGAGGTGATCGCGGTGCTCGCCGGGGCGGGCGCGGACGAGCTCGCGCACCGCGACGTCGAGGCGTGCGAGCTCGCGACCGAGCTCGGTGTGCTCGTCGGGCGCCGGCGCGCGCATCACGCGCGTGCGGAGCTCCTCGGCCGCACGGTCGAGCTCGGGCACTCCCTCGAGGCGCGCGCGTCGCAGGCTCAGGCCGATCACGCGCGGAGGTGCATCGTCGCCGCGCGAGCGATCGACACCACGCAGGCGCGGATCGACGCCGCCCAGATCCGGACCACGCACGAAGGTCGCGCGCGCCTCCGTGCCGAGCCAGCGATCGAGCGGGCCTCGCGGGAGCTCGAGGTGTCGGAGCGCGCGGAGCACGTCGACCGCACCGCCGCGATCGACGCGCGGCGCGACGCCACGGAGGAGCGACTCGATCGTGCCGCTTCGAGGCTCGACCTCGCGGTCCTCGTCCGTGCGCGGCAGCGTCACCTCGTCGAGCGCGAGGCGCGGCACGATCAGCCAGTCGTCCTGGGCCCGCGCCCACGCGGGGGCGTGAGGGTGCGCCGCGAGCGCCTCGATCGCCGCGAGCTCCTCGCGGGCGCGGCGCGCACCGAAGGCGATGGCGGTGGCCGGCACGCCTCCGAGCGTGCCGTGGGCGATCCGCTTCTCGCCCTCGAGCGTCGCGAGGCGCGCCTCCTCCTCGACCTCGAGCAGACCTTCGGGCGCGGGCGCGGGCACGCGGGCTCAGGGCGCGGTGGACACGCGTGAGGTGTCGGACGCCGCGAAGAAGAAGCGCGCGAGGTCTTCCTCGCGACGGCGCGCGTCGTGCTCGCCGAGGTCCATCAGCTGTCGCGCGAAGTCACCGTCGAAGAGCAGGTAGCTCACGAGGTCGGCGTCGACGCCCTCGCCGATGTCGAGGAGGCGAAGGAGCTGCTTGCCCAGCGCCCGACCGAAGCGCGCCTTGTTCGAGCGCATGTGGTGCGCCGCGATCATGCCGATGTCCTCGCTCGGCGCGATGGCGAGCGCGTGCAGGCGCTCGCGTGCTGCGCGCCCCTCCTCGTGCGCACGCGCGTTCATGCGCGTCACGAAGTCCTCGCCGTAGAGCGCCACGCCGTCGTCGAGCATCTTGTTGACGCGCTCGATCTCGTAGAAGTCGGCGTTGACGTGATCGAGGAGGAACGCGTTGAGCATCTTGCCGATGAGGAACGCGACGCCGGGGAACACGCCCGGATCGAACGCGGGCTTGGGCGTGCTCATCGCCGAGGTGAGGGCCACCACGAGCACGCGACGCGCGCCGAGGTGGATCGCCGGCGACATCGGGGTGTTGAGGCGGAGGCCGCCGTCGACGAAGAGCTCGCCGTGCACGGGCACCGGCGGGAACAGCACCGGGATCGCGGCGGAGGCGAGCACGTGCTGGGGCCCGATGCGGTCGGCGCGCACCATCATCGACGGCGGCAGGCGCGTCGGCAGCGGCACCTCGGGCGCGCGATCCACGAAGACCCATGGCCGGCCGGTCGCGACGTGCGTGGCGCTGATGGTGAGCGCGCGCAGCTTGCTCCGCCGCAGGTTCCTCACGAGATCCGACCAGCGCATGTTGGTCGACACGAGCTTGATCAGCGGGCTCACGTCGAGGATGCCCGCGCCCTGCTTGCCGCCGAAGAGCACGCGCGGGAGCTTGGCCGCCTGACCGACGCCGAAGCCGATCACGCGATCGAGCTCGAGCTCGCTCCAGAGCCGCACGAGGCGCTCGATGCCCGCGATGGGGTCGTGGACCACCGACGCGACGAAGGTCCCGTTGATCGCGCCGACGCTCGTGCCGGAGACGACGTCCAGACCGGGCACGCCGTGTCGGCGAGCGAACTCGCCGTAGAGGTAGCGCAGCACACCGGCCTCGTACGCACCTCGCGCACCGCCACCGGAGAAGACCATCGCGACGGGACCGGCGTGCACGGAGGGGGGCGGAATCGACGCGTTCATGGGCTCCTTCGGGGCGGCCGGTCGCGGCGAGAGATCCGCGACGACGCGGGCGCTCAGGAAGACTGCTGCAGCTCGCGCACGAGCCGCGCGACGGGGGTCTCGAGGTAGCGCTGGCGCAGGGACTCGTCGCGCACCCGCACGAGGCGCGCATCGAGCACGCCTCGCGCCTTGGCGGCCGCGTCGCGCGCGCGATCGCGCTCCCCCGCATCGAAGAGCGCCTGCGCGCTGTGGGCGAGGATCCGCTCGGCGCGCTCGATCGAGCCGCGCGTGGTCACGTCCGCGATGACGCCCGTGGCCAGGCGGATCGCCTCCTCCTTGCGCTCGAGGCGCGCGAGGCAGCGCGACTGCACGGCGGCGGCGAGCAGCTCGTAGGCGAGCGTCGCGGCCGCGCGTGCGTGCGTGACGCCTTCGCGCGCGACCGACTCCGCACGCGCCACGTCCCCGCGGGCCATGTGCCACTCCGCACGCACGATGCGCTCGTGCGCGAGGTCGTAGGCGTCGTCGAGGCGCTCGGCGACGCGGCGCGCCTCGTCGAGGAGCTCGGCGCCGCGCTCGAGATCACCGACCTGCTCGATCATGAGCTCGGCGAGCGCGGAGAGCGTGTCGGCGCGGCCTCCCGCGTCGTCGGCCCGATCGAAGACGTAGAGCGCGCGCTCCATGAATTCCCGGGCGCGCGCGGTGTCCCCGAGCTCGGCGTAGATCTGCCCGACGTTCGAGACCTTGCGGCCCACGTGGATGCGGTCACCCGCCTCGCGATCGAGCACGACCGACGCGCGAATGCAGGCGATCGCGTCCTCGAACGCACCATTCGAGAGCAGCGCGACGCCGAGCGAGTTGAGCGCGTGCGCCTGATAGCCCTTGAGGCCGAGGCGACGGAAGATCGCGATGCTCTCCGCCGCGGACTCGATCGCCTCCGCGACGTTGCCCTTGCGCCACTTCAGCGTGCCGCGGTTCGCGAGCGTGAGGCCGCGCGCCGCGAGGTGCTCCGGATCGTTGCCCGCGCGGATGAGCGCTCGGTCGAGCGCTTCGACGGCACCGACCGTGTCGCCCTGATCGCGCCGGAGGTGACCGAGCAGGCGCAGCGCCTCGATCTCCGAGGCGCGATCGCCCGACGAGATCGCCGCGTCGAGCGCCTTGCGAAGGAGGGCGTCGACGCCGAGGCCGCGACCCGCGTCGAGCTCGTGTCGCGCGAGGCGGTCGTACGCGATGGCCAGGAGCTTCGGATCGCGGCTGCGCTCGGCGATCGCGCGCATCTGCTCGAGCTCCACGCGCTGCTCGGCGCGGAGCGAGAGCACGCGGAGGATCTGCTCGCGCACCTCGTGGATCTCGAAGCGCTCGTTCGAGGTCTCGGGAAGGAGCGCCAGCGAGCGGCCGAAGAAGCGCAGCGCGTCGCGGTTGGAGTAGACCGAGCGCGCGAGGAAGCCCGCCTCGCGGTACGCGCGCGCCGCGAGCACGCTCTCGCCCGCGAGCTCGAAGTGCCGCGCGATGCGCGCCGGTGGCGGCTTGGTGGCGAGCGCCGCGAGGTACTGCGCGACGCGCTTGTGGAGACGACCGCGATCCTCGGCGTCGATGGTCTCGTAGGCGACCTGACGCACGATGACCGACGGGAACGCGAGGCTGCCGCCCGGTCGACGCACCACGAGGCCGCGCTCCTCGAGCACGCGGAGCGACTCGCTCGCGTCGAGGCCCATGAGCTGGCTGACCTCCACCGGCGAGACGCCGGCGCCGACGACCGCGAGCCACCGCAAGGTCGTGCGCTCGCGGTCCGCGAGCTCGCCGATGCGCGCCGCGATCACGTCCTCGAGCGTCGAGGGCAGCGCAAACGCCGCACCCGAACGGCGCACGATGCGGCGCTCGGGGCCCTCCTCGAAGCGCAGCACGCCGCGCTCGAGCAGCGCGTCGAGCAGCTCCTTGAGGAAGAAGGGGTTTCCGCCCGCGCGGTGGATGATCGCGGTGTGCACGTCGGGCGGGACGTGCGCGCCTCCGAGGTGCGCCTCGACGAGCGAGCGTCGATCGTCGTCGGCGAGCTCCTCGACGTCGATGCGCAGCACGCCGCGCAGCACCGGATCGATGCGCGCGTCGGGGCGCGCACAGACGATGACGAGCAGCGGCGCCGCGATCGGCTGGAGGAAGAGGCGCGCGAGCAGCTCGGAGGTGGGGCCGTCGGCGAACTGCACCGAGTCGATCCAGAGCACCGTCGGTGCCTTCTGCGCGAGGCCCGTGAGGAAGTCGCGCACCGCCTGGAGCAGGCGCTGGCTGCGATCGCCGACGTCGGTGGCCTTCTTGTCGGGCGCGATGATCGCCTCGAAGGACTCGATGGCGGCCTCGCGTCGATCGGCCGCCTTGATCACGCGACGCACCTGCTCGCGCACCCGCTGCTTGGCCTGCTCGGGGCTGAGGTCTTCCTCGAGGCCCCACGCCTCGCGCAGCAGATCGTTGAGCGCCGCGTAGGGCACCTCCTGCGCGCCGAACGGGCAGTCGACCTGGATGAGCACCGGATCGGGCCGGAAGCGGCTCATCGCCGCGGCGACCAGCGCGGTCTTGCCGACGCCGATCTCGCCGACGATCGCGAGGTAGAGGCTCTTGCCCTGCGAGACGACCTCTTCGTAGCTCTCGACGAGCGCCTGGATCTCGCTCGATCGACCGACGAGGCCGACCTGGCTCGCGAGCTGCGCCGACTCCTTCGCGCGCTCCTCGCGCGTGCGTGCGCCACGCAGGCGATAGGCGCGAAGGCTCCGCGGTCCATCGGCGCTCGGCACCGTGACCGAGCGGGCACCGTCGTCCTCGAAGGAGAAGACGCGACGCGCGAGCCGATAGACCTCGCCGCTGGCGAGCACCTCGGAGGACGCCGCCGCGGCTGCGAGCTCGCGGGCCACGTCGAAGACGTTGCCGATCGGCTCGAAGCGCGCGCGCACGTTGCCTTGCCGCACCGTGGCCACGAGACCGCGCGAGAGACCCATCGCGGCCGAGAGCGGCGCGATCGCATCGGCGCTCAGGCCCTCGAGCGCGTCGAGGACGTCGAGCGAGAGGCGCGAGGCGTGCAGCGGATCGTCGGCGGACGCGCGGCCGATGCCGAGCACGAAGCGGAACGCGAGCTTCTCCGGGCCCTCGGGCCACTCGATGACCGCGTCGTACTTGAACGCGATGTCCTCGAGCACCCGCATGGCCTGCGAGGCCGACGCGATGCCCGTGCGCTCACCGGCGCCCTCGGTGCCGACGCCGAGATCGCGAAGCCAGCCCGCCACGACGACCACGTTGCGACGCTCGCGCAGCTCGCGCCCCCCCGGAGGCGGCAGACCGCTCGCGTGCGAGAGCATCGTCGCCTGCGCCGCGATCTCTCCGCCCGGCGCGCGCGCCGCGGCCGCTTCGGCCTGCGTGACCTCGCGCGGCGCGACGTCGGCGAGGAAGGCCTCGATCTGCGCGGCGTCGTGCGGCTCCTCCTGCGAGTGGAGCCAGCGCGAGATCGCACCGGCGAGCGAGCGACAGGTCTGGTAGCGCTCCTCGCGATCGGTGGCCATCGCGCGCATCGCGATCGCGTCGAGCTCTTCGGGCACGTAGGGATCGGCCGCGCGTGGCTGCGTGGTCTTTCCGTCGCGCACCTGCTCGAGGATCTCCATGCCCTGGAGGCCCGGGTACATGGTGCGGTTCATCAAGAGCTCGGCGAAGAGCACGCCGAGCGAGTAGACGTCGCTGCGTCGATCGACGCGCTGACCGCGCGCCTGCTCGGGCGACATGTAGCTGAACTTGCCTTTGATGACCCCGGTCTCCTCCGAGATCATGCGGGCGCGCGCGATGCCGAAGTCGGCGATCTTCACGGCACCATCGTGAGAGACGAGCACGTTCTGCGGCGAGACGTCGCGGTGCACGATCTCCATCGCGGTGCCGGACTCGTCCTTGCGGTTGTGCGCATAGTCGAGGCCCTTGGCGATCTCCATCACGAGCAGCGCCGCCACCGCGTACGGCATGCGGCGGCCACGGCGTCGCGCGGCCGAGAGCACGCGGCCGAGGTCGAGCCCGTCGACGAATTCCATCGCGAGGAGGAACTCGTCCTTCACCTGCTCGAACGCGTACACCTGCACGATGTTCGGGTGGTTGAGGCGCATCGCGAGCTTGGCCTCGTCGACGAACATCGAGACGAACTTCGGGCTGCGCGCGAAGGTCGGCAGGATGCGCTTGACGACGAGCAGCTTCTCGATCGACTCGGCACCCGTGTACTTCGCGAGGAAGACCTCGGCCATGCCGCCGGCGCCCAGGCGACGCACGACGCGGTAGCGGCCGAGGGTGCTCGGCGGTGGGTTGTTCGACACGCTCACGAAGGGGGCGAGATCCTACCCGAGCGCGTGACGATCGCGCGACAGCGTTCGCCGGCCACGTGCCCTCACGCCACGAAGCCCTTCCACTTGCGCATGTAGCCGACGAAGCTCTCCGAGAGGCCCTCGCCGAGGAGGTGCTCGGCGGTGACCGGGGCGCGCGCGAGCTCGCGTCCATCCACGACGCGCCGCGGCCAGTCGTGGTTCGCGATCGCCGCACGACCCAGCGCCACGACGTCGGCACCGTGCGCGAGCTGGCGCTCGGCGTCCTCGCGCGACCAGATCCCACCGGCCGCGACGATCGTGACCTTCGCGCCGACCGCCTCGCGGAAGAGCGGCGTCGCGTGGGTGTCGGGGCGCTTCTTCGTCACCTGGCTCGAGCGCCACAGCGAGAGGTGCAGCACCTCCATGCCATCGCTCGCGAGCCAGCGGGCGAGCTCGATCGTCTCGTCGAGATCGATGCCCTTGGCCTGCCCGAAGTCCTCGGGCGAGAGCCGGATCGCGAGCACGAGCGAAGGAGCGGCCTCTTTCACCGCGCGCGTCACCTCGCGGATCAGCCGGCATCGGTTCGGAAGCGAGCCACCCCAGCGATCGGTGCGCTGGTTGTAGACGGTGCTCTGGAGCTGCGAGAGCAAGTAGCCGTGCGCCCCGTGCAGCTCGACGGAGTCGAAGCCCGCCTCGGCGCAGCGCCGCGCCGCGGCCGCGAAGTCTCCGATCACGCGAACGAAGTCCTCGTCGGTCATGGCGCGCGGTGTCGCGTTGCCCGCCTCTTCGTACGCGCTCGCGCTGATCGTCGAGAGGCCGCTCACGCTCGTGTCCGCGCGGAGGCCGCCGTGGAAGAGCTGCACGCTCGCGAGGGCACCTCCGGCGTGGATGCGCGCCGCCAGGCGCGTGAGGCCGGGGACCATCGCGTCCTCGTGCACGCCGAGCTCTCCGGGCCAGGCCTTTCCGTCCTGCGACACGTGCGCAGCGCAGGTCTCGACGAGACCGAAGCCGCCGTCGGCGCGCAGGCCGAGGAAGCGCTCTTCGATCTCGGAGCAGGTTCCGTCGGCGTGGCTCTGCATGTTCGTGAGCGGTGCGAGCCAGACGCGGTTGCGCGAGACGACGCCCGGTCGGAGCTCGTGGGGAGCGAAGAGATCCGTCATCGCCGCGCATCCTACGCGTCCGCCCGCGGAGCGGGGGCACGACGCGCCACCCGCACGGCGAGGACCGCGCGACGCACGGCGGGTGCTTGACGGCCCCGCGGCATTGTGAGAAGTGCGACTTCCAACTTTGGCTGGCCGCCTTCGCCCGAACCCCGACCCCGGAGCCACCGATGTCCCGTCCGAACCGTCTCTCGTCGCGCGCCCCGCTGGCGCTCGTGATCCTCGGAATCCCTGCCCTCGCCGCGTGTGGCGACGGTGGCAGCGCCGACGAACCGGACGCGCACGTCACGGCCCCGCTCGATGCCTACTTCCCTCCCGGCACCGACGCGTACGTCACGCCGGGCACCGACGCGTACGTCGCGCCCGGCACCGACGCGTACGTGACTCCCGGCACCGACGCGGGCGTGATCGAGATGCCCGACGCGTTCAGCGCGATGGTGGACGCCGCGATGAGCAGCACCGGCGCGGATCCGACGCGCATGGGCCCCTACACCGTGACGGACTCGACCGCGACGGTCTCTGCAGCGGGCCGCCGCACGCCCGTGACGGCCTACGTGCCCACGCTGCCGGCCGGGACGACGGCGCCGCTCGTGCTCTTCCTGCCCGGCTTCCAGCTCAACACGGATCAGTACGCTGGCACGCTCGAGCGCCTCGCGTCGCACGGCTTCGTCGTCGTCGGCGCCAACCCGGCGGGCAGCCTCCTGTCGGTCAACCACGTGAACATGGCCGCCGACGGACGCGCGGTCATCACGTGGGCCACGTCGGAGGCACCGTTTGCCTCGAGCGTGGACGCGACGCGCATCGGCGTGTCCGGCCACAGCCTCGGCGGCAAGCTCTCGACGCTCATCACGATGGACGACGATCGCATCGACGCGCTCTACGCGATCGATCCCGTCGACGGCGACCCGAGCCCGTTCGGCGGCGGCGGCTCACGCGATCGTCCGGACCTCGTGCCCGCGCGCGGCAGCGAGATCACGGTGCCCGCAGGCTTCGCGGGCGAGACGACGAACGGCATGAGCGGTGGCGGCTTCGGCTCGATGGCCTGCGCGCCCTCCGAGCAGAACTTCCAGCAGTTCTACGCGGCCGCGACGGCCGCTCCCTGGGCGGCGCAGTGGGACATCACCGGCGCCGACCACATGGACTTCCTCGATGACCCCGCCTGCGGCTTCGCGTGCGACGTGTGCCCCGACGGTCCCGCCGACGACGCGACCGTGCTAGCCACCAACCGAACGCTGTTCACCGCGTTCTTCCTCCGCCACCTCGCCGGTGATGCCGCGATGGAGGCGTACCTCACGGGCGCTTCGGTCCCCGCCGGTGTGACCACGATGCGCCGCCCCTGAAGCGTCTCGCGTCGACAGAAGCCTCGATGTCTCGACCCTCGCAGAGAAAGCCCGCCGCAGCCTCCACCCGCGCGCCGCGCCACGAGCCCGGCGACGCGGGGGCCGGTCCCGCGGAGGCCGTGAAGATGTCGGTGCTGGCGCGCCTGAGCGGCGTGCCGGCGGCGACGATCAAGCACTACGTCAACGAGGGTCTGCTCCCGGAGCCGACGCGCACGAGCCGCAACATGGCGTACTACGACGTGACGCTCGTGCCGCGCATCCAGCGGATCAAGGAGATCCAGCGCACGCGCTTCCTGCCCCTCAAGGTGATCAAGGAGGTGCTCGACGAGTCCACGCTGCCGAGCCCCGACGAGACGGTCACGGCCGCGATCGCGCGGACCATGGCGAGCGTCGCGCCGCGCGAGCGACGCACCAAGGACGAGCTCGTCACCGCGGGCATGCCGCGAAAGCAGCTCGAGTGGCTCAAGGGCGCAGGCATCGTGACGCCGCTCCCCGACGTCGAAGAAGAGAGCTACTCGGGAGACGATCTCGAGCTGCTCCGCGTGCTCGGCGCCTCGCGCAAGGCCGGCATCACGCCGGAGATGCTGCCCGTCACGATCCTCGGCGAGTACGCGCAGGCGCTCTCGGCCCTCGTGCGCATCGAGCTGCGCTTGTTCCGCGAGGGCGTGATCCCGCGCGCCGAGGGCAACCTCGGAGAGATCACCGAGGCCGCGACGCTCCTCAGCGAGAAGCTCGTGATGCTCCTGCGCAGGAAGATGCTCCTGCCGGTCCTGCGCGACCTCGTCGCGAGCGAGGGCCAGGCCCCTGGAGCGAGCACCAAGAAGCGCGCGAGCACGCGCCCCGCCGCCGATCCCAGCCGCAAGCGGCGCTGAGCGCGCGCTCGAGTCAGCGGGTTGCGAGCGCCGCGATCTCGGGGGCGAGGAGCGAGCGGTCGTAGAGCCGGAGCTCGTCGATCTCCTCGCCTGCGTAGAGGCGCAGCATCGCGCCGAGGGGAGAGGGGATCGCGGCCGACGTGATCGTGTCGATGCGCGCACCGTCGACGTAGATCTCGGCGGTCCGGGGCGACGCGGTGACCGCGATCGCGATGTGATGCGGGAGCGCGACGTCCAGGCCGGAGGCGGAGACCAGGCCGTCCCAGCGCGTGAGCAGCGTGAACGTCGAGGACGTGTCGAGGCGGGCCTCGATGCCGGCGCCCGCGACGGAGACCACGTCCTGCACGCGCGGCGGTGGCGTGCTGCGATCGGCCCATCCGAACCAGAACGCGAGCGTGTAGTCGGGGCTGCCGAGCGCGCTCGTGTCGAGGGCCGTCGGCGCGCTGAGCGAGAGATGCCAGCCGCGCACGCCCTCGCCGAAGCCATGGCTCGCAGGCTCGGCGAGCGCGGGCCGACCGGCGATCGCGTCGAGGAAGCTGTTGTCGAGCGGCAGCCAGCTGACGAGGCCTGCGGGGGTCGGGGCGCACTGCGAGAGGCGGTCCACGCGCCACACGGTCATCTCGTCCGTGTTGTCACCGCAGGCGCTGTCCCAGAGCGAGAGCGCGACGGTCCGCACGTCCGTCGCCGTCAGGTCTCGTGCGCCTGCGCGCGCGGCGTAGTCGATCGCCGCCGCGCGAGAGACCTCGTCATCGGGCGTGCGTGTGCCGGGAGGCGCCAAGAACGTCGGGCCCTCCAGCGTCGCCCCCGCGCCGTCGTCGAGGTATGCGGTGACGCGCGCCACGGCCACCCACCGCCCACCACCGTATCGATGAGCGCCTCCGACGTGACGCAGGCGAACGGTCGCGTCTTCGGTGAAGAACAGCGTTCCGTCGGCGAGGCTGGCCGAGGTCGTCTCCACGCAGTCCGTGCGCCCCTGCCGAAACGCGAAGTACGGCGCCTGCCCACGATTGCAGGCGAACCCCGCCTCGATCGTGCACCCCGCAGCGCAGCCATCGCCCGGCTCGAGGTCACCGTCGTCGCACTGCTCGCTCGGAGCGAGCACGCCATCGCCGCAGCGCGACGTGCAGCGCGAGGGCTCTCCGACACAGAGAAAGCCCGGGCTCGGCAGACACGCCTCGCACCCATCGCCGGCGCTCGTGTTGGCGTCGTCGCAGACCTCGAAGGCCTCGACGATGCCATCGCCACAGACGATGTCGTCCCCACCGTCGACGCTCGTCGCGTCTCGCATGTCGACCGATGCCTCTCGCGCGTCGAGCGAGGCATCGATCGGCAGCGCATCGATCGGCAGCGCATCGAGGCTCGCATCCAGCGCGCCGACCTCGAGGCTCGGAGCATCGAGACCGGTCGCGTCGAGCGCGTGTGCGTCCATCGTGCTCGCAGCGTCGGCGTCGTAGCCGACGCGCCCACAGCCCGCGATCGCGAGGCCCGCGATCGCGAGGACCGCGAGCAGAGCACCGCCCTGCCGTGCACGCGCGCCGCTCACGTCGGTCGGAGCCCCTCTCCGATCGAGAGCGCGGCGATCGACGCGAGCGTCATGATCGGCAGCTGCGGGTTCACGCCCAGGTTGCCCGGGAACACGCTCGAGTCCGCGACGTAGAGGCCGCGCACCGCGTGGTGCTGGAAGTCCGGGCCGACGACCGAGCGCGCACGCTCGGTGCCCATGCGCGTCGTGCCGAAGAGGTGCGTCATCGACATCGCGTACGCGCGCGGCGAGAGCGGCCCCTCCGTCTCGAAGCGCGCCATGGTCTCCGGGTCGCGCACGACCGACGCGAAGCCCGGCGTGCCCGGATAGACCTCCTCCGCGCCAGCCGCGAGGAAGAGATCGCCCATCACGCGCACCGCGCGCCGCGCCTTCTGCGTGTCGCCCGAGGCGAGCGAGTAGAAGACCCGCGTGCGGCCGCCGACGAGGCGCACGCTGCCCTCCCCTTCCGCGCGCAGCGCCGTGCCCCACACCGCGAAGCGATCGAGCGCGGAGAGGCGCGGCGCGAGCGCGCTGCCGTAGCCGGGCACGCGGCTCGCGAGGATCGACACGTCGAAGCCGAGCGCCTCGACCTTGAGGCCCTCGCCGCGCAGACCGACGACCTCGTGGCCCTGGGTCGCGCCGCGGAAATTCGTGACCGCGTCCGGGAAGCGCGCGGTGACCGAGACCCCGGGGTGCGCGCTCAGGTGCCGACCGACAGGCCCGTGGTCGATGCCGCTCCGCAGCAAGAGCGCGGGCGTGCCGATCGCGCTCGCCGCGAGCACGACGCGCTTGGCGAGCACGTCGAAGCGAACGCCCGACGCCGCGGTGCCCGCGACGCCGATCGCGCGCGAGCCATCGTGGAGCACGCGATCGACGCGCATGCCGGCGAGGATGCGCGCGCCGTGCGCCTTGGCGTCGACGAGGAGGTTGCGATCGACCGAGAGCTTGGCGCCGTGCGGGCAGCCCTGCAGACACCGCCCGCTGCCGCGACAGCCACGCACGTTGCGCGCGATGGGTCGGCTCGCGATCGAGAGCTTCGCGGCGCCGGCCTCGAGGAGGAGGTTCTTCTTGCCCGCGATCGCGCGATCGGTGTCGGTGATGCCCAGGCGCTCGACGAGCGCGTCTTCGTGCGCGCGCAGGCGCGAGAGCTCGAAGACGGGCCGGAGGCCCGGGTCGCCCGAGACCCAGCGATCGATCGTCTCCTCGGAGAAGCGCCAGCTGATCGCCCCGTTCACGACGCTCGTGCCGCCCACGGCCACGCCCTGGAGGAACGGCATCGGGCTCGTGCCGAGCGCCATCGAGGTGCCCATCTCGCGATAGAGGCGCGCCATGGCCTGCAGGCCCGAGGCCACGAACCGCTCGGGGCGCGCCTCGTGTCCCTCCTCGAGCACGATCACGTCGAGGCCCTCGAGCGCGAGCGCGCGCGCGACCGTCGCGCCCGCGGGGCCGCTGCCCACCACCACGACGTCGCAGTCGAACGACCGCGGTCGCTCGAGCGTGCGGCCATCGAGGTGCACGAGCTCGCTCGGCTCGTTCGTGGAAAGAGCGCGCGCGCGCGAATCGACCTCCGCGCCATCGACGTCGGCACCCGTGCGACGGCGGACCTCGGGATCCTCGTAGTACGCGAAGGTCGCGAGGATCTTCAGCGTCGAGAGGATCTGTCGCATCACGTAGCGCTCGTCGCCTGCGAGCTGCTCGATCGCGCGCTCGCGCCCCGCGCGGTCGAGCGCGTGGAAGGGCTTGCCGAAGCTCGGCACCGTGGCGAGCGTCGCGGCCGTGACCATGCCGCGCAGGCCCGGCGCGAACTGCGGGCCCGGCGCCGAGGAGATCGCGCGGTAGAAGCTCTCCTTGTCGATCGACGCGAAGCTCGGCAGCCCGTGCGCCTCGACCGGCCCGAGGATCGCCTCGAAGAGCGCCTCCGCCCAAGCGCGCTCGCGCGCAGGCAGCGCGGCCCGGATCTCGTTCGGCGCGCTCATCGGCTCACCTCGCGCGCCGCGGCGTCCCAGCCGTCGATCGGTGGCACGTGATCGATGCGGTGGTCTCGCTCGAGCGTGAAGTACGTGGGCGTCTCGACCGTGCGGCCCGCGATGACGAGGTAGCTCACGCCCAGGAGCGCATCGAAGTCGCCCTCGCTGAGGGCCACGAGTGGATCCTTCACGAGCAGCTGCTGCGACGGGTTGGGCGCGAGCGAGTAGTCGATCACGAGACCACGTCCGAAGCCCTCCGGCATGGGCACGCCCTCGGGGCCGATCACGCCGTACGGCCACTCGACGACGGGCGCACCGTTCTTCCGCTTGGGACGGCTCGGCGCGTCGATGCCGTCCTGCTCGAGCCGCACGTTCCAGCCGACGAGGCGTCCATCGGGGTGTCGCCAGAAGGTCTTCTGGAAGGTCTTCCACGTCGCGAGCTCGACCACGCGTGGCAGGCCCAGGCTCGTCCCGCGGTACGCGTAGCCCTCGATCGCGGTGGGATCCACGGGATGCCCCTCGACGACGTGGCGCCGGAGCTCGGCGCGGGAAGCGGTGCGGAGTGAACGAGCGATCGCGATCGACATCGCGCCCGAGCGTACGCCAACACGCGTCACGATCAGAACCCGACGTCGAGCGGCTTCTCCCTCGTGGTCCGTGACGCCTCAAAAAACGATGTCGAAGTCGAAGGGATCCCCCGTCGCGATGAGGTGACCGTGAACGGCCTCAGGGTCGGAGAGGTCACTGGTGTTGAGGTGCAGCACCCCGACGAGCGCAAAGGAGGAAGAGGCGGAATACCAGTCACTGCAGGCCAGAGGCGGAGTGAGGCCCTCGCGCGTCACCGCCTGGAAGCGATAGACGTGCGCGGACCAGTCTTCCGCTGTCTCTCCGGGAATGATCTCGAGCAACCAGCGATCCAGATCGCTGCCGTAATACACTACGACCGAGTCCCCGACAGCGAGACGGGGCCCACCCGCAGCACGAGAGCAACCAACGCCATCGCAGTGTTCGATGATCCCGCCAGGGGGGATCCCGGTCAGGTCGAACGTGACGGACAAGTCGTTGTAGGGCTCCCGACGCTGCACCACACCTCGCCCCAGCAGGGACATCTGCTCGACGGCGACCTCGCGGACGGTGCCGTCGGGCGAGAAGTCGGTGAACGGCCAATTCGAGTGACAGCAAGGATTGGTGGGCGGGCAAGTGGACACGGCGTGACCGCGCGCCGTGAGGCCGCCCGCGAACCAGCGACAATCGCCCGTGTCGCGATTGCAGCCGAGCACGGGCTCACCCTTGCCGCCGCACTCGGCCCAGTACAAGCCGTAGTCGCAGTCCTCGAGCGGCACGCGATCGTCCGCGCACCCAGACACGAACAGCGCCGCGACTGCGACAAGTGCGATCGGGCGCGATGAACGCATCAATTCTCCCTCGTGGTCCGTGACGCCTCAGAAGACGATGTCGAAGTCGAAGCGATCCCCCGTCGAGATGAGGTGACCGTGAACGGCCTCAGGGTCGGAGAGGTCATCGGTGTTGAGGTGCAACACCCCCTCGAGCGCAAAGGAGGAAGTGGCGGAATACCAGTCACTGCAGGCCAGAGGCGGAGTGAGGCCCTCGCGCGTCACCGCCTGGAAGCGATAGACGTGCGCGGACCAGTCTTCCGCTGTCTCTCCGGGAATGATCTCGAGCAACCAGCGATCCAGATCGCTGCCGTAATACACTACGACCGAGTCCCCAACAGCGAGACGGGGCCCACCCGCAGCACGAGAGCAACCAACGCCATCGCAGTGTTCGATGATCCCGCCAGGGGGGATCTCGGTCAGGTCGAACGTGACGGACAAGTCGTTGTAGGGCTCCCGACGCTGCACCACACCTCGCCCCAGCAGGGACATCTGCTCGACGGCGACCTCGCGGACGGTCCCGTCGGGCGAGAAGTCGGTGAATGGCCAGTTCGAGTGACAGCAAGGATTCGTGGGCGGGCAAGTGGACACGGCGTGACCGCGCGCCGTGAGGCCGCCAGCGAACCAGCGACAATCCCCCGTGTCGCGATCGCAGCCGAGCACGGGCTCACCGTTGCCGCCGCACTCGGCCCAGTACAAGCCGTAGTCGCAGTCCTCGAGCGGCACGCGATCGTCCGCGCACCCAGACACGGCGAGCGCCCCCGCCGCGAGGCACAGGATCGAGAGAGTGTCTGCCATGTGTTCCCTCATGGCGTGGCCGAGGTGAGGAGCTCGTGGCGAACGGGGCTGCGCCACTCAAGGTCGCGACCGGCAGCGTACCGCAGACGCGGCTCCGGTAGGATCTACGCGTGGTCCGCACCCGACGTGCGAACCTCCACACACGGCTCGAGTCGCTCGGGCCGACGTTCTCGCAGGAGAGGCCCGCATGACCCGACGACACTGTGCGACGTGCACGTTCTGCGAGGCCGCGTGCGGCATCGTGGTGGAGACCGAGGGCGAGCGCGTCGTCTCGATCCGAGGCGACGACGACGACCCCGCCTCGCGCGGCTACATCTGCCCCAAGGCGTACGCGATGGGCGAGCTGCACGAGGATCCCGATCGGCTGCGGCGCCCCCTCGTGCGCGACGGCGCGGGCTTCCGCGAGGCGAGCTGGGACGAGGCGTTGCGCCTCGCGATCGAGGGCTTCGCGCGCGTGCGCGCCGAGCACGGGCGCGACGCGATGGCCGTGTATTACGGCAACCCGACGGCCCACAACCTCGGCCTCATCACGCACGGCCTGCCGCTCACACGCCTGCTCCGCACGAAGAACGTCTACTCCGCGAGCTCGACCGATCAGGCGCCGCAGATGCTCGCCGCCGAGAAGATGTTCGGGCACGTCGGCATGGTCCCGATCCCCGACGTCGATCGCACCGAGCACTTCCTCGTGATCGGCGCCAACCCGCTCGTGTCGAACGGCTCGCTGATGAACGCGCCCGACATGAAGCGGCGCCTGCGCGCCATCCGCGAGCGCGGCGGCAAGGTCGTCGTGATCGATCCGCGCCGCACCGAGACCGCGGAGGTGGCCGATGAGCACGTCTTCGTGCGCCCGGGCACCGACGCCTACCTCGTGCTCGCGATGCTCCACGTGATCTTCGCCGAGGGCCTCGCGCGCATCGGTCGCCTCGAGGATCGCGTGACCGGTCTCGGCAGCCTTCGCGCGCTGGCCGAGGGCTTCGCGCCGGCCCGCGTCGCCGACAAGACGGGCGTGTCCGCCGAGACGATCACGCGCCTCGCGCGCGACTTCGCGCGGGCCCGGACGAGCGTCGCGTACGGGCGCGTCGGCACCTGCACGCAGGAGCACGGCACGCTCGCGTCGTGGCTGATCGTCGCGCTGAACGTCGTGTGCGGTCGCCTCGACGAGGTGGGCGGCGCCATGTTCGCGACGCCCGCGATCGACCCGATGCAGCTCCTCGTGCACGCGGGCATGTCCAAGGGATACGACCGCTGGCAGAGCCGCGTGCGGCGCCTGCCCGAGCTCATGGGCGAGTACCCGATCGCCACGCTCGCCGACGAGATCGAGACGCCGGGCCCGGGCCGCGTGCGCGCGCTCCTCACCTTCGCGGGCAACCCCGCGCTCTCCGCACCGAACGGGCCGCGCCTCGAGAAGGCCCTCGCGAGGCTCGATCACGTCGTCTGCCTCGACGCCTTCCTCAACGAGACGACGCGCCACGCGCACGTGATCCTCCCGCCGGTCTCGCCCCTCGAGCGCTCGCACTACGATCTCGCGCTCCACGTGTTCTCCGTGCGCAACGCCGCGAAGTACGTGCCGCCCGTGTTCGCGCGCAAGGACGGCGAGCGCCACGACTGGGAGATCCTCGCGCACCTCACGGCCGGCCTCGTCGTGCCGCGCGGCCTGCGCACTGCCTACCTCGCCGCGGCGCTGCGCGGGCCCGAGCCCATCCTCGACGCGGGCCTGCGCGCAGGGCCGTACGGCCTGCGAAGCCGCGCCACACGCAAGCTCTCCCTGAAGGTGCTGCGCGAACACCCGCACGGCCTCGATCTGGGCGCGCTCGAGCCGCGCCTGCCCGAGCGCCTCTACACCGACGATCGACGCGTCCACCTCGCGCCCGAGCTCTTCGTGAGAGAGGCGCGCGCGCTGCTCCCCCGCCTCGAGGAGCCCACGCCCGGGCTCGTGCTCATCGGGCGGCGCCACCTCCGCAGCAACAACAGCTGGCTCCACAACGCCGCGAAGATGGTGAAGGGCCCGCGCCGCTGCACGCTGCTCGTGCACCCGGACGACGCCGCCGCGCGCGGCCTGCGCGAGGGCTCGCGCGCCTCGATCACGACGCGCGTCGGGCGCATCGTCGCGCACGTCGAGGTCTCGGACGAGGTCATGCGCGGCGTCGTGAGCCTGCCGCACGGCTGGGGGCACACGCGCGAGGGCACGCGCCTCTCGGTCGCGAGCGCGCACGCGGGCGTCTCGGTCAACGACGTGACCGACGAGACGCTCCTCGATCGGCTGAGCGGCACCGCGGGCTTCAGCGGCGTGCCCGTCGAGGTCGCGCTGGCCGACGGCCTCGCGCTCACGGGCCACGATCCCGAGCGCAGCGAGGTGGACAGCCGCGAGGGCGCTGCCGCATCCTCGACGGCATGAATCGCTTCGACTCCCTCACCTCCCGTCGCGCACGTGCGCTCCGCGCCGCACGCGCCGTCACCTTCTCCGCGTCGATCGTGGGCCTGGCCGCGTGTGGAGGCGGCACCGACGCGGCCGATGCCGCGATGCCGGTGGACGCGGACCCGGACAACGAGGCCGCCATGCCGATGGTCGACGCCTGCTCCTGCGACGGCATGGACGCAGGGCCGCTCGAGGATGCGCCGATCGCCGCGATGGACGCGCCGTCCACGAGCGATGCGCCCTCGACGTCGGACGCGCCGGTCCTCGGAGACGATGCGTTCGTGGTGGCCGACGACGCGTTCAGCGTCGATGGCGGCTGTGGCCCCGCGTTCCCGCCGACGAACCAGGAGTGCTGCGTGCTCGCAGGCGGCTTCTGGGACGAGGCGGCGATGTTCTGCGCCATCGCGGTGCCGGGCCCCTTCGTTCCGCCGTCGCTCGAGGCGTGATGACGCGAGGCGTGATGTCCACGCCGACGCGACCGACGCATGCGCGAGCCTCGGCCCTGCGCGCTGCACGCGTCGCGTGTGGTCTCGTCGTGGCGTCGAGCGCGGCGGCGTGCGCCTCGACACCGGTGGCCGACGACGCCGCGGTCGAGCCCGACGCGAGCGTCGATGCGCCGCTCGTCTTCTACGAGAACGACGCCTTCGTCGACGCGCACTTCCCCGGTGACGCGAGCTGCCACGAGCTCATCCCGCGCGAGCGCGTGTGTTGTCTCCTCGGAGGTGGCGAGTGGTACGTCTACGATGGCGGCTTCGCCGAGTGCTTCGTGGGCGTGCCCGGTCCCTTCGTGCCTCCCTCGACGACGGCCTGATCGAGCGAACCGCTCGAAGGAGCTCTCCGGATGGGAATCCTCCGCCTCGACGTCGGCACCTCGCCGCTGCGCACCGAGCACGAGCGCCTGCTCGACAGGGCGCTCAAGCGTGGTGAGCCCGCGCCCGAGATCCCCGACGGCGCGCGCCTCGAGGGAGACTACTCGCCACGCGCCGTCGAGATCGCGCGCGAGGGCTGGCGCGCGCGGGCGCTCCACGAGCACCAGAGCGCCTGCGTGTTCTCGCGCCTGCTCCCGCAGCTCATCGAGGCCGAGGCGAGCGTCGAGTACAAGACCGTCGTCCTGCGCGCCTCGATGGACGAGATCCACCACGCCGCGCTCTGCCTCCAGCTCGTGCGCTACCTCGGCGGAACGCCCGAGATCGAGGGCGATCTCGCGACCGAGCCCCTGCCCGAGCACGCGGGCCGCACGCCGCGCGAGCGCGCGCTCCGCAACGTGATCTTCGCCTCGTGTCTCAGCGAGACGATCAGCACCTCGCTCCTGGCCGAGGAGCGCGAGCTCACCACCGAGCCGCGCATCCGCCGCGTCGTCGAGCAGCTCTCGGCCGACGAGATCCTCCACGCCAAGCTCGGCTGGTCTCTCCTCGGCGAGTGGCTCCCGCAGCTGACCGACGACGAGCGCGCGGGCCTCGGCCGTTACCTGCCGCTCGCGCTCGGCACGATCGAGCAGAAGATGCTCGCCGCGATGCCCCTGCCGCCGGCGTTGCCCGACGCGCTCCTCGCGGAGCTCGCCGCGCTCGGCGCGGTGAACGGCCGCGACGCGAGAGAGATCCTCTACGCGGTGATCGAAGACGTGATCGTCCCGCGCTTCGAGGAGCTCGGCCTCCCGGGCAAGAGGTCGTGGGCCGACAAGAGGATCGCGTGAGCGCGTCGTTCTCGCACCTTCGGCGCGGCCGGGGGGAGTCGGCAACTCCCCCCCACTCCCCCCTGCTCGTACGCTCGTCGACCTCGCTCCCTCGCTGCTCCGGGGGTTGCTGCGCAACCCCGCCGCAGGGCGCCCCAGGTCGACTCGTTCTCGGTCTTTCGGTGATCGGCGCCACACTCTTCGGTGCCTAGCTCGCCGCCGACGGCAGCGAGTGCGACGTGTGCATCGAGATCACGACGGGCCGTGGTCGCACCGCCGTCGCGCGCGTCGTGACCTACGGCGTGACGAGCGCGCCGGGCAACATCGACGTCTCGAGCGCGCTCTACGAGATCCTCCACGACGGCGAGTTCCCCTGACCAGCGCGGAGGGTGCAACGGCTTATACGTCGCGGAAGCCACCGCGACGTATAATGCCGACGTGCTCACCGTCGCCCGCCTGCCGCTCGAGGCGCAGACCGCCTACGCCGAGCTCTTGACCACGGCCCTCGCGAGGCGCCACCAGGGACGCGCCGCGACCGTGGTGGAGAAGACGATCGGGGGTCGCGTGTACCTCTACGTCCAGGAGCGCGCGCTCGGCGGCATGCGTCAGACGTACCTCGGCTCGGACACCGCGGACGTGAGGAGACGGGCCGCTGAGCTGACCGCAGGCTGGGCGACCCAGCGGATGGACCAGGACCGGCGTGCGCTCTTGGTCAAGCTCGCGCGCGCGGCGGGATGCACCGGGCCGACGGCCGCCGAACTCAAGCTCCTCGAAACGCTGGCCCATGGCTGGGTCTTCGCGATCGGAGGCGTCCTCGTCGGGACACACGCCTTCGCGGCGCTCATGAACGCGCTCGGGGCCAGCGCCGATGTCGCTTCGGTGCGCACCGCCGACGTCGACCTCGTCCACGACCCGCACGTGCTCGTCGCCCTGACGGACGCCCCACTCCTGCCTCGGCTCACGGGAGAGGGCGTCGACGGCCTCCGGCTCTGGCCGATCCCGGGCTTCGACCCGCGTGTCCCTTCCACCTCCTTCGAGGTGCACGGAACCAGGCTCCGTCTCGACCTTCTCACGCCGATGCGCGGTCGCTCCGAGGCCCCAGTCCACATCGAGGCGCTCGGGGCGAGCGCCACACCACTTCGCTACCTCGACTACCTGGTGGAGAAGAGCCAGCCCGCCGTGATCGTCGGCGGCGCCGGCGTGCTCGTGAACGTCCCCGATCCGTCTCGCTTCGCGCTGCACAAGCTGTTGGTCGCCGACGCACGAAACGCCGCCTTCGCCACGAAGTCGCGCAAGGATCTCCTCCAGGCCGAGGCCCTCTTGCGCGTGCTCCTGACCGACCGCGACGAGGACGTTCGCCTCGCATGGAACGCGCTCGAGAAGCGAGGGCCTGGCTGGACGCGACGCGTGACGCGATCGATCGCGCGCCTCGAAGGGGCGGTGGCGGCACGCCTGTCGCGCACCCTCCGCATCGCGCCACGTCGTTGATCGCCTCGGCTCGTTCGCGATCGCTCGGGCGTGCATCCACGATCACTCGGGGGCGAGCAGCGAGAGCGGGGGCACGGTGGGCTCGCTCGTGAAGGTCGCGTCGAGCGACGCGGCCAGCGCGGCGTCGATCGGTGAGGGCGCGGGCGCCTCGATCGCGCGCGTCACGAAGGGATAGCGGAGGATCGTGCGGGCCGTCTCGCCGGCGGGCAGCTCGGGGACGACGAGGTGATCGAGCGCGGCGAGCATGCACTCGCGGAGCGCAGGGTCGTCCGTCTCGACGTCGGCGTGCGCGAGCTCGTCTCCCTCGAAGCCGAGCACATAGGTCGCGCGTGTCTCGAACTGTGGGTCGCCCTGCCGCGCGCTCGCGAAGCACGCGGTCACGGCAGGCCGCACCGACGTCATCATCCGGCCGATCATCCCGCGCGAGATCCCACTCTGAACGTGGTAGCCCCAGCAGTGGCAGACCCGCACGCGCGGACCGAGCCGCCCGCCCTCGAGGCCGCCGCCGGCGACGAAGATGCCGAGCTCGCCGCGCGCGGTCTTGTTCGCCGCGTGACGATCGCGTGGGTCGAGGGTGATCAGCGTGCGCGGGCGGTGCCAGCCGAGGCCCGCGCGCACGAGCGGCGCGGCCGCTTCGGCGGGCACGTTCGAGCGCGCGCCGAGCGCGCGTGCCGGCCCCACGTCGCGCAGCCACACGAGCCTCGCCTCGCCCGCGGGCACATGCAGCACGCGATCACCGACGTCGATGTCCAGCGTCGTCGAGAAGAGCGCGGACAAGCGTGCGCGCGCGCCGAGCGGATCCTCCGTCGGTGCGACCGCGATCGACGGCACGGCCGTGATCGCGTGCTCGTCGGTCGTGATCACGCGCCCACCGCGCGATGCGAGCTCGTCGCGCGCCCTGCGCTCGCGCGTGCCCCAGGCGAGGCCACCGTCGCCGAGCCAGAGGAGCGTCGCCTCGCCCGTGCCCTCGACGCCCTCGAGCGTCTCGAGCGCCGCCGCGAGCGAGGTCGAGGGCCCGAGATCCGTGGGGATCGCGAGCTCCTGCGCACGCAGCGACTCGATCGGCCCATCCGCGAGCACGCGCGCACGTCGCGCGAAGGCCACGATCGACACGCGCGATCCCGCAGGCACCACGTCGATCAGGCTCGCGAGAATGGCCGCGCGCTCGGCCTCGTGCTCGCGCATGCTCGGCGAGGCATCGAGGAGGATCGCGACGTGGCGCGCGGAGACAGGCAAGGTCGGCGCGACGGCGCGCGCCCAGCCCGCGCCCGTGCCATCGATCGTGCCCACCTCGACGCGCGACGCCTGTGCGTCGCTCCGGCCCACGAGGTCGTACGCGCGGCCGATCGGCGAGCGCACGAGGCTCGGATCGCCATCGATCGAGAGCCCCTCGAGGCTCGTGCTCGCGAGCGTCACTTCGGCGTCCGTCTCGCGCGCCGGCATGCGCAGGCGCTCGAGCCCACCGAGCCGCTCGGTCGGCGCGCTCCAGAGCACACGCACCTCCGCCGTGCCTTCGTCGAGCCCAGCGATGCGCAGCGCGAGGCCCGTTCCGTCGCCCTGCGTTCCGTGGCGCTGCGCGATCACGAGCGGCGGCGTGCCCGGCGTGCGGTAGCCGTACTGTGCGTGCGCGAAGATCTCGTCGGCGTCGTGCACCTCGCTGCCCCGCCGACACTGACCGCCCTGACACGCCTCGATCGCCACGAGCTCCGCCGAGCTCGGCACGCGCAGCGTGATCGTGGTGGGTCTGCGGTGCACCGTGCCCTCGGTCTCGAGCACCAGCTCTTCGGCCACCACCGCGAACCCACCCTCGAGCGTCGCATGCAGCCGATGCCGCGAGACCTCGACCCACGCCTCGTCGGCCTCGACGGGCGCCTGCGCGCTCGCCTCGATCGCGAAGAGCGACGAGAGCACCGTGAGGACGACGACCAAGCGCGGCACGCACCATGGACAGCGCCCCCGCGGGCAGGTTCCCGGCGGTGACGGGTCATCGGCTGGGCCGTGCCCCATGCCGTGACGCGGACCGTCGTCGCTCGCGGTGGTGGTAGCGTGAGGAGATGCGCAGGCGCTCCCGTACCCTCACCCGTCGCGCTGCGGCCGCACCGTTGCTCCTGGCGCTCGCTGCGTGCGACGGCGAGCTGATCACCAGCGACGCGGGCGAGACGTCGGCCGATGCGCCCACGTCGGACGCAGGCTCGATCGACGCCGCACTCCCCGATGCAGCGCTCCCCGACGCGCCGGGTCTCGACGCGCCGTTCCCCGACGCACCGCCGGCCGCGACCGACGTGTTCGTGCCGCCCGAGCTCGATGCGCCGATCGATGCCTTCGTGGACCTCTGCACCGGTGTCGTCTGCAACGACCCGCCGGCGAGCACCGACTTCGCGGCGTGCGCGCCCGGGCGCACCTTCCATCTTCCACTCGGCGGCGCGTGCGGAGGTCGCTGCGAGCCCGCGACTGGGCTCTGTACGTACGCGGCGACGGAGGTGCCTTGCCCCTCGGTCGATGCGTCGGTCGCGGCCCCGCTCGCGCAGGACGCGCCCTGGAAGGTCGTCCTGCGCAACTACATGGCCTCCCTCACGGCCGCGGACTTCGACGTGTCTGCCGGCTCCGTGACCTTCGACGCCGCCAGCCCACGCAGCACCGACGACCTCTTCCGCTTCTGGATCGCAGTGCAGCGACCCAACGGTCAGCTCCCGAGCCTTCCGACGTACGCGGGCCTGCTCCTGCCCTCGGCCGATCTCACGCTCGCTCGCATCGAGCGCAGCGGTGGCCCCTTCGCGATGGTCGGTCGCGAGTCCGTGATGGGCGGAAAGACCGCGTGGTACGCGCTCTGGGACGACCCCGGCAATCCGTGGCACGGCAACCACGCCGTGATCCGTCGCGCCTTCGTCGCGGCGGCCGGCGACATGATGCAGTTCCACACGTACGCCACGACCACCGCGTGCACGCGCGACCCGCGATCCTGTGGCGACAACATGGCGGGCGCGATCCGCGAGTACGGCTCGGTCGGCCTCGCGACGCACCGCATCCCGGACGCCGTCGAGGCCTGCGCGCTGGCCGCGTACGACGTGGGCATGCGGCAGGCCTTCGCGACCTGGACCGCGTTCGACTACTCGAGCCCGAACTCCGACATCACGATGGGCGCGCTGCCCGGCCTCTTCTACATCGCGGACGCGCTCGAGGACCCGGCGCTGCGGAGCGCAGCGCTCACCGACACGATGGACGTGCTCGCCGACAACTGCGACGAAGCGGGCTTCTGCAAGCACCAGAACGGAACCTACGACGCGTCCTACGAGGGATGGACGATGCTTCACCTCGTCGAGGCCGCGCTCGCGTCCGACGAGCCCGCGCTGCTCGCGTGGGTGGAGCGCTTCGCGGCGCTGCGTGCGTACACGAGCTTTCCGGAGCTCGATCGCGATCTCGTGGGGCCCTCGCACTTCTCGCCCGCGACCTCCGAGCCGGCCGCGCTCGATCAGAGCGACTACATCCGCTTCACACGCGACGTGGCCGTCGCGTCGATCGCCGAGGAAGGCCGCTACCTCGCGTTCTCCGAGGCGCAGGAGGGCACGATCGATCTGCTGGAGGCGAGCGCGCTCGCCGCGCCCATCCCCGGCCAGCTCGCCTTCGCGAACATGCGCGCATCCACGATCGGCTCGGCAATCCCGGCGTGGGAGCCACGGCATTACGCGGGGCAGCAGGCGCCTGCGGTCCGTCTCCATCGCGCCGGCACGCACGCGCTCTTGGACGGGCTGCGCGATGCCGACGCCTCGCTTCCCCCCGTCCTTCGCAGCACGGACTACGCGCGCACGTTCGGAGACCTCCTCGTGTCCGCGCGCTCGGGCGGGCTGGCCGCGGTCGTGCACTTCGGCCGCGTCGACCGCGGCGACGTGGGCTCGGGCTTCGGCGGCGGCACGCTCTCGACGCTGTGGGCGCCCACGCTGGGCACCGTCGTGCTCGGCTGGAACCAGGGCTCGCAGGCGTTCCGCGACGACACCATCACCGTGGCTTCGTGCAGCGACACGCGCTGCCTCCCCGACTCCTGTCGTGGCGGGACCACGTGCACGCAGCGGGTGGACCTCACCTTCACGTGGGCCGACTACCGACGCTGGCCCGTCCACCACCTCGTCGGCGAGCAGGGCGCGAGCCGCTTCTCGAGCGCGCGGATCCTCGACCCGGGCCAGACCGTCACGGAGCTCGGCGGCGGTGACGTCGAGGTCGTCACGACGGGCGACCTCGGCGACTCCTCGAGCGCCCACGCGGCGGACCCATCGAACGTGCTCGCGGATGGCTCGACGCTCACGCGCACGTTCCGCCTGGAGGGCGGGATGCTCACGCTCGGGACGAGCCTCGCCGTCGCGAGCCCGAGACCCACCGTCGACGCGATCGACGAGGTGATCCCGCTCTTCGTGGGGCTCGACACGGCGGACACGCTCGTCGTCGAGGCGCGGGTGATGGGCGAGACCGTGTTCCGTGCGCTCACCGCGACGGCCATCGCGAACGTCGACCGCGTTCGCGTGCGCCGCGGCACGGGCACCCTCGAGATCTCCTTCGACACGCCCCGCCGCGTCTCGCTCGGCCCCGAGACCACCACGACCTACGGCTGGTCGCCTCGCACCCGCCCCCTCTTCGTGCGGGTGGCGGCGGGAGCGCTGCCGGCCACGGTGGCGCTCACGACCACGTTCCGGACGCTCTGACCCCGGAATCCACCTCAGCGGGTGGCGATGAGCGCTGCGACGGTGCCGAAGAAGAGGAGCGTGAGGACGACGAGGGTCCGACACGCGCGGCGCTTCGCACGGGTCGCCGTGCTCAGCGCACGCAGAGATCGGTCACGAGCTCTCGGTAGTACGGCAGCTCGTCTTCCCAGTACTCGCCGTCGAATGGCCAGACCTGATCGCCCTGCACCGCGACGATCGGCGCAGGCCGCTCCGGCTCGCTCGTGAGCGGCGCGCCGTCCTCGAGCGCCCGCCGCGTCACCGTGTCGATCTCGAGCGCGACCGTGTCGATCTCGTTGGCGCGGTCGCGGAGCGCGCCGCTCACCCGCGCGAGCCGCTCGCGCACGAGGCGCCCACCCAGCTCCACCGTGAACGAGCGCGCGAGCGCGAGCTCCTGCGCGATGCGCATGCCGAGCGATCCCTCGCGCAGCTCGCTCCTCCCGTGCGCGAGCCGCTCGGACTCCGCGTCGATGGCGCGCACCGAGACCACGAGGCGCGCGAGCTCGCGGTCGTCGAGCGCCGCCCGCACCACCTCGGCGACCTCGCCGCGGAGCGGGCTCCGATCCGAACGAACGGCCTCGAGCAGCGCATACGCCGCCTCCGTCTCCGACACCGTGCCCTCGACGCGCTCGAGCGCCGCGAGCAGCGGATCGAAGCGCGCGTGGAAATCGTCGACGGTGTGACGCGCCGCCTCGAAGCGGCAGTGCTCGAAGTAGATCGTCGCCCGCAGGACGAGCGCCTCGGGGTGCGGCCGCTCGCGGAGCTGTGGCGCGAGCAGGCCGTGGATGTGACCGAGCGCGCGAGGGCTCTCGTCGAGGAGGTAGAGCGCCCACGACTCCTCGAAGAAGGCCTCGAGCCCAGCCTCGCCACCGAAGGGGATCTCCTGCCAGGTCTCGAGCGCGTCCTCGAGGAGCGCGACGCGACGCGCGTCGAGCTCGCCCTGCCCCGGTCGCGCTGCGGTGTAGCGAACACGGGCGAGCGCGAGGCGCGCGAGGTCGCGGTAGCGATCACGCTCACCGCTGCCCTCGCCCGCCGAGCCCTGCGAGGCCGCGAGCACCGCCTCGAAGGCCGCGATCGCAGGCCGCGCGTGGCGGGCGCGCACGTGGCTCATGCCCTCGAGGTAGCGCGCGGGCACGTGGAAGCGATGCCCCGCCGGCACACTCGCGAAGAGCGCCGCAGCCTCGTCGAGCTCGCCCGCGTCGTAGCGCGCGCGGCCGAGGAGGTAGCGCAGCGTGCCGAGCTGGCGGGGCTCGGCGTGCACGAGCTCGCCTTCGCGGTAGTGGCTGACGGTGCCGACGACGGCGCGGGGATCGGGCAGTCGCTCGCCGAGGCGCGTGAGCAGCTCGAGCGTCGCGAGGCGACCCCGATGGTCGGGCCGGGTCGCGATCGCGTCGGCCACGCTCGCCGACGTGGTCACGTAGCCCAGCGTGAAGAGGCAGCGCGCGAGCGCGAGCTCGGCCTGCTCGACACGCTCCGCCGCGTCGTTCGTCTCGCCCTCGACGACGCGAGAGAGGAGCGGCGCGGCCTCGTCGCACCGACCGGCCGCCACGCTCCGCATCGCCGACGCGTAGAGCACCGACGGCTCGCCCTCGACGACGTCCGTCGCGTCGTCCGACTTCGTCGTGGAGGGCGCCACCGCGTGCGACGCGTCGCGCAGGAGCCACGCCGCCTCGTCGGAGACGAGCCGCGCGTCGCTCGAGGTTTCCCGAGGCCCGCCGAAGGCTTCCCGGGGCCCGCCGAAGGCTTCCCGGGGCCCACGCAAGGCTTCCCGAGGGCCGCGGAAGGCTTCCCGGGGCCCACGCAAGGCTTCCCGAGGCCCATGCAAGGCTTCCCGAGGCCCATGCAAGGCTTCCCGAGGCTCGCTCGAGTGTTCGCGAGGCGCGCGACACTCCTCACGCGTCGCGTCCGGCTCGCTCTGCGCGGCGCTCATCGCGCGCGCGTCGCTCGCCTCGTTCGACGCAGCGAGCGGCTCTGAATCGCGCGCCCCCTCGAGGCTCGACGCCTCGCGCGGAACGTCAGCAACGCCGGGGGGAGCCGTGGACGGCGCAGGCACCGCGAGCGTCGCGAGCGCGAGGAGGATCTTCAGCCACGGCGTCCCGCGCCGCGGCGGGCCCACGAGCGCACGCCGCGCCGGTGCGAGCTCCGTCGCGGTCGGGCTCGCCTCGCGCAACGTCGCGACGAAGTCTCCGAGGAGCGCCTCGTCGAGCGGATCCAGGCCATCGTGTCCTTGCCCGTTCATTCGACCGTCCCTCGTGCACGCAGGCGACGCAGGCTCGCTGCGATCTCCTTCTTGGCCGCGTAGAGGCGCGAGTACGCCGTCTGGAGCGGTGTGCCCACGATCGTCGCCACCTCGCTCATCGCGAGCTGCTCGACCTCGTGGAGCACGAACACCGCGCGCTTGTCCTCGTCGAGCTGCTCGAGGATCGCCATCGCCTGCGCGAGCTTGCGCGTGCGCTCGAGCTCGTCGTGCGGGCTGTGTGCGCCCGGCGCCTCGGCGACGCGCGCCTCGTCTCTCACCTCGCGCAGCGCGCGTCGCGCCGCGTCACGGCGCGCCGAGAGCGCCTTGCGCACGCAGATCGCGTAGAGCCACGCGCGCTCTCGCGCGGTGGCGTCGTGCTCGAAAGGCGGCAGCCGATCGTGCGCGAGGAGGAAGACCTCCTGGAGCACGTCCGAGAGCTCGTGATCGCGCACGCCGAGACAGCGCAGCGTCCGGCCGACGTAGGGCGCGTGCTGGTCGAAGAGCCGGGCCACGCTCGCGGTGCTCGGGCGCGGGCGCTCCTCGACGCCCGGGTCGGCGGGCGCGCTCGGGGCGAGCTGGACTGGCGTTCGAGCCTGCACGCTCTCTCCTTCCAGAACTTCGTTCTCGGCCTCCGTTCCGCGACGGCGGTGTTCTTCTGATCCGATGTTGCCCGAGCCCGGCCCCGGCCGTCGCGGTGCGTCGTTCGGATCTGTCCGCCGGGGTGCGCTCCGTGCGAGCATGCACCGCGCATGTTCGTGAAAACGCAGTGGTACTCGGAACGGATGAAGCGGAACTCCACCCTCGTGCGGTGGGGTCACTTCGGGCAGCCCGTCTTGGTCTTCCCCACCGCCGGCGGTGACGCAGAGGAGATCGAGCGCTGGAAGGTGATCCACGTGCTCAACCCGCTCATCGAAGCGGGCCGCATCAAGGTCTACTCGTGCGACTCCGTCGGCGGGCAGGTCTGGTTCGGCAAGGAAGGCACGCCCCAGTACCGCATGTGGATGCAGCACCAGTTCCACCAGTACGTGAAGCACGAGGTGGTGCCGGCGATCCGCAAGGACTGCCAGGACGAGTCGCTCAAGCTGTGGACCACCGGCGCTTCGATCGGCGCTTGGCACGCGGTCGCGGTCACCTGCCGCTTCCCCGACCTCTTCTCGCGCGCGCTCGGCATGAGCGGCACCTACAACCTCATGCGCTTCATCGAGACGGACCGCTACACGGAGGAGTACTTCGTGAGCTCGCCGCTCCAGTTCGTGCCGACCCTCTCGGGCCCGCACCTCGAGGCGCTGCGCAAGTGCTTCATCCTCCTCGCCTCGGGCGACGGACGCGCCGAGAACATGGGCGAGACGTGGGCGATGGCGAACGTGCTCGGACGACAGGGCATCCCGAACCGCGTCGATCCGTGGGGCCCGGACTGGCACCACGACTGGCCCACCTGGCGCCACATGCTCCCCAAGTACCTCGGTGAGTGGACTGAGTAGTGCAGCCCTCCGGGCCGCGAGGGCGGGGGACCTGAGGCCCCCCACCAACCCCCACTCGTCGTCGTTCGCTTCGCTCCTCCTCCTCACTCCTCCAGGGGTCGCTGCGCGCCCCCGCCGGATGGCGCCCCCGAGATCTCATTCAGGAAGCCCATGGAAGACACGAGAGATCACAAGAAGGTCGAAGGCGAGCTCGCGGGCGAGGAGCGTCGGCGCTTCACGCGCGCGATCCTCACGGACCTCCGAGCGCTCGAGCGCATGCTCGACGAAGGCGTCTTCGACGAAGGCCCGCCGCGCATCGGCGCCGAGCAGGAGATGTTCCTGATCGATCGGAACACCTACGAGCCCACCAAGGGCTCGCTGAAGATGCTCGAGGCGCTCGCCGACACGCACTTCACGACGGAGCTCGGCCTCTTCCAGCTCGAGATGAACGCCGACCCGCAGCCCTTCGAGGGCAAGGGCCTCTCCACGCTCGAGCACCAGATGCAGACGCTCTTCGAGCGGGTGCACGAGGTCGGTGAGCGCCTCGGCATCCTGCCGGTGCTCGTCGGCATCCTGCCGACGATCCGCAAGTCCGATCTCGGCCTCGACAACATGGTGCCCTCGCCGCGTTACCTCGCGCTCAACGCGGCCACGACCGCGATGCGCGGCGAGCACTACGACTTCTCGATCAAGGGCATCGACGAGCTCCAGGTCAAGCACGACTCCGTGATGGTCGAGGCGTGCAACTCGAGCTTCCAGACGCACCTCCAGGTCGCGCCGAGCGACTTCGCGCGCATGTACAACCTGAGCCAGGCGCTCGTGGGGCCCGTGCTCGCGGCGGCCTGCAACTCGCCGCTCCTCTTCGGCAAGCGCCTCTGGGCCGAGACGCGCATCGCGCTCTTCGAGCAGGCCGTCGACACGCGCAAGACCGGCACGCACCTGCGCGACACGAGCGCGCGCGTCTCGTTCGGCAACCGCTGGTGCCAGAGCGGCATCCTCGAGATCTACAAGGAAGACGTGGCGCGCTTCCGCTCGCTCGTCGGCACCGACCTCGACGAGGACGCGATCCAGGTGCTCGATCGCGGCGAGATCCCGCAGCTCAAGGCCCTGCGCCTCCACAACGGCACGGTCTACCGGTGGAACCGCGCCTGCTACGGCTACGACGCGAAGACGCCGCACCTCCGCATCGAGATGCGCGTCATGCCGTCGGGCCCGACCGTCATCGACGAGATCGCGAACGCCGCGCTCTGGCTCGGCCTCATGAGCGAGCTCGGCGCGCGCATCGAGGACGTGCGCCACCACATGGAGTTCGAGCAGGCGCGCGCGAACCTCTACACGGCCGCGCGCGACGGCATCGGCGCGCACATCCACTGGCTCGACGGCGTGGAGAAGCCCGCGCAGAAGCTCTTGCTCGACGATCTGCTCCCGGCCGCGGAGGCGGGCCTCAAGCGCGCGAAGGTCGCCGACGACGACATCGCTCGCTACCTCGCGGTGGTCGACAAGCGCGTGCGCACGATGCGCACGGGCTCGCGCTGGATGCTGCAGTCGCTCGCGGGCATGAAGGAGCGCGGCTCCGCCGGCGAGAAGCTCACGGCCGTCGTGGCCGCCACGGTGAAGCGCCAGAAGACCGGCCGCCCCGTGGCCGAGTGGGAGCGCGCGCGCCTCGACGAGGTGCCGAGCGCACGCTCGAGCTACCTCAAGGTCGGTCAGTACATGACGACCGACATCTTCACCGTGCAGCCCGACGACGCCGTGCAGCTCGTCGCGGATCTCATGGGCTGGGAGCGCGTGCGTCACGTGCCTGTCGAGGATCGCGACGGTCGCCTCGTCGGCCTCGTCAGCTACCGCTCGATCCTGCGCTTCCTCAACAGCCTGCAGACCGGCGGCAAGCGCGTCGAGGGCAAGGACGCGTCGCTCACCCCCGTCTCGGACGTCATGCGCCGCGACGTGCTCACCGTGACGCCGGACACCGAGACGCTCGACGCGATCCGGCTCATGCGCCGCTACCGCATCGGCTGCCTCCCCGTCGTGCAGGACGGCCACCTCGTCGCGATCCTCACGGAGGAGGACTTCATGGGGATCGCGAGCGATCTCCTCGAGCAGTCCCTCGCGCACAAGGGCAGCCAGCCCCCGCCTCCGCTCTCGGGCGAAGGCGAGTAGACCGACGCGTGATCGTGTCGCGTGAGATCGGCCGGCTCCGCAGCCCGGAGCGCGGCCCGACGTTGATCCTCGTCGGGAGCCTCCACGGCAACGAGCCGGGCGGCGTGCTCGCCGCGACGCGCGTGCTCGACGCCATCCGTGATCGGGCCGATCGTGGTCGCGCGCTGCCGCTGCGCGGCGAGCTGCTCGCGCTCGCCGGCAACGTCGGTGCGCTCCGCGAGGGCAAGCGCTACCGCGTGAAGGACCTCAACCGACAGTGGACGCGCGACAAGGTCGACGCGCTCCACGCCCGAGATCCGCGCGAGGACGACGCCGAAGACGCAGAGCAACGCGAGCTCCTCGGCGCGATCGACGATGCCATCGCACGCGCACGCGGCCCGGTGTTCCTCGTCGATCTGCACACGACGAGCGCCGCCGGCTATCCGTTCGTGCTCTTCGGCGACACGCTGCCGCAGCGCGACTTCGCGATCGGCCTGCCGCTGCCCATCATCCTCGGCCTCGAGGAGCAGGTCGACGGCGTGCTCTCCGAGCACATGACCCGGCGCGGCCTGGTCACCGCCGCCGTCGAGGGTGGACAGCACGACGACCCGCGCTCCATCGACAACCTCGCGGCCGTCGCGTGGATCGCGCTGAGCGGCGCCGGTCTGCTCGCGCCTCCCGACAACCCCGAGCTCGAGGCCTCGCTCGCTCACCTCGAGCACGCGCGCGGCCAGATCCCGCGCGTGCTGGAGGTGCTCTCGCGCCACGCGATCGCGCCCGGCGACACGTTCCGCATGGAGCCGGGCTTCTCGAACCTCGCGGCGGCGCGCCGCGGGCAGCGGCTCGCGACGCACGCGAAGGCCGGCGGCCCGAGCGAGGACGTGCGCGCACCGAGCGATGGCTTCGTGATGCTCCCGCTCTACCAGGGCCAGGGCGAGGACGGCTTCTTCTGGGGCCGCGCCGTCTCGGAGCGGCACCTGCGCGCCTCACGCGCGCTCCGACGCCTGCGCCTCGATCGCGTGCTGCGCTTCCTCCCCGGTGTCTCGCGCGACGGGCGCGACCGCGATCGGCTCCACGTCGACACGCGGATCGCGCACTTCTACCCGCTCGAGGTCTTCCACCTCTTCGGCTTCCGCAAGATCCGCCAGCGCGGCCCCGTGCTCGTCGTCGAGCGCAGCAAGCACTGAACCGTGCGCTCGCCAAGGCGCCTCAGGTGATGCGCGGGCGATGCACGATCACCTTGGCCCCGTGCTCGAGGAACGCCCTCGGCGCCTCGTCCCACGACGCGACGTGCGTGGTCACGCGCGAGGGCACGAGCGCCCCGCTGCCGATGAGCGCGAGCACGTCGGGCAGCATCGCGCGCGAGCACACGCGCCCCGTGTGGAACGTGAGACCGTTCATGAACGCGGGCAGCAGCGGGAACGGCGTCTCGCTCGCGAAGTAGATGCCCACGCTCGTGCAGGTGCCTCCGGGCTCCGTCGAGCGAATGGCGGCGGCGAGACCGCGAGGGTCCGCGCTGGCGTCGACGGTGATGGCCCGTGGGCGCTGGGGACGATAGGGGCCCGCGATCGCGGTGGCACCGAGCGCCTCGGCGAGGCGGAGCCGGCTCGCGTCCTGGTCGTGGTAGGCGACGGACTCGGCGCCGAGGGCGACCGCGGCGAGCACCGCGTAGAGGCCCACGCTCGCCGCGAGCCCGCCGACCACGAGCACCGACGCGCCCGGCCGCGCGCGCAGCGGCGGCAGCACGGTGCGCACGCCATCGGCGACGTTGTCGCCCGCGCTCGCCAGCTCGAGGACGTCGACGTCCGGCGCGCGGAGCAGCATCGCGTCCGCGAACGGCACCGACACCACGTCGGAGAGCACGCCGCGAACGCCGCGGCCCAGGCCATACGAGGCCCCGTGAGGCACGGCCTCGCAGCTCGCGGTGAGGCCGCGACGACAACGATCGCAGGCGCCGCACGAGAGCTGGAACGGCAACACGACGAGGTCGCCGCGCGCGAAGCCCCGCACCGCCTCGCCCACCTCGAGGACCTCGGCGACACACTCGTGCCCGAACGAGAACGGCGCGGCGAAGGGCGCGCGGCGGAACAGCCCGTCTCGTCCGAGGCGATGGGGCAGGTGCTCGCGGAGCCAGTGGAGCGGCTTGCCTCGAAAGGGCGCACTCCCCCGCACGATCGCGACGTCGAGGTCGCAGCGCGCCACGGCCAGGGGGCGCACCAGGGCCTCGGACGGATCGTGGAGCACGGGCGCGGCCGCCTCTCTCCACGCGAGCCTCGACACACCTTCGAAAACGAGCTCTCTCATCGTGTACTCCTCGGGTTCGTCTCCTTGAGAGCGCGCCCGAGGCCAACGTGTGACGCTCGATCACCGAAACGATCACGATCTCCCGTCACATCTCGTGCGACACGACGCTCCCAAGGACATGCCCACGCTCGAAGCCCTCGCCCGAGAGGCCGTGCACGGTGACGCGCACGCGCTGTCCGCGCTCTGCCGAGCGCTCGAGTCCCCGATCTACCGGCTCTGCGTGCGGATCCTGGGAGATCCGCGCGACGCAGAAGACGCCGCCCAGGACGTGCTCATCAAGGTCGTCACCAACCTCGCCCTCTTCGAGGGGCGGAGCGCGCTCCTGACCTGGGTGCACACGATCGCCGTGCGGCACGTGCTCGCGCTCAAGAACAGCCGCGCCGAAGCGCGAGCGCTCGATGAAGACGCCTTCTCGGCGATGCTGGAGCAAGGACGCGCGTTCGGCGCGACGTTGCCCGCGCCCACCGCGGAGGATCACGCGTTCCTCGACGAGGTGAGGCTCTCGTGCACGCAGGGGATGCTCCTCATGCTCAGCCGTCAGGAGCGCCTCGCGCTCGTGCTCGTCGAGCTGCTCGGCTTCGAGGGCGCGGAGGCTGCGGAGATCGCCGAGGTCTCCCACGACGCGCTCCGCCAACAGCTCACGCGAGGCCGCAAGAAGCTGGGCGACTTTCTCCGCGCGCGATGCGGCCTCGCCAACGACGAGGCCGCTTGTCGCTGCGAGGCGCAGCTCCCCGCGAAGCGAGCGATCTCGAAGACGCCGCGCTTCCTCCCGATCGCAGGTGGCGATCTGCCGATGCGCGCCGCCCCCGGAGCCCACGAAGAGCTCGCGGAGCTGCGCGCGCTCGCCGCAGCGTTTCGGAGCGACGGCCTCTTCCACGCGCCCGCGTCGCTGCGTCGACGCATGCACGAAGCGCTTCCACGCCTGCTCGGGCCGCCCTGACGGCAGAGACGCGCGCTGCGACGCGGCTCACTGCGCGAGCCAGCCTCCGTCGAGGTTCCACGCGACGCCGCGCACCTGATCGCCCGCGTCGCTGCACAGGAAGAGCACGAGGCGCGCGAGCTGGTCGGGCGTGACGAACTCGCCCGAGGGCTGCTTCTCGGCGACGAGTGACTCCTTCGCGGCCTCGCGATCGGTGCCCTCGTGCTGCGCGCGCGCCTCGACCTGCGCCTCGACGAGCGGCGTGAGCACCCAGCCGGGGCAGATCGCGTTGCACGTCACGCGCGACTTCGCGGTCTCGAGCGCCGTGACCTTCGTGAGGCCCACGAGGCCGTGCTTGGCCGCGACGTACGCGCTCTTGTTCGCCGAGGCGACGAGGCCGTGCACCGACGCGACGTTCACGATGCGGCCCCAGTTCTTCGCGCGCATGCCCGGCAGCGCGAGGCGCGTCGTGTGGAAGGCCGAGGTGAGGTTGATCGCCATCACGTCGTCCCACTTCTCCACCGGGAACTCGTCGAGCGGCGCGACGTGCTGGATGCCGGCGTTGTTCACGAGCACGTCGATCTCGCCGATCTGGTCGCGCACGCGCGACATCATCGCCTCGATCTCGCTCGGCTTGCGCAGGTCCGCGCCCACGTAGACGACGCGTCCACCGCGCGCGACGGAGCTCACCTCCGCCACCGCCGCGTCCACGTCGCCGAAGCCGTTGAGCGCGACGTTCGCGCCCGCCGCCGCGAGCGCCTTCGCGATCCCGAGGCCGATGCCGCTCGTCGAGCCGGTCACGAGCGCCGAGCGAGCCGAGAGGGTGTCCGTCGTCGTCATCATCATCGCTGTGTTCCTGCTGGCGTTCTTGCTGCTGGCGTTCTTGCTGCTGGCGTTCTTGCCGACGCGCGTGGGAGTCGGGCGCTACGCGGCGAGCCGCTTCTCGGCGCTCGCGTCGCGGATGAAGTCGCGCAGCATCGGATACGTGCTCTCGCGCCAGCGGTGGCCGGAGAAGACGCCGTAGTGGCCACAGCCCGGTGCGAGGAGGTGGCGACGCCGCGCGCTCGGGATGCCCGTGCAGAGGTCGTGCGCCGCCTCGGTCTGCCCGCGACCCGCCACGTCGTCGTGCTCGCCCTCGATCGTGAAGAGCGCGGTGCGCTCGATCGCGCGTGGATCGACGCGGTGCCCCGCGACCTCGAAGCGCCCACGCGCGAGGTCGAAGTCCTGGAACACGCGCTTGACCGTCTCGAGGTAGTACGGCGCGTCCATGTCGAGCACGGCGTTGTACTCGTCGTAGAACTGCTCGTGGTGCTCGCGCCCCTGTGCGCCGCGCGCGCCGCGGAGCACGTCGCGCCAGTAGCTCCAGTGCGACTCGAGGTGCCGATCCGGGTTCATCGAGACGAACGCGGTGAGCTGGAGGAAGCCCGGGTACACGCGCCGGCCCACGCCGCGGTGCCCCGGGCCCACGCGGAAGATCATGTTCTCCTCGAACCACGCGTACGAACGCGTCGTCGCGAGCTCGTTCACCTTCGTCGGGTTCCGACGCGCATCGACGGGCCCGCCCATGAGCGTGAGCGTGCGCGGCGTGGCCTCGCCGTCCTGCGCCATGAGCGCGATCGCCGCGAGCACCGGCACGGTCGGCTGACACACGGCCACGACGTGCAGCTCGGAGGCGCCCAGCTGACGCACGTAGCGCTGCACGGTGTGCACGTAGTCGTCGAGCGAGAAGGTGTCCTCGCGGAGCGGCACGTCACGCGCGTCGAGCCAGTCGGTCACGTAGACGTCGTGGTCGTGGAGCAGCGCCTTGAGGGTGTCGCGCACGAGGGTCGCGTGGTGGCCGGAGAGCGGCGCGCACACGAGCACCTTCGGGTCGGTCGCGAGCCGATCGAGCACGCGCTGTGAGGTGCTCGCGCGCTCGAAGTGCACGAGCTGACAGAACGGCTCTTTCACGAGCACGTTCTCGCGCACGAGCACCCGCTCGCCGTGCGCCTCCACCTCGCCGAGCGCGAAGGCGGGCTTGTCGTAGCGGCGGGTCAGGCGGTGCAGGAGCGCATGGTTCGCGGCGACCCAGCGCGCGGGCAGCGTCGCCGCGAGCGGGTTCTTGCTGCCCTGGAGCAGCTGCGCCGTCGCCCCGGAGTAGGCCGCGACGGGGTCCATCCAGGTGCGGTGGAGATCGTGGAGCAGGTAGAGCACGGGCGGAGCATGACGAAGGCCGCGAAATTGTGCAATGCAGCAAACACAGATCGTCGACAATCATTGGCGTTTCGCGTCACGGTTCGGCCGATCTTGCTGCGGCACCACGCGCTCGACATTGCACCGCAACATCCGCGCGCTGCTCGCGTCCGTGCGAGCGTCGGCGCGGCCACGGGCCCCGCAGCCGTCGTCCGCTTCGCGCCCCCGCGGCGTCCTGCTAGGGTGCCCGCCCCGCGACGCGCGAGCGTCGAGACCGGAGCCGAGCTCCGGGCGGAGAACCAGAACCCGGAGGAATCGGTCGTGGCGCGCTTCATCGACGAGCTCAAGCGGACTCACTACTGCGGCTTGCTCCGAGACACCGACATCGATCGCGAGGTCGTGCTCTTCGGCTGGGTCCACGCGCGGCGCGATCACGGCGGCTGCATCTTCATCGACCTCCGCGACCGCGAGGGCATCGCGCAGGTGATGTTCGATCCGCAGCTCGCGCCGCAGGCCTTCGCCATCGGCGACCAGGCGCGCGGCGAGTGGGTGCTCGGCGTGCGCGGCAAGGTCCGCGACCGTGGCGCGATGCGGAACCCGAAGATGCCGACCGGCGCGATCGAGATCGTCGCGACCGAGGCGGTCGTCTTCAACAAGGCCGAGACGCCCGTCTTCCCGATCGAGGACGACATCGACACGAGCGAGGAGAAGCGCCTCGAGCACCGCTACCTCGACCTCCGACGCCCGCGCCTGCAGCGCAACGTGATGACGCGCTCGCGCATCTACCACCACACGCGCAACCACTTCGCGGACAACGGCTTCGTCGAGGTCGAGACGCCGATCTTCGTGAAGTACACGCCCGGCGGCGCGCGCAACTTCCTCGTGCCCGCGCGCCTGAACCCCGGCCTCTTCTACGCGCTCGCCGAGAGCCCGCAGCTCTTCAAGCAGCTGCTCATGGTCGCGGGCTTCGATCGCTACATCCAGATCGTGAAGTGCTTCCGCGACGAGGATCTCCGCGGCGACCGCCAGCCCGAGTTCACGCAGATCGACGTCGAGATGTCGTTCGTGAACCAGGACGACATCTTCGCGATCATCGAGAAGCTCGTCCTGCGTCTCTGGAAGGAGCTGCTCGGCGTCGATCTCACCGAGCGCTACCCCGCGGTCGTCGGGCCCGACGGCATCACGCGCCACTTCCCGCGCATGAAGTTCGAGGAGTCGATGCGCCGCTTCGGCAACGACAAGCCGGACATGCGCTTCGCGCTCGAGCACGTCGATCTCACCGAGGTCCTCGTCGCGCACGGCGGCGGCGGCATCCCGATGCTCACGCCGATCGCGGAGAAGTTCGCGAATGGCACGTACCGCAAGGACCTGCCCGAGGAGATCTTCAAGGGCATCCGCGTGCCGGCCGAGCACGCGTCGCACCTCTCGCGCACCGAGGTCGACAAGCTCGAGGCGTTCGTGAAGCAGATGGGCGCCAAGGGCCTCGCGCGCGCGAAGGTCGGCCCGAGCGGCGAGTGGCTGCAGTCGCCGATGGCCAAGAACGCGACGCCCGACTTCGTGAAGGCCGTGAACGAGGCGTGCGGCGCCAAGGAAGGCGACCTCCTCCTCTTCCAGTTCGGCCCCGAGGCCATGGTCCACACGGTGATGGCGAACCTTCGCCTGCACCTCGGCAAGAAGCTCGGCCTCATCCCCGAGGTCGGCGCGAAGTCGAGCACGCACCCCACCGGCGACTGGAACTTCCTCTGGGTCGTCGAGCCGCCGCTCTTCGAGCGCGGCGACGATGGAAAGAGCTGGGCCGCGGCGCACCACCCCTTCACGCGTCCGCACGACGGCTCGCTCGGCGATCTCGAGAAGGATCCGGGCAAGGTGCTCTGCTACCGCTACGACCTCGTGCTCAACGGCGTCGAGCTGGGCGGCGGCTCGGTGCGCCTGCACGATCCCGAGGTGCAGAAGCGCGTCTTCGCGGTGCTCGGCATCGACGACGCGACGGCGCAGGAGAAGTTCGGCTTCCTCCTCGACGGCCTCAAGCACGGCGCGCCTCCGCACGGCGGCATCGCGCTCGGTCTCGATCGCCTCTGCATGCTGCTCACCGAGAGCGAGAGCCTTCGCGACGTCATCGCGTTCCCCAAGACGGGCAAGGGCTCGGACCTCATGACGGGCGCGCCGAACACGGTGCTCCCCGAGCAGCTCGCCGAGCTCAAGGTCCGCTCGCTGGTGTGAGCCGTCCCCGTGGCACGCGCCGCGCGCCCATCGCCCCACCGACTGGCGCGCGGCGCGTGTGCTTCGGGAGCCCCGACGGAGAGCGAGCGCACCGCCGATCACGACCGCGCGATCGCCATCGCGTGATCAGCTCCGCCGCGTGGTGCCCCCAACCTCGGCGGCCTCGGCGCTCAGGGGGTCGGGCGCTGCTGCGGCGTGCCGCGACCGCCACCAGCGGGGTCACCGGGGTCGCAGTCGGTCACGCCCGCGGCGCCGCCTTCGCGGCCGCGACCGTGGCCCGCCGGATCGCTCGGATCGGTGTCCGTCACGCCACCGCCGGGGCCGCGCCCCTGGCAGACGGGATCGCTCGGATCGCTGTCGGTCACCTGCGCCTCGGCGCGCGCGCTCACGCCGATCACACCGAGCGCCGCGAGCGCGCCGCTGCCCGCGCCGATCAACGCGAGCGCCGACCGACGCCCCACGATGCGCGGCTCGCTGACGATCTCGGACGCCTCGAGCGTGTGCTTCTTGTTGTGCTTCTCCATGCGACTCGCTCCTCGTGAGAGGCCGAGACCTCGCGCCCACGCGTGCTCGCGCGCCGCGAGGTCTCCGCGTCGCGCGCCCCGCGCGTCGCTTCGTGCCTCACGACTCGTGTTCCGCTCGAGGCGCCCCGAATGTTCCCTTGCGGATCCGCACCGAGACGCGCCACGGGATCACCCGATCGTCGAGCGAAGATCCGAGCCTGCGCGCACGTACTAGGCTCCGCGTCATGCTGCCCCTTCCCCTCCCCCGACACCTCGCCGCTTCGGCCGCCACATCGCTCGCTCTGTTCGCCATGCTCGTGGCCTCGGGCGCACACGCGCAAGACGGCGCCGTGAACGTCGTCACGCCGCCGACGAGCGACTACGTCGTGGAGGGCGCGGCGCGCTCGCGCCTCGAGCTCGTGCGCGACGACGGCGCGAACGGCCCGAGCGACCTCGAGGTGCGCACCGCGAGCGGCGTGTTCCCTTGTCATCTCCCCTGCACGCTCGACGTGCCGTCAGGCGACGTGCACCTCTGGGCCGAGGGGCTCGACCAGCACTTCGAGCTGCTCCTGCCCGTCGCCCGCTTTCGTGTCCGAGCGGGTGAGCCGACGCCCTGGCTCGAGTCCATCGGTGCCATCGCGGGTGGGCTCGGAGCCAGTGCCGTGGGTCTCTACCTGGTGCTCAACCCCGAGAACGACGACCAGTTCGGTGGCGGCGTCGCGCTGCTGATCTTGGGGGGCCTCCTCCTCGGCGTGGGCATCGCCGCGCTCGTGCTCGGCGTCATGGAGGAGAGCGGCTCGGTCGAGCTCGACACGTTCGAGGCCGCGCTCCGCGAAGGTGTCGTCCGCTTCTGAGGGAGGCGGCAGCTCGGCCGGTTCGCGTTACGCTCCGCCGCCATGACCAAGACCGTCGAGCTCTTCTACGACATCGCGTCCTCGTACTCGTACCTCGCGGCGACGCAGATCGATGCGCTCGCTGCGCGCACGGGGGCAGAGGTGCGCTGGCGCCCGTTCCTGCTCGGCGGCGTCTTCAAGGCCACGGGCAACGAGATGCCCGCGCGCATCCCCAACAAGGCGCGCTGGATGGTCGGCGACACGATGCGATGGGCGAAGAAGTACGGCATCCCCTACGGCGTCCCGTCGCGCTTCCCCATCATGACGATCTCGACGCAGCGCGCGCTCGTCGCGGCGGATCGCCTCCTCGGCCACGACGCGCAGAAGAAGCTCGCACTGGCGCTCTTCCGCGCGTACTGGGGCGAGGATCGGGACGTCGCCGACAAGGCCGTGATCGCCGAGATCGCCGCGAGCGTCGGCCTCGACGGCGCGGCCATCGTGACGGCGATCGACGCGCCGGAGACCAAGGACACGCTGCGCGCGAACACCGAGGAGGCCGTGTCGCGCGGCGCCTTCGGTGCGCCCGCGATGTTCCACGAAGGCGAGCTCTTCTGGGGCAACGACCGCCTCGAGCTGCTCGAGGACGCGATCACCGGCAAGAGCTGATCGCACCGTGCTGCACGCACACGCCTCCGCTCCACGAACGATCGCGCGCATCGTCCTCGCGTCGATCGCACCGGTCGCGCTCCTCTTGGCGCACGGCTGCGGCCCCGCGCCCGTGCCCCCGCCGGATGCCGGCCCCGACGCCGCAGGCTGCGACAGCGCGGCCGCGTGCGCGATGCCCGCGTGCGCGAGCGCGCCCTTCTGCTCGAGCTGCGGCGGCACGTGTGGGCCCTGCGAGACGTGCGCACGCGGCCGCTGCGTCGCCGCGCCCGACGACACGCCCTGCCCCGGAGGCGCCTGCCACGTGGGCGCGTGCTGCACCGGCTGCTGGGACGGCACGCGCTGCGAGGGCGGCCGAGACGAGGCCGCGTGCGGGCAGAGCGGCGATGCGTGCGAGGTCTGCGACGCGTTCTCGCAGTGCGAGGTCGGCGGCTGCACGCTCCCCGTCGAGGTCGGCCTGATGGCGGGCGGCGACATCTCCTGTGCGATCGACGCGACGAGCGCGCGCTGCTCGGGCTCGAACCGCCTCGGCCAGCTCGGCGTCGGCACGATCGAGCCCGTGCCGACGCCGCGTCCGATCTCGATCGACTACGGCACGATCGTGGCCGCCGACGCAGGCGATGGCTGCACCTGCTTCCTCGCGCGCGATGGCGTGCTCGGCTGCGTCGGCGCGAACAACTTCGGCCAGCTCGGCGCCGGCGACTCGTCGGATCGCTCCGTCGCGCAGCGCGTCGACGGCACCGCACGCTTCGCGCGCCTGGCGGTGGGCGCCACGCACGTCTGCGCGATCTCCCGCTCCGCGCGCCTCTACTGCTGGGGCAACAACTTCTACGGGCAGCTCGGCGTGGGCGACACCGGCCCTCGCCGCGTGCCGATGCTCGTGGGCCTCGACGGCACCTTCCACGACGTCGCCGTCGGCGGCGATCACACCTGTGCGATCCGAGACGAGGGCGAGCTGCTCTGCTTCGGCAACGGCAACACCGGTCAGCTCGGCGACGACGGCAACGCGCCGCGCTCCATCGCGGTGCGCGTGGGCGATGGCTACGCGCAGGTGAGCGCGGCGATCGGCACGACGTGCGCGGTGCGCCTCGATGGCGGCCTCGACTGCTGGGGAGGAAACCTCCACGGGCAGCTCGGTCTCGGCGACACCACGCTGCGTCGCGTCCCGACCCGCGTCGGCGAAGGCTTCGTGCACGTCGCCGTCGGCTCGGGCCACACCTGCGCCGCGCGGACAGACGGCACCGTGCAGTGCTTCGGTGAGAACGACGACGGCGAGCTCGGCCAGGCCGCGGGCCCCGACGTGCTCACCCCCGTCGACGTGGCCGGCCTCGACGGCATCGTGCGCATCGAGACCGGCAGCGATCACACCTGCGCGACGCGCAGCGACGGCACCGGCGTGTGCTGGGGCGCGAACCGCTCGGGTCAGCTCGGCACTCCGAGCCCGGAGACGCGCGCGATGCCCTCGGCCTTTCCTCCCTGACGCGTCAGCTCGGGATGTCGCCGCCGATCGGCGGAACGACGAAGTAGACGTCTCGCGTGTCGAGCACCGTGACCCCGTCGCCGATCACGTCGACCTGCGCACGGAAGAGCTGCGGAGAGGCCGTCGGCATCACGGTCGTGTTCATACGCGGCACGATGTCGAAGCAGACGGGCGTGCCCGGCGTGACGTCGGGGAACGTCTCCTCCAAGCCGTCACCATCGACGTCGCTCGTGGGCAGGCCGCCCACACACACGATCGCCGGGTCGCGTGGATCCATCACGCCACCCGCGGTGTTGGGCTCGATGCGCTCGATGAAGATCGTCGCATCCACACCATCGCCGTCGTCCGCGTCGCGAGGCCGCGCCGTGATGTCGAGCGGTGTCGAGCTCGCGAGCGTCGAGATCGCATCCACCACCGCAGCGTCCACCGTCGCCTCACCCGCATCGGAGAAGATCAGCGGCGCGCCCGTTCCATCGACCGCGCCCGTGCCTCGCACGAGCGGCGCCCATTCCGTCGACCTGCCGGTCGGTCCGAGCACGAGCAAGCGCCCGCGGATCGACGCGAACGCGTCGAGGATGTCCATCGACGTCGGGAACGACTCGCAGCTCGTGCACATGCCGCTCGCGCATGGAGTGCCTCCGACCGCGAACGACTCGCTGTAGGGCTCGTCGCCGATGATCACCAGGATCGGCAGCGCGCCCTCGCGCACACACCCGAGGCCCACGGCGCCCGCCGGACAGCTCGGCGCGCGCAAGAGCGGCCAGCGGCTCGTGTCGCCGGTGGCCCACACCCACGCGGCCTGCGCGTAGGGCTCGTGCACCGGCCGGCAGTCCGCGGTGAGCGAGCTCAGCGCGCTGTTCACGGCCGCTGTGTCCGCGGTGCTGGTCTGCGTCTGCTGGATGCCGACGCACGTCGTGCGGCTGTAGTTGCTCTGCGGGCACACGTCGAACTGGCCCACGCCGAGCTGAACGTCCGGGATGGCGCGCGTGATGCCCGGAATGACCGTGGTCATCAGCGAGGTGCGCACGGTGTCGATGTAGCCCTGCATCGAGATCGACGTGTCGATCACGAAGTGCACGTCCGCGCGCTGGATGTTCGTCGCGAACACCAGCGTGTCGCGCGCGGGCGTGGGCGCACCGTCGTAGGGGACGAGGAAGAAGAAGTCGCCGCGCGCGCGCGGGCTGTCGGTCGCGTCGCGCGGATCGGTCGAGGCCGCGACCTCGACGAGATCCGTCACGCCATCGTCGTCGGAGTCCTCGTCGCGCGGGTCCGAGCCCGCCGCGATCTCGTCGGCATCGGGGAGCCCGTCACCGTCGCTGTCGGTGTCGCGGAAGTCCGCGCGTCCGTCGGCGTCGGTGTCGATCGGCAGCGACGACGGATCGTCGTCGCCCGCCTCCTCGCGATCCGTCAGGCCGTCGTCGTCGCTGTCCGCATCCATCGCGTCCGGCACGCCGTCCGTGTCGGTGTCGACGAACCCCTCGCCTTCCTGCACGTCGGTGAGCGTGTCGTCGTCGCTATCGCTGCCTGGGTCGGTGCGTGAGCCCGTGTCGGGCAGGCCACCGCCGCCACCGCCGTCGACGCGCGCCGCGTCGCCGCGCGAGGTGACCGGCGCCGGATCGCACGCGGCGGTCGCAGCGATCGCCCAAACCGTCAAGACAGTCCGCGCCACACGCATTCGAGGCCTCCGATGTCGTCAGGATACGCGAGCCTCGCTCGCGGGGGACATCGCCTCGCGACCGACGCCGCGATACCGTCGCGCCATGCGCCTCCGCGTTCTGCCTCCGATCGCGCTCGCCACGACGATCCTCGCGTGTGGCGAGCCAGCGTCCACGCCCGACGCCGCGAGCCCCGACGCCCACGAGGCCGTCGACGACGCGGCGCTGCCGCTCGATGCCTTCGAGCCCCCGCCGCCCGAGGTGACCATCGAGGGCCTCGGCACGGTGCGCGGCATCCACGAGAACGGCGCGCGATCGTTCTACGCGATCCCGTACGCCGAGCCGCCCGTGGGCGAGCTCCGCTGGCGCGCGCCCGTCGCACGCGGGCCGTGGGAGGGTGTGCTCGACGGCTCCGAGAAGTCGGAAGCCTGCGTTCAGTCCGCCCTCTCGTTCGGGGCCTTCGGCCAGGAGGACTGTCTCTTCCTCAACGTCCACACGCCCGACCCTGCGCCGACGAACGCACCGGTGATCGTGTGGATCCACGGCGGCGCGTTCGTCTTCGGCGAAGGCGTGCAGACCGATCGCGGCACGCGCGGCGACCTCATCGCCGCCTCGCACGGCGCCATCGTCGTCAGCATGAACTACCGCCTCGGCTCGTTCGGCTTCTTCGTGAACGAGGCGACCGGCGCGAGCGGCAACGCGGGCTTCGAGGATCAGATCCTCGCGCTCGAGTGGGTGCGCGATCACATCGCGGACTTCGGCGGCAACCCGGACGACGTGACCATCATGGGCGAGTCCGCGGGCGGTCTCTCGGTGTGCCTGCACCTCGTCGCGCCACGCTCACGCGGCCTCTTCCACCGCGCCATCACCGAGAGCGGCCTCTGCGACTCCGCCCTCTCCCCCGAAGCCGAGCGCCTCGAGGTCTCGAACGATCTCGTCGCCGCGCTCGGCTGCGACACCGCGCCCGACGAGGCCGCGTGCCTTCGCAGCGCGACCGCCGAGGCCGTGCGTGACGCGAGCGGGCTCGACGGTGTCTTCGGAACCCTCACCGACCGCGTTCGGCCGTGGTGGCCTTACGTCGACGGCACCGTGATCCCCCAGCAGTTCCGCGACGCGGTCGTGAACGATCGCACGGGCGCGGTGCCCGTGATCGTCGGATGGAACCGCGACGAGGGCACGCTCTTCGTCGACCTCGCCGAGCGGAGCGGCGTCACCGCCGACGAGGCGACGTACCGCGATCTCGCGGCGTCACTGGCCTCCGCATCGGGCCTGGCGCCGACCGCGGTGGAGGCGCGCTATCCGCTCACCGACTACGCCGATCCGGGCGCGGCGATCGGCGCGATGCTCGGTCACTTCGCGCTCGCGTGCCCGTCGCGTCGCGCCGCACGCTTGCTCGCCGAGCACGGTCACACGACCTACGTCTATCGCTTCGAGTTCCCCGACGCCGCGTTCCAGCTGGTCGAGCGCCCCGAGCGCGAGCTCGGCGCGTTCCACTCCGCCGAGATCCAGTTCGTGTTCGGGCGTCCCGCTCGCCTCTCTCGCCCGCGCTTCACCGCGGACGAGGCGCTCGTGTCCACGGCGATGCAGGGCGCGTGGCTGCGCTTCGCGACGACCGGAGATCCCGGTGACGCCACGCAGCCGTGGCCCGCCTACGAGCCGGCCACCGATCGGCACATCGTCTTCGATGGCAGCACGCGGCTCGAGACAGCGGCCGACGCGGAGATCTGCGCGTTCTGGGACTCGGGCACGTGAGCCGCGCGCGATGAGCGAGCTCGCCGAGCGACTGCGGCGCGTCCCTCAGCGCGGCGAGATCACCTGGATCGGTCTGCGCCCCGGCCACGACGACCCGATGACGCAGCCCGAACGCGTCCGCGTGATCGCAGGCCGCGGTCTCGAAGGAGATCGCGCGAGCCGCGCGAGCCGCGGCGGCAAGCGGCAGGTCACGCTGATCCAGGCCGAGCACCTGCCGGTCATCGCGTCCCTCGTCGGTCGCACCGCGCTCGAGCCCGCGCTGCTCCGCCGGAACCTCGTCGTTCGTGGCGTGAACCTCGTGTCCCTCAAGGGCCTCCGCTTCCGCATCGGCGCCGAGGTCGTGTTGCTCGGGACGGGCCCGTGCGAGCCGTGCAGCAAGATGGATCGCGCGCTCGGAGACGGCGGCTTCCACGCGATGCGTGGGCACGGCGGCATCACCACCCGCGTGCTCCACGGCGGCGTGATCCACGTCGGCGACGCCGTCTGGGTCGACGACACCTTCGCGTCGGACACCGACGAGCTCGAGTGATCGCCACACGCCCATCGCGACGAATCCGAGTCGGACTTCCCGACACGGCGTACTAGAGTCCCGCGCGTGACGGTTCCGTCGCGCACGTTCGCCTCTGCGCTCGCGCTCGCGATCACGCTCGGCGTGAGCGTCGCGAGCTCGCACACCCTCGCGCAGACGTCGCAAGGCGGCGCCGTGCCATCGAGCCCGATCCCCGCCGGGGAGGTCCGCGACGCGCAGGCCCGCTTCGGCGCGCTGCGCGCGACGCCCAGCGCCGACATCGACGTCGTCGGCGAGTCGGCCGTCCTCCGCTGCGAAGACGCGGCAGACGCGCTCGCGACGTGCACGATCGAGGTGCACTGGACGCTCCGCGCACCGCGTGATCAGACGACCCAGCTCTACGCCTCCGTCGTCGGTGTCGAGGACGCCCTCCTCGCCGCAGGCGAGGCGAGCACCGATGCGCCGGCGCTCGCACCCCTCGAGCTGTCGCTCACCGCCGAGGCGCCCATCGAGGTCGTGCTCACGGGTCGCACGCGTCTGCGCTCGAGCGGTGGCAGCACCGACGCGATCGACGCGCGACACCTCGTGCTCGCGACACCACGCGAGGGCCCGCATGCGAACGTCCTCTACACGCGCGCCGTCGCGCGCACCTTCGCCTCGACGCCCGCGGAGGTCACGCTCGCCGTGCACTTCGCGGGGGAGCGCTCCTTCACGGCACGCGCGTTCGACACGCCCCTCGGCGAGGCGGCGACGAGCCTCGGCGGCACGCTGCTCGGCGAACGCGCCAACATCCCTCTCCGCATCCAGCGCGAAGGAGGCTTCGTCCTCCGCCATGGCGGCCCCTACCTCGGCCTCGGTGGCACCTTCGACCGCGGCTTTCGCGGCCGCCTCGGCTACGAGCTCGGCATCGACGAGCTCGTGCTCGTGAGCGTCGCCGTCGACTCCGACTTCACCGACTCCGTCGTGCTCGGCGCTCTCGTCGAGGTCGCGACGCCGAGCTTCGTCGTTCCGCCATCCCTCTCGGCAGGCGTGGGCTTCGTGCAGCGCTTCCGCGTCGGCGTCCTGCCCGCCGGCGTCGCGCCGACCTCGTCGGGCCTGCGCCTCGAAGCGGGTGCGGTCTTCGCCGTCGTCGGCATCGTGGCGTCGTTCGACTATTTCCCCGACGACGGCGCCTTCACGATCTCGCTCCTCGGCCGCCTCTCGATCTGAGCCCGAGACGCAGCCACGCCGCTCCGCCGTTTTGTTGATTTTTCGGCGCGCGTACCGCTAGCTCGGGCTCCTCATGGCGTCCCTGGTTCACGCCGCGCTCACGATGCGCAAGACCGTGCGGACCTCGTTCGGTCTGCTGGTCGCCGCGTTGTTCGCGATCGTGCCGCTCCTCGGCGTCTTCCGTGTCGCGACGAGCCAGCTCGGGATCGAGCACGCCATCGTCGGCGTCGCCTGGGCCGCGTGGCTGCTCTGGCGAGGATCGCAGCGCCTGCGTCGCGACGAGGCCGCCGTCTCGGGCCCCTCGCATCGAGAGCGGCTCCTGCTCGAGGCCGAGCTCGGCATCCTGCTCCTGGCGGGCGTGCACGCCGCCGTGCAGGCGGTGGGCGGCCTCGATGGCCCCGTCTACGCGATGGTCTACGTGCTGGTCGCGTTCATCGCGGCGTTCGCGCAGCCGCCCGTCGGCGCGGTCCTCGTGCTCTCCGCGATCGGATACGAGGCCCTCGTCTGGCTCCTCACCGAGCGCAGCGTCGCGATGGAGCGGCTCGCGATCCACGGCGCATTCATCGCGTTCTTCGGTGTCCTCAACCTCGTCTTCACTCGCGTGGAGATCGCGCGCGTCCGTGAGCGCTCGCGCAAGGAGCGGGATGAAGAGCGCGCGCGCGTCGAGGCCGACGTCCGCCTCTTCCGGCTCGTCGGCGCGCAGACCGCCGAGAGCAACGAGGTCTCCGGCGAGAAGGTCGTTCGCTCGTCGGTCGACGAGGTGCGCGACTCGCTCTTCCACGTGCTCGATCTCCTCAAGAAGACGCTCGATCTCCACACGTGCATCCTCCTCTTCGCTGGCGAGGACAAGCGCCTGCGCATCATCGAGATGGCCACGGACAGCGACGACGTCGACGAGGGCCCGTTCGAGGTCGGCGCCGGCGCGGTCGGCGCGGTCGCGACGCGCGGCGTGGTGATGAGCCTCGAGAACCTCAAGCCGGGCTACCGCGGCCTCTGCTACTACCGAGAAGGCCTCTCCAAGGCGCGCTCGTTCCTCGGCGTTCCCGTCATCGAGAACGATCAGCTGCGCGGAGCGCTGTGCGCCGACCGACTCGACGGTCGCCCCTTCACCTCGCGCGAAGAAGAGATCCTCAAGAGCGCGGTCGGCCAGGTGCTCCGCGGAATCCAGAACGAGCGCGTGTTCGTCCAGCTCGAGCGCAGCAAGCGCGAGCAGGCCCAGCTCTTCAAGGCGTCGCGCGAGCTCGGGGCAGCCCTGACGGATGAGGAAGTGCTCGAGGCCGGCTTGTCGGCGGCCTCCGGTCTGGCGCGGTTCGACTTCGCCGCGATCACCTTCTTCGACGCCGAGCGACGCCAGCACACGGTGCGCATCGCGCGTGGACTCGGCGCCGAGTCCGTCCAGGGCACGACGTTCAAGGACAACCACTCTCTCACCGCGATGGTGGTGAAGAACAAGCACTACCTCCCCTACAAGGGCGAGCTCGATCCCAAGCAGGTCCTCTTCACCCCTCGTGCGAGCTTGCCGCCGATGCGCTCCGCACTCGTGCTGCCGCTCGTCGTGCGCGAGGGCGCGATCGGCACGCTCACCGTCGCGGCGGAGCGCCCGCACGCGTTCGGCGACAGCGTGCGCAGCGCGCTGCAGGTCCTCTCGAACCAGCTCGCGATCGCGCTCTCCAACGCGCGCGCCGTCAAGCGCCTCGAGGAGATGGCGACCACCGACGGCCTCACGGGCTGCCTCAACAAGCGCGCGTTCCTCGAGGAGCTCGAGTCCAAGATCCGATCGGCGCAGCGCTTCCAGAAGAAGCTCTCGCTCATCGTCACGGACATCGATCACTTCAAGAGCGTCAACGACACCTACGGCCACGCCACGGGCGACGTCGTCATCAAGGAGCTCGGAGCGATCCTCATGCGCGTCAAGCGCGAGACCGATCGTGTGGCGCGCTTCGGCGGCGAGGAGTTCTGCGTGCTCTGCGAGGAGACCGACACCGAAGGTGCGGTGCAGCTCGCCGAGCGTGTGCGCGAGGAGCTGGGCAAGACCGTGTTCCAGACCGAGCTCGGCAAGCTCAAGGTCGCCGCCTCGCTGGGCGTCGCCACGTTCCCTGCGAATGCGAGCACGTCGGCTGGCCTCTTCGAGATCACCGACAAGGCGCTCTACGCAGCCAAGCACGGCGGCCGCAACCGCGTCTGCACTGCGCTCGACGTCTGATCGCCGCGCGCGTTGCACCGCGCACCTCCGAAGCTCGGTTCGCGAAACGCTCGCGAGCACTTCGCGCAGAGCCCCGTCGCGTCGGACGATCGACAGCTCCACGATCCGTTCGCACGAGAATGCCTCCGGCCCCGCGACCCCGGTCGACGGAGGAGCACCGACCGGTCGCGGTGGCGGCGAGGTCGGATCGAGCCTCGGTCGATCCCGCGTCGATCGCGAAGAGCGTCGTTCGCGCGCCGGAACGTCAGGGTCGGGAACAGGTCCTCGCGATAGCGGTAGTGCGCGAAGGCCCCCGGCTTGCGCGCAAGCGACCAGATCACATGTCGGTCGTCGATGCGGTGAGCATCAGCACCGCGCAGCCGCGGGATGATCTCGACCACCTTGCTGGTGATGGTTCCAGAAATTCTGCGGCGTCCCGTTCCGGAAATTCTGCGGCTCCTCGAAGGAAGGAGCGCGCGTGATGTTCGCGATGATCGCGATGATGATGGTCGGGATGGCGACGGTCGGCGGCGGCGGATGCGAGGCAGGGGAGATGCTCCCCCTGCTCAAGCGCCACGAGATCCAAATCCTGCTCTCGGTGGGCATGCCGTCGGTGCTCATCGCCGAGCGCGTGGGCGTGTCGGTCGACACGATCGAGCGGGTCCGGGACGAGGCGCCGGTGACGCACGTCGACGACGCGGCCGAGCGGCGCGCGAGAGGGATCGGTCGTCCGTCGAAGGCGTCGAGGTTCGCCGACGAGGTGCGGAGCTGGCTCGAGGCGGAGCCGGAGGTGCCGACGCAGGAACTGCGGCGGCGAGCGATCGAGCGAGGCTACGACGGTGGCAAGAGCGCGTTCCACGCGTTGGTGGCGGCGCCGCGTCCAGCACGCGATGCCCCCGTCGTTCGGTTCGAGGGCCTGCCGGGCGGCACTTCGTGTCGTTCGGCGGCGTGCCTCTGCTCGCGGTGTTCGACCGGCCTCGGACCGTGGTCGCCAAGGGTGGCATCGGTCGTGAGGTCGAGCGCTTCAACCCGACCTTCGCGCAGGTGATGCTCGAGCTCGGCGTTGGGGCAGAGATGTGTGCGCCCCGCAGCGGCAACCAGAAGGCCACGGTCGAGCATCTCGTGAAGTGGGTGAAGAACACCTTCTTCAAGTGGCGCAAGTTCGCCGACGAGCGAGACCTCGAAGCCCAGCTCGCTGTGTGGGTGCGCGAGGTGAACTTCGAGACCTCGAGCCGCGCGACCGGCAAGATTCCGGAAACGCTCCGGCAAGAGGAGCTCCCTCGACTGCGCGCCGTACGGCTCGCTCCGGAAACCCTCGCGCTCCGGGTTCCGATCTTCGTCGGGCCCACCGCCGAGGTCATGTTCGAGGGGCGGGCGTACACGATGCCTCCGCGGGCCGCGAACGTCGCGGGAACGGCGTTCGTCCACGAAAGGTCGCCGCGGCGCGAGGGCGCGGCTCTACGAGAAACGACAGCAGCTTCTCAACCTCGGCGCGCCAGCCTTGAGGCTCATGACCGCGCTCGTCCATCGCGCTGGATGCGCGAGGACTCGAGGCCGAAGTGATCCAACGCCGCCCGGAAGCGCGTCGTGAGCGTTCGTCCGTATCCGCTGCGTGAGCACCGTGGTGGCGTGGTGATCGGCCTCTGTCAGCGTCGAGGGCATGGCCGATCGGAAGACCTGGGTGAAGCGCGTCGCGGCGTGGCGTGCGAGCGGCATGACGTGCCGCGAGTACGCCGAGCGTGAGGGGCTGGGGCCGTGGCGTACGCTCAGGTGGTGGGTTTGGCGCCTGGAGCGCGAGCGACAGGCGAAGAAGCCCCAGCTCGTGCGCGTGGTTCGAGCGCCCGAGCCCGAGGAGGTCGTCGTCGAGCCTCGTGCGTGCGAGGAGTTCCATCTGCGTCTCGCGGTCTCGCCCGAGGCCGTGCGGCTCGAGCTCGCGCCGAACGATCTCGTGGCCGTGCTCGAGGGCCTCGCCGTTGTGCTGCGTGCGGGCCACGCGTCGAAGGGCTCGACGTGATCCCCGTCGGCGTCGACATCTATCTCGGCACCCAGCCAGTCGACCTGCGCTGGGGATTCGACCGCTTGTGCGGAGTGATCACCGAGCGCGTCGGCCGTCGGCCGCGGAGCGGCGCGATCTTCGTGTTCTTCGGCAAGCGTCGTCACGCGATGAAGGTCTTCTACTTCGATGGCACGGGCCTGTGCGTCTTCTACAAGCGCCTGGACGCGGGGACGTTCCGGATGCCCCTCTCACATGACGGCACAAGCCCGACGATCGTGCTGAGCGAGAGGCAGCTCTCGGACCTGTTCGCGGGCATCGAGATCGAGGTTCCGACGAAGCACTGATCGCGCGAACGCTTTGTGATCATGGGCGATTCGGACTTTCCGCACCTCGCGCGCGTGCGCGCGCGTGCGCGCGCGTCCAGAGTCGGCATGTGGTTCCGACCTACGAAGAGCTGGCGAGTCGGAACCGCGACCTCGACGCTGAGCTCCGGCTGCTCGCGGAGCGGAATCGGACGCTCGAGGCGCTGCTGAAGGCCGAGCAGGACCGCGCGGTCCACGAGCGGGAGCAGCGCGAAGCGCTCGCGGAGAAGCACTCGTTCACCGAGCGCGTGCTCGCGGACCTGAAGAAGAACTACGCGCTGCTGCAGCAGGAGCATGAACTCCTTCGTCGTCGCGTGTTCGAGGCCAAGGCCGAGCGCATCGACTCCAAGCAGCTCGAGCTGGAGCTCGAGAAGACGAAGACCGAGCTCGACGCGATGCGCGAGCAGATCGAGCACGCGACGGGCACGAAGCTCGACGACGAGACGGACTCTCCGAAGACGCGAACGCGCAATCGGCCGACCGGGCGACGTAGGCTCGATCCGGCTTCGCTGCCGACAGAAGAGATCGTCGTCACCGATCCGGAGATGGAGGCGCTCGTCGCCGAAGGCGTCGCCGAGATCACGGGCTCGGACGACTCGACGCGCATGAAGCGTCGCCGCGGCTGCACGATCTGCCTGGTGACCAAGCGCATCACGTACCGAACGAGGAAGGCCGACGGCTCGAACGAGACGACGCTCGTCACGGCGGCTGCGCCGGTGGAGATCATCGAGCGCTCGATCGGCACGCCGTCTCTGTACGCGAACATCATCGTCGAGAAGCACGACCGCGCGATGCCGCTGTACCGGCAAGAGGAGCGCTTCGAGCAGGAGGGTGTGCCGCTCGACCGCGGGACGATGTCGCGCTGGATGAACATCCTGGGTGGCACGCTCGGCGCGACGGTGCTGCACGCGATGAAGCAAGAGGCGATGCGCACCGCGCTGTGCCTCTCGACGGACGCGACGCAGATCTTGGTGCGACACAACGAGGAGGCCTCGTCGACGAAGAGACGGCCCTGCAAGAAGGGTCACTACTTCGTGCAGATCGCGGACCGCGACGCGGTGTTTTTCGAATACGTGGAGCGCGAGACGAGCGCTGCGGTGATGGAGCTGTTCCGGGGCTACGAGGGGTACATCCAGGCGGACGCGAAGAACGTCTACGACATCCTGTTTCGTGAGCCGGACGAACCGCCAGATCCGGACATCGAGCCCGATGGAAAAGTCCGCAAGGAAGCGGGGTGCTGGGCGCACGGGCGTCGGTACTTCTTCGAGAGCGCGGCCGTCGCGAAGGAGCCTGTGGCGCGCGAAGCCCTCTATCGGATTCGTCGCATCTTCGAGACGGACGCGCGGTTCTGGGGTCGCGTGGCGCCCTCGAGGCGGAAGTTACTGCGCGAGCAGTTCCTGAAGCCGGAGATCGACGCGTTCTACGTCTTCGCGCGAGCGGAGCTCGAGAAGGTGCAGGGCCAGCGCGGCCTTCTCCGCAGTGCGTTCGTGTACGTGACTCGGCAGGAGGACGCGCTGCGTCGAGTCCTGGAGAATCCCCATCTGAAGCTCGACAACAACGCTTCGGAGCGTGCGCTGCGGAGGGTGGCAATCGGCCGCAAGAACTGGCTGTTCGTGGGCAGCGATGATCACGCGCAGACGACGGCGAACCTGTTGTCGATCGTGGCGAGCGCGAAGCTGCACGACCTCGAGCCCGAGGAGTACGTGCGGGATCTTCTTCGCGTGCTGCCGCACTGGCCGCGCGACCGCTACCTCGAGCTCGCGCCGAAGTACTGGCGCGCGACGCGCGAGCGTCTCGACGCGGCCCAGCTCGAAGCAGAGCTCGGCCCGCTCACGGTCCCGCCGCCCCGCGCTCGGTGAGCGTCGTCGGTACGCGTTCCGCGTACCACGCACGCCCGATCGACGACCAGCGAGAAGAGAACGCGGCTCCGC
>JBILLJ010000267.1:0-6325 GCA_044376125.1 Sandaracinaceae bacterium
GCCCGGCAGGACCGAGGGGAGGTGCGAGCACACGGACCTCTCGATCAACACAGACTCGACGATCGCCACGGCTCTCTTCGATCACACAGTCGACGCGCAGGCAGAGGCAAGACCGGGACGCCGTCTTCATTCACACGGTCGGCGCACACCCCGATCAGGGCAGACGCGACGGCGGCCACGAGCACCGCGGCGTCGCGGCGCGAACCACGGCCATCACGCTTCGGGCTTCTCCCTCGGACCTGCCGGACGCTTCGCGACGTCCTCGCGCAGAGCCACGAGCACACGATGCTCGATGGCGAGCGGTGCACGAAGCCTCGTCACGACACGAGCACGTCCGTCGAGTGCTCTGAGCACCAACCCGGAAGGCCATGCGCGCGGTCGCGTGAGGCGAGCGAGCACGGTCGCCCAGCACATCGACCTGCTGGTCTTCGATCATCTCTCCGCGAATGCGCCCGGCAGGATCGAGGGGAGGTACGAGCACACGGACCTCCCGGTCTCACCCATAGACCCATAAGGGATGATCGCCAGAGAGCTTCGTGAACGGCGTGCTGCGTCGTACGCTCGCGATCATGCAGTGCTTTCGATCGACGGCTCTGGCCCTGGCTGCCCTCGCGGCGGCGGGCTGTGGTGGCGGCGGCTCGAGCGACGACGCGGGCAGCGCCCCCGGCGTCGATGCGGCCGGCGATCGACCCGATGTCGGACCGATCGACGCGGGCCCCCCGATCGACGCGTACCTCGAGCCACCGAGCGCGGCGTGCGAGGCGGGCCCGATGCCGAGCGCGACGGTGCAGGCGCCGACGCTGCTCGCGACGCTCTCCGATCGCTGGCACGAGGGCTGGCTCGCTTCGCCGGCCGTCGCGGATCTCGATGGCGACGGGACGAACGAGATCGTCGTCGCGCGCGCGGGCTTGCTCCTCGCGTGGCACCTCGACGGCAGCGTCGCGATGCGCTTCGAGGTCGAGGGGCGCATCTGGGCGAGCCCGATCGTCGCGGACCTCGTGCCCTCGCACGCAGGCCTCGAGGTGGCCTTCGCCGAGCGCGCGAACGTGCACGTGCTCGGCGCCGACGGCGCGGAGCTCCCGGGCTTTCCGTACGCGTGGCGCGACGAGCTGCGCTCGATCGCCGCGGGCGACATCGATGGCGATGGCGCGTACGAGCTCGTGGTCGTGACGACCTCGCCGCTCGAGGGCGCGGGCCAGCGCGACATCGTGCTCGCGCTCGAGCTCGACGGCAGCGTGCACGCGGGCTTTCCGCCCAACACCACGGGCGCCGCGGGCTGCGACGACGCCTGCTACGTGACCGGCGGCTACGACCAGAACGTGGCCGTCGGCGACATCACGGGCGACGACGCGGCCGAGATCTTCGCGACGCAGGACAACGCGTACCTCTCGCTCCACGACGGCACCGGCCGCGCGTTCGACGCCGCCTCGATCTTCCGTGGTCGCACGAAGTTCTCGGGCGTGCGCTTCCTCCACGACTACGCCGAGGCGCAGCAGGGCTACGCGGACGACGAGCCCAGCGCGAACCAGGCGCACTTCACGAACAGCGCGCCCGCGATCGCCGATCTCGATGGCGACGGCACGCGCGACCTCGTCGTGCTCGGCTCGGTGCAGAACGCCTCGCAGGACGATCGCCTGCGCGGTGTGGGCCTCTGGGCCGTTCACGCCGATGGCACGCGCCTCACCGCGTGGACGACGCCGTTCCACGCGCCCGACTACCTCGCGGGCCTGTGGGACTACGAGGGCACGAACGTCGTCGGTGCGACGAACCAGGTCTCCATCGCCGAGCTCTTCCCGGATCGCGCGGGCCCCGAGCTCGTCTTCGCGGGCTTCGACGGACGCATCCACTGCGTGGGCGCCGACGCGACCGAGATCTGGCGCACGCCCTACACCACGAGCGATCGCGTGCTCACCGGCGGCGTCGCCGTCGCGGACCTCTCGCAGGACGGCGTGCCCGAGATCGTCTTCGCCACGTACTCGCCCGACATGGATCAGAGCGCGCTCTTCGTGCTCGCGGCGACCGGCGTGGAGCTGCACCGCATCACGCTGCCCGCGCGCGGATCGATGGCCGTGCCGACGATCGCCGACGTCGAGGGCGATGGCGACCTCGAGATCGTCGTGAGCCTCAAGGATGGCGAGGACCGCACGCGCTCGGTCCTCGTGTACACGGTGCCCGGCTCGGGCACGGCGTGTCTGCCGTGGCCCACGGGCCGCCGCGACCTCCTGCGCGACGGGCTCGTGCCGTGAGCTCGCCCCGCCCGAGCGACGCGAACGTGTCGATGCGCGTGGTCGCGCGGTGTCTCGTGATCGCGTCGCTCACGAGCGCGTGCGCCTCGAGTGAAGAAGGCCCGCACCTGCGCGCCCGCGAGCGGCAGGAGCGCGCGCCCTCGGGCCAGGCGCAGCCAGCGTCGCCCGAAGCGGATCGCTGGGGCGGCCTCGACGTGATCGAGCGCGGGGATCCGCGCGCGGACCTCGCCTTCGTCTTGATGCACGGCTACGGCGCGCCCGGCGACGATCTCGTCTCGCTCGCCGACGAGCTCGTGAGGCGCGTGCCTCGCCCGCTGCGCGTCGTGGTGCCCGCGGCGCCGCTCGCGATGTCGCACGGAGGCCGAGCCTGGTACGAGATCGACTCGCCCGAGGCAGGCGCACAGACCGAGCGCGCCTGCGTCGCGATCGAAGGCGTGATCGCCACGCTCGCCGCGAGCGGCGTGCCCGCCTCGCGCGTGATCGTCGGCGGCTTCTCGCAGGGAGGGATCCTCTCCATCGAGACCGCGCTCCGCGGTCACGTGCGCCTCGCGGGCATCGCCGTGCTCTCGGGCCGCGCGCTCGATCACGCCGAGAGTGACTACGGCCGGCTCGCGTCGCTCCGCATCTTCCAGGCCCACGGCCGCGCCGACGCGCGCATCGCGTTCGCGCAAGGAGAGGCCTTCGGCGCGGCGGCCACCCGCGCAGGCGCGGTGCTCGAGCCCGTCGTGTTCGATGGGGGCCACACGATCCCGCCCGAGGTCGTCGTCGCGCTCGCGCGCTGGATCGAGGAGCTCGCATGACGCGCGCGCGGCACCCGAGGACCTCGCTCGCGCTCGCGTCGTTGTTGCTCGCGGCCTGCGAGACGGCCCCGGTGGCGGACGCGGGCGCCCCGCGTGATGCCTCGTTCGAGCCCGCGCCCGATGCGCCGCAGGGCGACGCGAACGTGCCGGCGCGCCTCCTCGTCGAGCAGTGCTTCGTGCCGCTCTCGAGCTCGCGCGCCGACTACGCCGAGCGCCTCCGCGGCCTCTGGCTCGCGGAGAACGTCGCGAACTGGACGGGCCTCCTCACCGAGGCCGAGCGGCGACAGGCGCCCTTCTTCACCGACGAGGACTGGGGCAGCGAGCGCGGTCGCTTCGGCATCGAGGGCAGCGCGGGCCAGACCATCACGCTCAACACGCTCGATCCGTGGGGCGCCGACGACGACACCGACGTCGAGATGATCTACCTCGAGGCGATGCGCCGCGCGGGCAGCGCGCACCTCGGGCCGCTCGAGATCCGCGAGGCGTGGCGCACGCACATCCTGCCCGACATCTACGTGTGGGTGTCCAACCGCGCCGTGCGCGATCTGTTCGACGCGCCGACACCGGTGCTCCCGCCTTCGAGCAGCCTGCTGGCGGCCAACGATCAGTCGCTGATGATCGACGCACAGCTCACGACCGAGCTCTTCGGCGCGCTCGCGCCGGGCCGTCCCGCGCACGCGCTCGCGCTCGCGAACCTCCCGATCCTCGCGACGGCCACGGGCTACGCGGCGCACGCCGCACAGGTCCACGTCGTCCTCCACGCGCTCGCGCCGGTGCTCGATCCGCGCCTCGATCCCGGGGCGCAGAACCGCTGCCTCGTGCGCGCCGCGCGCCGCTTCGTGCCGGACGAGAGCAAGACCGCGGCGGTGATCGATCTCGTGCTCGCGCTCCGCGAGGCGAGCGCGGACCCCGACGACTGGGAGCGCGCGCGCGACGAGATCGCGCGTGTGTTCCAGAGCGAGGCCGAGGCAAACGGGTATCGCTACCTCGAGTGGTACGAGTCCACGGTGAACCTCGCGACGGGCCTGCTCGCGCTGCTCTTCGGCGAGGGTGACCTCGTGCGCACGATCCAGATCGGCGCGCTCTCGGGCTGGGACTCGGACAACGGCACCGCGACCATGGGCGGCCTCCTCGGCCTGCTCCACGGCGAGGCCTGGGTGCGCGCGGAGCTGTCGCGCGCGGGCCTCGAGGGCCTCTCGGATCGCTACCGGATCGCGCGCACGCGCGTCGCGTTCCCGCAGGAGATCTACACGCTCGAGGAGATCGCCGCGCTCGCGCTGCCCCGCGTCGAGGAGAGCCTGCGCGAGACGGGCGGCGCGATCTCGGGCGATCGCTACGACGCACCGCGGCTCTCGGAGGACGAGCTCTCGCTCGAGGCCAACCCCTACGTCGCGTGGCTCGCGCCGAGCGCGACACGCGCGGTGCGTGCCGCGGGCGAGGTGCCGACCGCGAGCGTCACCGGCGGCGCGGTGCGCGGCACGATCGACGCCGCGGCCCTGATCGATGGGCTCGAGCTCGACGCGTCCGGCCGCGACCCTCGGATCGACGTGCGTGACGAAACGCGCCTGAACGCGGGCGAGCCGCTCGCGGAACGACACGTGACGATCGAAGCGGACGGCGACGTCATCGTCGCGATCGAGTGGCCCTCGCCCGTCACGCTCGCGGGCGCGCGCCTCGTCGAGGGGCCGAGCGCGCTGGACGTCGCGTCCATCGAGGTCCTGCGCGACGAGGGCTGGAGCGCCCCTCTGCTCGAGAGCCCGCCCGCCGCGGGCGTGAGTGCCTTCGCGATCCGCGACGCGCGCTTTCGCGATCCCCAGAGCGCCCGTGGCGTGCGGCTCGTGCTCCGCGCGACGCCCGACCGCCCCATCACCCTCCTCGAGCTCGACGGCCTCACCCGCTGAGTCGCGGGTCGCCTCGGCTCCCCGCGCGCCCCTCGGCGTAGTACCTAGCGGGCATGACTCGGATCCTCGGTCTGACCGGCGGCATCGCGTCCGGCAAGAGCACCGCGAGCGCGCGCTTCGCGGAGCTCGGCGTGCCCATCGTCGATGCGGACAAGCTCGCCCGCGAGGTCGTCGAGAAGGGCACCGATGGGCTCGCGGAGATCGTGAACGTCTTCGGCCCCGAGGTGCTCGACGCCGAGGGCGCGCTCGATCGGAAGAAGCTCGGCGCGATCGTCTTCGACGACGCGGACCTCCGGAAGAGGCTCGAGCAGATCACCCACCCGCGCATCGCCGCGCTCTCGATGCAGCGCATGGCCGCGATCGCCACGAGCGGCGCGCCCTATGGCCTCTACGAGGCGGCCCTGCTCGTCGAGAAGGGCACGCACCGCGCGATGAACGGGCTCGTCGTCGTCGCGGCCTCGCCCGAGGTGCAGCTCGCGCGGGTCATGAAGCGCGACGGCCTCGACGAAGTCGCCGCGCGCGCGCGTCTGGCCGCGCAGATGCCGCTCGAGGAGAAGATCGCCGCCGCGACGTGGGTGATCTGGAACGACGGCGAGCTCGACGCGCTCCGCGCCCGCGTCGACGAGGTGCACCGCCAGATCCTCGAGGCAGGTCTCTCCTCCTGACTCCACCGGCTCAGCCACGCGCTCACGATTCGTACGCTTTCTGGGAGGTCTCGATGCTCGATTCTCTGGCTGGTCGCACTGCCCTCGTCACCGGCGCTTCGCGTGGTCTCGGTGTGTTCATCGCGCGTCGCCTCGCGAAGGAGCGCATGCACCTCGTCCTCTCCGCGCGTGACGCGAGCAAGCTCGAGGCGCTCCGTGACGAGCTCGCGAAGGATGGCCTCGACGTGCGCATCGTCGCGGCGGACGTGCGCAGCGCGGCCGACCGTGCGCGCCTGGTCGAGGAGGCCGGCGCGATCGACGTGCTCGTGAACAACGCGGGCCTCGAGATCACACGCGCCTTCCTCGATCAGTCCGAGGACGACGTGGCCGCGCAGCTCGAGACGAACCTGATCGCGCCGATCGATCTCACGCGCCGCGTGCTGCCCTCCCTCGTGGCGCGCAAGCGCGGCGCGGTCGTGCACGTCTCGTCGATGTCGGGCAAGAGCCCGACGCCGTACAACTCGATCTACGCGGCGAGCAAGTTCGGCCTGAACGGCTTCACGTCGTCGATCGCGATCGAGCTCGAGGGCACGGGCGTGAACGCGGGCGTCGTGTGCCCGAGCTTCGTCGCCGAGGCCGGCATGTGGGCCGACACGGGCCTTCGCGCGCCCGCGATGATGCGCGAGGTGCGCCCCGAGGCCGTCGCCGACGGCGTGGTCGCGGTGATCCGCGGC
>JBILLJ010000268.1:0-6309 GCA_044376125.1 Sandaracinaceae bacterium
CTCCCACGACGCGCCTCGACGCGAGCGCCGCCGACGCGGCCGCGACGTTGCCCGACGCGGCGAGCCTCGATGCCGACGACGCCGATGGGCCGCTGCCGGACGCGGGCGCCCCCTCACGCGACGCGGCACCCCTCGACGCGGCCGCGCCCGCCGCGATCGATCTCTCGATCTGGAAGCTCACACTGCCCATCGGCGAGCCCGAGACGCCGCTCGAGATCACGCAGCCCGAGCTCGACGCGTACGAGATCGATCCGTGGTTCGTGCGTCGCGCGGACGGTCTCCAGTTCCGCGCGAACGCGGGCGGAGTCACCACGAGCGGCTCGTCCTACCCGCGCTCGGAGCTGCGAGAGATGGAGCGCGGTGGGCTCGTGCGCGCGAGCTGGTCCACGACCTCCGGGCGACACGAGCTGCGCCTCGATCAGACGATCACGCACCTCCCCGAGGCCAAGCCACACGTCGTCGCGGGACAGATCCACGACGCGAGCGACGACGTCGTCATGATCCGCCTCGAGGACCGCCACCTCTTCGTCGAGGGCGGCGGCACCGAGCTCGGCACGCTCGACGCGGACTACGCGCTCGGCGAGCGCTTCGTGGTGCGCATCGTCGCCGAGGGCGGCCGCATCCGCGTGGATCACGGCGACGACGGCAGCGTCGAGGTCGACGTCGCCCGCGACGCGACCGGCTGCTACTTCAAGGCCGGCGTGTACACCCAGTCCAACCCCTCGCGCGGCGATCTCCCCGATGCCTACGGCGAGGTGATCGTGCACGGCATCGAGGTCACGCATGTCCCCTGAGCCCCGCGCGCTCGAGCTGGTGCTCGTGCGCCACGCCGAGTCCCTCTGGAACGCAGAAGATCGCTGGCAGGGCCAGACGGACGTCCCGCTCTCGGCGCGCGGTGAGGGCGAGGCGGCTCGCGTCGGTGCGCGCCTGGCGCGCGAGCCCTTCGACGCCATCGTGAGCTCCGATCTCTCCCGCGCGCGCTCGACCGCCGAGGCCATCGTCGCGGCCCGACGCGCGGCGGGGCTCCCGAGCGAGCTCGTCACGCACGCGGGCCTGCGCGAGATGGATCTCGGCGCCTGGTGCGGCCTGCCGCACGCGGAGGTGATGTCGCGCTTCCCCGCCGAGGTGGACGCGCTCGCGCGCGGCGACGATCTGCCGATCGGAGGGCACGGCGAGTCCCTGCCGGGCTTCGAGGCACGCGTGCACGCGGCCCTGGGTGAGGTCCTCTCGCAGCATCGAGCCGATCGCGCCAAGCACGTGCGCCTGCTCGTCGTGACGCACGGCGGCTGCATCCGCGCGGTGCTCATGCGCCTGCTCTCGCTCCGCGGGCGACGCCGTCCGCTCGAAGGCGCGGGCAACACGTCGCTGACGACGCTGCGCGTGATGGACGGCGCGGTGCGCTCGCTCGTCTCCTACAACGACGCCTCGCACCTCGCCGCGAGCACGCGCGCACACGACGGAGCGCCCGAGGCGAGCACCGATCGAGAGACCCTGCTCGGTGCGCGCGGTCGCGCGCGCGTCCTCGAGCTCTTCGGCCTGACGGATGCGACCGTGATCGAGCCCCCGCCCGACGACGCGACGACGGAGCTCGTCCCCGCGAGCCAGCGCCTCGTCCGCTACGCGATCCGCTGAGGGCGCGAGAAACCATCGTTCTCGAGCGATTCTCTCGTCTCGCTGCGCAACGCCCGCACAGACACACACACGGCCTCGACTGCATGCTCGAACGGCGAGCCGCAGGGCCCCGCGCGACCGGAGGGGGGTTACGGCACCGTCCACGCGCCGCCTTCGGCTCGACAACGTTCCTCGGGCCCATCCTCGAACCCGAGGTCCTGTTCTTCGTCGCGGTAGTAGTGGCGGGTGGTCTCCATCTGCACTGACTCGAGCAAGGCGCCGAGCACGCAGATTCCTTGCGGTCTTTCCCCGGCAAACTCGTCGCTGCAGCGTCGCTCGATGGGCTCCGCCCCGGCAAACCTGCTCAGCCAATCCAGGCCGAGATCGCGCGCATACACCCGCCCCTCTTCAGGCGTCCTGTCGGCTGCGACACTTCGGAGCCGGAGGTCGTAGCAACGCACGGGGCCCGACTCACCCACCGCGGCAGCGCTCCCCACGAAATCCCACTCACCCGCCCCGCTCGGTTCCGCTGCGCTGGCCTCCGCTGCTGCGCTGGCCTCCGCTGCTGCGCTGGCCTCCGCTGCTGCGCTGGCCTCCGCTGCTGCGCTGGCCTCCGCTCCTGCGCTGGCCTCCGCTGCTGCGCTGGCCTCCGCTCCTGCGCTGGCCTCCGCAGCGCTCGGCTCCTCTTGCTCCGCCAAAGGGGGAGCGCGGCGCCCCGCGTTCGCCTCGGCGCCGCACCCCACACATGCGGCCGCCGCGATGGACGGGGCGACCACCAGCGGCACGACCGCGAAGAGGCGCGCCTCGAAGATGACTGAACGTCGCAGGGGCATTGCGCGCTGTCCTCCAGACGCTCGTTGGGCCTCTCAGAACGTGGGCGGCTCGACGGGCGGCGGAGGAACGGTCGGGCGCTGGCCGCGTGGGGCCGTCGCGGCGGTGCTCGAGCCGCTCGATGTCGAGGGCGGTTCGAGCCGTCTCGGCACTGCGGGCGCGGAGCCCTCGCGGGTCCCGCTCGCTTCGTCCGTGCCGCCCGCGGGCTCGTCCGGCGGCGCCTCCACGCGCTGCGGATCGGTCCGCGCCGGCTCGGTGGTCGAGCCTCCGCAGCCGAGCAACGTCGAGATCACGAGCGCGAGCAGGGCGACACGCACAGCGAGCCCAGTATGCACCTCGAGGGCAGGATGCACCTCATCGCGCCTTGAACGAGCTGACCTTCGCGAGCTCCTCGAAGAGCTCCTTCTCGCGATCGCTGAGCTCGCTCGGCACGCGGATCTGCACGGTCGCGAACAGATCACCGCGCTCGCCGTCCGCGCGCGGATAGCCCTTGCCGCGCAGCCGGATCTGTCGGCCCGACGAGCTGCCCGCGGGGATCTTCAGCCGCACCTCGCCCTCGAGCGTGGGCACCTCGACGCTCGCGCCGAGCGCGGCCTCCCACGGCGCGACGCTGACCGTGGTGTGCAGGTCCTCGCCCTCGAAGCGGAATCGATCGTCGGGGTGGAGCTTCACCTCGAGCAGGAGATCGCCCGGCGGGCCGCCCATCGGGCCGCGCTGCCCCTTCTCCTTGAGCCGGATCTTCTGGCCGTCGCGCACACCGGCGGGGATCTTCACCGTGAGCTTCTGGACGTTGCCGCCGTCGTCGCGCACGCCGAGCTCGCGCGGTCCGCCCTTCCACGCCTCGTCGATGCGCAGCTCGAGCGTGGCCTCGACGTCCTTGCCACGCGACGGCCCACGACGGACGCGACCGCCGAAGCCCGCCCCCGGCATGCCTCCGAAGCCCGCGCCGCCGAAGCCACCACCACCGAAGCCGCCCTGCTGCTGGGCGAAGAACTGCTCGAAGATCGAGCCGAGATCGCCGCCCTCGAAGCCCTGGCCGCCGAAGTCGAAGCGGACGTCGTCCATGCCCGGCGGGGGCTGACGGCCCTCGGAGATCGCCTTCCACGCGGGCCCGTACTTGTCGTAGAGGCGCCGCTTGTCCTCGTCCTTGAGGACCTCGTAGGCCTCGTTGATCTCCTTGAACCGATCCTCGGCCTTGGGCTCCTTGCTCACGTCGGGATGGAACTTCCGCGCGAGCTTGCGAAACGCGCCCTGCACGTCGTCCTTGGACGCGCTGCGCGAGACGCCGAGCACCTCGTAGTAGTCCTTGTAGCTCACGGTTCGCTCCTGGTTGGGCACGCGGCCCGCACCGGCGGCTCAGCGTGGCCACCGAACCGCAAAGCGCAACGGGCCACCTGTTCGCGGAGGCAGTGAATCCTCACGGCCACATCGCGGCGCCGCCGAGGCCCAGGCCCTCCGCGTAGCCCCGCACCAGGTTGAAGCACTGCACTGCCTGCCCGGAGGCGCCCTTCACGAGGTTGTCGATCGCGCCCTGACAGAGGAGCCAGCCGGTGCGCGCGTCGAGCGTGTACGAGAGATGAGCGCGGTTCGATCCGCGCACCCAGAGCGTGTCGGGGCAGCCGCCCGGATCGAGCACGTGCACGCTCGGGGAGCCCTCGTAGCGAGCGCGCGCGAGCTCGGTCACGCGCTGCGCGTCGAAGCCGGGACGCAGGCGCACGTACGACGACGCGAGGATGCCGCGCGTCATGGGCACGAGGTGCGGCACGAAGCTCACGCGGATCTCGCGGCCCGACACCCGCGAGAGCGTCTGCTCGATCTCGGGCGTGTGGCGGTGCGAGCCGCCGGTCTTGTAGGCGCGGAAGCCCTCGGTCGTCTCGGCGAAGTGCGTGCGCTCGCCCGGCTGACGACCCGCGCCCGAGACGCCGCTCTTGGCGTCGATCACGATGGGGCCGTCCTCGATCGCGCCCGCCTCGAGCAGCGGCGCGAGCGGCAGGCTCGAGGCCGTCGGATAGCAGCCCGGCACGGCGACGAGCGACGCGCCGCGGAGGGCCTCGCGAAAGAGCTCCGGCAGCCCGTAGACGGCCTTCTCGCGCAGCGATGGCGCCTCGTCGTGGCCGTACCACTCGGCGTGCACCTTCGGGTCGCGCAGGCGGAAGTCCGCCGAGAGATCGAGCACGGGCAGGCCCTTGTCGTGGAGCTCCGCGACGATCTTGCCGCTCGCGCCGTGCGGCAGGCACGCGAACGCGACGTCGGCGTTCTTCGCGATGCGCTCGGCGTCGTACGACGCGACGTCGCCACCGACGAGCCCCGCGAGCGCGGGGAGCACGGCGGCCACGCGCTGGCCCGACTTGCTCTGTCCGACGACCTCCGTGACGCGGACCTCGGGGTGCTGGAGCAGGAGGCGGAGCAGCTCGGCGCCGGTGTAGCCAGTGGCTCCGAGGATCGCGACGCGGGTGGTCATGGGCGCCGAGGATGCGGCACACGGCGGGCGTCGTCACGCGGTCGCGGGCGAGCGCCCGCGTCCGTGCGCGAGCGGGCCCTCGTGTATGCTCGCGACCATGCAGCGCACGCTCTGGGTGCTCGTCGTCCTCTCCGCCCTCGTCGGCGGCTGCGCGACGATCAACCCGTACGAGCGCGAGCGCCTCTCGCGGCCCGACATGGCCCTGGGCTCGAGCCCCGAGCTCCAGCAGGCCGAAGGTCACGCGACGGAGGTCCGCGAGGGCGCGATGGGCGGGCTCGGCGGTGCGGGCGGCGGCTGTGGCTGCAACTGAACTTCCTGGTTCGAGGGACCTCCGGCCCCTCGAGCTCCCCGTCGCTCACTCCGCCGCGTGGCGCCCCGGGTCTTCAATCTCGCGCTCGGTGCCCCTCGCGCTCGTCGCTCGCTCGTTCGCCGTGCTCGTCGTGTCCGTCGCCAATGGCTGCGTGGGCTCGGAGCGCTTCGCCCAGCCACCCGAGGTCGATCGCGCGCGCTTCGAGGCCGAGGTCTATCCGATCCTCCTCCGCGACTGCGGCTTCCCCGCGTGCCACGGCGACACCGATCGTTTCTTCCGCGTGCACGGGCCGGGGCGCACGCGCTTCGACCCCGAGACGCTGCCGTACGATCCACCGACGACGGCGGAGATCGACGCGACCTTCGATCGGGCGCGCTCGATGCTCGCGGCCGTGCCCGATCCGCGCGAGTCGCTCCTCCTGCGCAAGCCCCTCGAGGCGTCCGCAGGAGGCGGCGGGCACATGGGCCTCGATGCGCTCGGCCGCAACGTGTACGCCTCGCGCGAAGATCCCTCGTGGCAGACGATCGCGGCCTGGGCGGGCGCGGCCGTGGAGCGCGCGGACGCGGGCGCGCCCGACGCGGCGCTCGACGCGAGCTCGGCCGGCGATGCAGGCGATGCCTCCGTGCGCGATGGAGGAGGCGCCTCGCGCGATGCCGCGCTCGACACGCGGGTGGGCGCGCCATGAGCTCGACGCGCAGGACCACGCCCCGCACGCGGCCGAGCATCCGGCGGAGCGTGCTCGCGTGCGCGTTCGTGTGGCTCGCCGGTCCCTCGACGGCGAACGCGTACCTCGACGGCCGCACGTTCGAGGACGAGGCGGTGAACGGCGGCGGTGGTGGTCGCCTCTTCACGGGCGCACCGCGCGACGGCTACGACTGCAGCGTCTGCCACCGCGGCGGTGCGCCGCTCACGGCCGAGCTCGAGGGCCTGCCGAGCGAGGGCTGGGAGCCCGGGCGGACCTACGTGCTCACGATCCCGTTCCCGGACGAGGTGCGGAACGTGGGCGCGGTGATCGAGGTCGCGAACGAGCGTGGCGAAGGCGCCGGCACGCTCGAGGGGCTCGCCAGCGCGGACCTCACCCCGGCCGATCTCTGCC
>JBILLJ010000150.1:0-20815 GCA_044376125.1 Sandaracinaceae bacterium
AAGTAATCACAGCCGCCACCGCCTTCAGCACGATTTCTCGCCTCGTCATCTCCCGCGCCTTCCTGGCGACCTCGTCCTGCAGCGCGTCCATCGCGCTGCTTACGGGTCGCCCGGAGGGCGGACATCCTTAAGTGCTCATGCCCCGGACATGTTCACTGCTCTCTACATCTCCCCAGGCGGAGGGCGTCTGTGCGCGTGCTCTCCGATACGCTGCCCCTCGATGCGCACCACCTCCACCGCGAGCCCCGACGTCGAGCTCCTCCTCCACGCGCGCCGACACGACCTCGGCGATGGCATGGTCGTCGGCCGCGCGCTGCCGCAGGCCGCGTGCCGTGCGGTGGGGCCCGTCGTGTTCCTCGATCACATGGGCCCGAGCGAGATCGCGCCCGGCACGGGCTTCGACGTGCGGCCTCATCCGCACATCGGCCTCGCGACCTTCACGTACCTCTTCGAGGGTGAGATCGTGCACCGCGACAGCCTCGGCTTCGTGCAGCCGATCCGACCCGGTGCGGTGAACGTGATGATCGCGGGCCGCGGCATCGTGCACTCCGAGCGCGCGTCCGACGACACGCGCCGCGACGGTGGGCGCCTGCACGGCATTCAGCTCTGGATCGCGCTGCCGAAGGTCGACGAGGCCTGCGCACCGAGCTTCGTGCACCACCCGGACGATCGCTTCGAGACGCGCACGATCGGCGGGGCGCGCGTGCGCGTGCTCCTCGGCGAGGCCTTCGGCGCGCGCTCGCCGGTGGAGGTGTCCTCGCGGCCCTTCTTCGCGATCGCCGAGCTCGAGCGCGGCGCGCGCCTCGAGGCACCGGTCGACGTCGAGGATCTCGCGGTCTACGTCGTCGAGGGCGCGATCGACGCGTCCGGTGCGCGGCTCGCTGCGCTCGATCTCGCCGTGCGCACACCGGGGCGGGCGCTCTCGATCGAGGCGATCGAGCCCTCGCGCATCGTGCTCGTGGGCGGCGCGCACCTCGATGGCGTCTCGCCGAGCGCGCGCGGTGATCGCAGTCCGCGCCTGCTCGAGTGGAACTTCGTCAGCTCGACGCGTGAGGGCCTCGAGGACGCCAAGCGTCGCTGGGTCCGCCGCGAGTTCCCCACGATCCCGGGCGACGATCGCGAGCGCATCCCCTTGCCTGGCGAGGCCGAGTAGCTCGCCCTGCGATCACTCGTCGTCGAGAGATCGCCGTCAGGGCTTCCGCCGCGCCGGCGGCGCGCGATCGGTGCCGCGCCGCGACACGCTCACTCCTTGTCGAGGTCGTCGGCGAGGTAGCTCATGATCACCTCGTCGAGGGACTTCTCGCTGAGGAGATCCTGGCCGAAGAGCGACTCGCGCGGACGCGTCGAGGGCGGGCGCTTCACGGCCTGCTGCGTCGTGCCGTACTTGCTGCTCTTGGGCGGCGCCTGCACGGGGCCCGCGCTCGGTACGGGCGCGGCTTGCGGCTTCGAGAAGGACTTGGCGATCGCCGGTTTGGGGGCCGAGGGCGAGAGGGCGCTCGCATGCGGCAGCGGCGCGGGCTCGGAGCCGGGCACCGTCGGCATCGTGTCCGAGAGCATGTCGGCCGCGGTGGGCTCTTGGTAGTTGGCCGCGGCGCGCTCGAGCGCTGCGATGTCGAGGTCGCGGCTCGTGCTCGCGAGCGCGGGCTGCGCGGGAATCGCTGCGCTGCTCGCGCTCTTGGGCGCAGCGGCCGGAGCCGGCACGCCCGAGCCGTCACCGACGGAGCTGTTGCCGCTTCCGGGCTTGGCGTCGCTGGGCTTCTCGTCGTCGAGCACGATCTCGCGCGCCGCGAACTCCTTGGCGCCCTTGACCTCGTCCTCGTCGAAGAGGCCGTCGCGCAGGGCGATGAACATCGCCTTGTGCTGCGCCTGCATCAGCTTCTTCACGACGGCGGGGTAGCGCTCGGTGCCGATGTGGTGCGCGTACGTCGTCTTCTTCGTCGCGATGATGCGGCCACCATCCGCGAAGAGGTGCGTGAAGATGTGGCCGTGCGTCAGGCCCGAGTCCTCGGTCTGGATGTGGAACACCTTGCCGTGGTGGCGGACGTTGGTGTTGTAGCCGACGAGCGGGGAGGCCATGGGGGCTCTGACGAGACGTGCTGCGAAGCGGAGCCGAGACGCTAACACGTCGCGCCTTCGACGCGGAAGAACGCGGCGCGGTCAGCGCGTCGCGCCGCTGGCGCGGAGCGCGGCGATGGTCGCGTCGTCGAGGCCGCCCTCGCGGAGGATCGCCTCGGAGTGCTCGCCCTGCTGAGGGGCCGCACCGAGCGCCCACGCGCTGGCCCCGGGCGTCTTGAGGTAGGCGAGCGCGCCCTCGCGCGGGATCGCGCCGCGCGCGCGGTGCTGCGCGTCGTCGGGCAGCTCGTCCGGCAGGAGCACGGGCTCGAGACAGCAGTCGGTCGCGCTCGCGATCGTGCACCACTCGGCGAAGGTCTTGTCGGCGAAGATCGCGCGCAGGCGCGCCTTGAGCTCGACCTGGTGCGGTCCGGGCATCATCGCGCTCATGTCGCCCTCGATGCCGACGGCCGCGCAGAACGCGAGCCAGAATTTCGGCTCGAGCGCGCCGAGGGCCATCGCGCGGCCGTCCTTGGTCGCGTAGGTGCCGAACGGCGCGATCGCGCCGGCGAGCGCCGAGAGCCCGCCCGCGACGCTCTCACCCGCGAACGCGCTCATCAGGCCGAACATCGCGAAGGGCATCGCGGCCTCGCACATCGAGACGTCGACGAAGCGCCCCCGCCCGCTCTGCGCGCGCGCGACGAGCGCGGCGAGGATGCCCTGCACGCCGAAGAGCGCGCCGGCGATGTCGGCGAGCTGCACGCCGAAGATCTGCGGCGGCCCGCCCTCGGGCCCGGTGAGGCCGAGCACACCCGCGCGCGCGAGGTAGTTGATGTCGTGGCCCGCGCGGTGCGCGAGCGGGCCGTTCTGGCCGTAGCCCGTGATCGCGCAGACCACGAGGCGAGGGCTCGTCGCGTGCAGCACCTCGAAGCCGAGGCCGAGCTTCTGCATCACGCCCGGTCGGAAGCTCTCGACGAGCACGTCGTAGCGCGGAAGGAGCGAGAGCAACGCCTTGCGCGCCTCGGGGTTCTTGAGGTCGAGCACGAGGCTGCGCTTGCCGCGGTTGAGCGCGCGGAACGGCGCGTTCAGGCCTTCGTGGTGCGGCGGCATGAAGCGCAGGTAGTCACCGCCTTGCGGATCCTCGACCTTGTCGACCTGCGCGCCGAGATCGGCCAGGACCATCGTCGCGCACGGTCCCGGCAAGAGACGCGAGAGATCGAGGACGCGGATTCCTTCGAGCGGTTTGTGCTGGCCAGCCTGTTGCTCGTTCATGGGGCGGCAGCGTACGAAACGAGCGAGTGGCGACGGAAACGAAAACGAGGTGTGCTCCGGTCGGAGCGCACCTCGTTCGCGATCACCCCTGGGGGCGTGATCAGGCCAGGAGCTTCTGCAGCTTCGTGGCGAGCATCGCGTTGCCCGTCACCTTGAGCTTGCCCGTGAAGTAGAGCTGCATCGCCGCGCCGGGGTTCGACGAGATCGTCGCCCAGTCGGCCGCCGTGAGCTCGAGCGTCACGTCCGCGGGCTCCTCGCCCGTGCGAACGCCGGGGTTGTTCTTGCAGTCGACGGTCCACGTGCCGCCGCCGTCGCCCGTGATCTTGAAGAGGAACACCGCGCCGATGGCCTTGGCCTCGTCGGGGTTGCCCGAGATCTTCCCGGGAAGGCGCGTTCCGAAGTCGGTCTGTGCGTCGGCCATGGCTCGATGTCTCCTCTGTGTGGGCGCGCGAATGAATCGCGATTCAGTGCGGCGGGTGTAGTGCCGCCCACCGCGAGGTGTCAAGCCAAGCCGAGGACCGGCGGCTCGATCGGGGAGGCGCGCCATGGGCGCCGCCGTGGCTCGTGCCTCGCGGGTCGCGTTGACCAGGGACGCGGACGGGCAGTAGCGTGAAGGCATGGATCTCAAGTCGCGCGTGATGAAGAAGGGCATGGAGCTCATCCAGGACCCGCGTGTCGCCAAGGTGGTGCAGGACGAGCGCGTGATGAAGGTCGCGATGCAGGCCTTCCAGCTGCGCGGCAAGGTCCAGGAAGAGATCGACCAGCGCGTCGAGGGCGTGGCGAAGTCGCTCGGGCTCGTGACGAAGAACGACGTGCGCGAGCTCAAGCGCACGATCAAGAAGCTCGAGACGCAGCTCAAGAAGCAAGAGGACGCGCAGGCCAGGGCGGCCGCGAAGGCCGAGAAGGCCTGATGCGAAGAGACCTGGCCGGGCTCCTCGCCCTGACGCTCGCGTGCGCCGCGTGCGGCGGCGGCGGTGAGGCGGCGAGCAGCGACACGACGACCGAAGACACCCAGGCCGCGCCGTTCGAGAGCTCGAGCGGGGGCGAGGCCGCGCCTGCCGACGAGCCACCACCCGCAGAGCAGGCGCAAGCGCGTCCGCTCGACCCCGATGCACCGCCTCCCGAGGCGCCTCCGCCGTCCGAGGGCCCGCAGATGTCCCGCGCGCGCGACCTCTTCGTGGAGGGCATGCGCGCGTACCAGGCCAACGACTTCGGCCGCGCGGTCACGCTGCTCACGCAGGTCGACGCGATCGTCCCGAGCGCGGAGCTCGCGTACAACATCGCGTATTGCTACCAGCGCATGGCCGACCCGGATCACGCGGTGCAGTTCTTCCGTCGCTACCTCGAGACCGGCTCGCCGAGTGAGGCCGCGCGCACCGACGTCGAGGCCCGCATCGCGCAGATGGAGGCCCTTCGCGCGCGTCAGCGCGACGCGACCATGGCGCTGCCGCCGTCGATGGACGCGATGACGGCGGATGCCGCCGCGCTCTTCGCGTCGGGCCAGGAGATGTTCCGTCGCCGCCGCTACGCGCCCGCGCTCCAGGCGTTCTCCGCGGCGGCCGCTGCGTTCCAGGCCGTGGGCGTCGAGGTGCCCGAGCTCGTCTACAACCTCGCGGTCACCTCCGAGCACCTGCGCTCGCTCGATGACGCCGCGGACTACTACGACGAGTACCTCCGCCAGCGGCCGCGCGATCCCGAGGCCGAGCGCATCCGCGCGCACGCGACCGAGCTCCGTCAGCGCCGCCGCTGAGCCGGCGCGAGGGCCTGCGACGCCTCTCCTTCCGCAGGCGCCGCCCGAGGCTCGAAATAACCCGCTCGCCGTGCACGTAACTCCGCGCGAACATGCGCGCGATGGCCCACGACGACGACGACCGACCCGGCACGGGCCTCGCGAAGCGAGGCTCGGCCGCCGCCGAGCTCGAGCCGCGCATCGATCGCAAGCGCGAGCTCGGCGACAAGCTCGCCGATCACGCGCTCGACCGCGTGCTCGGCGAGGACGTCTCGCCGGAGCTGAAGAAGGCGATCAAGACGCAGCTCGCGCCGTGGGCCGAGCGCCTCGTGCACATGACGGACGAGCTGATCCGGATTCCGGGCACGGACATCCACATCGGCATCGATCCGATCCTCGGCCTCCTGCTGCCCGGCGCGGGCGACGTGATCACCGGCGCGGGCTCGATCAGCCTGCTCTTCCTCGCGCTCAAGGAGCGCATCCCGACGGTCGCGATCGGCCGCATGGTCGCGAACATCGCGATCGACACGTTCGGTGGCGCGGTGCCGATCCTCGGAGACGCCTTCGACATCTACTGGCGCGCCAACCGCAAGAACCTCGAGATCATCGAGAAGTACCGCGACGATCCGAAGGCCGAGCCCTCGAACGTCGACAAGCTGCTCGTCTACGGCGGCGTGGCGCTGGTGCTCCTCGGCATCGCCATCCCCCTCGTGCTCGGCATGATCTTCGGCCTCTCGCTCGGCGCGATCTTCACGAGCTGAGCGCCGAGCGCCTGAACAGCCTCACGCCGTGGTCATCGCGAGCGTGAGAGGACGAGCCCCAGGAAATCGAGAGGTCGCGCGTGCTGATCGAACAGCGGCAGCGTCCAGGAGAGATCGGCAGCCGCGAGCGGCTCGAGGGTCGTGGAGACGCGGCTCAGGCTGGGGCGCCGAGCTGGATCGTGATCGAGCAGCGCGTGCACACACGCGGCGAGATCGAGCGGAATGCCGGGCACCGCATCGGAGAGCGAGGGCGGCATGCCCTTGCGCAGCTCCTCCAGCGTCTTCCACGCCGTGTCACGGACGTAGAGCGGCTGACCCGTGAGTAGCTCGTGCAGGATGACGCCCAGCGCATGACGTGCACGAGCATCGATGGGGACGACGTCGTCGACGCGCGGCGCGCGGAGCTCCTCCCGCGCCAGAACACCCATCCTCCATGGGTCGTGTTGGATGACCCCTTTGACCGGTGCGGGTCGCAGCACTTCGTCGAGCGCGGGATCGAGCACCCATACGCCATCGGCGGCCAGACCCACCGCGCCTGGGTCGAGCGACGCTGCTCCGGACGCCTCGAATGCCCGGCAGAGATCGACCGCAAACCGCGCGACGGTCGGCCAGGGCCAGGGTGTGCGCACGCGGTAGAGCGCGTGGGACAGCCTCAGCGTCGGCGCGACCGAGAAGAGAAGACAGGTCGGCCCCCCAGCCGGCCCGAGCCCGGGCGCGTCGCGGTAGGTCCAGGGCCCTTCGCTCTCACCCGCCGTCCGAAACCGGGAGATCACCTCCGGGCCGAGCACCCCACGTGCGCGCGTCCTCACGCGGCGCAGCGTCGCCCATGTCTCGTGCACCATCTCGACGTCCTCGACGTGTGAGGCGAGCTCCTCCTCGATCAGCGCGAACATCGGCCCTTCGGCAGTGCGCACGTCGAACGCCGAGAGCAGGGGGGGAATGCCACTGACGCGCGCCAACAGCTCGACGGTTCCGCCTTGTTCGAGCACGAGCTTCGCGCCGGGACCGAGGGCCACGATGCGAGAGTCACATCCCGATGGCTCGGACGTCGAGCGTTTCGGCCTCTGCGGACGCTCGTGATCCCACGCGTGTGGACGAGACCGGGGTTGGGTCGATGCAGCGCTCGAGATCGCCCGGAAGCTCGGCTGAGGCATTCGGCTCGCTCGGCTCGAACTCGAGGTGGTGGCGCTCTCGGTCGCACGCAGAGCATCGCTGCCCACGCCGTGGTCCAGCGCCGCCGTCGTTCCGTGGCTGGACGGCGGAACCGGCACCGAGTGGTCGCTCGTGGCCGTGCGCGTCGTGGCCGAGCGCGCTCTTCATGGGCTGCGCGAGCTCACCGACACACGTAGCGATCGGCCATGAACGAGGCGCGACACTCGGCGTCGTCGTTGCAGCCCGTGTACACGCACGCGCCCTCGGTGTTGCAGGCGTAGTTGTCGGCGTCGAAGGCGCCAGAGCTCGTCGCGCAGTCCGCGGGGCTCGTGCAGCCGAGCACGCAGTTGCGCTCCGCGGTGGGAATGGGCAGCCCGGTGTCGGGCAAGCTCGCGCGCCGACACACGTACGCCGCGCTCGCGAAGGTCGCCGCGCACTCGGCGTCGTCGCGGCAACCTCGGTATTCGCACGCGCCCGCGACACACTCGTAGTTGTCGGCGTCGAACGCGGCGGTGCCGCTCCCGCAGTCCGCGCTGCTCGTGCAGGTGTCGACGCACTGAGGCAGACCTCCCACGTCACGGCACGCGTAGTCGCTGCGCGCGAACGCGGCGCGACACTCCTCGTCCGAGGCGCAGCCCGTCCACGTGCAGCTCCCCGCGTCGCAGCGGTAGTGGCTCGCGTCGTAGAGCGCGATGCCCGCCGTCGCGCAGTCGGCGGCCGCCGTGCAGCCGATGCGACAGAACGCGAGAGGCGTGCTCGCCGCGTCCGGCGGCGGCGGGCCCGCGTCCGTGCCTGCTGGGACGAAGGCGTCGTCGGTCGCGGGCGCGAACGCGTCGGGGGGCGGCGGGAGATCGGCATCGACGCCCGGCGGCACGTAGACGTCGAGCGAGGACGCATCGAGGGCCGCCTCGCCCGCGTCACGACGATCGCGCGCGGGATCGCAGGCGACGAGGCACGAGAGCACGAGGAAGAGTGGCCGAGCACGCACGGCCCGATCGTACCCGATCGATGCGCGCGACCGACGGGACGTCCTGCGCGGAATGCGTCTGGGGCTCGGGCCGCGCGGTGCATGGATCGCGGCTCCACGAACACCTCCGACGTGCTCGCCTGCCGTGTTCAGAGGGTCAGCGGCAGATCACATCGGCCTCGCCGGACAGGACACAGACGTTCACGTTGCCCATGGGTCCCTCCGCACCTCGTTCAGTGGCACACGAGCTCGCCGCCCACACACACGCGCGCCGAGCCGCGTGCGCCATCACCGACCGCTCGGCCGGTCCAGTCGGGCATGTCCTCGCATCGGTACTCGCGTGGGCAGTCCCAGTCGTCGTCGCACGCGATCGCGCAAGCGTGGCGATCGCACTCGTCCGCCGCCCCGCGCGCGCTGAAGCGGCAGAGACCGCTCGCGCACGAGTCGTCTTCGACGACGCCGTACGCCGATCCGACGGCGGGCGAGTAGAGGCGGTCCAAGCTCGCCATGCAGCCTTCGGTCGGCGCGACCGGCGGATCGATCGACACGCACATCGACGAGCCCGCGTCGCACGCGAGGTAGTTGCGTCCGCCCGGCTCGAAGCCCTCGGGCGGCTGACAGTCAGCGTCGCTCTCGCACGGATCGCCAGGCCGACTCGCCTCGGTCTCTTCGCACCAGAGGGGCCAGTTGGCTTCGCGCAGGAACGTGACGGTCGGCACCCGATCGCTGCATCCCTCCGTGCAGCGTCCGAGCTCGCGCCTCGGGCACATGCCCGTCCATGCCGAGCACGGCACCGGCGCGTGGATCTGCTCCCAGACGACGCCGTCGATGCACGTGACGCCGAAGAAGCAGTCCCAGTGACACGACGGATCGAACGTGTCGGGACCTGCGGGACCCGTGTCGATCGACACCATCGGCCCGGTGTCGATCGGTTCGCCCACGTCAGCGCTGCCCGCGTCGACCGAGGCATCGCTGGAATCGTCGTCCTCCTCGCAGGAGACGCAGAGCACCGCCATCACGACCACGAGTGAAGCCCATCGCCACATCCCGCGAGCATGACAGGACCCGACACACTCGGCAGCAGGCTCGCGCGGCGGCACACGTACGCCGCGCTCGCGAACGTCCTCGCGCACTCTCGTCGCGGCAGCAGCGTGGTGCTCGCACGGCGCCGATCGTAGCGATCGGCGGAGCGAGCCGGACGCAGGGGCCTGCGATCCTCTGTGGCTCGGTGCTGGCGGTGCGTAGGATTCGGGCCCGATGAACGCCTCCGACGTGCTCGCCCGATGCATTCCTGGGCTCGATCCCGCGCTGCGTGCGCGCCTCGAGCCCTACCTCGTCCGCCGCGAGGTCTCGCGCGGAACGCACATCGTGCGCGAGCACGAGCGCACCGAGGACATGTACTTCGTGGTGGAGGGGCAGGCGCGCGTGCTCCGTGGCGAGCTGGAGCTCATGCGGGTGGAGCCGGGCGATCACTTCGGCGAGCTCGCGCTGCTCGCGTCGAGGCCTCGCGGCGCGAGCGTCGTCGCGAGCACGGACGTCGCGCTGCTCTGCCTCGAGGCGAGCCGCTATCGAGACATCGTGCGCGAGGAGCCCGAGCTCGCGCTCGCGCTCGTGCACGAGCTCGTCGACGGGCTCGGCGATCGGCTCTCGGAGATGACCGAGCGCGTCAGTGCGCTCGTTCGTGAGCGTTCGCTGCCACGGCGCACGAGCGTCGAGGTGCGCGTGGACGGCATCGAGAAGCGCGTGGCCCTCGGCACGGCCGTCTCGGACCTCCTGCCGCGACAGATCGAGGGCGCGCAGGTCGTGGCGGCGCTCGTCGATCACAAGCCGGCGGGACTCGCGACGCTCTTGTCCGCCGACGCGTCGGTCGCGCCGCTCACCACGGCGCACTGGGAGGGCGAGCGGATCCGCCGCGCGAGCGTCGGGCTCGTGCTCCTCGAGGCGGCGCGACGCGTGTGCCCCGGCGCGGTCGTGCGGCTCGGGCCTTCGCAGGGGGCGACCCAGCTCGTCGAGCTGACGGAGTCGTGCGACGCCGACGTCGTCGCGATGGCCGAGCACATCGAGAACGAGATGCGGGCGCTCGCCTCCGCGGACACGCCGATCACCCACGAGTGGTGGACGGTCGAGGAGGCCAGCTCGTACTTCGCCGAGATCGAGACCGCCGACGTGGTCGCGCTGCTCGAGACCTGGCGAGACGCGATGGTGCCCGTCGCGATCTGCGGCGAGACGCGGGTGCTCGCGCTCGGGCCGCTCCTGCCGCGCGCCGGGGCGCTCGGTGCGTTCCGGTTGATCTCCGATCGCGGTCGCCTCGTCGTGGTGCACGACGAGCAGAACCTCGAGCGCGCGCGGCAGATCCGACCCGCCGCGGAGGCGATGACGACGGAGCACGCGGCGTGGCTGCGAAAGCTCGGCGTCGTCAATGCCGGCACGCTGGCTCGCGCCTGCGTGCGCGGAGAGATCACCCAGCTCATCCGCGTGTCGGAGGGCTTCCAGGAGAAGCGGATCTCGCGCATCGCCGACGAGATCGCGTCGCGCGCGGGGCACGTGAAGGTGATCTGCGTCGCGGGGCCGAGCTCGTCGGGCAAGACGACGTTCATCCAGCGGCTCAGCGTCCAGCTGCAGGTCGCGGGCATCCATCCGATCGGGCTCTCGCTCGACGATTACTACGTCGACCGGGAGCGAACTCCACGCGCGCCGGACGGGACCTTCGACTACGAGGCCTTCGAGGCGCTCGATGCTGCGATGCTGCAGCGCGAGCTGAGGGGCCTGCTCGAGGGCGAGTCGGTCAAGGTCGCGCGCTTCGACTTCAAGGCGGGAAAGAGCCTGCCCGGCGGTGGTCGCGAGCTCCGCCTGCGCGACGAGGACGTGCTCCTCGTCGAGGGCATCCACGGCCTCAACCCGCGCCTCTTGGGCGATCGGCTCGATCACGACGAGGTCTTCCGCGTCTTCGCGTGTCCGCTCACCACGCTGCCGCTCGACGCGCTCACGCGCATGGCGGCCTCGGACCTGAGGCTCATCCGGCGCATCGTGCGTGACCGACACGGGCGCGCGACGACCGCGGCCGACACGATCGCCCGCTGGCCCTCGGTCCGCGACGGAGAGCGCAAGCACATCTTCCCGTTCTTCGATCAGGCCGACGCGGTGTTCGACAGCGCGCTCGTGTACGAGCCCTCGGTGCTCAAGGTCTATGCGGAGCGCTACCTGCTCGAGGTCCCGCAGCAGCACGCGAGCTTCCAGACGGCGTGGCGCCTCCTGACGCTGCTCTCGCGCTTCGTGGCGATCCAGCCGGACGAGATCCCCCGCGGCTCGATCCTCCGCGAGTTCATCGGAGGCTCGGGCTTCGAGGGATGAGCGAACATCAAAGCGTGCAGCCGTCGACGACGCGCGCGGCCGTGCCGGCCACGCCTGCGGCGCCGCCACCCGCGGCACGGCCACCTTCTCCGGCGGTGCCTTCCGTCAAGGTCGCGAGATCGATGCCGTCGGCGGCGCTCCGACAGAGGAACGCCGCGACGCTCGAGCCGCCGGGCCCGCCGGCGCCCGCGCCGCCCGCACCGCCGAACTGCCCCTGTCCGCCGCGGCCGCCCGCGTAACCGCCTGGGCCACCGGGACCGCCCATGCCGCCCATGCCGCCACTGCCACCCATGCCGCCACTGCCACCGAGGCCGCCAGCGCCACTCGTCACCTCGCAAGCCGTGAGCGCAAACTCGGAGTCGACGGCGAAGACGCCGAACGAGCTCCCGCCCGACTGACCACCTCCGCCGCCGTGCCCGCCACAGCCGCCCGAGCCGCCGCCACCTCCGCCACCGCCCGTGGTTCCCCAGCCGCCCGCGTTGCAGCCGGATCCACCGCCACCGCCGCCCGAGCCGCCGATTCCGGCGCTGCCATCGGTGCCCGCGTCGCCGACTCGGCCCATCCACAGTGTGCCAGTCACGGCGCCGCGATCCGGAGAGGCCATCGCTGCCGCGCCGGCCGACGCCGCGCCCGTCGCGCACGACTGGCCATCAACGCCATTGGCACCCTCGTAGTCGATGGGGCTGACACAGCTGCACGCGTCTCCGGCACCGCCGCCCGCGCAGGAGGCGAGCCCCGTGGGTGCCAGTCCCGCACTGGCATCTTCGCGGTACGTACCGCAGCCCATCGCACCGTCGCCCCCGCCCTGGCCGCCGGCGCCTCCACGCGTCGAGGCCAGCGTCACGCCGTCGCAGACCGAGACACTGCCCGTGCCGCCGGCGATCGCGTCGCCGCTCGCGGTCGAGCCCGAGGGGCCGGTGCCGCCGATGACGCCCGGATCACCCGGATCCCCCGGAGCGCCCGCGGCGCCTGCGACACCCTCGTTCGCGGCGATCACCAGCTCGCGCAGCGCGAGGCCGCCGAGGTCGGTGAGCACCGGGTGTGAGCCGAGCACGCGGATGCCGTACACATCGGTCCCCGGCGGCGCGCCGACGGGCGCGCTCGCGAGCACGGTGAAGCCCTCGAGGATCGTCGGGGCCGAGATCTCCTCGGCGAGCACCGCCTCGACGTGTGCATCGACGACGGTGCGCCCTGCGATCACGGTCTCGTTCCTCGGGCTCCGCGACCAGCGCGCGCTCGCGTCGAACTGGCCGTACACCGACACGCCGTTCGCGAGCACGACGCGCTCTTCGTAGGTGCCGCGCGAGACCGCGACGGCGTGCACACGCCCGGTCGCGACGCCCTGCGCGACGGCGACCTCGATGCCGTGCCCGATCGTGCGGAACGGGCGCTCGTGCGTGCCGTCTCCGCTCGTGTCGCTGCCGCTCGTCGCCACGAAGATGCAGTAGATCTGTCGCCCGCGTTCGTCCTCGAAGTACGCGAGATCGGGGCTGCACTGGGTGGGCGCGAGCGAGCCCGTGTCATTCCGCACGAACGCGTCCGTGCTCGCGTCGCTCGCCGACGAGGCGTCGCTGCGCGGGCCCGCGTCGCCGAGCATCGCCGCGTCCTCGCGTGCACCGGCGTCGATGCGCGGCGGTCGTCCTTCGCCGTCGGCGCAGCCCGACGCGAGGCTCGACGCGGAGAGGAGGACGAGGGCGAGGCGATCGCGCGACAGCATGGAGCCATGAGAGCGCGAACGGGCCACGCGACGCAACGACGGCGCGCCCGCGATTCACGGCCAGATCGTTGCGGCGACAAGGTTCGACGCTCCGCGCTCGCACGCGTTCGGAGGTACGCTCGCGGCGCGGAGGACGCATGGCCTGGGTGAAGATCCCGAAAGAGAACCAAACGGTGTTCGAGGCGGCGCTCCCGCTCGACGACCGCATCGAGGTCAAGTCGATGTTCGGTGGCATCGCGGCGATGCTGAACGGGCAGATGCTCGGCGGCCTCTTCGGCACGACCGCCATCGTGAAGCTCGGCGCCGAGCGCTACGCCGCGCTGCGCGCGCTCGGCGGCAAGCCCTTCGACCCGATGGAGAACGGTCGCGTCATGTCGTCGGCGTTCGTCTTGCCGCAGGCCGAGTTCGACGATCGAGCGCGTCTCCGTGCGTGGCTCCGCGAGGCCCGCGACCACGTCGCCTCGCTTCCCGCCAAGCCCGAGAAGACCACACCGGCGACGAAGAAGGCCGTTTCCGCGAAGGCGGATCCGGCGCCGACCTCGTCGAAGAAGGCCAGTCCGGAGAAGGCCCGTCCGAAGAAGGCCAGTCCGAAGAGGTGAGGATCTCGATCAGGGCACCGTGAGGAAGTCGACGTACTCGCCGTGCGTGAGGCAGTTGGCGTGGACGCGGATGACGTCACCGGACACGACGCCCTCGGGCAGCTGGGCGAGATAGACCGTGTTCTTGCCGAGATCGGTCGTCGGGTCGGTGCCCTCCTGCGCGACGATGCGACCGTTGTCGGTGTCGAGCACCGTGGGCCAACCGCCGTAGGTGCTCGTCGTCTCGACGGCGCCCTCGTCGGTGGCCTTGCGGAGGCGGATCCAGTCGTACCAGTGACCTGTGGGCACGGTCTCGCTCGGCGGGGCGTTGGGGTGTCGCGTGCGACCGAGCGACGGGTCGCCCCACATGAGCGCGATCATGCCGGGAGGCACTGCGCCTGCGGGGAGGGTGGGCACGTACGGCAGGTGCTTGCCGAGGTGCATGAGCTCGCCATCGGGGCCGTTGATCTCGTCGCGGTAGTCCTCGGGGATCGCGCCGGCGTTGCCGCGCGCGCGGTTGAACGCGATGGCGTCCCAGCCCTCAGGCCGCGTCGTGGGCACGGCGAGCGGGTCGCTCGAGGAGGCCTCGCCTCCCGCCGTCTCCGTGCCCGTGCTCGTGTTCGTGCTGCTCGAGGCACCGCAGCCCACGGCCAGGGGTGCGAGGACGGATGCGCCGGTGGCGGCGGCGAGGAGCTCGAGGAGATCGCGACGGGTGGTGGTCATGCCCGGTGGCTACCACGCGGATGGCTGCCCGCGCGACACCCGACGTGGACTACGATGTGCGCATGGCGGACGAGTACGAGCGCGGGCACATGGCGGGCGTGGGGGAGGTCCTCCATCGCGTGAAGGCGAGCGTGGGGCGAGGCCTCTTCGCGTTCGTGGCGAGCACACCGCTCCTGGCCGCTGCGATCGCGAGCGCGACGCTGATCGGTGCGGCCCCGGCCGTGACGATGGGCATCATCCTGGGGAGCGGGGCGCTCGCGTCGCTCGGCCTCGGCGCGCTGATGCTGGTGTTCGCCGGCGTGCGGCTCGTGATCTCGGAGGGCGAGGTGAGCGCGCAGCTCGGCTTCGCGGGCCCGCGCGTGGCGGTCGCCGACATCGTGTCCGTGAGCCGTGGGTACAGCGGCACCAACAGCTACGGCCTCGGGGTGATGAGGGATTTCCAGGGCAACACCATCCTGAAGATGTTCGGTGACAACGCGACGGCGGTGCACCTCCACAAGAAGGACGGCACCAAGCTCGTGCTGGTCACCAAGGAGAACGACGCCGTGTTCGCGGCCGTCCAGGAGGCGCTCGCGCGGCGCGACGCCAAGCTCCCGCGGGTGCGCGTGGAGGGCGTGGCGGAGGACGTGCCCGCGGAGGACGCGCGCGCGGAGGACGCCGAGGCGGAACAGGCGCGCGCCCGTCGCCATCGGGCTTGATCGACTCGCCGTCTGGCGCGTTCGCGACATCGGGCCTAGATCGACGCCGCGATGCCGAAGAGCCCGATCATCGAGCATTGGTTCCGCGGCTACGAGAGCCCGATGAAGGCCGTGGTGCTCGCGATGCGCGAGATCCTCCACGACGCCGACCCGCGCCTCGAGGAGCAGCTCAAGTGGCAGTCGCCCACCTTCGTGCTCGGCGGCGGGCACCTCGCGAGCTTCTTTCCGCGCAGCCGGGATCACGCGCGGCTGATGTTCCCGATGGGCGCGCGCATTCCGGGCGACTATCCGCACCTCGAGGTGAGCGGCGACGCGAGCCGCGTGATGCGCGTGCGCTCGCTCGACGAGGTCGAGGACGTGCGCGCCGAGCTCACCGCCATCGTGCACGCGTGGGCGCGCTTGCGCCTCGCGGAGAGCGAGCGGCCGCCGGCACGGTCGAAGTCGAGCCCCCGATCGAGCGCGACGCCGAAGCCGGGCACGAAGTCGGAGTCGAAGACTGAGTCGAAGTCGAAGTCGAGCGCGAAGTCGAAGTCGAGCGCCAAGCCGAAGTCGAAGTCGAGCGCGAAGTCGAAGTCGAGCGCGAAGTCGAAGTCGAGCGCGAAGCCGAAGTCCCGGCGCTGAGCGTCAATCGAGCTTCGTCACGCAGAACGCGACCGAGGCCTCGCTCGTGTGCGCGGCAGCCTGGGCGGCGTCGTCGGCGCGCACGGCCTCACGGCAGAGCAGGTCGTAGGCGCCCTGCCGGATCATGCCGAGGTCGTCGGCGGTCGCGGAGAACGTGAGCACACGCGCGAACGCGTCGTCGTCGGTCGCGTGCGCGAAGAAGCGTCGACGCACGGTCTCGCCGACCGTGCGCAGGAAGTGTCGGAGCGAGTCGAGGCGCTCGGCCTCGTTCGCGCCTTCGAACGAGCTCCACGCGCGGGTGAGCTCGAGCTTGCCGTCGCGGCTCTCGATCGCGCCCTCGTCGATGAGCACGCCGAGCTCGTCGTGGAAGACGTCCTTCTTCGCGCGCAGCTCCGTGCGGGCGTCGTCGAGCGCGACGCCCGGCGAGCGCGACACGAGGCGGATGAGCTCGCGCCGCAGCCCGATGCGCTCGCTGTGCTCGAGGGGGGCGCGGCTCGACTGCGCCTCCTTCGAGAGCGTGGCGACGGTGCGGCGGCTCGTGCCCACACGGCGCGCGATCTGCTCGAGCGACAGACCGCGATCCTTGTAGAGCTGCACGTACGAGCCACGCACCGCGTCTTGCACGTCGTCGAGCGAGAGCGAAAGGGCGCGCGCGAGCTGGAGCGCGGGCTCGAGCGTCAGGAGGAACACGCGGAGGCGGAGGTCGAGTGAGGTGCGCACGATCGCCACGGTACTGGTCTCCGTGTCCCGTGACCACGCGCGGTGGCGGCGACCTCGTGGCTCACGCGCCCGGGCAGCGGATCGTGTTCCCGCTGATCGAGGCCGAGTCGAGGAACGTGCCGCACGCGGCCGTGATGCACTCCATCTCCGTCGTGCACGGCGGCGTGCAGTCCATCGCGCCTTCACACGCCGTGGGGCGTGGCTCGCAGCGGAAGACCTCGGGCGCAGGGCCGCTTCGGCCGATGCACACCGAGAGCACGGGGCACGCGGTGCCGTCACAGTCGAACGTCGGCACGCAGCAGGCGAACGGACCCGCCTCGACGCTGCCGCAGCCGAGCTGCCGATGGCCCCCGAGGCCCGTCTCGGAGCCGGGGATCGCGGCAAATCCGGACGGGCAAGAGACCGTCGGCGGAAACCCGGTCGGCAGCGTGCAGAGGCCGCCGATCATCGCGCACATCGAGGTCGGTCCAGTGGCGTCCGCGCGCGCTGCGTCGAGGGGCGTTCCTGCATCGTCGCTCGCCGCGTCCGTGCTGCCGGCGTCCACCGCCGGACCGCCGCACGCGGGCACGCGCTCGCACACGGTCGTGGGCACGTCGTCGCGTGAGCCGATGGGACGGTCCGCGCAGACGAAGCCATCGGGGATCCTGGGGTCGGTGCTCTCGAAGTCGAAGCGATTGGGCAGGTCCGCGGGGCAGTCGAAGCCGCCGATCACCACGCCGTAGGCGCAGTAGCGGCCCACGCCGGCCTCGATGTACTCGCCCTCTTCGGGGCAGTCGTACACGGGAGTGGAAGGACAGCCCGCGACCGCGAGCGCGAGGACGAGAGAGCCAGGAGCCAAGCAAGCACGCATGAAGACCTCCGACGGCTCCGAGCTTGTGCGCGCAGGTCGGAGCGTGGAAGTGCGGCGGGGCACGAAAGCGGTGCAAGAGCTTGCACTGCGGCGATCATCCGCCGTCGGCGGGCGCGTCGCTCGCGGCGGCGAGGCGGGCGCGGCGCCGTCGCCACCAGAAGGCCACGAACGCTGCGATCGCGGCGGACACGGCCACCACCGCGTAGCGCGCGACCCAGCCCTCGAGCACCTCGAAGCTCTCGCCGGCGAGCCAGCCGAGGCCGAAGAGCACGGCGTTCCACAGCATCGCGGAGGCACCGCCGTAGACGACGACCTGCCAGACGGGCACCCGCGCGATCCCGGCGGCGACGAAGAAGAAGGCGCGCAGCGCGGGCACGAAGCGATTCACGAGCAGGTAGAGGCCGCCGTGCTTGGCGTATTGCTCCTCGAGGGTCGTGATCGCGCGCTGGCTCCGCTCCGACGCGAGGAAGGCGGGCCTTCGCTTCGGATCGGAGAAGAGCCGGCCGAGGCCGTACGCGAGCAGGCCGCCCACGGTCGCGCCGACGTTCAGCGCGACGTACGTGGCCCAGCCCGAGTAGCCGGCGGTGACGGCGAGGAAGATGCCGAAGAGCGCGACGGAGTCGCCGGGGAAGGGCGGAAACACGTACTCGAGGAGGCAGGCGAGCGCGAGCAGGGCGTAGGCCCACGGGCCTTCGTGCGCAGAGAGCCACGCCATGAGCTCGGCGGTCATGCGGAGGCTCGCTGCATCACGTCGATCAATCCCTGGGCCGCACGGGAGATTCCTCGAACGTCACGCTGGCGCCGCTCGCGTCCGCGCGCACGGAGACCTCCACGCCGAACGGCAGCTCGAGGTTGTCCTCGAGGTGACCGGCCGGGACGCCCCGCACCACGGGGATCTCGAGGTCGCCGAGCCGCTCCCGGAGCACCTCTTCCACCGTCGTCTCGTAGCTGCCTGGGTTGGACTGGGTGAACGCGCCGAGCACGATCGCGCGCGCACCGTCGAAGAAGCCCGCGAGGCGCAGCGTGGTGAGCATGCGATCGACGCGGTAGGGCGCCTCGCCCGTGTCCTCGAGGAACACGACGCGACCGATCGCGTGGGCCGAGTGCGGTGTGCCCTCGAGCGCGTGGAGGATCGAGAGGTTGCCGCCCACGAGCACACCACGCGCATGCCCCGGCACGAGCGTCTCGAGGCCCTCGATCGGCGGCGGCACGGCGCCCTCGACGCAGCGCAGCCAGCGCGCGAAGCGCGCGTCCTCGAGCGTGCCGAGGGTGGCGGCCATCGCCCCGTGCACGGAGGTCACGCGCGCGCGCTGCCAGAGCACGTGGAGCGCCGTGACGTCGGAGAAGCCGACGAGGAGCTTGGGCATGCGCGCGAGCTTGGCGGGGGACACGCCCGCGAGGATGCGCATCGCGCCGTAGCCGCCGCGCGCGCACACGATGGCCTGACAGAGCGGGTCGTCGATCGCGTCGAGCAGCTCGGCGAGGCGTCGCGTGTCCGAGCCCGCGAGGTAGCCCTGCCGCGTGAAGATGCCCTCGTCGAAGACGACGTCGTAGCGCTGGCCGAGGCGCGCCGCGCCCTTCTCGAAGTGCGCACGATCGAAGACCCCCGACGGTGCGACGAGGCGGACCCGCGCGCCGGGGTAGAGCGCCTCGGGCTTCACGAACGGCCGCGTGGTCTTCGCGAACGGCTCGTCCTCGTCGGGGTCGATCATCGGGCCCGAGCGTACCGCACCGCCTCGAACCACCCTGGACCATCGCGGAGCACACCGAGATCCGCCGCCGAGCCCCCCGCCGAAGGACGCGGCGCGTGTGAGCTTTCTCGCGCCGCGGATCGGCTGGTCAACGAGCGCTTTGGCGGTACCTTCCTGCCCCCTTGGCGCCCTGCGCGCCGCCACGAGGTCGACACCCATGAGCAACGAGACGGCTTTCTCGCTCGCGAACTACGGCATCACCGTCAAGAAGATCTTCCGCAACGCCTCGCCGGGTCAGCTCTACGAGCTCGGCCTCCAGAACGAGCCGGGCACCGCGATCAGCTCGACGGGCGCCCTCATGGCGTACTCGGGCGAGAAGACGGGCAGGAGCCCCAAGGACAAGCGCATCGTCGACGACGCGCGCTCGCGCGACAACGTCTGGTGGGGCGACGTCAACATCAAGCTCGACGAGCACATCTTCATGGTCAATCGCGAGCGCGCGATCGACTACCTCAACACGAAGTCGCACCTCTACGTCGTCGACGGCTACGCCGGCTGGGACGAGCGCTACCGCTTCAAGGTCCGCATCATCTGCAGCCGCGCGTACCACGCGCTCTTCATGTGGAACATGCTGATCCGCCCGAGCTCGGACGAGCTCGCGAGCTTCGGGGACCCCGACTACACGATCATCAACGCCGGCGCGTTCAGCGCCAACCGCTACACGAGCGGCATGACGAGCAAGACGAGCGTCGCGCTCAACTTCGCGCGCCAGGAGTTCGTCATCCTCGGCACCGAGTACGCGGGCGAGATGAAGAAGGGGGTGTTCACCATCATGAACTACCTCATGCCGCTCAAGGGCCAGCTGTCGATGCACTGCTCGGCCAACGAGGGCAAGGATGGCAACGTCTCCATCTTCTTCGGCCTCTCGGGCACCGGAAAGACGACGCTGTCGGCGGACCCGAACCGCTACCTCATCGGCGACGACGAGCACGTGTGGACCGACCGCGGCGTGTTCAACGTGGAGGGCGGTTGCTACGCGAAGGCCGTGAACCTCACGGCCGAGGGCGAGCCGGAGATCTACAACGCGATCCGCTACGGCTCGGTGCTCGAGAACGTCGTGTACGACAAGGCGACGCGCGAGGTCGACTACACGAACATCTCGATCACGGAGAACACGCGCTGCAGCTACCCGATCGAGTACATCCCGAACGCGAAGATCCCCTGCGTCGCGGGCCACCCGAACAACGTCATCCTGCTCACCGCCGACGCGTACGGCGTGCTCCCGCCGGTGTCGAAGCTCACGCCCGAGCAGGCGATGTACCACTTCATCTCGGGCTACACGGCGAAGGTCGCGGGCACCGAGATGGGCGTGAAGGAGCCGAGCCCGACGTTCAGCGCGTGCTTCGGCGCGGCCTTCATGGTCTGGCATCCGAGCAAGTACGCCGAGCTGCTCGCGGCGCGCGTGCGCGACCACAACGCCAAGGTCTGGCTCGTGAACACCGGCTGGACCGGCGGTCCCTACGGCGTCGGCCACCGCATGAGCTTGCGCCACACGCGCGCGATCCTCGACGCCATCCACGACGGCTCGCTGGCGGCCGCCTCGACGAAGCACGATCCGGTCTTCGGCTTCGAGGTCCCCTCGCACTGCAACAACGTGCCGAGCGAGATCCTCTGGCCGCGCAACACGTGGGCGGACAAGGCCGCGTACGACGACACGCAGAAGAAGCTCGCCAAGTTCTTCATCGACAACTTCAAGAAGTTCGAGGCGGGCGCGAGCGACTCGATCAAGGGCGCGGGCCCGAAGCTCTGAGAGCACGCGGCACTCGGATTGATCGATGCGAGTGCCACGGGCTCGAATCGGCGGGAGGGAGGCTCTCGCCGATTCACTCGGCGAGAGGGAGGGGCTGCGGCCAGACCCTCCGGCAAGAAACGT
>JBILLJ010000151.1:0-20794 GCA_044376125.1 Sandaracinaceae bacterium
CCCGACGGAGCGAACGAGGCGCACCGAAGCCTTGATTCGTGAGGCCTGCCGCGGATTTGAACTATGGAGGACCGTCCCCATTTCGAACCTCGCGCGTGCAGCGGGCGATCCTGCGCGCGCTGCCGAACGCCGCGGCCGGCGCGGGCACGAGCGGCGTGGCGGCGATCGAGAGCATCACGACGCTGTTCGTCGAGGCCTGCTGCGACGCGATCGAAGAGAAGGGTGCGGGCCCGTGGCTGCTCCTGCTCGACGCGCAGGGCGCCGACCCCGAGGTCGCCCGCCTGGGCCGCGAGGCGCTGTCGCAGCTGCTCGGTCCGTGGGAGGAGCAGCTCGCGAGCTTCACCGGCTCGCCGCCGCGCCGCGCCGCGAACCACCTCTGGGTGATCGTGGCCGCGGGCCGCGCCGCGATCGGCGGCTGGATCGATGGCTCGCTCTCGCGCAGCGAGGCCGTGAGCGACGCCACGCGCGCCGTGAGCGCGCTCGTCGCCGCGTTCCGTGCGCCGGAGCCGGCGTCGAAGGACCGAGGCGCTTCCGAGGGCAAGCGAGCACGTCGCTGATCGACGAGACCCTGCGCGCGCTCACCCGGTGCGAGCGCTCGAGCTCGCCGAACGATCGCCAGTGCCGTCCACTCGGATCCATGAGTGGTGCGCGGCTCGCTCACCGAGTGTCGGCGACCGAGCACGACACGAGCGTTGCCGCACCTCCACCGTGGGACGTACTCACCCGAGGCTGCGCGAGCATGCGCGCAACGAATCCCAGCTTCTCGTCGCCCACGGAGTCCTCTACCTTCGCGAGATGCGTCACTCGCGTGCTCGCCTCCTCGGTCTCGCGCTCGCGCTCGGTGCCTTCACGAGCGTGGGTGCCCACGCACAGCGAGCGACCCTCGACGTGTACGTGCCGGCCCCGACGCCGCTCGACGAACTGCAGCTCTCGCGGCCGACGGATCTGGGTCATCTGCGCTTCGGGGCCCAGCTACAGCTCGACTACGGCCTCAACCCGCTCGTGTGAGAGGACCGCGTGGGAACGGCGAGCCCGGAGCGCTTCCCGATCGTGGAGCACCAGCTCACCGGCACGGTGGGCCTCTCGCTCGGGCTGGTGGATCGGCTGGTCCTCTATGGCGGGCTACCGGTCGTGCTCGTCATGTCGGGCACTGATCGCGCCACGGTGACGGGAGCCGGTGCGGTCCCCGCGGACGGTGCAGGCCTGGGCGACGCCTACCTCGGCGCGCGTGTGCGTCTCTTCGGCGAGGACGACGAGGCCTTCGCGCTCGGCCGGCAGGCGACGCTGGCCTTCCCCACCAGCATCGACGGCTCCTACCGCGGTGAAGGCACGGTCTCGTTCCGCCCCACGCTGAGTGGCGAGATCCGCCCTGGGCGCCCTCGTGCGCGAAGAGGCCTTCCAGCAGACCAGCAACGTGTTCTTCAGCCACGAGCTGCGCATGGGCGTGGGCATGTCGGTGCCCATCTGGGCGGACTCCGACCCACGCACGCACCTCGACCTGCTCGCACAGCTCCAGGCGGGCACGGCGTTCCGAGACTTCTTCGGGCGCGCGAGCTCCACCTCGGAGGCCATCGGTGGCCTGCGCTTGCTCCACGCGAGCGGCCTCGTCGTGGGCCTGGCCGCGGGACCCGGCATCACCCGTGGCTTCGGCAGCCCGGATCTGCGCGGCGTGCTGCAGCTCGGCTGGGCCACACCCGAGGAGCTCGTCACTCCCACCGTCGATCCTTGTGCCGACACGCCCGAGGATCCCGATGGCTTCGAGGACGAGGATGGCTGTCTCGATCCCGACAACGACCTCGACGGCATCCTCGACACCGAGGACCAGTGCCCGATGGAGCCCGAGACTCGGAACGAATGGCAGGACACGGACGGCTGCCCGGACGAGATCCCGGACACGGATGGCGACGGGCTCCTGGACCCGAACGATCGTTGTCCGACCGAGCCCGAGGATGTCGATCAGTTCGAGGACGACAACGGCTGTCCCGATCCGGACAACGATGGTGATGGCGTCGTGGACGCAGCCGATCGATGCCCGGTCGTGCCTGGCGTGGTGGAGAACCGTGGCTGCCCCGACACCGACGGAGACGAGGACACCGTCGTCGATCGTCGCGACAACTGCCCCGTGGTCCCGGGTGTCCCCGAGAACTACGGCTGTCCGCGCGAGCAGCGGCAGACCGTGCGCATCGAGGAGTCGCAGATCGCGATCCTCGACACCGTGTACTTCCAGACCGATCGGGATCTGATCCTCCGGCGCAGCTTCGCGATGCTCGACAACGTCGCGCAGGTGCTCAACGCGCACCCGGAGATCGAGCACATCCGCGTCGAGGGCCACACCGACAGTCGCGGCACGCGCGAGCACAACCTCGATCTGTCGCAGCGTCGTGCGGCGTCCGTCGTGCGCTACCTCGTCGCCCACGGCGTCGCCGCCAGCCGGCTCGAGGCAGTCGGCTACGGCCCCGATCGACCCGTGGTGCCACAAGCGCGGACTCCACAGGAGCACGCCCAGAACCGTCGCGTCGTGTTCGGCATCGTCTCGAGCGACGTCGCCGTGACGAGCACGGGCCCCGGCAACGACACCATCGACCGCTGAGCAGAGGAGCATGCACGTGGAGAATCATCGGACTCCGTGGTCGATCGCCGCCGCTCGTCGCGCCAGCGCACCAAGCCTCGCGCTCGGCCTCGCGCTCGGCCTCGCTCTGGCCTTCACCCTCTCGCCTCGGCAGGCGCGCGCGGCCTGCGGAGATGGGACGATCGAGGGCACCGACGTGTGCGACGACGGCAACGCGCTCGACGGCGACGGCTGCAGCGCGACCTGCACGGTCGAATCGGGCTTCGAGTGCCGCGTCCAGCGCTCGACCACGATCGTGAACGGCTCCTTCGACACCTTCCCCACGGGAGTCGGGGGCTGGACGCTGGCCAGCGGAGACTTCGACTGGGTCGATGGAACGTCGGCGGGTGGCTGTCAGGGTCCCTCGGGAGATGGCACGCGCCACGTCGACATGAACGGCTTCACGCGGGGACAGCTCTACCAGGACATCACCACGGTCCCGGGCGAGCGGGTCGTCGTCACCTTCCTCGGGAGCGCGAACTGCATCCTCGTGGGCGGTGAGCCATGCGACACGAGGTGCACCAAGCGCCTCACGGTCTCGGTCTCCGACACGGCCGACCCGACCAGCACGGCCTTCGCGACGAGCGTGTACGATCTCGACGGGCAGCCGCGCGCGGTGGGCTGGTCGCTGCGCCGCTTCGAGTTCGTGGCGCGCACCGCGATGACTCGGCTCACGTTCACCGGCAGCGATCCGAACGCGGCCGGACCCTTCCTCGATCGCGTCCGCGTGGCCGAGAGCGTCTGCGATCCACGCACCTGCGGCGATGGCACCGTGGGCGCCGGCGAGATCTGCGACGACGGCAACACCCGGAGCGGCGATGGCTGCAGCGCCTCGTGCTCGCTCGAGCTCGGCTGGACGTGCACGACAGCGGGCATGCCCTGCGCGGGCAGGTGCGGCGACGGATTCGTGGTCGCGACCGAGGCGTGCGACGACGGCGACACGATGAGCGGCGATGGATGCAGTGACCGTTGCGAGGTGGAGCCCGGTTACGCGTGCGCGCTCGACCCGTTCTCCAACACCAGCGTGTGCACGATGAGCTGCGGCAACGGCACGCTCGAGGCCGGTGAGGTGTGTGACGATGGAAACGCCGTCGACACCGACGCCTGCTCGAACACCTGCCTGCGCGGTCCCGGAGAGCCCTGCCTGACCGACCCGCAGTGCGCGCTCCTGCCGCTCTGCGCGGTGAACCTGTGCGCTGGCTGCTACGACACCGCGCCTGCAGGTGGGCGTGATTTCGGGTGCGGCGCTTCGACCCCCGCCTGCGACGTCGGCGCCGCGACGCCGACCTGCGTCGAGTGTCTCGAGGACGCGGACTGCCCGATGGCCGAGCGCTGCGTCCTGCGCGCGTGCGTGCCGGTGGGCATGGACGCCGGCCCGGTGCCCGATGCGGCCGTGTCGCCCGATGCGGCCGTGTCGCCCGACGCCGCCACCAGCCCCGATGCGGCGACGACACTGGATGGCGCCGTGGCGCGCGACGCCGCGATGGATCCGGACGCAGCGGGAGGTCTCGACGTCGGCACGGCGCCGATCGATGCCGGTCCGCGCATCGGAGGCGCTTCGGGCGGTGCGTGTGTGTGTGGCGCCGCGCGCGCGCCGGCCGGCCCTGGATGGCTCGTGTGCGCGAGCGTGATCGCGCTGGTCGCTGCGCAGCGACGACGGCGCGGCGCTCGACGCTGACGGTTCGAGTCACGACGCTGCACTGCTTCGATCACGGCGCCGCGATCCGCGCCGTCCGCGAGCGATGCGCACGGCTATCGTGCGAGCGCCCGTGCTCGTGTGGCCCAGAGGAAGGCCTCGAGGTTTCCGTCGGGGCCGGCGAGCACGGAGTCGCGCACGGCGTGGACCTCGAAGCCGAGCTCGCGTGCGGCCTCGGCGACGCGCTCGATCGCAGCGGCGCGGATCGCCGCGTCGCGCACGACGCCCTTCTTGAGGTGCGCCGGGCCGACCTCGAACTGCGGCTTGATCATCGCGAGCAAGCGACCGCCCGCTCGCTCGGTCGTGGGCGCGCGCAGCACGGCGTGCGCGGCGGGCAGGAGCTTCTCCATGCCGATGAACGAGGCGTCGATCACCACGAGATCGATCGGCTCCGGGAGCGAGCTCGCGTCGAGGTGGCGCGCGTTGGTGCGATCGCGGACGACGACGCGCGGGTCCCTCACGAGCTTCTCGTGGAGCTGTCCGTGGCCCACGTCGATCGCGTAGACGCGCGCCGCGCCGCGCTGGAGGAGGCAGTCCGTGAAGCCGCCCGTCGAGGCACCGAAGTCGGCGCACACGAGGCCCGCGGGATCGACCTCGAGCGTGTCGAGCGCGCCCGCGAGCTTCACGCCGCCGCGCGAGACGTACGGCAGGTCCTCGCCGCGCAGCATGAGCGCCGCCTCGAGCGGCACCATGTCGCCGGCCTTCTCGATGCGCTGCTCGCCCACGTAGATCTTTCCCGCGAGCACGAGCGCCCGCGCCCGCTCGCGGCTCGGCGCGAGGCCGCGCTCCACGAGGAGCTGATCGACGCGCTGCTTGCGCGAGGCGCGCTGCGGCTTGGCGCCTCTGTCCGTGGGCCCGTGTGCATCGTCGCTCGAAGACACGCTCACCTCACGACGCCGCGTCCATCGACGCGAAAGGTCCGCTGGCCGACCCGGACGACGATCGCGCTCGCCTCGCGCGAGATCACCGCGCCGCCATCGGACGAGAGGCGCCGCAGCGAGCTGCCGTCGTCGGGCGTGGTCCACGCGCGGCCGTCGCTGTCGATCAGCACGATCGCGCGGCCGAGCACCTCGACGCTCACGTACGTGGGCCCACTGCTGCGTCGCTGCGTGAAGCTCGCGCCGCCATCGAGGCTCACCCAGAGGCGCGCGTACTCACCGGCCGCCACCACGCGCATGCCCGCGGGATCGACCGAGAGCGCGAGCGGGCTGAACGCGCCGAGCGTCGGCGAGCCCACATCGGGATCCCAGCTCGCCTCCTGCCAGTGCACGCCGAGATCGTCGCTGAACACCACGGGGGCCATGTGCCCGCGGCCGAGCTGGCTCGGGTTGTCGGGGATCGCCGCGAAGATTCGCCCGCGCGTCGCGCTCGCGCGCGGGCTCCGCGCGAAGGTGCGCGCGAAGCGCAGGACGCCGTAGCCGCCGAAGGTGAAGCCCACGGGCTGCCAGCACTGAGGCGGCTCCCACGCGGTCGGAGGCCGCGGACAGCGCTCCACCGCGAGCCCGTCGCCGAGCTCGATGCGCGGGAGCACCGCCTGCGCGAGCACGCGCGTGGCTCGCGGCGCGGTCACCGAGATCGCGAGCAGGGTCGCGGCGAGCAGCGCGAGCGAGCGCGCCAGGCGAGCGCGTGAGGAGTGCGTCATGGCGTGGCCGGAGAGTCGTCGGCGGGGGTGCGCGGTCGAACGGTCGCGGTGCCGACCGCGTGCGCGCCCGTCGTGGCCGGCGCGTCGGGCAGGCTCGGTGTCGTGCCCGCGCCCTCGGTGCTCCCGCCTCCGGTGCCGCTCCCGCCCCCACCACCGCCGCCCGCACCACCGCCCGCGTTCGCGGCGGCGAGCGCGGCGCGCAGGCGTGAGGCCTCTGCCTCGGCGGCGCGCGTCTCGGCGCGCTGGGCCTCGAGGCTCGTTCGCAGCGCGTCGCGCTCGGTCTCGGCGGACGTGCGCGCGCTCGCGGCCTGATCGCGCTCGCGGCGCGTCGCCTCGAGCTCGCTCGTGCGGGCCTCGAGATCGCTCCGTTGTGCTTCGAGCTGGGCTCGTTGTGCTTCGAGCTGCCCTCGCAAGGCTTCGAGCTGGGCTCGTTGTGCTTCGAGCTCGGTGCGTTGCTGTTCCGAGAGCGTGCGGAGCCGATCGCGGTCGGCGCCGGTCGTGTCGCGCTCGGTGCGCGTCTCCTCGAGCTGACGGCGCGTCGTCGCGAGGTCGCTGCCGAGCCGTGTGATCGCGGCCTGCGCCTCGCCGAGCGCGGCCTGCTGCGCCTCGGCGTGCGTGCGGGCCTCTTCGAGCGCGGCGTGCAGGCGATCGCGCGCGGAGCGGAGCTGCGCCGCGTTGCCCTGTGCGTTGGCGATCGCGGCCTCGGCCTCGTCGAGGCGGCCCAGGGCCTCGGTCGTGCGCTGCGAGGACTGATCGGCGCGCGCGAGCGCCTCGTCGAGCGCGGAGCCGAGCTGCTCGACGCGCTGCGCTTCTTCGGCCGCGCGCTGCTCGGCCTCGAGCCGCTCGGTGGTCTCGGCGGCCTGCGCCTTGCGCGCGTCGATGATCTGGTCCCACTGCCAGAAACCGCCGAGGCCCACGAGGAGCGCGCCCCCGAGCGCGAAGGGCGCGATGCGTCGCAGCGTGGCCATGCGCTCGCGACGCTGCTCTTCGGGGGCCGTGAGCACCGCGAGCTCGCGCACGAGCTCCGCAGCCGTGGGGCGCTTGCTCGGATCGATCGCGAGCCAGCGCTCGAAGTGCGGCGCGAGGTAGTTGAGGCCCGGCCCGCTCGGCGGCGTGATGGGCACCTTCGCGCGGCGATCGAGCGACTCTCGATCGAACGCGCCGACCTCCGGCACGTCGGCCGGGTCGAGCGCGAGGCGCAGCGCGAGCGCGAGCGCGAAGACGTCCGCGGCCGGCCCGACGTCGGCCGAGGGCGTGGGCCAGCTCGCCGCGAGCTCGGGCGCGAAGTACTGCGGTGAGCCCGCGACGAGGACCTCCTCGTCGGTCGCGGCGACGCCGAAGTCGAGGAGGATGGGCAGCGTGTCCTCGAGGCCGGCGATCTTGGCGAGAAAGATGTTCGAAGGCTTGATGTCCTGGTGGCGCAGGCCCTTGGCGTGCACGGCCGCGAGGCCGGCCGCGACCTGCTCGAAGATGCGCCGCGCCTCGGCGCGATCGAGCGGCATCGACTTCTCGAGATCCTTGCCCTCGTACCAGGGCATGACGAACCACAAGCGGCCGCCCAGCCAGCCGTGGTCCTTGAACTGCACGACGGAGGGATGGCTCACGCTCGCGAGCATGCGCAGCTCGCGGAGCTGGAGGTCGCGATCGGCCGCGTCGTTCGCGCGCTGGAAGAGCATCTTGAGCGCGACGACGTGGCCCGAGATGACGATGTCCTCGGCGCGCCACACCTCGCCCTGACCGCCCGAGCCGACGTGCGCGACGAGCTTGTAGCGATCACCGACGATCTCGCCGAGCGGGAGCGAGCCCTCGTCCTTCTTGCCGTCGTTCGTGGGCACGAGCTCGGGCGGGCGCTCGGGCTTGGGCGTCGCGCCGGGCCGGCCGCGCACGGTGCCCTTGTTGGATCGTGCGGGATCGTTCGTCGCGAGCTCGGTGGGCCCGTGGGCTTCGGGGCGATCGACGGCCATTCGCGCCGAGGATAGCGCGTGCGTCTCGCGGCCGCGCCGAAGGCGCGAGAAATCAGTTCGGGCGCACGAGGAGCTCGGCCGCGTGCTCGTCGATGCCTGCGCGCACGAGCTCCTCCACCTGCGCGCGGAGCTCCTCCGGCGTCGGCGTGGGCGCGTCGTCGGCGGTGCGCTCGTACGGGCCCCAGTCCTCGAAATCGTCGAGGGGGCCGGCCCGCCGGGCCCACGGATCGGTCGGTGCAGCGGCGGCCGCGCTCGACCAGAGATCCTCGGCGCGTGCGCCGCCCGGAGTGGACAGCACCGCGAGGATACGGCGCTGGCGCGCCTCGACGAGGCGCGCTGCCCCTTGCTCCCCCGCGCCCTCGAGCAGGAGGCGGTGCACGTGGAGGCGCGCCTCGACGCGCGAGAGCGGCTCCATCACGCGAGGCCGAGGCGCCAGGCGCAGCGCCTCCACGCCTTGCTCGGCAGAGAAGTGGCCGCAGGTGAGGCCGAGCTCCGCGAGGAAGACCAGCGCCTCGCCGCGACACGCCGAGAGCGGCTCGGCTCGCGCGGACTGTCGGCGCTGCACGAGCTCGTACGCGTCCTCACCCGCGCCGGCGATCGCCACGCGGCACGGGCGGTCGCACGTGATCGCGCCGCCCATGCTCCCCCAGCTCAGCGACGCGGGAGGCGGCACCGTATCGCCCGCCTCGGCACGGAGCACCTCACGATGGAGCTCGCTCATGGCGACGCGCGCGCCGGCGATGCGCGCCCGCTGCGGATCGCCGCTCTCTCTCGCGACCTGGAGCTCGATCGCGGGCTGGACCGAACACCCGGGGCGATCGAGCAGTGCGAGCACCTCTTCGTCACGGCGCAGCGCCATCCAGAGCGCCACCGCGACGTCGCAGTGGCCCCGCTCGAGCTCGGCGAGCGCGCGCCACTCTCGGATCTGCGGTTCTTGGCGGCTCTCGACGAAGCTCTCGAGCGCGGCCTCGCGCGTGGGGCCGAGCAAGCGCGCCGTCGTGAGCACGTCCCACGCGGCACGGTTCGTGACCTGCACGAGCGAGGGCGTCCACGGCCAGGGCAGCGGCGTCGCGAGCAGGCAGGCGGTGAGCGCACCGATCGCGCCGATGCGGAAGGTCCATGGCGGCACCTCGGGCCGCAGCGCCGTGAGCACGACGGGCGCACGCTCGACGCCCGCGAGCCCACGCACGCCCGCTTGCTCACGCAGGCCCTCGCGCGTGACGCGCGTGACGATTCCTTCGGCGAGCACCCACTGGCCGTCGGTCACGTCGACGGCGTGGAGGGCGGATGGATCGGTCGCGCGCGCGAGCGAGCGCGCATCGACGTTCTTGGCCTTCTTGGTGGCGCGCGTGCGGCGCACGTCGATGTGACCGGCGATCGGGATCGGGCCCTGCCGCGTCTCGAGCACGAGGCCCTCGGTCGCACGGGTCGCGACGTGATCGAGCACGCGACCGACCCGCTGGTGGATCGAGCTCACGACCGCACGGCGATCCTCGCGCTCGAACGACGCGATGGTCTCGCCGCCCGGTGCGCGCAGCCGGCCCACGAGCACCACGCGCGCGCCCTCTTCCTCGCCGTGCATCACCGTGCGGAGCCCTGCGAGCAGCTCGCGCAGGCGCCACGCGGTGCGCTGCGAGAGCAGCCCCCACACCACCACGAAGCCCACGAGGCCGACCGACGCACCGAGCACGGGCAGGACGAAGCGTCCGTCGGGGCCGAGCTCGAGGGCCCAGGTCACACACGCGTCCATCCAGCGGGTCGGGTCCATCGCGCGCTCCTCTCTCCAAGATGCCAGACAAGCGACGTCGGAGGTGGTTCCCGCGCTGGGAGGGGCCAGGACGGCTCCTGTATCCTCGCGGTCGTGACCCTGCGCTCTGCCTTTCGTGCGCTCGTCTCGCGCGCCTCTTCCAAGAAGTCGTCCTCCGCGAGGCCCGTGCGCATCGCGTTCGGGCGCATCGCGCAGGAGACCAACGCGCTGAGCCCCGTGCTCACCGAGCTCGCGGACTTCCGCGCGATGCACCTCGTCGAGGGCGAGGCGCTGCGCGAGGTGTGCGGGCGCGACCGCCACGAGGCGCCGGGCTTCGTGAAGAACGCGGAGCTGAGCGGCTTCGTGCAGCGCGCCGAGCGCCTCGGCGGCGTCGAGCTCGTGCCCACGATCTCGGCGTGGGCGGTGCCGGGCGGGCCGCTCTCGAAGGAGTGCTTCGAGACGCTCGTGGGCTCGCTCGTGGAGAAGCTCCGCGCGGCCGGGCCGCTCGATGCGGTGTTCCTCTCGCTGCACGGCTCGATGGGCGTGCTCGGCGACCGCGATCCCGAGACGACGCTGCTCCGCCGTGTGCGCGAGGTGGTCGGCGAGATCCCGATCGCGGCGACGCTCGACCTCCACGCGAACCTCACACGCGCGCGCCTCGAGACGGGCGCGCTCTTCTTCGCGTACCACACGAACCCGCACCGCGATCACGCGGCGCGCGGCGCTCGCGCGGCGGAGGTGCTCTTGCGCGCGGCGCGCGGCGAGATCCGCCCGGTGATGGCCTGGCGCTCGCTCCCCATGATGCTCGGCGGCAGCCCCACGCTCGATCTCGTGGCGCCGATGCGCGCGATCTACGGGCGCTGTCGCGCGCTCGAGGCCAAGGGGCCAGGGCCCCGCGGCGCGCGGCGCGCGGTGCTCTCGGCCAACGTGCTCATGTGCCACCCGTGGCTCGACATGGACGTGGTGGGCTGGAGCACGGTGGTGCTGACCGATGGCGACCAGGAGCTCGCCGAGCGCCTCGCCGACGAGCTCGCCGAGCGCTGCTGGGCGGTGCGCGACAAGCTGCCTGCGACCTTCCCGAGCGCGGAGGAGGCGATCGAGAAGGCCCGCGCTGCACGCTTCGCGCGCAAGACCGGCGTGGTCACCCTGGCGGACGCTTCGGACGTGACGACGGCGGGCGCGCCGGGCGACTCGACGGGGATCTTGTCCGCGATGCTCGCCAAGGGGCAGGGCCTCGTGAGCTACGTGGCCGTGCGCGATCCGGGTGTCGCGCGCGCGCTCTTCGCGCAGCCGATCGGCTCACGCGTCGACGTCGAGGTGGGTGGTCACCTCGATCCGTCGAGGCAGCGCTCGGTGCGCGTGGTGGGCACGCTCGCGCACGCCCGCGAGGACACGGGGCACGGCAAGCGCGTGCGCGTGAGCATCGACTTCGCGCCCTCGAGCGGCGAGCGCTCGAGGCCCGGCCGCGTGGAGCTCGTGGTGACCGAGGGGCCGACGTTCAACCTCAAGCCGAGCTTCTGGAGCGATCTCGGCCTGCGCACCTCGCGCGCGGACGTGGTGGCCGTGAAGAACTTCTTCCCGTTCCTCCTCTTCTACGCGCCCTACACCCGCAAGGTCCTCTACGTGCGCACCGGCGGTACGACGGATCTGGACGCGGCGTACGTCATCCCGTTCGACGGCCCCATCCACCCGCGCGATCGCGTCAGCGACTGGCGCGAGACCGACCGGAAGCGTCGCGGTCTCGCGTAGCCCTCTTCACTTGGTGGGGCACGGCGCGAGGCGTCGAGGTCCTGTGCTCACTCCGGGCAGTCGTACTCGAACTCGAGCACTGTCGAGCCGCCGCCCACGCGATCGGTGCCCGTGGTCTCGATGCGCTGCGCACGTGCGCCTTCGTAGGTCCAGCGTGCGCTGTACGTCACGTCTCCGACGTATCGGACCTCCGCCGTGACGGGGCGATGCTCCGGATCGAGCCGCCAGCCGACGTCGAACATCCCGCGCTGCTGCAACACGCCGTCGGGCGACCACGTGTACCTCGTGGTCCCGTCGTTCGGCACCCAGCCGTACCAGAGCATCGTCGTGGCCGGATCGCGATCCACGCGCGCCACGTGGCCCGCCTCGTCGTACGTCACCGTGGCTCGCTCGAGCAGCTCGCTCGCGTTCGGTCGGCGAGTTCTCGATATGCACCTGCGCCGTCAATGAAGCGGGAGCGGGCCCCTGGCCGGGAGCCAGGCGGGCAAACCCTTGGATCCGGAGGTGCGGTCGGATACCGTCGCTGCATGACTACGTGCGAATGGGGCGGCGCCTTGAGGGTACTGCGCCGTGGCCGTCGCCCTCGGACTGAGCCCGGCGGCGTGCGGAGGCTCGGTGATTGTGGTGAACGGCATCGAGGTTTACGAGCGCTTGTGGGATCGCGCGGCGCAGCAGGTCACGCAGCGCGCGTCGTTCGATCTTCAGTGTCCCGCGCAGCAGCTCGAGCTGACGCTCATCGAGAAAACCGTTCGGGAACCGACCGCGATCGGCGTTCGCGGCTGTGGTCGTCAGGGCACGTACGTGCGTCCGCTGGTCGGCGGACACCTGTCGACGCAGTGGTTGCTTCAGTCGCAGGTGCAATAGGACTGAGAAGACCGTAGCCCGCGTGAACCGGAGCGGTCTCCGCCATGGTTCAGCCGTTCGCGCGACCGCCGAGCAGACAAGCGCCCGAGTCGACATCGACGTCGGGTTCGAGGACTGTGCCGCTGCCCGCAAGTTCGATCCGGGCCGGAACCTACGTGAGCGACGTAGACTGCCTGGCGCGGGACTGCGGCTCGAATGGGGAACAACAACGCTCCGCTTCCCGAGTGAGAGGTGTTCATCGTCCGCGGCCGGAGCGAGATCGGAGACCGTAGTGGGAACGCGAGATTCTTCGTGACTTCGGGTGTGCGAGGGTTTCCTTCTCGCGGCAGATCCGACATGACGAGGCAAGAGGTGCTCGAGCGACTCGAGGCGTTGCCGACGCCGTTGGTGACAGCGTTCGCCGCCGCCTGTCTGGAGCGGGTGCTCCCGGCGTTCGAGCGGCGAACCGGAGAGAGTTGGGGGGTGCCGCACAACGCGGTGAGCCTCGCGTGGGAGGCGCTCGAAGGGCGGGCGGTCTCGACGATTCGTTGGAACCGAATGCGCTCGTTTCTCCAGCGAATCAGTGTGAGCATCGAAGACCACGGGCCGAGCTTCGCGACAGGGAACGCGGTGGCCGCGTCGGGTGTGCTGCTCTCCGAGATGTTCGGATTCGCCTCGAGTGGCGACCTCGCTCTCGACCACCGCGAGCGGGCCAGGCGCGCACGTTTCATCGCCGGCAACGCGATCGACGCGATCGACGCGCTGCATCGCGAGTCACGCGAGCTCGACCGCGACGTGAGCTTTGCCTCGGGGCCCATGGTCGAGATGGCATGGCAGGCTGCGGCGCTGGAGCGGTTGGCGACCAACCTGGAGGCGCCGCCGACGCGGTCGCTCTTCGACGGCGTCACGGCGGAAGGCGTGGGCACGGGGTTGGATGGGAGCCACGCAGCTTGGTTTCCCTGGGATCGTGGGCCGCAGGTGAGCGGGCCCGATCTCACGTCGTATGTCAGCACGCACGTGCGTGAGCCGAAGGTCACGTACTACGTGTACGCGGCGAACAACACGCTCGGCGCGCTCGGCACCCAGGCGACGGGCGAGGAGATCCTGTTCTTGCGGGAGGTCGTGCGCCACGAAGGGATCGCACGGTTCTCCTACCACCTCCGCCGACCGGAGCTCGCGCCCTGGGCTCACTACCTCGTCTACCACCTCGTTGCGGGGGAGCATCTGAGCCACCACTTCGACGGTTGTGCGCAGATTCGTTTCCGAGACCTCGACACCGACGAGCGGACGCTGGTGCCGTATCCACCGCACGCACTCGCGGACGACGACGAGTGAGCGCTCGACACGCGTGTCGGAGCCGGTCGGCGATCCGGTGAGCGGCCCGCCCGAGATCGACTGGACGCTTCGGGCGTGTCGACAGAAGCGTCGCGTTCTCGTGTAGCCTCCGCTCGGATGGATCGGCTGCTCTTCACGTCGGCGAGCGCGGCGCGACGGCTCGAGGTCGTGCGGGAGCGGTGCACGCGTGCGCTCGAGGAGGGGCGGCGCGTCAGCGTGATCGCGCCGAGCCGCGAGGCGGGCCGCGAGCTCGTGCGTCGCGTCGCGATCGAGCGCGGGGCTTCGGCGCGCCTCGAGCCGACGACGCTGCTCGACGTCGCGCTCGGGATCGCGCGGCCCTCTCTGCTCCGACGCGGCGAGACCTTCCTCACCGGCGCGGGCCTCGACGCGATCGTCGCCGAGGTGCTCGATCAGCCCGGTCCGCTCGGCCGCTACGACGGGGTGCGCGATCGGCCGGGCACGCCGCGCGCGCTCGCGGCGACGCTCGAAGAGCTGATGCTCGCGGACCTCGCCGCCGAGGCGCTCCTCGAGATCGATCCGGCGCTCTCGCAGATCGCCTCGCGCGTGACGAACACGCTCGCGGCGCGGCGCCTCGTGCCCCACGCGACCTTGCTCGCGCGCGCGAGCACCGCGCTGCGCGAGGGCACGCCGGGGCCGACGGACGTCGTCTTCCTCGACGTGACGCTCGGCTCGACGCTCGAGGCCGAGCTCGCGCGCGCGATCGTGCGCAGCGCACGCACCGCGACCATCACCCTGCCCGAGGGCGATGCGCGCACACGCGCGCGGTGGATCGACGGGCTCGATCTCGCCGAGGAGCGCGACGAGGGCGGCACGCGCCTCGCCCGCGCGCTCTTCTCGGACGCCGCGGGCTCGATGCGCCCCGACGCGCGCCCCGCCGTGCTCGTGCGCTCGGGCACGACGGAGGCCGAGGAGTGTCTCGAGCTCGCGCGTGTGATCCTCGGAGAGCTCGACCGTTCTCCGCCCACGCCCCTCGATCGCGTCGCGATCGCGCTGCGCGACGTCGAGCGCTACCGCGTGCCGCTGAGCGAGGCGCTCGGTCGCGCGAAGATCCCCTTCCACCTCGAGCGCGCGGCGAGGCGCCCCGATCCGGCCGGCCGCGCGTTCCTCTCGCTGCTCGAGTGCGCCGCCACGGGCCTCTCGGCGCGCGCGTTCGCGGACTACCTCGCGTTCGGTGTCTTGCCGCGCCTCGACGCGGAGGGCCGCCCCGTCGCGAGCCCCGACGCAGGCGAGGCTGCCGATCGCGAGACGGACGACGACGAGGACGCAGATCCCACGCAGAAGAAGCGTGCGGTGATCGCGGGCGCCCTGCGCGCGCCGCGACACTGGGAGCGCCTGCTCGTCGATGCCGCCGTCGTGGGGGGCGGGCCCGAGCGCTGGGAGCGGCGCCTCGCCGGGCTCGCGGCCGAGCTGCGTGGGGCGATCGAGGAGGTCGAGGATCGCGACGGACCCGAGCGCAAGCGCGCCGAGCAGCGCCTCGCGGATCTCGAGCGCCTCTCGCGCTTCGCGCTGCCGCTCGTGGCCGAGCTCGCGGCGCTGCCCGAGCGCGCGCGCTGGCGCGAGCTCCTGCCGCGCCTCGAGCACCTGGCGCGGAGCGCGCTCCTCGATCCACTTCGCGTGCTCGAGATCCTCGCGCAGCTCGGGCCGCTCGCGCAGGGCGCGGTGGGAAAGGCGGGCGCGGACGACGAGGAGGCGAGCCTCGTCTCGCTCGACGACGTGCGCCGCGTGCTCCTCTCGCGCCTCTTCGAGATCACGACGAGCCCGCCCGACCGCGGCGGCGCCGTGCGTGTGCTCGCGGCCGATGCGGTCGCGGGCCGCGAGTTCTCCTTGCTGTTCGTGCCGGGGCTCGTGGAGCGGTCTTTTCCTCGCCGCATCCTCGAGGACCCGATCCTCCCGGACGCGGCCCGCGCCGAGGTCGCGCCGCGCGCGAGCGACACGATCGACGGCTCGCTCCGCTCACCGCTCGCGACCTCGCACGACCGCGCCGAGGACGAGCGCATGGTGCTGCGCCGCCTCGCGCAGTGCGCGCCTCGCCTGGTGGCGAGCTTTCCGCGCCGCGACGACCGCAACCGCGAGCGCGTGCCCTCGCTCTACCTCCTCGAGCTCGTGCGCGCGGACCGCGGTGAGCTCGTGCCCGTCTCGAAGCTGCTCGCCTCCGGCGCGAGCACGGAGATGGCCCCTGGTTGGCCGGCGCCGCTGCGCCCCGAGCGCGCGATCGATGCGCGCGAAGCGGATCTGTCGGTGCTCGCTTCGCTCCTCGGCCCTTCGGCCGACGCGGCCTCGCGCAAGGGCCGCGCGCACTTCCTCGTGGCGGGCTCGCCCATCCTCCGGCGCGCGCTCCTGGCGCGTCACAACGTGCACGGCGCGCAGTGGCGCGGCCACGACGGCCTCGTCTCCAAGGATCCTGCAGTGCTCGCGCTGCTCGCGAAGGAGCGTCCCTCGGCGCGCGTGTACTCGGCGACGGCGCTCGAGTCCTTCTCCGCGTGTCCCTACCGCTTCTACCTGCGCACGATCGCGCGGCTCAAGGCGCGCGAGACCGCCGAGCCGATCGAGACGCTCGATCCGATGACGCGCGGCTCGCTGATCCACACCATGCAGTACGCGCTCGTGACGCACGCGCGGGACGCGGGCCTCGCGATCGATCGCGACGAGGCCGCGCTCCGCGAGGCGCTCGACAACATCGTGCACAACGTCGCGCGCGAGGCGCGTGATCGCCTCGTGCCCGCGATCGACACCGTCTTCGACGACGAGATCACCGCGATCCGCAAGGATCTGCGCGCGTGGCTCCATCACCTCGCGATCGAGGCGCGCGCGGGCTGGTCGCCGTGGCTCGCGGAGCTCGGCTTCGGCGAGCCCGGCGGCGCCGCGCACGATCCCGCGAGCGTGCGCGAGCCCGTGACGATCGCAGTGACGCTCGGCGACGGCGCGAGCGCGACGCTGCGCCTGCGCGGCTCGATCGATCTCGTCGAGCGCGGTGAAGGCGCGATCCGCGCGACCGACTACAAGACGGGCAAGGCCGAAGCGAAGCCCCACGCGCGCGTGGGTGGCGGCACCACGCTCCAGCCGCTGCTCTACGCGCTGGCGCTCGAGTCGATGCTCGCGGCGGGGACCTTGAAGCTCGGCGAGGTCTCGCCGCGCGTGGTCGGCGGCCGGCTCTGGTACTGCACGAGCCGCGGCGAGGACCGTCGCGTCGAGATCGCGCTGGACGCGGAGGGCCGCGCCGCGATCGGGGAGGTCGTGTCGGTGATCGACCGGGCCGTCACGACGGCGTTCTTCCCGCGCGCCCCGAACGAGCGCGGCTGCACCTACTGCGACTACGTCGCGATCTGCGGGCCCGATGCGGCCGAGCGCGCCGCGCAGAAGGGCGAGGACCGGCGCCTCGAGCCGCTCGTGACGCTGCGAGGCCGGCCATGAGCGAACGAGCCGAGGACGTGGCGTCCACGCGCCCGCTCGTCGATGCCGAAGCGCGACGGCGCATCGCCGAGGATCTCGACGCGACGTTCGTCGTCGAGGCGGCCGCGGGCACCGGCAAGACCACCGCGCTCGTCTCGCGCATCGTGGGCCTCTTGCGGAGCGGGCGCGCGAGCGCACCGAGCCTCGTGGCCACCACCTTCACCGAGAAGGCGGCGGGCGAGCTCGCGCTCCGCACGCGCGAGGCGCTCGAGGCGGCCGTCCTCGCGATCGAGGCGAGCCCCGCCGAGGACGCGTCGGCGACGCGCGTGGAGCGTGCGCGCCTCGAGCGCGCGATCGCCGAGCTCGAGCTCGCGCGCATCGGCACGATCCACGGGCTCGCCACCGATCTCCTGCGCGAGCACCCCATCGAGGCCGGGCTCGATCCGAGCTTCCGCGTGCTCGCGGAGGACGAGAGCGCGGAGCTGCTCGATCGCGTCGTGACGCGCTGGCTCGAGGAGCGCCTGCACGCGCCGCCGCCCGCGCTCCGTCGCTGGCTGCGCCGGCCGCCGAGCTACCCGGACACGCTGCGCACGGCGCTGGTCAAGGTCGTCTCGCGCCTCGCCGAGCAGCGCGACCTCGACACGCCGTGGCGCCGCCCTCGGTTCGAGCGCGAGGCGCGCATCGCCGAGGCGATCGCGGCGATCGAGCGGCTGCGCCCGCTGCGCGACGACGCGCGCGCGCAGATGGACGTCTCGAAGATCCCCTCGTGGGACAACCTGTACGAGTCCCTCGACGGGATGGTCCGCGCGCTCGACGAGGGTGCACTCGCGGAGCGGCTCGCGGGCGTGCGCGACCTCGAAGGGATCGAGGCGAGCCTCGTGCGCCTCTCGCGCACCAACGCCAAGCGCGGCAAGACGAAGATGTTCGGCAAGCGGCGCCGCGAGGAGGTGCTCGCGGAGCTCGATCGCACGATGGCCGTGCTCGAGCGCTTCCGCCGCGACGCCGACGGCGAGCTCGCGGCCGCGCTCTGGCCCGAGCTCCGCGACGCCGTGCGCGCGTACGAGGCCGAGAAGCGACACCGCGGCGTCGTCGACTACACCGATCTGCTCTTCGAGCTGCGGCGTGTGCTCGTCGAGCACCGCGCGGTGCGCGCGCGCTTGCAGGCGCGCTTCAGCCACGTGCTCGTCGACGAGGTGCAGGACACCGACCCGGTGCAGTACGAGATCGTGCGATTGCTCGCGGCGGCGGATGCGAGCGTCGCCGATCCGCACGCGGCCCTGCCTGCGCGCGGAAAGCTCTTCGTCGTCGGCGATCCGAAGCAGGCGATCTACCGCTTCCGCCGCGCCGATCTCGACGCGTACTTCGAGCACCGCGCCGCGCTCGTCGAGGCGGGGGCGGAGATCCTCCACCTCACGACGAGCTTCCGCGCCGAGCCCTCGATCCAGGCCGCGGTGAACCGTGCGTTCGGCGGCGAGATCGGCGCGCACGCGCTGCGCGAGTACGTGCCCCTCGCGCCGCACCGCGCACCGCGCACGGATCGACCGAGCGTGATCGTGCTCCCGGTGCCGCGCCCGTACGGCCAGTACGGCACCGAGTACTTCGGCCCGCACGCGCGCGCGTCGTACGCCGAGGCCGTCGGTGCGTTCGTGCACGATCTCGTGACCGCGCGCGGCTGGACGGTGGAGGTGGGCGGGCGCGAGGTGCCGCTCGGGCCCGAGCACGTCGCAATCCTCTTCAAGCGCATGACGAGCTGGGGCGACGACCTCGCGCAGCCGTACATCCGCGCGCTCGAGGCGCGTGGCGTCCCGGTGCGCAGCGCCGAGCGCAAGGCCTTCTTCGAGCGCGAGGAGATCTTCGCGCTCCGCACCGTGCTCCAGGCGATCGAGTGGATCGACGACGAGCTCAGCGTGTACGGCGCGCTGCGCGGGCCCTACCTCGCGCTCTCGGACGCGGAGCTGCTCTCGTATGCGCGCGAGCACGGCTCGCTCCACCCGCTGCGCGTGTCGAGGAAGCAAGAGCTCGCGCCGGGCCAGAAGGCGCAGGCGGGCGAGGACGTGGCGGACGCGCTGCGCCTGCTCCGCGCGCTCCACATCGGCCGCAACCAGCGGCCGATCGCCGACACGATCCAGCGCTTCCTCGAGTCCACGCGCGCCCACGCCCTCCACGCGCTCGTGCCGCACGGCGAGCGCGCGCTCGCGAACGTGCACGCGTTCGTCGGCCTCGCGCGCCGCGCCGAGGCGCGCGGCACGCTCTCGTTCCGCCGCTTCGTCGAGGAGCTCGAGGCGCGCATCGAGGACGGAAAGCACGCGGAGGTGAGCGCCGCGGACGACACCTCGCTCGGCGTCACGATCTCCACCGTGCACGGCATGAAGGGCCTCGAGGTGCCCGTCGTCGTGCTCGCGGATCCGACCGCGCCGCGCGCGATGCAGACGCCCGGCAGCTTCACCGATCGCAAGAACAAGGTGCACGCCGAGCGCATCGCGCAGATCGCGCCGCTCGAGCTCTCGGAGAACGAGGCCGGCGCCCGCGAGGCTGACGAGGACGAGGCGCGGCGCCTCCTCTACGTCGCGGCGACGCGCGCGCGGGATCTGCTCGTGGTGCCGACCGGTGGCGACAAGCCCTTCGATGGCTGGACCGCGCCGCTCGAGGAGGCCCTCAGGCCCGCGCGCGGTGCGACGCCGCTCGAGGGCGTCGGCGTCGCGACGGGCTGTCCTGCGCTCGGAGAGGACACCGTGCTCGATCGGCCCGATCGTGTGCTCGAGCGGGATCCGCAGATCCTCGTGCCCGGTCGCCATCGGCTCGGGCAGAGCGACGCGTCCTACGTGATCTGGGGCCCGAGCGCGCTCGCGCTCGACGTCGCGCCTCGCCCGGGCGTTCGCGCCGTCGAGTTGCTCGAGGCGCCCGCCAAGGACGCGGGGCACGACGGCGGTGTCGCGCGCGAGAGAGAGCTCGCGCTCGCGCGGGCGCGTCGCCTCGAGCAGGCGGGCGCCGAGCTCGGTGGAGGTCTGCGCGAGCCGCTCTCGATCCTCGCGGACAAGCCGCTCGCGGTGACCTCGATCGAGGTGGAGCCCGAGGAGATCGTGCTCGCGCTCGGCCTCGAGCCGCGCGACGCGGTCGCGGCCAAGAAGCTCGAGGTGCTCGTGCGTGCGGCGCTCGTCGTGCACGCGGGCCTCGTGGGCGAGCCGCGCGTGGCCCCGTCGGTCCGCAGCGTGGCCGAGGGCCTCGACGTCGTCGCCTACGTCGCACGGACCTTCGCGAGCAACGAGGCCGATCGCGCCGCGGCACGGAAGATCCTCGCGGCGCTCGACGAGCACCCCATCTTCCGCGGGGCGCTCGAGGGCGCGCGCACGATCCGCAGCGACGTGTGGGTGGCGCTCACGACGATGGACGGCTCGCTCGGCGAAGGGCGCGTGCCCGTCGTGATCGAGCACGAGGGCCGCTGCTCGGCGGTCTCGGTCGCGCTCTCGGGCGAGCTCGCCGCGAGCCGCGCCCGCGAGCTCGGCCTCGCCGCCACGGCCCTCGCCCGCGACCTCGGCGTCGAGGTCCACGCCCGCCTCTTCGTCGTGGCTTGAGCAGGCGCATCACCGGGGCGCGACGAATCCGCGAGGCCGGGCCGCGGGCTGCGCCGCGGCCCTCACGGCTCGCATGAACAGTCGGTCCGCATCGTCTCGCAGTCGTCTGTAGCAAGCATGGGGACGCCTCGAGACTCCGAGGAGAATCGGGGCGAAGGAGGTCGTCCCCATGGCAAAGAAGGTATCGTACCGAGCGGTTCCGATCGAGAGGGTGACGAGCGCGTCGC
>JBILLJ010000042.1:0-62890 GCA_044376125.1 Sandaracinaceae bacterium
GAGTGAGATGACGCCGAGAAGGTCTCTTTCACGGCTCCACGACCGGCAGCGTGTTCGGGTCGATGCGGAAGGTGCCGACCGTCGTGCTGACCAGCACTTCGTTCTCCGTCGCGTAGAGGGGCGGGTCGGCGACGTTCCCCGCGTCAGGAGGGGTCCATGACCTCCGCGAGCCGTCGCGGAGGTCGATGATGTCCAGTGTGGGGCCATCTCCCTGAGAAGCGAGCCAGTGCCCTCCGAGCGCCATTGGAATGAGACCGCGAAAGCTCGGATGAACCAGTCGGGGACGCAACTCCTCCGCGCGAGTGGCGAACGGAGACGTCCAGAGCTCGAGTCGCGCGAAGGTGAGGGTGTCCCAATCGTAGTCGTAGCCCTGAAGCCAGGTCATCGTCGTCCCGTCGGTCTCGAAGTAGCGAACTTCCGCCGGGGTCACGTCGATCAGCACGTGCGCCGGCTCGTCGATCGTGCCGGTCCACACACGAATGTGATCTCCCCAGAGCTCGTAATAGACACGATCGCCGACGAGGTGCGGGCTGACGATGGTGTCTCTCACACCGATGCCTGGAAACGAGCCCCGACGACCTGTCTCGTCACGAAGGAAGAGTGTTGAAGTCGGGCTCAACTGCCACGCCTGATGCGTCGCGGTGACGAAGTTTCGGGCGATGAGAAGGGAAGCGGAGATCTCGGCCTGGTAAGTCGGAGAACGCTCCGCGGCGAGGGATTCGACCGGACTCGCCCAGGTCGAGATCAGATCTGGCCCGCTGCTCGGGTACGCCTTTCCAGAGATCGCCGCCCTCCCGCCTCCGAAGGCTGGCGCAGCGAGGCGGCCAGTCGGCTCGTCGACGTCCCAGACCCTCCACGCAGCAATCGCCACGCCGCTCTCCACGTCGAGCAAGATGGCTGTCTGGAGGGACTCCGGTGTCTGGATCCAGGCGACGCGACGCCCGCCATCCACGTACCCTCCCAGCCAGCCGCACGTACCGGGGCAGACCGCTCGAAGGCAGCCGACGCCACACGCCTCCCAGTCCACTCGCAAGACGCGCTCGGGGTGGCGCGCCACGTACAGCAAGACGCCCTCGGGCTGCCCTTCGAGCGCCACCCACTCGGGGTCGTTCGGCCCGCCATCCGGCGGTGCATCTTCGGGTGCGTCACGACCGACATCCCGCGTGGCGTCCGGGCGCGCCGCATCGCGACCACCCGAATCAAGCCAGCCGTGGCCAACGTCCATCCCCGCGTCGCGCTCCGGTGCTGGAGGCGCACAAGTGCAGGTCGTCGCCAGGAGACCGGCGACGCACCACCAGAGGACGAACGAGGACCGTTTCAGAAGCACCGGTCCGTCGCTCCCGGCAGGCGCGTCAGCTCGCGAGCTCGCACTCCGACTGCCGTCACGCCGAGCCGGCTGTCCTCGACGAGAAACGTCGCTCCCAGCGGGTCGACGCGCAGCACGTCGCCGCGAGCGAGTCGGCCAGCGCCCGCTCGGAAGCCGCCTGTTCGCACGCGGTCGCCCTCGCGCCGCAACTCCAAGAGTACGTGGGCCCGACCCACAGGAAGACCGGCCGCGACCCACAGGTTGCCCACGACGTCCACGGCCAACGCAAACCGGTCGTTCGATGTGACGCGGGAAAAGCTCGCGAGCACACGCGGAGCGCTCTGCCCACTCACGGAGAGCGCCATGAGGCGAGCCTCGCGGATCATGCGGCGGCCGACGCGCCGCGAGAGCTCGTCGAGGATGATCAGCTCCTCGCGGGTCGCGTCGTAGGTTGCCGCGAGGGGGCGGCCCGGCTCGGGCAGGGACGCCAGATCTCGCCACGCCTCCTGCCTGATGTCGAACGCTCGAAGTTGCTCGGCGTCGATGGTGTAGAGTTCGCCTCTCGTGCCTGACAGGACGAGGATCGGCGGCGCCGCCGCGGCTCCAGCGGTCCGCGCGGCGAGTGGAAGCGGATCGCATTGGCCCGGCACCTGACATGGTGTGTAGAGATCGACGAGTTGGCTCCCCACCTCGACGAGCGCACGCTGCACCACCGGGCCCGCCGTGAAGCCGACAGCGCGGATGCTGTCGCGACCGAGCGCGGGCAGTGGCTCGCTCGGCGCGAGCCAGCCGCCATCGATCGGTGGGTCTGGCAGCGGCGGGGCGCCGAGAATGCTCGGGTCCAAGCGCAGGCCGGCGACGTCGATCAAGCCACCGAGCCCGCTGCCACAAAGGCCCACCGCCCAGGGACGCGGGAACGAGGCCGCGCAGAACGGACAGAGGGTGTTCGAAAAAGAGACCGGGTAACCCGGTGCGCAGTCCCGAGCGGGAGGGGGTGGCAGCGCCGGGAAGCGAACCGTACCGCTCTCGAGGTGACTCGAGAGCAGGCGCTCCCAGCTGGGCGGTCCTGTCGGGGCCCCTGGCTGATGGGTGAGGAGCACGCCATCGAGGAACGCTCCCGGCCCCGTTGGAATCACATCTCCGCCGGAAGTCCAGCGTGGAATGTCGGCCTCTTCGAAGCGCCAGCGTGCGACCAGATCCTCCTCGAAGACCCCGTCGGACCTCCGCACGTGATCGGTGCGCGCTTCGGCATTCAGGCCACCGGGCAGGGCTCCGGGTGCCGCAGCAACACGCGTGAAGGACACGGTCGTCCATCGCCAACTGTCAGGCTCTTCCAGCCTGTTGTCGTAGGCGAGTGGTGCCGTCAGCGGATCGCAGCCACCGACCGTGCCCGTCGGCAACGTGATGGCAAGAACGCATGCTTCTCGCTCTTCAGGGGTGTCGGCGCCCGATACGTCGGGACATCGGCAGAAGCGGAAGCCCGTACGCGCCTGCGTCGGAGCGTCGACATCCGCGATGGCGTCCACGCGGATGACATCGGTGGCCACGCGGCCGCCCGGCGCAGCGGCAGCTCCCGCGAACAGCGTGTCTCCGCACGGCGTCGGGTCGCACGCGTCGCCGCGGACGTACTCGGAGCGCGGGCAGTCCTCCGGCGTGCCCGTGAGGAGGCACGCTGCGAGCACCGCCTCTTCCGCGTCCGCGTTGCAATTGGGCTGCTGCTCGCCGACAGCAGGATTCGCGTCTCCGACGCAGTTGTCGAGTGCGCCGCACACGTCCAGCACGCCGTCGCGATCTTCGTCATCGCAGGCGTCCCCTTCGATGTCCGGGAAATCGCAGTTCGCTTGGTCTATGTTGGGGATGGAACCGCAGTTGTCACACTCGTCCCGGTGCCCGTCGAAGTCACGGTCGATCCAGGGCGTGTGGAAGAGTGGAGTGCAATCGCATGCGTCGGGGACGCCATCGGGCACGGCTTCGCTGTCCGGCAGGGTTTCCCACGGCGGCCCGGCCACCCCAGGGTCGGTCGGGCAGGCGTCGCAGTCGTCAGGGACGCTGTCGGCGTCGGAGTCGATGCCGACTTGGCATGGATTATAGACCGAGGGACAGGAGTCGGACGAAGATGGCACGTAGTCCCCGTCGGGATCGTCGACGGCCACCGTATCGACGCGGACTTCCGACCCTTCATCGCGGCAGGACGCGCGAGGCAGACCGTCCCCGTCTGGATCGACGATCGACTCGATCCACTCGATGCTGAGTGAAGCGTTGGCCCAAGCGGAGTCTTCCGACGACGCGTTCGACGCGACGCCAACCACCCTCCAGCCGTCCGACGTCGAGACCAGCAGTGGTCCGCCAGAGTCGCCTCCGCCCAGCACGGAACGGCCGAGCAGGCGGCTGCCCCAACTCGCGCTGAGACTTCCCCGATATCTTCGGATGCCCCCACCCGTGCCGCCTCCGCCTACGGGATCCGGTGGGGTCGTGTTGCCGAAGCCGACTGCCGTGTAGATCCCCGGTTCCATCAGCGGCGGACCTCGGTAGACATCCACGCTGTCGACGAACACAGCCCCAGCGCTAACGGTCCCCGCAGCGTGTGGGCGTGGGACGGGCCGCGCGAGTTGGAGGAGCGCCAAGTCATCGGCCTCCCCGAGCACCGGGTCCCGTGCTCGGAAATCGAGGACGCCGCACCGATCGCCCGCGACACCGCGGTACTGCGGTAGGACGCTCTCCCGATAAATGGCCGCGTAGGTGGGCAACATGTGGCAGCCGAGCACCCGGACCCGGTTCGCATCCGTGGCGGACGGCCCTTCCGTCGTTCCGGCAAGGAGCACGAAGCTCGGCGTTTGACTCTCGACGCAGTGGGCAGCCGTGAGCACCCAAATTGGGCGCGATCAGGGTCCCAGTACAGTTGCGCCGGAAGCCACGTGAACGACGAAGGGAAACAGTTCCCCGGACTCGTCCGACCCATCCGCACCGACGATCGCCACAGGGTTCGCCACGACCCCATCGCCCGCGCACGCCGCAAGTGTCGCCGCGAGAACCGAAGTGAACACCACTCGTGCCATACACCCTCCGCGACCATGCTCGCGTTGCGTCATCGGCGTGTCAAGCGACGGCTGTGTACCTGCGTTCGCCCAAGACGGTCCCACCTGGAGGCGAGCGGTGACTTCGGGGCTCCTACATTGCTCCCGGCACGGCGAGTTGCACGCGCGGGGTTCGTTGCGTTCATCCTCGGCGCGTGCCGATCGTCGCATGTCCTCGTTCTCCTCGACGCAGCACCTCCTCGGCGAGGCGCTTCGCGTCGATCGTCGTCTTCGTCCTCGCGGGCTGCGGTGCCAGCGTTGCGCCGTCGAGAGGCTCGGAGCCTCGCGCGCTCGTGCACGTGGCCGAGGGGCGCGCGGACGCGATCATCGATCTGATGGACGACGAACGTGCGGCCCTCGTGCACGCCGCGTGGCGGTTCGCGCCCGTGTCGTTCGTCGAGGTGCAGGGCGTCGATCTCGGGGCCGATGGGAGGCCCTCGCCGAGCACCGAGCACGTGACCATCGACCTCGCGCCGCGGCCGCGCGCGCCGAGCTGGGAGAGCGCGGCGTGGCAGTCCATCGCGCCGCACGAGGTCGGCGCGCGGCGCGGACACGGCCACCTCGCGATGGGCTGGCTCCGCGTGGAGGTCGTGCTGCCAGAGCGTGTCGGCGAGGTGCCGATCGAGGGCGCGACGATCGCGTTCGAGGTGACGGCGGACGACTACGCCGAGGTCTGGATCGACGGGCGGCAGCGCACCTGGCTGGGTGATCGCGGAGGCGCGGTCGTCGCCGGGTGGAACGCGCCGAACCGCGTGATCCTCACGCGCAGCGCGCACGCCGGCGCGCGCCACGAGGTCGCGATCCTCGTCATGAACGGACCCATCTCGCGGAGCCCCGAGAACTTCTACTTCGTGCGCCAGGCGCTGCTCGACGTGTATGCCCCGCGCCAAGACGCGGTTCCTCGCGCGACGAGCCTCCCCCTCGTCCAGCACGACGCGCGGCTCGGGGCGGTCTTCTCCGAGCCCGTGATCGCGGAACACCTCGCGGCCGGTCTCGGTGACGTGAGCTCGATGCTCTGGTCGCCGGACGAAGAGGCGCTCTGGCTCTCGGATCCGCGCGCCGACGTCGTGCATCGCTACCTGCCTGCGCTCGATGCGCTCGACGTCGTGCGCACGCACGCGGGCTCGTCGGGCGAAGGGCTCACGCTCGAACGACCAGGCCTCGGCGCGATGGTGCGCGACGCAGAGGGGCGCGTGATCGCGAGCGAGCGCGGACGCGGGCGCGTGGTGCGCACCGAGCGATCGCTCGCGACCACGGTGCTCGCCGACCGTGCCGCGCTCGGCGGCGCGATCCCCGACGAGCTCGCGGTCGCGCCCGATGGGCGCGTGTGGGTCGTGCTCGAGCGCGCCCAAGCGCGAGGGCTCGCGCGCGTGTCGAGCGACGGAGCGATCGCGATCGTGGAATCGCCCACGGATCTGGGCGATCTCGTGATCACGCGCGAAGGCGTCGTGATCGCGACGCGCACCCGGCGGGCCGAGCTCGCGTCGTGGGCGGCGGACGGAACGCCGCGCGCCGCGCTGCCGATCGGCGGCGAGCCCATCGAGGACCTCGTGCTCGACGACGAAGGTCGCCTCTACCTCGCGACCTCGCGCGGCGTCGCGATCCACGCGGCCGACGGAGCGCGCCTCGGCCTGATCGAGACGCCGCAGCCCGTGCAGGCGCTCGCGTGGGGAGAGCCCGGCGCGCTCTACGCGATCGTGGGCGACGAGCTCGTGCGCCTTCGCTCGGCCGCATCGACGGGCGGAAGATGAAGGCCGTGTCCGCGTACCATGACGCACCGATGCGCCGAACGCGGACCCTTCACGCTGCCCTCCTTTGCCTCACGGCGTCTCTCTCGGCGTGCGGGGGCGTCACGCAGGGCACACGCACGGCGCAGCTCACGCCTGCCCTCGCGCTCGACGCGGTCGGACGCGCCAAGCAGGCTCGGCCTCCGGAGACCATGAGCGCGGCACGAAGGGCAGCCCTCGAGCCCATGCTGGCCCGATACGGTTCCGGCTGGTCGCTCTCGAGCCTCGAGAGGGGCTACACGCTGAGCGTCGTCGAGACGCCCACGGAGTACACGCTCACACTCACGGCGCGCGGCGCGTCGGGCCTGCGGGCGGTCGTCCATGCGACCCGAGACGGGCAGCTCTCGAACGATGCACTCCAGATCCCCGCTGGTCCGGAGCTCTCGGCCGAGGATCACGCTTCGGCAGAGCGCATCGTGCGTGCCGCGCGGACGGCGTGGATCAACCCCTACGAGGGCGACACGCGGGCGGTCGACCTCTCGGCGGGCCTCACCTCGCTGCTCGGGACCACGCCGCGGCAGTCGCGGCGTCGCGGTGGGTCGGCGGTGTTCTACACGCGCGCCGACGAGTACGGGCCGCTGCTCGTGGTCGTGGTCGATCTCGCATCCTCGCAGCTGACCGAGGTGAGCTGGTACGACGTGCCCTCGTCCGAGCAGGGCCTCTTGCCGGCAGCGGACATCGCAGCCATCGACGAGGCCATGCGCCGTCACGGAGACTTCGGCGTCTACGGGAGCGTCGCCGCCGGGCTGACCGCGCTCTCGCACGAGGCACGCGTGCTGATCCGCCCGACTCCGCGCCGCGGCACCTACAGCGTGTCCGTCTCGTCGCCGGACGGGCACGGGCACCACCTGTCGTTCACCGTCGATACGGCCACGCGCACGCTCGACGGCGTGGCGGCAGGCCACATGGTCAGCGCCGACGAATGACCGCGCCATGTCGCGCGCGTCTCACGACGACGCGTCGGGCTCGTCGAAGAGCTCGTCCTCCCAGTCGTCGGCTTCGCCCGCAGCGCTCGCGGCGGGAGCGAGCGGGCGGCTTCGCAGGACCGTGCTCGGCCTCGTGCCGGCGCCGCGCGGCGCATCGCCAGCGCGCAGCAGCAGGCCTCGCAGGCCGTGTCGGAAGCCGCGCGCGAGGAGCGCCTCGGTGAGCGGCGAGCGCATCGCGCTCTCGCCGTCGATGCTCGCGAGGAGGATCGAGCGCCGCGCGCCCGAGCGCACGAGGCCCGCGAGCGCGTCGGCGAGCGCGTCGATCACGCGACCTCGTGCGGGCTCGGCGGTGGGCAGGAACGTGAGCAGGCTCTGCTCCGTGCGGCCGAGCCAGCCGACCACGGCGCCCTCGAGCAGGATCACCTGCGCGCCGTTCGCGCGCTGCGGGCGCGCACCTTCGCGCGGCGGCCACGGGAGCGCGGCGCCGTAGGGCTGCGCCGGATCACACGCCGCCAGCACGAGCGCGGAGGGCCCGGCGTCGGCCTGTCCGCCTGCGGGCTCGCGCGCCGCGCGCAGCATCTCGTCGGCGCCGCGGGCCGCGAACTGCGTGGCCCCGAGGCCCTCGACGAACCAGCCGCGGCGGATGCGGCCCGCGTCCTCGAGGCCGCGCAGCACCTCGTAGCAGCGCCCGAACGAGGCCTCGTCGAGCTCGATCGAGGTGGACTCGCGGCTGAGCACGCCGTGTCGATCGAGCACCGTGCGCACGAGCGTCGCGCGGCGATCGGTGGCGTTCGCGTCGATCGGTGGAAGGAGCGACCACCGGCCCTCGGTGCCGGGCGTCGTGCGCGTGCGCGTGATCGCGGCGCGGGCGCGGCGGCGGCTCACCGCCTCGGGCGCGAGGCGCGCGCGGAGCGGCACGAGCGTGTCGTTGGTGACGAGGCCCTTCCACACGAGCGACCAGAGCGCCTCGACGAGATCGGGCACGAACACGCCCGCGAGCGCGCGCGTCATGTCGTGGAAGAAGAGCGCACCGCGGCTCTCGAAGAGCGCGAGCAGGCGCGTCTCGAGCTCGCCCTCGGCGGGCGCCTGCGGTGGCGCGAGCATCGCGTAGCGATCGACGAAGAAGAGCGCGATCTTGCCGCCGCCGCTCGGGTCGATGCCGCGCCACACGAGCTCGCCGCTCGCGACGAGCACGTCGAGATCGCTCGGGCGGAACCCCTCGACGCGCGCCGGGAGCACGTCGCGCAAGAGGGCCTCGAACGGGATGGGCGCGCCCTCGAGCCGCTCGATGGCGGCAGGCAGCGCGGCGGGGCCGCGCACGCGGCGGCTCTCGTCGCCGATGCCGTGCCAGCGTGGGAGGAAGCGCGCGAGCGCCTCGTGCGAGACGGGCTCGATCTCCTTGCGCAGGGCCGCGAGCGAGCGTCGCTTGATCTGCTTGAGGACGTCCGCGTCGCAGCGCTCTCCCGTCGCCGATCCGTGCCCCGCGGCCTCACCGACGAGCCGCCGATCCTCGGGCAAGAACGCGCCGCGCACGATGCGGCCGCGCTGCTCGAGCACATCGAGCGCGAGCGCCACGGCGTCGGTCGAGAGCCCGAGGCGCGCCGCGATCTGCGACGCGTAGAAGGGCCCGTGCGTGCGCGCGTAGCGCGCGACGAGATCCACGAGCGGCTCGGCCGCGGGCTCGAGGAACGCTCCGGGAAGACCGACGGGCAGCGCGCATCCGACGGCGTCGCGGAAGCGTGAGGCGTCCTCGACCGCCACGAGGCGCTCCTCGCCCGCGAGGCGCAGCGTGATCACGCGTCGCGCGCTGCGGAGCGCCGCCACGAACGGGGCGAGGCGCAGCTGTGCCGCCTCGAGCGTCTCGTCCTCGCGTCGAGCGCGCGCCGCGAGCTCGGACTCGCTCAGATCGCCGAGGAGAAGGAGCAGATCGTGGATCGCGTCGGCGTGCTCGAGGCGCGCGCCGAAACCCTGCAAACGCTCCTCCACCGCGAGGATCGCGTCGAGGCCCAGGATCTCCGAGAGGTCCACGTCGCCCAGGAGCTCGCGCAGGCGCGCGTAGTCGATCGACAGCGCCTGCGCGCGGCGCTCGGCGAGCGGCGCGTCGGCGTCGTACATGAAGTTCGCGACGTAGGAGAAGAGCACCGACGCGGCGAAGGGCGAGGGGCGATCCGAGTCGACGAGGACGAGCTCGATCGTGCGCTTCTCGATGCGCCCGAGGAGCTCGCGCAGCGCACCGAGATCGAAGACGTCCTCGAGCACCTCGCGGTAGGTCTCGAGCACGATGGGGAACGACGGAAACCGCGAGGCGACCGAGAGCAGATCGGCGGCGCGCTTGCGCTGCGCCCAGAGCGGCTGTCTCTTCGCGGCGGTCTTGCGCGGAAGGAGCAGGGCGCGGCCTGCGCACTCGCGGAAGCGCGCGGCGAAGAGCGCCGTCGAGGACACGCCCGCCACGAGGAGGCCCTCGACCTCGTCCGAGCTCGGGAAGAGCGCCACGACGTCGGGCGGCACGTCCGTCTCGGGGAAGCGCAGGACGATGCCGTCGTCGGTCCAGAGCGCCTCGGTCTCCACGCCGAGCTCGCTCTGCGCGCGGCTCGCGAGCGCCGTCGCGAGCGGCGCGTGCACACGCGCGCCCCACGGCGAGAGGATGCAGAGGCGGTAGTCGCCCAGCTCGTCCTGGAAGCGCTCGATGACGATCGTCTTGTCGGTCGGCAGCGTCTCGGCCGCTTCCTGTTGATCGCGCACGTAGCGCACGAGGTTCTGGGCCGCGCGTGCGTCGAGCGCGTGATCGCGCACGAGCACCTCGACGTTCTGCTCGTCCTTGCGGCGCGCCAGATCGCGCACGAGCTTGCCGACGATCTCGCCGGCCTCCGCGCTCCGGCCCACCCGATCGCCGTGCCAGAAGGGCATCTTGCCGGGCTCGCCGGGCGCCGGCGTCACGAGGACCTGATCGCGCGTGATCTCCGCGATCCGCCAGCTCGTCGCGCCGAGGAGGAAGACCTCGCCTTCGCGCGCCTCGAAGACCATCTCCTCGTCGAGCTCGCCGAGGCGTCGGCTCGGGGCGCGTGACTTCGTGCCGGGCCTGGAGCCGGCCGCGCTCTCGGCGAGGTACACGCCGTAGAGGCCGCGGTCGGGGATGACACCCGCGTTGAGGATCGCGAGGCGCTTGGCGCTCTCGCGCGGGCGCAGCGTGCCTGCGTGTCGATCCCACGTGATGCGTGGGCGCAGCTCCGCGAAGGCGTCGGACGGATAGCGGCCCGAGAGCATGTCGAGCACGTCCTCGAAGATCGTGCGCGTGAGCTCGGCGAACGGGGCCGCGCTGCGGACGCGTCGGAAGGCCTCGTCCACCGTGAGCTCGTCGACCGCGACCATGGCCACGAGCTGCTGCGCGAGCACGTCGAGCGGCTTGCGCGGATAGGCGGTCTTCTCGACCTGACCGCCGAGCATGCGCGGCACGAGCGCCGCGCTCGCGAGCAGATCCGCGCGGTGCTTGGGGAACACGATGCCGCGCGAGGTGCCGCCGACGTGGTGGCTCGCGCGACCGATGCGCTGGAGGCCCGAGCTCACCGAAGGAGGCGCCTCGATCTGGATCACGAGATCGACCGCGCCGAGATCGAGCCCGAGCTCGAGCGAGCTCGTCGCGACGATCGCCGGGAGCGTGCCCTTCTTCAGCCGATCCTCGATGATCACGCGCTGCTCGCGCGCGAGCGAGCCGTGGTGCGCGAGCGCGAGCTCCTCGCCGGCGGTCTCGTTCAGATCGGCGGCGAGGCGCTCGGCGAGGCGGCGGCTGTTGACGAAGATCATCGTCGAGCGGTGCGCGCGCACGAGCTCGACGAGGCGAGGATGGATGCTCGGCCAGATCGACCGCGTGACGCTCGTGGCCTCGGGGCCCTCCGTTCGCGTGCCGAGCTGGCTCATGTCGTCGACCGGCACCTCCACCACGAGCTCGATCGGCTTGGGTGCACGCGCGTCGAGCACCGTCACGGGGCGCGGCACGAAGCGACCTTCGCCGTCGATCGTCCCGCCGCCGAGGAGGCGCGCGACCTCCTCGAGCGGGCGCTGCGTCGCCGAGAGGCCCACGCGCTGGAGGGGCGGCGCATCGGGCCGGCGCTCGCGACGCAGGGCCTCGAGCCGCTCGAGCGAGAGGAAGAGGTGCGCGCCGCGCTTGCTCGGCAGGACGGCGTGGATCTCGTCGACGATCACGGTGTCCACGTCGACGAGCGCCTCGCGCGCGTTGGACGTGAGGACGAGGAAGAGCGACTCGGGCGTCGTGATGAGGATGTCGGGCGCGTGCTTGGCCTGCCGCACGCGCTCCTTGGCCTCCGTGTCACCCGTGCGGATCGCGACGTCGAGCGGGCGCGTCGTGACGCCGAGGCGTCGCGCGCAGCGCTCGATGCCGGCGAGCGGGGCGCGGAGGTTGCGCTCCACGTCCACCGCGAGGGCCTTGAGCGGCGAGAGGTAGAGGACCTTGCGCCCTCGCGCGTCTTCACTCGCGCCCTCGGCGAAGAGCGCACGATCGATCGCGGCGAGGAAGGCCGCGAGCGTCTTGCCCGATCCCGTCGGCGCGAGCAGCAGCGTGCTCTCGCCGAGGAGAATGGCCGGCCACGCGCGGGCCTGCGCCTCCGTGGGCGCCTCGAAGGTCTCGGCGAGCCACGCGCGCGTCGCTTCGTGGAACGTCGGCCGTTCGCGCCTCCCGGGCGCGATCGGCTGCGCGCGCTCGTCCGGCGACCGCGGTGCAGCGAGCGGGTCGCGCCCGCGACCCTTCTCGCCGCGCGCTCTCTTCGTCACGGGACGACGTTGTCCCAGCTCGGATCGTCCGTCGCGAACGCGGTGACCCAGCTGCGCACGGCCTCGGGCGCGGAGCGGCGCAGGTGCACGTGCTGCGAGCCGTTCACCACGTACGCGCGGTGGTGGGTCGTCGTCGCCATGTCTTCGGCCATCGCATCGACGAGCATCGCCATCGTGTCGGGCGAGTAGTTGAAGTACGTGCGGATCGTCTCGTCCTCGCGCGAGGCGAGCACCGCGAAGCGCTCGCCGGGGCGCATCGTGCGCTCGTAGTACGGGATGAGGTTCGTGACGCGCTCGAGGCACTCGGGGCAGTCGGCGGGGAGCGGCGGACGCCAGCTCGCCATCATCTGCGCCCACTGCTCGGGATCCGCGTCGACGAGGATGCCCGAGTCATCGAGCACGTCGACGCGCGCGTCGGGGAACGCGAGGCGCGCGCGGAACGCGTTGACCGTCACGCCGTAGCCGCCGGCGCTCTCGCCCGCCATCGTCACGCGATCGAGCGCGGGCAGCGTGGTCGCGAGGCGCGAGAGCACGAGCTCCACGTTGTGCGCGCCGCGGTGGTGGATCGAGGCCATCGTGCGCGGCGTGCTGTAGTCGGTGACCGTGTCGCCCGCGTGCACGTCGCCCGTGCAGTAGGGCACGTAGACGTAGCTCTGATCGCGGTAGGGGTTCGTCGCGTCCTCGCGATCGAGGATGAAGCCGCCCGCGCTCCGCGCCTCGCCGAGCACGGTGGCCTCGTCGAGCGTGTCGTTCAGGTGCGACGCGGTGTCGAGGAGCACGCACGTCGCGACGTCCCAGCACGCGCCGCCGCCCTGGAGGAAGACGACGACGCGATCGGCGCTCGGGTCGAGGTTGAGCCCGATGCCGAGCGTGGAGCCGTTCGCGCACTCGGCGCCCGGGAGCTCCACGTAGTGCCAGGTGCGATCCCGAGGCACGTCGAAGCCGGGCTGCGGCCCCGCGTCGCTGCGCGCCGCCGCGTCGTCGGTGGCGACGAAGGCGTCGCGTCCCTCGGACGGGCCGGTGTCCGTGCCCGGCTCGGTGGCCGCATCGACCTCGCCGCTCGGCCCCGCATCGGTCGTGGTGGCGGGGGTCGAGTCACACGCGGCCAGGCCGAGCGCGAGCGTGGTGAGCGAGGCGAGCGTGGAGGACGCATGCGGGCGGCGCGACATGGCGGCAACGTTACGCCGCGCCGCCTCGCTCGGAAAGGCGCGTCAGATGCCGAGGCCGCTCGCGCCCAACACGGGCAGGCCTCGCAGGCCGCGCGCGCGCTCGCCGAGCTCGCCGTACGTCGGCAGGACCACGGCCCCGCTCGACACGAGCGCCATCGTGTCGGTGCGGGGCTCGACCCCCGCGACGAAGGTCCGCGTGAGGCCGGCGGCCGAGACCTCCACCGTCACCGTCTCGCCGAGCGCCTCGGGCATGCCCACGCAGCCGAGCGTGTCGCTGCCGTCCACGAGCACACCGTCGATGCGGTACGTGAAGCTCGAGTCCGAGCCGATCACCACCCGCTCGCCCGAGAGGAGATCGAAGCAGAGGATGCCTCCCTCCTCCACGCGCAGCGGATCGGCGCTGGGGAGCACCATCGTGCCGAGGAGGAACGGGTTCACGACGATGTCGTCGATCGCCCCCGCCACCGGGATGGCGACGTCGAAGGTTCGACCCGCCGTGCGAACGGTGATCGTCGCGCCCTCCGCCGGCAGCTGGAGATCGAAGCCGTCCCAGCGGCCCGCGACCGTCGTGACCTCGACGCTCGCGTCGGTGACCACGAGGCTCTGATCGACCAGCCGTGTTCCGTCGACTGCGCGGAGCGCGACGCCGATCGAGTGCATGCCGGGCGTGTAGGCGAGCTCGCGCGTCGGGTTCGCGAAGAGTGGGTGCGCGAGGCTCACGCGATCGAGCGGGTGCGCGCGCACGGTGATGCGATCGAGGAGCGGGCCGCTCGGCTCCGTGACGCGCACGCGGGCCTCCCCCTGCGCCACCGCGCGGAGCACGGCCGAGCCGTTGGAAGACGTCACCACCTCGATCACCTCGGGCGCCGACGAGACGGTCGTGTGCGGAGGCAGGGCGCGTGTCTCGCTGCGCGCGTCCTCGAAGCGCAGCGTCTGGGTCCCACCGACGGCCATCGGCTGCGCCGTGTTCGACACCGTGCCTTCGATCGAGGCACCGAAGAAGCGCAGGCCGTCGGGCGTCGCGTCGCTGCAGACCTCACCCTCGGGGCAGCCGGTCATCGCGCGATCCCCCAGCCCGCCGCAGCCGAGGAGCGCGAGCAGCGAGGCCGCGCTCGTGCCGGCCGCCAGCCAGCCGCCGAGCTTCGTGGCCGGCGAGGACAGGGGAGAAGAGACGCACGTCCGATCGAGATTCGAAGAAGCCATGACCACCTCCGTCGCGGCTCCGACGAGCGCGCGCCTCGTGCTTCAGCAACCTCGGTGCCACCTCTCGGCCCGCAGGATCGAGGGCGTTTCGGGGGGCGTGGCGCAGCCAGGCGCGACCGGGCTGTCCGGCGGCGGTCCAGGTGTGAAACCAAATCACGCGCCTGGACGGAACCCGCGGCCCTGCGCGTTGTCACCCCGACCATGCGCTTCGAAGACGCCACCCGTGCCCTCGGCCTCGACGACGACTTCACCACCAGCGAGCTGGCCCGCGCCTTCAAGCGTGCCGCGCACGCGCACCATCCCGATCGGAATCGCGACGATCCGCGCGCGACCGAGCGCTTCCTCGAGGCCCAGCGCGCGTATGGCCTCCTCGTGCACCACGCGAGCGACGCGAAGGTGCCGCTCAAGCCGATCACGACGCCGATCCGTGTGCGCTGCGTGACGATGGGCAAGGACCTCGTCGGGAGCGTCGCGATCGATGCGCGCCGCGTGCGTCGCAACGCGTGGATCCCCCTCGTGCTCTGGGCAGCGCGCACCTGCCCTTGGTGCGCGGGAGATGGGGAGATCGCCGTCGGCAAGAGCTTCTTCGGCCGCGACGTGCACGCACCGTGTCCGCACTGCGAGGGCCTCGGCGTGCAGTCGGTCGAGCGGCGCGTCCGCGTGCGCACGCCTTCGCTGCGCTCGGGCACGGCCCTGCGTCTGCGAGGCGGTGGCCTCGCGGACACGGTGGCCGCGAACGGCGCGCCCGTGGGGGATGTCGTGCTCCACCTGCGGTGACCGCTCAGCAGCCGATCGTGCGCGCGGCCTCGAGCCCGGTCGCGATGGCGTCGGGCACGCCGACGCCGCGGAGATGGTTTCCCGCGATGGAAACGATCTCCGCGGCGCGCAGCGCGTCGTTCAGGCGCGCGACGCGCTGCCCGTGGCCCACGGCGTACACCGGCAGCGCCTCGCGGCGCCGGCGCACGCGCGTGCTCGTCGGCTGGCCGCGGAGGCCCACGAGATCGCGCAGCTCCTCGCGCGCGAGCGCCACGAGATCGGCCTCGCTGCGGCTCGGGTCGCCGCGGAGCACCGAGCGCAGGACCACGGTGCCTTCCGGCGCGCGGCCGTGCCACTTCTCGCTCGCGAACGTGCATGCGAGCGTGGCGCGAGGACGCGACGGATCGTGGGCGACGACGAGGCCGCTGCCGTCGAGCGAGTGATCGACGGAGCGCCGTGGCCCCACGAACGACACGATCTCCGCGTCGCTCGCGCGCACGTCGGAGAGGAGCGCCGCCGCCTCGGGCGCGAGCTCCTCGAGCAGCTGCGCGGCCGCTCGCACGCCGGTCGCGATCACGACGCGGGAGGCGCGGAGCGAGCCGCCCTCGGCGAGGTTGACACGGACACCCGCTCGGTCCGGCCTGAGAGAGGCGACGCGGCGACGGGTCTCGATGCGCGCGCCGGCGCGGACCGCAGCGTCCGCGAGCGCTCTCGGCAGGCTGTCCATCCCGCCCGCGAGCGAGACGAGGCCGTGCCCGCGTGGGGCACGCCGGGCGAGCAGCAGCGCGAGGCCGAGGCTTCCGAACCGCGACTCCATCGAGGCGAGCTTCGGGAACACCGAGCGCATGCCCACGTCCGCCGCGGGCGCGCCGAAGATGCCGTGGACCATCGGTGCGACGAGCTTGTCCGCGACCTCGGGGCCCATGCGGCGCTCGAAGAACGCTCGCACCGACTCGTCGTCCTGCGCCGTCGCGCGGTGCATCGGCTCCGCGAGGAGGCCGAGCTTGGCGCGCGGCGAGAGCAGCGGGCTCGCGAGCATCGTCCACATCGCGCGCCGCTCGAACGCGAAGAGACCGCCGGGCATCTCCGTGAGCCGATCGCCGTCCGTCACGAAGGCGCGCTTGGGCGCGCGGCCGCCTCGCACGATCGCGCGGTCGAGGCCCAGCGCCACGAGGACCTCGTGACCTCCGACCTTGTCGGCGAGGAGGGCGTCGGCGCCGTGCTCGAGCAGCGCGCCCTCCGGCGTCCGCTCGCTCTCGACGAGGCCGCCGAGCCGAGGGGAACGCTCGAGCAGGATGCTCGCCACGCCTGCGCGTGAGAGGGCCCACGCGGCGGCGAGGCCTGCGACACCACCGCCGAGCACGACGACCGGATCCGGAGACGAGACCGAAGACACCTGGGTCGTCGTACGCGCGCGAGGCCGCCGCGAAAGGGGTGCGGCTCGTCGCGTGCGCGCATCGGCCGTGCGAGGCTCCGCGGGTGCGCGTGACCATCCTCTACTTCGCCGTCCTGCGCGATCTCGTCGGCCTCGAGCGCGAGGAGGCAATGCTGCCCGAGGGCATCGACCGCGTCGCGGCCTTGCGCGGCTGGCTCGAGGCGCGTCACGCGGGCCTCTCGGGTCGCCTCGGCGCCGTGCGCCTCGCGGTGGACGAGGAGTTCGCGTCCGAGGACCGCCTGCTCCACGAAGGCGCGGTGATCGCGCTCATCCCGCCCGTCGCGGGCGGCTGAGAGCTGAGTCACGCGGCCGAGAGGCCCAGCTCGGAGAGCAGCGCGGCGAGTCCGTCGTGGCGCTGGCGAGAGGCGAGGCTCGCGAGCGCCCAGCGATCGAGACCTCGGAGCGCGCGCCAGCGCGCCGCGTCGAGCCCATCGAGCCCGTCCGGGAGCGCGTCGCGCGTGGGCTCGGGCCTCGCGACGATCGGTGCGCTGGGCGCCTCCGCGAGGGCCGCGAGCACCTGACTCACGTCGACGACGTCGGCGCTGCCCGCCGCCACGATCGCGCGGCGCTCGGGCAGCGGCAGCGCACGCCAGGCCTCGAGGCCCACCTTGCGCGCGGCTGCGTCGAGCGCGCGTCGGCCTGCGAGCGGCACGAGGTCGAGCCTCTCGTCGATCCCTTCGAACGCATAGACGATCACGGCCGAGACTGTGCCCGAGACGGGGCCCGCCATCAGCCACCGAAGGCAGACATCACGCGCGAGCGGATCGACGTCATGCGAACGAAGTGCACGTCGCCCCGCGTTCGGCGATTGGAGGCGAGAACGACTCGCAAGTCGTTGTCTTCACGCGCCGTGCGGGTACGAACGCCGGGCCGCGCTCGTGCGGCCCTGACGCGAGGTGCTCTCGATGTCCAAGTCCGTTCATTCCCGTCGCGTGATGCTCCAGGTCCTCGGCGCCGCTGGCGGCGCGCTCTTCGTTCTTCCCGCGGTGGGATGCAGCGGCGGCGGTGAGAGCGGCGGCTCGCAGTGCAACGACACCACGGGCGTCGACACCGCGATGCGCACGACCCTCCACTACACGCCGAGCGGTCCGGACGCGGCGCGCCACTGCTCCGGCTGCCAGCTCTACACGGCCGGCCAGAACAGCTGTGGCAGCTGCCAGCTCTTCCCCGGCCCGGTCGATCCGAACGGCTCCTGCGACTCGTTCGTCGCGCGCGCCTGAGCGGCTCTCACCGCTGCCTCCCGCACGACGCACCGCGCCCCACCGCGGTGCGTCGCTTCATTCCGTCGTTCGGTGGCCCGAGCCGCGGTGCTCGCGATTCGCGCGTCCGCGCTGCCTTCGCCCGAGGCGAGCGCGCGGGCGAACGTCATGCGGCGGGGCGCGCGGGGTCGTCGGGCGGTGCCTGATCCGCAGCGTCCGGGAGACGCGCTTCGCGGAGCTGGGACTCGATGTAGCGCTGAAGGACCGTGAAGCCCTCGTTCGCGTCGAGGCGCTCGTCCGCGAGATCGGCCAGGACCGTGTCGTGGAGCGCGTGCAGCGACGCGATCTCCACGGCGCGCTCCCGGCCCTCGGCCGCGCGGAGCCGCTTCACGATGGCGAGCGCCTCTTGATGGCGGACCTCGATGCGGTTCTTCCGCCGACGGGCGCGCGTGGCCTGGAACGCGCTGACGCCCGACCACACGAGCGCGGCGACGGTGATGAAGAGGCTGATCTGATCCGTGTAGCGCTGGAGCAGCGTGGGCTCGTGCCGCCGGAGGTACTGGTCGGCTCCGTCGTGGAGCGCGTACGGCGAGGCGGAGAGATCGAAGTGCTCGTCGAGGTGGGCGAGCAGGCGCTGCTCCCGCACGAGCTCGGCCTTGTGCGCGAACAGCGACTCGGTGAGCCGATACACGAGCTCGGGCTCGAGCCGCTCGGAGGTGACGAGCAGCGCCTCGACGTTCAGCGTGCCGACGGGCTCCTCGGGCTGCGTGCCGTAGGCTCGGGGACCGCGCTCACGATGAAGAACGGCGCATCGATGCGGATGCCCTCGAGCGCAGAGCCCGCCTCGCCCGGATCACCGAGAGAGAGCAGGCGCATGTCGCTGCGCGCGAGCAGCACGTCGACCACCGGCGTGCGCATGCCGGCGACGATGAAGGCCGCGTCGATGCGGCCGGCCTCGAGGGCCTCGCGCGCCTCCGTCATCGTGAGGTGTTGCGCGCGCACGTCCTCGGGGGTGCAGGCCGAAGTGCCCGAGCACCGCCTGGGCGATCGTCTCGGTGCCGCTGCCCACTGGGCCCGTGGAGATCGCGCGCCCCCGCAGGTCGAGCAGGGTCTCGATGCCCACCTCGCGGCGCACCACGATCTGGAGCGTCTCCTGGTAGAGCGGCGCGACGAGCCGCAGCGCGCTCGAGCCCTCGACGTGGTTCGAGAGGAGCGCGAGGTCGGCCTCTCCACGCTCGATCATCTCGATCGAGGCCAGGCCGCCGGGGCTCTCGAGCGCGACGAATTCGATCTCGGGCACGTCGCGCTCGAACGATCGCGCGAGGGTCTCGCCCAGCGGCAGAAAGGTTCCTCCGCGAGTGCCGGTCGCGATGCGGATCGTGCGCCGCTCCCGGCCGCACGAGGTCGTGAGGATCACGAGGGCGAGCGCCGCGAGGCAGGCGAGGGCGTGGCTGAGCCGCATGGCCCGCCCTTGCTCTCACGATGCGGGCCCGAAGGACAAGCGGATCGCTCGCGCGCATGATCGCCGCGGCGTAACGTCGGCGCCCATATGAAGCCCGTCGAGCAGCACCGCCACGAAGGCAAGCGCTCCGTGCGCGTGGGGATCGTCACGGTGTCGGACACCCGGACCCTCGAGACCGACGTGAGCGGCGCGCTCGCGGCCGAGCTCCTCGCGGCCGCGGGGCACGTCGTCGCGGAGCGCCGCGTCGTGCGCGACGAGCCGCTGGAGGTGCGCGCGGCGGTCGAGCGCTTGCTCGCCGAGGCCGAGGTCGTGATCACGAACGGCGGCACCGGCATCGCGGCGCGCGACTCGACGTACGAGGCGCTCGCGGGCGCGTTCGACAAGACGCTCGATGGCTTCGGCGAGCTCTTCCGCTCGCTCTCGTATGCGGACATCGGCGCGGCCGCGATGATGTCGCGGGCCACGGCGGGCACGATGGCGGGCGGCGTCGTGATCGTCTTGCCCGGCAGCCCCGACGCCGTGCGTCTCGGGCTCGAGAAGATCGTGCTGCCCGAGCTGGGTCACCTCGCCAAGCTCGGGAGGCGCACGAAGTCGACCGCGCCGAGCGCGCCGGACACGGCGCCGGATGCGGCCCCCGTGCCGACGCTCACGCACGTCGACGCGCGCGGGCACGCGCACATGGTCGACGTGGGCGCGAAGGCCGTGACGGCGCGCGAGGCCGTCGCGCAGGCCGTGATCACGATGAGCCGCGATGCCTTCGCGGCGATCGCGTCGGGCACGGCGAAGAAGGGAGACGTGCTCGCGACCGCGCGCATCGCGGGCATCCAGGCCGCCAAGCGCACCTCGGAGCTCATCCCCCTCTGTCACCCGATCGGCCTCAGCCGTGTGAGCGTCGAGCTCGAGCTCGACGAGGCGCGGAGCGCCGTGCGCGTGATCGCGACCACGGCGACCACCGATCGCACCGGCGTGGAGATGGAGGCCCTCGTCGCCGCGAACGTCGCGGCGCTCACCGTCTACGACATGCTCAAGGCCGTCGATCGCGCGATGGTGATCGGTGAGGTCGTGCTCCTCCGGAAGACCGGCGGAAAGAGCGGCGATTACGTGAGGTGATCCTCCGCCGAGCGCAGCGCGAGGCGCCCAAAGCGGTGCTGGCCCCGCGCGGGAGGGTCCGCACGGACCCTCAGGCCAACTCTGGGACCGAGAAACAATCAACTCGAGACGTGAAGGGACGCGGGGGTGGGGGGTCCAGGGCGAGTTCCGCAGGCCGAAGGCCGAGGATGTCTGAGCATCGGACCCCCCTCCCCCGCGGCCCGATTCGAAGACGGAGATTCTCTCTCCATCTCTCCGTCTCAGGGCGCGGGGGCGCCCGTCGCGATGGACACGTGCAGCGTGCCGCCCGGATCGGCGACCACGCCCGTCACGCTGAGCGGCGCGCCCACGTCGGGGAGGCGGATCGCCGCGCCCTCGAGGAGCGGTCCGATCTGCGTCGGCACCATGCCATTCACGAGGCTCGCGAGCGACTCGCCCATGCGGCCCGTGACGCCCGGCACGGTCGTCTCGGCCAGGTGCGTGGACGCCGTCGTCGCCTCGCGCACGAGCGTCGGCACGAGCGCGCCTTCCGCGTTGGGCTCGAGAGACAGGGCGAGGCGCACCGTGCTCGAGAGCACGAAGAGGTCGCGGCCCGCCGCGCCGATGGTGATGCGGAGATCACCGATCTCGAGCATGAAGTCCGCACCGGCCGCCGCCTCCATCGGCGTCGGGCCGCGCACGAGCGGCGCCATCGCGGCGTCGATGCCGAGCTCGAGCGGCGCGCCGCGCGGGATCTCCGCGCCGATCATCGGTCGCAGCGCGGAGACCACGCCGCCCAGGAGATCGATCGAGAGGGAAGGGCCACCACCACCCGCGCCGAGCGAGTCGAGGTGGAGCGCGCCACCGCGCCACGCGCTGAAGAGGATCTGCCCGACGAGCGCCGGATCGATCGCCAGCGTCCCGGGCGGCAGCGTGCCCGCCGTCGCAGGCAGGCGCGGCGCGCCGGGCGCGTCCGTCGCGTCGCCGCCGGGGCCCGTCGCGCTCACGCCCAGCGTGGCGATCAGCGTGCCGCTCGAGCCGTCGAGGCCGGTCATGCAGAGCGACACGTCCACCGGCGTCGAGAGGAAGTCCATCGTCGTCGTCGTCTCGAGGAGCGAGACGCCTTCGAGCGCGGGCCCGATCGCCGGCGCGATCATCTCCTGCACCTTGTCCTCGATCATGCCCTTCACGATCCCCTCGGCGAGCTCGCCGACGACCTCGCCCGCGAGCGAGAGCAGGAGCGAGCCCGAGAGGCGCAGGTCCAGATCGAAGCGGGTGATCGCGACCTGCGGGTCGCTCGCGGTGAGGCCGCTCAGGCACTCGCCGGGACCGGGGAAGTTGGCCTCGAGGAAGACCGTGACCGTCACGTCGGTCTCGTCCATCTCGCTGCCCTCGCGGATGCCGACGTTCTGGCCGAGCGCGCTGCACTGGCCATGGATGCCCACGGCGATGTCCGGCACCGTGAACGTCGCCACGAGGCGCCCGTCCGGTGCGACCGCGAGCGAGATGCGCGGCGGCGAGTGCGAGACGGAGTCGACGTAGACGGTGCACGGCGAGCCGCTCACGATCGTCGAGCCCGGCGTGATGAAGGAGCCGAGCGAGAGCGAGCCGAGGCCGCCGCTGCCCTCACCGAGCGCGCCGCTCACGAGGCCCGAGAGGAGCGCGTCGTCCACCGCGATCGCGATCGCGTCCGAGTCCATCTCGCCCTCGGGGAGGTAGTCCGCGCGGAGGATCGCGCGGTCCCCGCGCGCTTCGTGATCCTCGACGTCCCATCCGTGGATCTCGACGAGGCTCAGGCCCTCGGGCACCGGGGCCGTCGTGGCGAAGCCGTCGCGCGCATCGAGCATCATCGCGTCGCCGTCGACCTCCGCGCGGTCGGCCCCGAGCGAGGCCTCCACCGTGCCGCGCACGTTCGCCGTCGCCGTCGCGAGCTCGAGGTAGCGGTCCGACGCCTCCGAGTCGACGCGCACGGTCCAGTCGTCCGGGTCCGCCATCGGGGTGGTCGGATCGGTCGGGTCGGCCGTGGGGTCACCTTCCCCCGGCTCGACCTCGCGGGAACGGAAGCGACCGTTCGCGCAGCCGGCGAGGAGCGAGAGGGCGAGGAGGAGGACGGTCGTGGAGCGCATGACCGCTCCCTTTCGCAACCTGCGTACCGCACCTCCACGGGCTCCCGACCAGGCGCTGAACGCCGTTCAACAGCCAGATCGTGACAGCTCCGCCCGATCTCGCGGTGTCGCGTCTCCCCTCTCCGGGGCCAGCGGGCACCGGGGCCGACTGGCCTCACCTGCGCGGCTGCTCGGCTCGGTCGGCTGGCGTATCCTCGTCCGATGCCGGATCGGGAGCCGGGCCGCTGGCCCACTGTCGACAAGGACGAGCGCGCGCGCGGGTTCGCGAGGCTGCGGTCCATCCAGCTGCGGGAAGCGTTCTCGCTCACACCCGCCCAGCGCATCAGGCAGCTCGACGATCTCATCACGTTCGAGCGCGTCCTGGCCGCGCGCCGAGCGCCCACGACGGCCGCGGTGGCACCTCGGGAGGAGCATGACGCGCGGTCCTGGCGGGAGCGTCGGCGCCGGTGACCGAGGTCGAGCGCGCTCCCGAGTCGATGCTCGAGGCGTTGGCGAGGCTCGGTCGATTGGCGAGCGGCTGGCCGGGTGGGGCCTGCCTGATCGGTGGCGTGGCGATCAGCGCGCGCGTGCATCCCCGATTCACGCGGGATCTCGATCTGCTCATCGTCGTGGGAGCCGAGGAGGTCGGGGCGCTCGTCGAGCTGGCGCGCGTCACCGGCTACGACGTGGCGCACCTCGACCGTGAGCTCGCCGACGCAGGGCTCCTGCGTCTGCCGGGGCCGGCGGCCAAGGCCGGGCCTGCGGTCGATCTGATCGTCGCCGACAGTGACTGGCTCGAGGACGTGGTGCGACGCGCGATTCCACTCGATCTCGGCCCTGTCACGCTGCCGGTGGCGACGCTGGAGGACCTGTTGCTCCTCAAGCTGGAGGCGCATCGTCCGCAGGACATCGACGACATCCTCGCGATCAAGGACGTCGCGGGCGGCGCATTGGACATGGCCTACGTGCGTGGCCGCGCCGCCGAGATCGGTGTGCTCGATCGCGTCAGGCTCTACCTCGGCTGAAGCTGCCGGTCAGTCCCCGTGCCCGTGCCCGTGCCCGTGCCCGTGCCCGTGCCCGTGCCCGTGGCCCACGAGACCGCACCGCGCGTCGACCCAGCCCACCCAGGCCTCGCCATCGGGACCGCGCTCGCGCTTCCAGATCGGGACGCGATGCTTGACCTCCTCGATGAGGAGGCGGCACGCGGCGAAGGACTCGGCCCGGTGCGGCGTGCTCGCGGCGCACACGATGGCGAGCTCGCCGACCGCGAGCAGCCCGAGGCGGTGATGCACCGCGCAGCGCGCGCCCGGGATCTTCTCCTCCACCTCTTGCACGATCCGCGCGATCTCCTTCTGCGCCATCGACTCGTACGCCGAGTACTCGAGCGAGTTCACGGCCCGTCCTTCGGCGTGATCGCGCACGACCCCGACGAAGAGGTCCACCGCGCCCGCGCCCGGATGCGACACGAGCGCGGAGGTCGCCTCGATGGAGAGCGGCGTGTGCTGGAGGCGGGCGCGCTCGGCGAGGGGAGGCGGCTCGCTCGCGCGCGTCGGGGTCGAGGGCGGGACCGTCATCGAGGCGATCATGCTTCGCGCGACGCGGCCGCGCGAGCGCGTCCTCAGGGGCGCGCTGGCTGGCAGCGCGGACACGCATAGGTGGATCGTGTGCCCTGCAGCGTGCGCACGATGCGTCCACCACACTGCGGGCAGGGCTGGCCCGCGCGCTCGTAGACCGCAGCGCCCGCGCGCGCGCCACCGACCTCGAGGCGCGTGATGCGCGGCCCGCTCCGCGCGGGCACGAGCGCGCGGCGGTGCGCGGTGCCATCGACGTTGGCCTGCATCGCCGTGCGCAGGTGCGAGAGGAGCCCCACGAGCTCGTCCTCGGTGAAGCGCGCCACCGGGGCGAATGGGTCGAGCCCGCGCGCGAAGAGGCCCTCGCTCTTCCACACGTTGCCGATGCCCGAGACCAGGCGCTGGTCCATCACCGCGACGCCGAGCGGCACGTCGGCCGCCCCGATCAGGCGGCGCGCCATGGCCACGAGGTCGACCTCGTCCGCGAGCAGATCGGGGCCGAGCGAGGCGAGGGGATCGAAGCGCAGCGAGCCGCGACGCGCGAGCGTGACCCTCGGCGCGTTCGTGCACAGCGCCTCGTGCTGCGCGGTCGCGAGGTAGACGACCGAGCCCGGCGGAAACCGCGTGCGCGGCTCGCCCGTGCGCGCACGGACGCGCCACGCGCCGTTCATGAGGAGGTGCGTGTGGAGCACCCACTTGCCCTCGAACGTCACGAAGAGGTTCTTGCCGCGGGCCTCGATGGTCTCGATGCGCTTGCCCACGAGGTGCCCGGTGGCCTGCGTGCTCCTCGGCAACGCGAGCGCGCTCACCGCGTGCCCGACGAGGGGCTGCATGCGGCGCGCGATCGCGTGGAGCGTGTCTCCTTCGGGCATCGCGCTCGCGCTCCGAGCTCAGGGCTCCGCGCGCACGTAGTCGAGGCGGTAGCGGATCGGCTGCGAGAGGCGCTCGCTCGCGATCGTCGTGTCGACGTGCAGCGTGCGGCCGTCGGGCTCGGTCGAGTAGAGGATGCGCAGATCACCGTTGGGGCCGGTGAAGGTCTGCTCGAGCCAGCCGCCCGCGAGGCGATGCGCGGCCTGCACCTCGTGGCCTTCGGGCGCGCGGATGGTGCGCGGCGGTGCACCGAGCGGCAGGTCGATCGAGACGTCGCGCTCGCCGTGGCTCGCGACCTGGACGCTGCCGTTCGCGTTGCCGATCTCGATGCGGTTGGCCATGCGCGTGCGCTGCGCGAGGCGGTCGCGCGCGAGGCCCTGGAACATCGAGGGCAGGCTCTGGATCGCCGGCTCGATCGCGGCGCGCACGATCGCGAGGCCGTGCGCATCGGGGTGCGGATAGCGCCACGCGCCCGGCAGCGTCGAGGGGATCTGCTGCGCCTGCGCGCTCGCGCGCTCACCGCGCGGCGCGAGCATCGCGAGGAGGAGCACGAGCGAAGCGAAGAAGGCGAGCGAAGAGCGCATCGCCCGAGCGTGAGGCCCGATCGCGCGATGCGGCAAGTGGACGTTCGGTGTACGGGTGTACTCGCGCCTTCGGCGCGGCAGGGGGGAGCAACTCCCTCCAATCCCCCGCGCGACGCTCCCCAAGCCTCGCTTTCTCGCGCGCTCCTGTCGGGTGAGCTGCGCTCACCCCGCCCCGAGCCGTCCCCCGCCCCTCGCCGCCGCCGGGGGGAGTCGACAACTCCCCTCAGCGAGGGACGCCATAGCGCGCCTGCCACGCGGCCTCGAGCGCGTCGCCCGAGAGGCCCGAGGCCTCGGACCAGGCGCGCGGCTCGTGCGGGTGCTGCGCGAGGATCCACGGCGCGAGCTGCCGGCGGACCTCGTCCTCGAGCACGGCGTCGATCACCTCGACGCCGCCCTCGCGGAGGATGCGAACGCCGGCGCCGTCGACGCGTGGGTGCGGATCGCGCATCGCGATCACGACGCGCGCGATCTTTCGCGCGACGATGGCGTGCGCGCACGCGGGCGTGCGGCCGTGGAACGCGCAGGGCTCGAGCGTCGAGTAGAGGGTCGCGCCCTCGATCGAGCGGCCCTCGGCCTGCGCCTCGCGCGCCGCGTCGATCTCGGCGTGATCCTCGCCGGGCCCGTGCGTGTGCCCGCGCCCGAGGATCGTGCCGTGCGCGTCGACGATGACGCAGCCCACCCAGGGGTTGTCGCCCGTCCCGCCGCGCGCCTTCTCCGCCTCGTGCATCGCGAGGCGCATGAACGCTTCGTGCTCGGTGCTCGCGCTCACGGGTTCATGTCCGACCAGCGCGAGGCCGCGCGGTTGAAGGCGAGCAGCGCCAGGACCGAGACGAGGCCGATGCCTGCGATGGGGAGCCACACCATCCACGGCGAGTAGGTCGTCCAGAGCAGATCCGTCACGGCCTGTGCGTCGAGGTGGGTGCGCTCGCAGAGCGTCGTCATGGCCGCCTCGCGCGAGACGCCGGTGGCCGCCTCCAGCGTGGCGACGTCGCCGTTCCACTGGACCTCGCGGCCGAGGAGGTCGGGGTGCTCGGCGAGGTAGCGCTGCGCGAGCATCGCCTTCTCGCCCCAGCCTGCGTAGAGGAACGCCGACAGCTGCGCGCCGAGCGCCTGCCCGATGCCGACGGGGATGTTCACGTAGCCGAGATAGAGGCCCTTCTTGCCGGGCGGCGCGATGGCCCCGAGGTACTCGCTCTTCTTCGGGCCCGTGAGCATCTCACCGAGGCTGAAGCAGAGCACTCCGCCCAGGAGCACCCAGCCGCTCGAGGTCAGGCCCGACACGAGGATGCCGAGCGTGGCCATCACCATGCCTCCGAGCATCGCCTGGAGCGTCTTCATCTTCTGGACGGCCCACGAGATGGGCACGACCAGGAGCACGATGAGCGCCGCATTGAGGTTCAGGATGTGCTCCTGACCGATCTGACGCCCACGTGTGCTCCCGGGCTCGATCCACGAGTCGGGGATCGACAGCGCGTCGGCGACGCCGCGGGAGTCCACCCAGTCCGTGATGAAGAACGGGTGGAAATCCCAGAGCTGATACATCATCAGCCAGAAGCCCGTCATGATCGCGAGGAACGTGAGGAGGCGAGGCTCGAAGAAGTTCTTGAAGGTGTCGGCCATCACCTCGCCGAAGCCCTTCGAGGTGTCGTATCCGCTCTCCGGCTCTGCGTAGGTGAAGAGCATCAGGTAGTTGAGCGAGACGATGGCGGCGCAGCCGTAGAAGACCTGCGGCCACGCGTTCTCCCCGCGCAGCCAGCCCGCGAAGGGCGGGCCGATCATCGCGCCCACGTTCACGAGCCAGTAGAAGATGCCCCAGCCCAGACTGCCATCTTCCTTCTTCAGGTTGTGCGCGAGCGAGCCCTGGATACCGGGCTTGAAGAGGGCAGTCCCAGTGGCGAGCAGGAGCGCCCCGGCGAAGAACGGCCAGTAGTCGCGCTGCGTCCCCATGACGAGGTAGCCCGCGAGCTTGAGCGTGATCGACACGAAGATCGTGCGCTTGTAGCCATAGCGATCCGCGATGCCGCCGGTGAACGTGGGCAGCACCGACTGGAAGATCGACCACCAGAAGAAGATCTGGGCGCGATCAGCCTGCGTCCAGTGCAGGCCCCCCGGCACGTCGGCCTGCGCGATGTAGACGCCCACCACCACGCGAAGGCCGTAGTACGCGAGGCGCTCCCACATCTCCATGGTGCAGAGCATCCAGAACGGACGCCCCAGCGACGTGAGCTTCGACAGCCAGCCCATCAGAGGTTCCGGCGGTACTGGCCGCCGACCTCGTAGAGCGCGTGGGTGATCTGGCCGAGCGAGCAGACCTCGGTGGCGCGCACGAGCTCGGCGAAGAGGTTCTGTCCCGAGAGCGCGACCTCCTGCAGGCGCTTCAGCGCGGCCGGCGCCTCGCTCGCGTGCGCGGCGTGGAAGGCGCGGAGGCGCCGGATGCAGTCGTTCTTCTCCTCGTAGCTCGCGCGGCGGATCTCGATCTCGCGGGGGATCGAGGCCTCGCCCGCGTTCTTGGCGAGGAAGGTGTTCACGCCGACGATGGGGAGAGCGCCCGTGTGCTTGAGGTGCTCGTACTTCATCGAGTCGTCCTGGATCTGTCCGCGCTGGTACTGGCGCTCCATCGCGCCCAGCACGCCGCCGCGCTCGGTCAGGCGATCGAACTCCGCGAGCACCGCCTCCTCGACGAGGTCCGTGAGCTGCTCGACGAGGAAGCTCCCCTGCGTGGCGTTCTCGTTGAACACCATACCGAACTCCTTGTTGATGATCTGCTGGATCGCGAGCGCGCGGCGCACGCTCTCCTCCGTGGGCGTGGTGATCGCCTCGTCGTACGCGTTCGTGTGGAGGCTCTGCGCGTTGTCGTAGGTGGCCAGGAGGGCCTGCAGCGTGGTGCGGATGTCGTTGAACTGGATCTCCATCGCGTGCAGCGACCGGCCGCTCGTCTGGATGTGATACTTGAGCATCTGCGAGCGGGCGTCGGCGCCATAGAGGTGCTTCATCGCCACCGACCAGATGCGGCGAGAGACACGGCCGATGACCGTGTACTCGGGGTCCATGCCATTCGAGAAGAAGAACGACAGGTTCGGCGCGAACGCGTTCACGTCCATGCCCCGAGAGCGGTAGTACTCGACGTACGTGAAGCCGTTGGCCAGCGTGTAGGCCAGCTGGTGGATGGGGTTCGCGCCCGCTTCGGCGATGTGATAGCCGCTGATCGACACCGAGTAGAAGTTGCGGACGTCCTCGTCGATGAAGAGCTGCTGGACGTCGCCCATCGCGCGGAGCGCGAACTCGGTGGAGAAGATGCACGTGTTCTGGCCCTGATCCTCCTTGAGGATGTCGGCCTGCACGGTGCCGCGGACCTGGCTGAGCGTGCGCGCGCGGATCTCGGCGAGCTCGGCCTCGGTGAGGAGGGCCTTCACGTCCTGCCAGCGCGCGCCACGGAGCCTGTCGGGCTGGAGCTCTTGTTCCTTGGTGATGGCCAGTCGCCCGGCCTCGCGGAGGAAGCGACGCGCCTGCTGGCGAATGGCCGTGTTGACGTAGAACGCGAGCACGGTCGGCGCAGGCCCGTTGATCGTCATCGAGACGCTCGTCGCGGGGTGGCAGAGATCGAAGCCCGCATAGAGCTGCTCGGCCTCCTCGACGGTGAAGATGGAGACGCCGCTCTCTCCGATCTTCCCGAAGATGTCGGGGCGCTCGTCGGGGTCCTCGCCATAGAGGGTGATCGAGTCGAAGGCCGTCGAGAGGCGCGCCGCGGGCTGACCGGCCGCCAGCAGGTGAAAGCGCTGGTTCGTGCGCTCGCTCGGGCCCTCGCCCGCGAACATGCGAGTCGGGTCCTCGCCGGTGCGCTTGAACGGGAAGGTGCCCGACGTGTACGGGAACTCGCCCGGCACGTTCTCCGTCAGGCGCCAGAACAGGCGATCACCCGCGCCGCGGAAGCGCGGTAGCGCGACCTTGGGCACGGTGAGCTCGGAGAGCGTCGTGCGCTGGGCCTCGACCGAGACCTTCTTGCCGCGGACCTCGTACTCGTACTTCGGGGCCGCGTAGCGAGCGGCCCAGGCGTCCCAGCCGCGGAGCATCGCGGCGTGTGCGGGCTCGAGGCGGCCGAGGCGCGCGTCGTGCTCGCGCGCGAGATCTTGGATCGCGCCCGAGGCGCCCGAGACGCTCGCGCCGTAGGCCTCGAACGACACGCTCGGGCCGCCGAGCACGGCGACGGCCCTCTCGATCGCCTCGAGCTCCGCGGCCACGTCGGCTTGCTCACGCGCCCAGCGCTGGTGATCGCGGCAGGCGCCCGAGATCTCGCTCAGGTAGCGCTCGCGGCCCGGCGGCACGATCTCCTTGCTCGTGTCCGTCGTGCGTCGCGCGCTCTTCTCGTAGCGGCTCGTCCAGCCCAGGCCGTGCCGCTCGCTCACGTGCGCGACGAGGTGCGCATAGAGCGCATCGACACCGACGTCCGCGAAGTGCGCTGCGCTCGTGCCGAAGACCATCAGCTCCTCGGGCTGGATCGAGAAGAGCTTCTTGTTGCGGATGATCTGCCGGCGCACGTCGCGCAGGGCATCGAGCGAGCCGCGCCGCGTGAACTTGTTGATCGCGACGAAGTCGGCGTGATCGAGCATCTCGATCTTCTCGAGCTGGCTCGGCGCGCCGTACTCGGCCGTCATCACGTAGAGCGAGGTGTCGCTGATCTCGACGATCTCGCTGTCGCCCTGCCCGATGCCCGCGGTCTCGACGAGGACGAGATCGAAGCCGTGCGACTGGAGCGCCGCGAGCACGTTCTTCGCGGCCGCGCTCACCTCGGAGCCCGACCCGCGCGTCGCGAGCGAGCGCATGTAGAGACGCGAGGTGCCCGCGCCAGCCAGCCCCAGACTATTCATGCGGATGCGGTCGCCGAGGAGGGCGCCGCCGGTCTTCTTCTTGGTCGGGTCGATGCAGAGCACCGCGACGCGCTTGTCGGGGAAGTCCGTGACGAAGCGGCGGACGAGCTCGTCGGTGAGCGAGCTCTTGCCCGCGCCGCCGGTGCCCGTGAGGCCGATCACGGGCGCGCGCTTGGCCGGGGCCGGGAGCGAGCTGGCGTCGAGCGTCCCGTTCTCCACGCGCGACAGCGTGCGCGCGAGGACCATGTCGGGGCTCGCGCCGGTGCCCTCGAGGCCCTCGCTCAGCGCGAAGTCGCAGCGCTCGACCACCAGGTTGATCATGCCCTGGAGGCCGAGGTTGCGGCCGTCCTCCGGCGAGAAGATCCGATCGATGCCGCGGCGGTGGAGCTCCTCGATCTCGCGCGGGACGATGACGCCGCCACCGCCGCCGACGATGCGCGTGTGCTTGGCGCCGAGCGCATCGAGGCGCTCGCGGAGGTACGTGAAGTACTCGACGTGCCCGCCCTGGTAGCTCGTGAGCGCCACGCCCTGCGCGTCCTCCTGCACGGCGGCGAGCGCGACCTCTTCGACCGAGCGGTTGTGGCCGAGGTGGATGATCTCCACGCCCGTCGCCTGGAGGATGCGGCGCATCACGTTGATCGCTGCGTCGTGCCCGTCGAAGAGCGCGGCCGCGGACACGATGCGAACGGGGTGCTTGGGCTTGTAGGGAGCGGGCTCCTGCATCGCGCGGGCATAGCACTGCCGTCGCGCCTGGGGCATCCCGTGCGCACGCGCGCCGCGCAGAGATGACGCGGTGCGGCGCGTCAGCCGGCGAGGCGGTGGACGTTGGCGAGGTGCTCCCAGCAGCGCGCTTCGTCGTCCGAGATGAGCTCGGTGGACATGACGCCGCTCGAGATGCTCGTTCGCTGGTGCTGGAGCCCCACGAGGCTGCTCCCGGCGAGCACGGCGCTGCCCCGGAAGTTCGGCGCGGCCGCCGAGTACGACTTGGCGCGCTCGAACTCCGTCGTCGCCTCGGGCGAGAGCGGCGCGAGCGCGCGGATGTCGCAGAAGACGCGGTAGTCGGAGCCGCGGAACGAATCGATGGCCCGGTTGTGCGCCGTGACGAAGGCCTTCATCTCGTCGACGTCGAGGCGACCCGTCAGGACGAGCCAGAGAACACCTCGCTTGGTCGTCGTGTCGACGCGGAACGGCATGGCCCCGAACCTACGCGCGACCTCGGGGCCGGCTCCAGCGAGAAACGCCACCCCGGGTCAGAACCCGAAGCCGAAGTCGAACGAGCCGACGTGCATGACGAGGCCGGTGCTGCGGCCGTAGACGACGTAGCCGAGCTGCACGTAGCTCGATTGGGCCGTGAGCGCGCCTCGACGGTCGAAGAACCAGCGCACGTCCAGGCCCCCCTCGTGCGCGTCGAGGGTCTCGAGGTCGGAGTCGCTCGTGCGGAGCAGCCACTCGGGCGCATCGAGCGTGGGCGCGCTCGACATCCAGAAGCTCGGCGCGTCCTGGTGGTGGAAGCGGTAGTGGCCGCGCACCCAGAGATCACCGATGTACTGCGTCGCGGTGAGCTGGCTCGAGTGCGCGAGGGCGCCGAAGGTGTCCGCGTAGAAGCGGTACGAGAGGGCCAGGTAGGTGTCGGTCTCGGGGATGGCCTGTCGGATCTCGCCCGTCAGCGTGTGCCGGCCGCGCGTGCGCGGGTAGCGGTCCCCGAGGCGTCCTCCGCCCACGACGGGCACCGAGTTGTAGGTCGTCTCGAGCACACCGAACTGCGCGGTGAACGTGTAGCTCGCCATCGCGATGGTGGTCGGCGAGAGCAGCTGCGAGATGGAGCCCGTCGCGGCGGTGCCGAAGCGGTTCACGACCGGGCCGGGATCGATGCCATCGGGCTGCAGGGGATCGAAGGAGTCGAAGATCGTCTCGATGCCGAGGCGCAGCGTGGCGTTGTCGTCGGCGAAGCGGTGGATGAAGGCGCCGCCGATCTGACCGTTGCCCCAGTACTCCTCGAAGTGGAAGCCGATGTGGAGCTGCCAGCTCACGTCCTCGCTGTCGCGCACGGTGGTGACGAGATCCAGGCCGGCGGCCTCGTTCTCGCGCGATGCGTTCGTCTGCACGTCCGGGTTGAGCGCGTCCGGCGAGGCAGCGGTGACGATGTCGATCGGCAGCGTGAGCGAGTGCGTCGTGTCGCGGTCCTGTCGGATCAGCGCCGAGATCATCGGCTGGAAGATCCACGCATGCTCCGAGCCGCGCTGGATCGGCGCGCCCGCGGTGCGATCGATCTCCGCTTGCGACTGCAGGCCGCGCCCTTCCTGCTGGAAGATCGCGAAGCGAAAGGCCATCTGCTCCACCGACCAGTCGGAGAGGTCCGTCGGATCGCGCATGTGGTCCTGCGACGCGAGGCCCGGCGCGATCAGGACCACCAGGGCGAGCGTCGCGAGCGCGCGCCGAATGGCGCGCAGTAACTCAGTTCGAGCAGGCACAGCCGCCCCCCGCGGCGCGACCATCGCCGCCGGCGGCCACCTCGCGCGAGCCGCGCATCTTGCCGAGCGAGCGATCCTCGAGCGCGGTGGACTGCGAGTCCATCGCCGGGTTCGCGAACGCCTCACGCTGGTAGCGCGGCACGATGGCGCATCCACTCAGCGCGAGGGCCGCACCGAGCGAGACGACCGAGACGAAGCGAAGCAGACCGGGGTCCCTCATGGCGGCCGAGCATGCGCGCTCCGCAGGCTCTTGCCAGCGAATGCGTGAGATCGAGCGCGAGCGACGGGCCGTGCGCGCTCCGGCGCCGCGCGCACGGCCTGCTACGTTCGCCGCGTGCGTCTCTCACCCGCGCTCGTCGCCTTCGCGCTCGCATCGTCGCTCGCGGTGCTGTGCTCGACGCGCGTCGAGGCGCAGGCGCGCGAGCTCGGGAGCCCGTTTCGCGAAGGCGTCGCGCGTGTGTCGCCCACGGCGTTGCCTCCCTCGCCTGGGCCCGGTCACGTCGCGGTGGTGCTCGAGGGCGATGACGCGCGGCACCTGCACGTGGTGGAGCGACGTCGCGGTCAGGATCGACCCGTCTGCGTCGCGCCGTGCGCGCGCTGGCTCGCAGAGGGCGGTCTGCGGCTGGGCATCGGCGACGAGGTCGGCTCGCGCTGGTGGAGCGAGCCGCTGCGGCTGACCGAGCCGACGACGATCGAGCTCCACTACGTCGACAACGCGCTCACCCGGGCCATCGGCTTCGTGGTGCTCGCCGCGAGCCTCCTCACCGTGGGTGGCGCGGCCTTCGACTTCCTCGATCAGGGCCCGACTGATCCACCCGCGGTCACGATGGTCGTCGCGGGCATCGCGCTCGGTGTGAGCTTCGGGCTCTTCTTCGTGGGCGACGGCATCGACGTGCGCGTGCACCCCGGCATCGCCGACGAGCCGTGAGCCGAGGCCGCGGGCTGGCGAGGCGAAGCTTCTCGCGTGTCGACCGAAGCTTCGGGCTGGCCACGAGAAGCTTCTCGCGTGTCGACCGAAGCCTCTGGCTGGCCACGCGAAGATTCTTTGTTACTCGGCGCGGCGACGCGTGTCCTTTCGGGAAAGAGCAGGCCGGTCGAAGTGACCGCCCCTGAAAGGACCAGCGATCCCATGACGATTTCGATGAAGAGTCTCCTCCTCGCCACCGCCACCTCGTCGCTCCTCGCCGTTGGATGCGGCGGCTCGGAGGCCTCGAGCGAGCCGGTCGCCATCGCCGGCCCGGGCTTCACGTTCACGCCCGTGACCGGTCGCGCCGGTGGCGTGCAGGCGGGCGCGAGCCTCGGCGCCGACTGCATCGGCAACTTCCCCACTGCGCCGCAGCACACACTGCAGGTCGGTGCGGCGATCCCGCGCCTGCGCATCCTCGTCAACGCGGGCGCGAGCGCAGACACGACCCTCGCCGTGCGCACGCCCGATGGTCGCACCGTCTGCAACGACGACTCGGGCGATCCCGGCAACAGCCTCAACCCCGTCGCGGTGATCGAGAACGCCGGCCCCGGCGCCTACCAGATCTTCGTGGGCGGCTACGAGGTGGGCGACGCGGCCTCGGCGTATCGCCTCGGCGTGACGGAGTCGGCCGACGCGATGCCCTCGGCGGCCGTCCCGGCGCCCTGAGCGTGTTTCTCGCGCCTTCGGCGCGGCAGGGGGGAGCAACTCCCCCCAAGCCCCCCGCTCGACGCTCCCCAAGCCTCGCTTTCTCGCGCGCTCCTGGGGTCTGCTTCGCAGACCCCGCCGCGAGGCGCCCCAACGAATCTCTCTCGTTCTCTCGTGGACCGAGAGGGAATCGGGCCCCGCCTCGAGCGCCGGAGGCGCGGGACAATCAGACGAGCACGAGGTCGTCGTCGCCGAGCTCGACCTCGTCGGCGCCCGCTTCGAGGAGCAGGCGCGTGTCCATGAGGCGGTCCTCGCCGAGCTGGCTCACGTACTCCTTGATGGCGGGGAAGGCCTCGACGAGGCGCGTGAAGATCGAGCGCTCGAGGAAGAGCACCGTGCTGGTGCGCGCGGCCGTGACGGTGGCGGTCGCGGCGCTGTCGTCGAGCAGCGAGATCTCGCCGAAGACGTCGCCGGGCTTGAGCGACGCGAGCAGGATCTTCGAGTCGCCGTCGACCTTCGACACGTCGACCTCGCCCGCGAGCAGGATGAAGAGGCCGCGGCCGGGCTCACCCTCGCGGATGATCACGACACCGGGCGCGACGTCGTGTGCGGTGAAGCGGCGCACGAGATCGAGGCGCTGCTTCCGGTCGAGCGGCGAGAAGAGCGGTGAGGTCGCGAGCAGGTTGTTGAGCAGGCGCTCACGCGTGAACTTGTCGAGCGCGGCGGCGAGCGGGGCCACGTCACGCGCGAGCGCAGCGAGCGTCTCGCGATCGAACTCCAGCAGATCCGCGTCGCGCACCGCCGTGACGGTCGCGCTGCGCGGCGCGGCCGACACCAGCGCCATCTCACCGAAGATCGCGCCTTCGTGCAGGCGTGCGAGCTCGACCACGTCCTCGTCGTCGGCGCCGACGCGGCGCTTGGTCACGCGCACCTCGCCCGAGGCGAGCACGAAGAAGGACGCGCCCGGCTCGCCCTCGGAGATGATCGCGACCCCCGCGGGCGCGCGCACGAGCTTGATCGCGGGGAGCATCGCCGCGAAGGCGGACGCGCTCAGCTCGCTGAGCACCGGGATCGGCGGCAGGCGCTCCGGGAACTGCGCGCCCGTGAGGTCCGACGCGACCTTCTCGACGCCCGCGACGAGCTGATCGACCGGAGGCGGATGCGAGAGATCGAGCGTGGGCGGAAGGGCCTGCGCGGGGTCGCCCGGCGCCAGACGCACGCCCTTGCCGAGGCGCTTGCTCTCGACGGAGTAGAGGTCGCCGAGCGAGCCCATGAGCGCGCCGAGCGCGGGCTCGAGCGCGGTGAGGAGCTTGAGCGCGACGAGCGCGCGCAGCGGATAGCCGCCGTTGGCCGCGAGCTTCGCGAGCGCCGTCCACACCACCGCCGCGGACTGCGCGTGGCCCATCGCGAGGAGCACGTCGCCCACGCGCATGCGCGCGTCGAGGTTCGTGGGCTGGAGCTGCACGATGGCGGCGTACGCGTGGAGCGCGCCGGGCACGTCGCCCTTGCGGACGCGGTCCTCGGCGAGCGACCAGAGATCGGCGATGGTCTGCATCGCCGGGCATCGTACCCGAGCCCGCGGCCCGCGTGCGCCGCCGTCGCCGCTAGATCCGGCGAGGCCAGGACGCGAGCACGACGACGAGGCAGGTGTGTCCGTCGGCCTCGACGGTGGCGAGGCCGACGTCGGTGAAGCGACGGTCGCCGAGCGCGGCGCGGTGCGAGGGGCTCGCGGTGAGCGCGCGCCAGGCGCCGTCTTCGTCGCCGGCGCGAGACACCACCTCGCCGACGTGGCGCGCCTCCACGTGCGCCGCGCGCAGGCGCGCCTCGGCGTCACCTTCGCGTCCGATCTCGTGCGCGACGTGACCGCTCGCGCAGACGCGCTCGGCGTGATCCTCGGCGACCTCGCGGAGCAGGCGATTGGGCCGGAGCGGGCCGGCCTCGGCGCGCGCGCGGAGGACCGAGATCACGCTCGGGTCGGCGGGCAGGCTCGGCTCCGCGCTCGCGTCGCCGACGTCGAGCTCGGCGATGGGCCGCGGGCCCTCGGGCCCCGTCGCGACGAGCTGGATCTGCGCGGGCGCCTCGACGGTCGCGAGGTCCACGGCCGCCACGCCTTCGCGCACCGCGTAGGCGCGCGGCTCGCGCGTGCCGCTGCGCACGTAGACGATGGGCTCGGAGAAGCGGGGCGTGAGCGAGACGCGCAAGGAGCGTCCCTCGATCGCGAGCGAGCCCTGCGCCGGCGCAGCGACGACGACGCGGCTCGTCTCGGTGAGCGCTTCGCCGCAGATCAGCGGTCCCAGGCCGCGCGCCTCGAGCCCGCGCAGCCATCGAGCGCGCGCCGCGAGGTCGTCGTCGGCGAGCACCACGAGGTGAAGCGACGGATGGCTCGCGCCGCCGCTGCGTGCGCGCGCGAGGAGCTCCGTCGGCGTGAGGTGATCGAGCGCATGCGTGGCCGCGAGCTCGGAGAGGCCCGCGTCCTCGCAGCCCTGGCTCGTCTGCGCGTGCGCGATCGGGGCGGCTGAGGCGACTCCGACCACGATGCACGTCGGGGCGAGGAGGCAGAGCAGGCGCATCGAGCGACGGTCCTCTCGGGGCCACGCGCGGTCAAGAAACGGGCGCCTCGCCCTCCGTGCATCGGTCTCGCGCCGGGCCTCACCGTGATCTCACGGGCCTCGGGCCTCGGCTTGAGCTGCGCGCGCGCAGCCACGAGGATCGCCGCGTGACGGTGGCAGCACAGCGTCTGGGCGATCGCTACCGCGTCGTGCGCTCCATCGCGCGAGGCGGCATGGGCTCGGTGCTCGAGGCCGTGGACGAGCGCGACGGCAGCCCCGTGGCGATCAAGGTGCTGCTGGACGAGCTCGCGGAGGATCCGACGTGCCGCGAGCGCTTCCGCCGCGAGGCCTCGATCGTCGCGTCGCTCTCGCATCCGTCGCTCGTGGCGGTGCGCTCCGTGTCGCTCGAGAGCTCGCCCGCGTTCCTCGTGATGGAGCTGCTCGAGGGCGAGAGCCTCGCGCGCCTCCTCGCCGAGGAGGGCCAGATCCCCTGGCGCCGCTTGGTGCCCCTCGCGTGCGACGTGCTCTCCGCGCTCGCGGTGGTGCACGACGCGGGCGTGGTCCATCGCGATCTCAAGCCGGCGAACGTGATGGTCGTGCGCGAGGGGACCACGGAGCGCGCGAAGCTCATCGACCTCGGCGTCGCGCAGCTCACGACCGGTGCGGCCTACCGGCGCCTCACCGCGACGGGCGCGATCGTGGGCACGCCCGCGTTCATGTCCCCCGAGCAGCTCGCTGGAGAGCCCGTCGGGCCGGCCTCCGATCTGTGGAGCATGGGTGTGCTGCTCCACACCTGTCTCACCGGAGAGCGTCCGTTTCCGAGCGACGATCTCGGTGAGCTGCTCGGCGCGATCGCGGGAGCGGAGCCGCCGCGCCTCGAGGCGCTCGCGCCCGACGTGCCTCGCGCCGTCGCGAACGTCGTGCGCTCGCTCTTGCGAAAGGGCGCCACCGATCGACCGCCTCATGCGCGTCGTGTCGTCGAGCAGCTGAGGGATCTGCTCGCGGCGCCCGCGCTGCCGCTGTCGGAGGTGGCGGGCGGCGCCTCGTTCGCGAGCGTGGCGGGCCTGTCCGATCAACGGCCTCGTCCGATGCGCGCGAGAGGAGACGAGGAGACCCGCGCGGCTCCGCCCGACGTTCCACCCCAGGCGCGACGCGAAGACCCGCGGGAAGACGGGCCGCGCTCGGGCGCCGTCGCGCGGGGGCAGCCGAGCCACGCCCCCGGGCCGCGAGCGACGCCCCGAGCCGCCAGCGCATGGCACGTGGCGGGAGCGGGCGCCGTGGGCGCGGTCGTGGCCGGCGGACTCGTGCTCACGCTCACCGCGACGTGCCTCGTGGGCATGGCGATCGCGTGGACGGCGGGCGATCCCCGCGCGTGGCTGCCCGCGAGCACCACGCCCGCGAACGCGCCGACCGTCGCCCCCGGCCCTGCCGCGGCGCCCGCGCCGGCGATCACGCCGTTCACGATCGAGGCGCATCGTCTCGACGTGATCCTCGATGGCCCCGACGGACCGTACAGCGAGGCCAACACGTTCCTCCAGACCGAGCTGCCGCGCTGTCTCCCGCTCGCGGGCCGAAGGCCGGGCCCGGTGATGCAGTACGTCGTGTGGCTCACGAGCGCGGGCACGGTCGATCGCATCGAGCGCCGCACCGAGGTCATGTCGTCGACGGAGCAGGCGTGCGTCGAGAACGCGATCCGCGCCTCGCGCTGGCCGCCGCCGCGGACCGCGAGGCCGATCGTGAACGTCGCGGCGAACGCGCTCTTCTGATGCGCGCGTCTCGCGGTGCGCGCGAGAGCGCGCGGCTCAGGTCTTGTCTTCGACGACGTCCTGCGGCGTCGTGACGATCTGCACGTAGCCGCTGCCGTCGGAGCGCAGCAGATCGGCGCGGATCCCCGCCTCGCGAAGGCGCGTACGCAGACGCGCGAGGCTCACGTCCCAGCGGTGCCGGAGCTCGTGCGCATCGAGCGTCTCGCCCTTCCACACCTCGCGTGCGACGAGGCTCCACTCGGCCGGTCCGCCGACCGCGACGAGCTCGCTGAAGATGCGCGCGCCCACACCGCCCAGCGTGACCACCGGCCGACCCTGTCGGTGGATCTCGACGCCGTCGTACCAGGCCACGATGCGCAGGGGCGTGTCGAGGCCGCCCGTCGTCGTCGCGCTGTTCTCGAGCCCGACCATCACGAAGCGCACCTCCTCGGTGCCCACCTTCAGCGTGTCTCCCGGCGCGATCGTGCGCGGCGCGCCGCGTCCCAGGCGCGCGCGCCAGCCATCGCCGTTCCACCACACGTGCGCCTGCGCTTCGGGCTCGAAGCGCGTCGCGAGCGTGAGCGGCGGGCCCGCGGAGAGGCTCACGAGGCCGGGCAGCGCGCGGCGGCCGAGCGTGGGCGACTCGATCGCGAGCACCGCATCGGGCCGGCGCACCTCTTCCACCACGAGCACCAGATCGGGCGCGAGCTCGATCTCCATGCCCTCGGTGAGGATCGCCTCGGACTCGGGCTTGCCGCGCACCGAGAACATCCGTCGGAGCGAGAGGAGCACGAGCTCGCCGCGGCGCAGCGAGACGAGCGCATGCGCCTCCGAGACGCGCGGATCGTCGATCGCGAGGCGCGCGTTGACGAGGCGGCCGATGAGATCGCCGTGGCCGAGCTCGACGAGCTCGCCCGTGGGCATGCGGAAGCGGACGAAGGCGTGCATGACGGACCGCCGTGGAGAGTGCCACGGCGAGGCGCGCCTGTGCTCCGGCGATCATGGGCTCGCGCTGGGATTCCGTGGGCGCGGGCGTACAACCTCCGCGTGGAGCCCGATCGTCGCCGCACGCTCACCCTGGTCTACGTGGTCGGGGCGCTCCTCTTGCTGTGGCTCGCGCGCGTGATCGGCACGGCCGAAGCCCCTCCACGCCCGCTGCCGTGGTCGGAGCTCGCCTCGCTCGTGGATCAGGATCGCGTCGTCGCGGCGGAGCTGTCGGAGGACACGATCGTCGCGAGCCTGCGCGCCGAGGCCGGCACCGACACGGCCGTCGCCGAGCGCGTGGTCGCGACGCGCCTGCCCTCGGTCGACGAAGCCACGCTCGTCACCGAGATGCGGGCGCACGGCGTCGTCGTGCGCGGCGAGATCCGTCGCGCCTCGTGGTGGGAGCCGCTGCTCTACGGCTGGGTGATCCCCATCGCGCTGCTCTTCGGCGTGTGGTGGCTGATCATGCGGCGCGTGGGCCAGCGCGCCGGTCCGCTCTCCGTCGGCAAGAGCCAGGCGAAGATCTACGACAAGAACCGCGAGGACACGGTCACCTTCCAGGACGTGGCAGGCGTCGACGAGGCCAAGGGCGAGCTCGTCGAGATCGTCTCGTTCCTCAAGGACCCGCAGGCCCACCGCACGCTCGGCGCGCGGCCGCCCAAGGGCGTGCTCCTCGTCGGGCCGCCCGGCACGGGCAAGACGCTCCTCGCGCGCGCCGTCGCGGGCGAGGCGGGCGTTCCGTTCTTCTCGATCTCGGGCTCGGAGTTCGTGCAGATGTTCGTCGGCGTCGGCGCTGCGCGCGTCCGCGATCTCTTCGAGCAGGCCAAGCAGCGCGCGCCGTGCATCGTCTTCGTCGACGAGCTCGACGCGATCGGTCGCTCGCGCGCGGGCGCGGCTGCGGGCGCGATGGTGCACGAGGAGCGCGAGCAGACGCTGAACCAGCTGCTCGTGGAGATGGACGGCTTCGACGCGGGCGCGGGCGTGGTGATCCTCGCGGCCACGAACCGCCCCGAGATCCTCGATCGCGCGCTCCTTCGCGCGGGGCGCTTCGATCGGCAGGTCGTCGTGGATCGCCCCGATCTCAAGGGCCGCGCCGCGATCCTCGCGGTCCACGTGCGCAAGGTGAAGCTCGCGAGCACCGTCGAGCTCGACGTGATGGCGCGGCGCACGCCGGGCATGTCGGGCGCGGATCTCGCGAACGTCGTGAACGAGGCGGCGCTGGCCGCGACGCGCCGCAAGGCGAGCGAGGTCGAGATGCGCGACTTCGAGGAGGCGGTGGATCGCATCCAGCTCGGTCTCAAGAAGCAGGGCCGCGTGATGACCGAGGAAGAGCGACGCCGCGTCGCGTACCACGAGTGCGGGCACGCCCTCGTCGCGCTCTCGGTCGCGCACGCCGATCCGGTGCACCGCATCACGATCATCCCCCGCTCGATCGGCGCGCTCGGCGCGACGCTGCAGCTGCCCACCGAGGATCGCTACCTCCTCACGCGCGGCGAGCTGCTCGACCGCATCGCGACGATGCTCGGAGGTCGCGCCGCGGAGGAGCTCGTGTGCGAGGACGTCTCCACCGGCGCACAGAACGATCTCGAGCGCGCCACCGAGACGGCACGCGCGATGATCATGCGCTTCGGCATGGGGAAGGCCATGGGCCTCATGACCGCGGGCTCGCAGGAGCTCCGCTACCTCGACGTGCCCGACCTCGCGCCGCGCAGCGTGAGCGAAGAGACGGCCCGCGCCGTGGATCTCGAGGTGCGCGCGCTGCTCGAGCGAGAGCGGGAGCGCGCGCTCGAGATCCTGCGCACGAGGCGCGAGGTGCTCGAGCGCATCGTCGCGCGCCTCCTCGAGGTGGAGACGATCGATCGCGCGGAGCTCGCGCGCCTCGCACCCCCGCCCGAGCCGCGCTCGGGCTGAACGGTCGCGTCAGTCGAGGAGCGGCGTGGTCACGGTCGTCGAGGACTGACCTCTTCGTGACCTCGATGTCGACCATCACGAAGGACACGTCATCGCCGATCCAATCGATCGAGCCAGTAGCCGGGTCGTCGCCTGGTGTGTGCGGCAGCCACGACGAGGATGTGGTCATGCTCGATCGAGTACACGAGAAGGAAAGGGAATCTCCGGACCGGCCAGGTGCGGATGGGCGTGCTCGCCCAGCGAGCACCTCCCGATGGCGCAGCGACCATGTGTTCGAAGACACGTTCGACGCTCGCGAGGAACCGTGCTCCGTGGCCTGGTCGCGCGCCTTCGTAGTAGGCGGTCGCGGAGTCGATCTCGTCGCGCGCCTCCGGGTGGAGGCGTAGACCCGTCATGGGCGCGTGAGCTTCGCGAGGATCCCCCGCCTCGCCTCATCCCACGGGATGCTCGCCACCCGGCCGCTCCGGACGTCGTCGATCCGGCGCTCGATCTCCCGTGACCAAGCTTCCTCCCAGCCCGGCTCGGGGCGCTGGAGGCTCGCCAGGAGATCCAGGGCGAGCAGCTCGCGCTCGTCGTCGGGCAGAGCGAGCGCGGCGTCTCGGAGCTTTCGTGCGGCGTCTCCCATGACGAGAGGATACGGGGAACGACGCGCGCGTGCAGCGCACGCTGGCCTCGATCAGTCGAGGCAGGGCGGCGCGAGCAGGCGGGGCGCTGCAATGGACGCGGGGAACGGCGTCCCGGAGGCTCGCCCTGTGCGCCTCGTCATCGTCCCCTTGCTTCTGCTCACGCCTGCGTGCGCGACTGTTCCGCGACGTACCGAGGTTGTGAGCCTCGCCGCGCGGATTCTCGGCTGTCCTCCGGAGGCGATCACCGTGCGAGTGGGGCCGATCGATCAGATCTGCTCAGACCGCGCCGAGGCGGACGATACGACCGTGGGCCCGGAGCCGGCACGCACTGGACCGTGCCTCGCGTGGACGGCGCTCGAGCCGCAGGGTGAGGAGCTGGTGGGCTGGATCGCCGAGGGCTGCGGCCACGTCGACCGCTACGCAGCGCCACACGAGAAGGAAAGGTCTCGACGCGGGTGTGCAGCGCTCACCCGCTCACGCGGGTCGCGTCAGTCGAGGAGCGGCGTGGTCACGGTCGTCGAGGACTGACGCATCGTCGTGGTGCGCGGCGCGGCCTCGCCGCGGAGCAGGATGTTCGTCGTGGTGTCGGAGGTCGTCGCGAGCGTGCCCGTGAGCCCGTCGCGCACGGACACGACCCAGTTGCCCGTCGTGTGGCTCGTGATCGCGATGGCGCCCACGCCGCCCCCGATGGTGGTCTCGGGCACGTCGCACTCGCCGTCGAGCTCGAGCCGCGCGGCGAGCGCGTCGCCGGTGCCCTCGGTGCCGAGCACGCGGTAGCGCATGGTGCACAGCATGGGGAGCACGTTGCCCTCGACGGGCACCGAGAGAGGCACGCGGTCGGACCACGAGTCGCCCGCGCCGACGGGCTCCTCCGGCAGCTTGATGAAGGACTGCTCGATCGTGGCGCGGATCGTCTCGGCGATCGCCGCGTTCGTCTCGGTCATGCCCGTCGCCTCGACGCGGCCGACCACGGTCCCGCGCTGATCGATCGTGCGCCGGAAGCTCACGCCGGTGAGGTCGAAGTGCGAGATGTCGACGTGCAGTGGCCGCCCCTCGGCGTCCGTCTGGCGGATCGAGGACACGGTCGAGAACACACCGAGCGTGTGCGCCTCGGGATCGAACGACTCGACGGACATCGTGCCGATCGAGTCGGTGAGGACGCGGACACCCGCGGTCTCGGTGATCACGTGCGTGGTCGTGCCGTAGCGTGCGCCGGCCGGCGCCTGCACGCGCAGCGTGACGCGGGCCTCGTTGTCGCCGCCCGCCCGCTCTCCGCCCGCGCTCGCGCCACCCCCGCGCGCGCCCGTGCTCGTGCTGGCGCCGCAGCCGGCGAGCGCGCCCGAGAGCGCGAGGGCGAGCGCCCACCGCCGCACGCGTCGCGTCTCCATCACAACCCCATCTGCTTGGCGATGATGATCTTCATGATCTCGCTCGTGCCGCCGTAGATGCGCTGCACGCGCGCGTCCATGTACGCGCGGGTCACGGGGTACTCGAGCATGTAGCCGTAGCCGCCGAAGAGCTGCAGGCACGCGTCCGCGACGCGCCCCATCATCTCGCTCTGCCAGAGCTTGGCCATCGAGCACTCCTTCACGAGGTACTTGCCCGCGACGTGCTCGGCGACGAGCCGATCGAGGAACGCGCGCCCGATCTCGACCTCGGTCGCGCACTTGGCGAGCTCGAACTGCGTGTTCTGGAACTTCGAGATCGGCTTGCCGAAGGCCTTGCGCTCCTGCGTGTAGCGGATGGTGTCCTCGAGCACCTTCTCCGCCGCGGCCTGACAGCCGATGGCGATGACGAGGCGCTCCTGCTGGAGCTTCTGCATCAGCATGAAGAAGCCCGCGCCCTCTTCGCCGAGCCGGTTCGCCACGGGCACGCGGCAGTCCTCGAAGAAGAGCTCGCTCGTGTCCTGCGCAGCGAGGCCCATCTTGTCGAGCATCTTGCCCTTCACGAAGCCCGGCGTGCCGGCCTCGACGACGAGGAGCGTGATCGATCGGTGCGGATCGCCCGGGGCGTTGTCGGTCTTGGCGACGACGACGACGAGATCGCAGAGCTGACCGTTCGAGATGAAGGTCTTGCTGCCGTTCAGCACGTAGTGGTCGCCGTCGCGCTTGGCGGTGGTCTGCACGTTGGCGAGGTCGGAGCCGGTGCCGGGCTCGGTCATCGCGACGGCGGTGATCAGCGTCCCGTTCGCGCAACCGGGCAGCCAGCGCTTCTTCTGCTCGTCGTTGCCGAACGTGTGGATGTACGGGACCACGACGTCGGAGTGCAGGGCGATCGCGAAGCCCGGGTCGTAGCTCCGCGCCATCTCCTCCATGATCACGACCGAGTGGAGGAAGTCGCCGCCCTGACCGCCGTGCGCCTCTTCCATCCACGGGCAGAGGAAGCCCGCCGCGCCGGCCTTCCGCCACGCCTCGCGATCGACCGAGCCCTCCTCGCGCCACTTCGGGTAGTGGGGGGCGATCTCCTTGTCGAGGAACTGCCGGAACGACTTGCGGAAGAGCTCGTGATCGGCGCTGAACAGGGTGCGGTCCATGCGCGCGAGGCTACGCGGGCGCGCCGAGCGAGAACAAGCGCCCGAGCGCACGGCGCGCGCACGTAGAATGCGCGGTGCGCGCCGACGTCCATGCGCGCTCCTCTCGCAGACAGGTGCACGACATGATCGAAGGTCTCGTCCAGCAGTTCCTCGGCTCCGGCGAAGCGTCCCAGGTGCTCGGTCAGCTCCAGCAACAGGGCCTCACGCCTCAGCAGGCCCAGGGCGCCGTGTCCGCGACCGCCGAAGGCGCAGCGCAGGCGGCGACCCAGGGCAACCTCGGTGATCTCCTCGGCGGCGGCGGCATCGCTGGCGCGCTCGGCGGCTTGATGGGTGGTGGCGGAGGGGGTGGTGGCCTCGGTGGTCTGCTCGGTGGTCTGGCCGGCGGCGCGCCTGCGGGCGGCGGTGGGGGCACGACGCTGCCGCCGCAGCTCGTCGACTCGATCGCGCAGATCGTGTCGCAGAAGACGGGCCTCCAGCCCGCGATGGCCAAGACCGCGGTGGGCGTCGTGCTCCCGAAGATCATCGACTTCGTGAAGTCGAAGCTCGGCTGAGCGCGGTGGGTGTCGGATGACGCGCTCGACGATCCAGATCCTCGATGGCCCCATGGGCACCGAGCTCGATCGTCGCGGCGTGCCGACGCCACTGCCGCTCTGGAGCGCTGGCGCGAACGAGAGCGCGGGGGAGGTCGTCCGTGCGATCCACCGCGACTACGCGCGCGCCGGCGCCACGCTCCACACGACGAACACGTTCCGGACCAAGCGCCGCACGGTCGGTCCGCGGTGGCGCGAGCTCGCGAGCGTGGCTGTCGCACACGCGCGCGCCGAAGCCGGCGCCGCGCAGCGCGTGCTCGGATCGATCGCGCCGCTCGAGGACTGCTACCGCCCCGACCTGAGCCCGGCCGATCGCGACCCGGAGGCGTGCCGAGAGGAACATCGTGAGCTCGCTCGGCACCTCGCCGACGCGGGCGTGGACGTGCTCCTCGTGGAGACCTTCCCGCACGTGCGTGAGGCGCTCCTCGCCGTGGAGGTGGCGCTCGCGACGGGCCGGCCGACGTGGCTCGCGCTCACACCGGGCCCCGAAGGCACGCTGCTCACGCCGGAGGCGCTCGCACGTGGCGCGAGCGAGGCGGCGCGGCTCGGTGCCTCGGCGCTGCTCGTGAACTGCGTCGCGAGCGAGCGCGCGCAGCCGTTCGTCGACGCGCTCGCGAACGAGGCGCTGCGCGCGGGCGTGCCGTTCGGTGTGTACGCCAACGCGGGCCACGTCGACGACGCGGTCGGCTGGCGTGCGCTCGACGAGGACCCGCGACGTGCGGCGGAGCGCTACGCCGAGGCGGCGCGTGGATGGATCGCGAGCGGCGCGACGATCCTCGGGAGCTGCTGCGGCACGGGCGTTCCCCACGTCGAAGCGCTCGCCGCGCTCGCCCGCGCGGGTTGACCCTTCACTCGCGGCGCGGCTCCGGTGTAGCTTCGCGCCGAGGGAGGGCTGATGGACCCGAGACAGGTTGCGCAGAGCGTGGCGTCCTATGTGTCCGTGCCGAGGAACGTGGAGGATCCGCGACTTCATCGTCACATCGATCTGTGGGGAGGCTGGGCACCGGGCTGCATGACGGCCGTGGCCTTCGTGGGTGGCTGCGGCCTCTTCACGGTGCTCGGCGCCGCGGTGTTCTTTCTCTCGCTGCCGTGGTGGAGCGCGCTCCTCGGTGCCGCCGCGCTCGTGGGACTGCCGCCGATCGCGTGGCTCCTCGATCTCCGGGAGCGCAAGAAGATCCGCGAGGCGCGCACGGAGCTCGTGCGCAACGGCCGCCTCGCGATCGCGCACGTCGTCCAGGCCAACAACGACCTCTACTCGGCGGGCGACGCCATCCGGCCCGCGCTCGTGGTCGTCACGGGCCCGAGCGACGACGAGCTCGCGATCGGACAGCAGGCGGCGCAGCAGATCCGCGCGCTCAAGGGCGCGCCGAGCCCGGGCGGTGAGGCCGAGCCCTTCTGGAAGGCCGTCAACGACGAGAGCTCCGCGCCGTGTCTCGCGCTCCCCCCGAGTCTCGCGCGCGGCGCGTGGGCGTACCTCGTGTCCATCGACGTCGACCAGGAACAGCTACCTGGCAACGCGCTGCGGCTCGGTGCGGCCAATGCGTTCCCCGCGCTCGTGTCTGCGGACGGGACCGACCGCATCCATCTCTGATCCGAGGTGCCGCGCGGGTCGGGCTCGCGTCAGGCGCCTTCGTAGCGGCAGCCGGAGGTGCAGGTCTCCATCACCTCGATGCGGCAGAGGCCCGGCAGCGAAGGCGCCACGCGCTCCCAGATCCAGCGCGCGAGGTGCTCGCTCGTGGGGTTCTCGAGGCCCTCGATCTCGTTCAGGTAGTAGTGGTCGAGGCGCAGCCGGATCGGCTCGAGTCGATCGCGGAGCTCGCCGAGATCCATGAACCAGCCGAGGTGCGGGTCGACGGCGCCGCGCACGTACACGCGCACGCGGTAGCTGTGGCCGTGCAGGCGCGCGCACTTGTGGCCTTCGGGGACGTGGGGCAGTCGGTGCGCGGCCTCGAAGGTGATCTCGCGCCAGATCTCGGTGGTGGGCATGGTGTGCGGAGGTCGCGCGCGGCGCGAGGCGATCAGCGGATGCCGAGGAGCTTGTGCGTCTGGAGCGAGAGGCGCCAGCGCGGGTGGGCCATGCAATAGGCGGTCGTGCGCTCGGTGTTCTGCTTGCGCAGGAGGTCGTCCATCGGCTGGAGGAAGTGGTGCTCGAAGTCGAGGTCGACGAAGCGCTCGGGCTCGGCGCCGGGCTGCGGGTAGACGAGCTTGAGCTCGTGCCCCGCGCGCACGACGAGCTCGCTGCCCGCCTTGGGGCTCACGCAGATCCAGTCGACCCCCGCGGGCACCTCGATCGTGCCGTTCGTCTCGATCGCGATCTCGAAGCCCTCGGCGTGGAGCGCGTCGATGAGCGGCGCATCGAGCTGGAGCAGTGGCTCACCGCCGGTGCACACGACGTACGGACGCCCCACGCGCTCGCCCCACGCCGCGCGCGCCGCCGCTGCGAGCGAGGTCGCGCTCGCGTGCTTGCCGCCGCCGTCGCCGTCGGTGCCCACGAAGTCCGTGTCGCAGAAGCGGCAGATCGCGCTCGCGCGGTCCTGCTCGCGACCGTTCCAGAGGTTGCAGCCCGCGAAGCGCACGAACACCGCGGCACGACCGGCGCGGGCACCTTCGCCCTGCAGCGTGAAGAACAGCTCCTTGACCGCGTACGACATCGAGGGCGCGAAGATGGGCCAGGACGCGCACGCGCGCCCGTCGGAGGACGCGCCAGCCTGCCCGCGGACGCGCGGATCGGGCCTCGGTCTGGTAGAAACACGTGCGTGCGTCCCGCTCGTCCCGCGCGTGCTCGTCGAGGATCCCGAGCGGCCCTGCGCCTCGCGGCCGCCGGTGCGCTCGCCCTGGCGCTCGGTGGCGGCGGCGCGGCGGCGCCCTCGCGCTCTCGAGCGCTCTCGTTCGAGGGGCAGGAAGCGCGTCTGTCACGCGAGCTCCGCGAGGGGGTCGACACGCAGCGCATCGTGGCCGCGAGCGAGCTCTCCACGCTCTCGCCCGGCACGGCCTGGCCGCTCATCGAGATCGCGCTCGCGGACCGAGAGGTCGAGGTGCGGCGTCATGCGGCGGAGGCCGCGGCCACGCTCGGCCTGCGCGAGGCGCTCGAGGTGACGCGCTCGTGGCTCGAGTCCGAGGATCCGGATCTCCGCGAGATCGCCGCGCGCAGCGAGGGCGCGCTCGGCGATGCCACGAGCGTGCCGCTCCTCTCGCGTGCGCTCGGCGACGCGCGCTTCTCCGTGCGCTCTGCCGCCGCGGATGCGCTCGGACGGCTCGGCCTCGAGGCCGCAGCGACGCCGCTCGGCACGGCGCTCGAAGACACCGACGCCACCGTGCGAGTCGTCGCCGCCGCCGCGCTCGGTCGCACGCCGGGGCCGGAGGCCACACGCCTGCTCGTCACGCGCTCCCTCGATCCGGCGCTCGAGGTTCGCGTCGCCGTGATGGAAGCGCTCGCGCGACGCCGCGACGTCGAAGGCGACTCCGCGCTGCTCGATGCGCGCACCACCGCGGTGCTGGTCGGTGGTCTCGCCGACGACGCCCGCGAGGTCCGGATCGCGGCGATCGTCGGGTTGGCCCGCGCTCGTCATGCGCCCGCCGCGCCACTCCTGGCACGCATCGTCGAGGAGGCGCCGCTGCCCACGCGGAGCCCGCGCGCCACGGAGGAGACGCGCGAGGTGCGGGCGGCGCTGGCCGCGCTCGGTCGCATCGACGCGGACACGGCCCGCGCGGCCCTCGTGCGGGCGCTCGCTCGCGGCGTCGCGCCCACGGCGGTGCTCGATGCGCTCCGCGTGCAGCACACGAGCGCCATCGACGCGACCGAGGCGGAGTTCGCGCGCGCGCTCGGTGCCCCCGATCTCTCGGACAGCGCAGAGGCGCGGGCACACCTCGTCGAGGGGCTGATCGCGCTCGCGCCGCTGCACGGAGGCGACGTGATGCTCCGTCCGCTCCTGCGCGCGCTCTCGGAGCGTCGCGTGCCGGAGGGGCTCGCGCTGCGTGCCCTGGGCGCGACGATCCCGCCGCGCAGCGCGACGACGGAGGCCGTGAGCGCCGAAGCGGAGGAAGCGATGGTCGCGCTGCTCGCGGCCGTCGACGAGCCCGACACCGCCGAGGTGGCGATCCAGGGGCTCGAGCTCGCGGCCGACCGCGGCGCGCTCGACCCACGTGCCGTCGAGGCGCTGCTCGGCAGTCTCGAGCAGGGCGCGGCGACGTCCGACACCCCCGCCGCCATCGAGGCGCGCGCCGCGCGCGATGCGCGCGTCCTGCGTCTGCTCGGGCACCTCGACGATGCCCGCGCGACACCCGCGCTCCTCGCTGCTGCGCGCGGCCCCGTCGGTGCGCCGCGTCGCGCGGCCTTCGTCGCGCTCGCAGCCGCGACGCACCTCGACGAGGACGCGCGTCGGGTGCTCCTCTCCGACATCCCCGCGCACCTCGGCGCGCTCGACACGGAAGAGCGCCGCGCGATCCGCTCGATCGCCGCGAGGCACGGTGACGAGGCCGCGCTCGCGGTCGTCCTCGATGCGCTCGAGTCCTCCGCTGCGATCGACCGCTCGATCGCGCTCGAGCTCGTGGTGGCGCTCGCGGCGCGCGTCGAGCGTCTCGGTGCCGCGATGCCGGTGGTCACACGCGCCCGTGACGCCATCGTCCGCGCGCTCGCCTCGCCCGACACCGAGGCTTCCGCGGCGGTCTCGGCGGCCATCGTCGGGATCGAGCCCGCGCGCTTCCGTGACTCGGTCGCGCTCGCGGCCGAGGCGCTCGCGGCGAACGCGTCGCTCGGGGATCGCACGGCTCTGGCGCGTGCCGCACGTGCGAGCGCGTGCACGAGCACCGCGTGCGTCGCGCTCCGCACCGAAGGGGCCGAGCACGTGCTCGAGCGCCTCGATGCCCCGGCGCCGCTGCTCGAGGAAGAGCTGCGCTTCCCGCATTCCGTGGCGCGCTCGTTCGCGCTGCTCGAGGCCGCGCGACGAGGGACGCTCGCCGAGGACGCGCGCCCCGTGCTCTGCACGCTCGCCTCGAGGCGTGAGCCCGGCGTGCGCGCCAACGCAGGCCTCGCGCTCGCCGCGCTCGGCGCGCGCTGCGAAGGCATCGAGCCCGCGCTCTGGATCGCCCACGCGAGGAGCGTCGCCGTCCAGCTCGCGGGCGCTCGGTGGTGCGCCTCGCTCGACACGCGGGGCGAGGGGCTGCGCTGCGAACCACGCCGGCTCGCACAGGCCGCGAGCCAGTGCCTCGACACGGCCGTGGATCCGGCGCTCGTGCGCGCGTGCACCGCGCTCTCCCGCCCCGCCGCGGCGACGAGCGCGTGGACCGCCGCGCCGGAGCGAGATGCGCTCCTCGATCTCACGGTCGTGGGTCGCGCCGGGCGGCCCGAGCCGCGTCGCCTCGTGTCGATCCGCTTCGAGGACGGCGCGACGCTCGTGGTGCCGACCGACGACGCAGGGAGGATCGCGCTTCGCGTCGACCACGTCGTGGGGAGCGGTGCGGCGAGCCCGTGGGTCGAGGACCCCTACGCGATGGTCCTCGAGCGGTGAGGCGCGCGCGCGCCGAGAGGTCGTCCCGTGCGCGCGGGCTGACCACGCGAAACGCGGGGCTGGCGTCGCGAGCGCTCGTGCACGTCGTGCTGCTGTGGGCTTCGACGCTGGCAGCCTCGCTCGGCAGCGGGTGTGGTGGGGCCATCCCCGAGGCGCGCTACGGTGTGGCCGAGGTGGAGGTCGAGGGCCTCTCGACGCTCGACGACGCTGCGCTCGAGGCCTGTCTCGGCACGCAGCGCATCGGACGCCCCGGCTTCGACGTCGGCGCGTCCTCGAGCCCCGAGTGCAACGTCGCACCGTTCGATGGGCGCCGCTGGCGCATCGATCTCTGGCCGTGGCCCTGGACACCGTGGCCCCTCTTCGACGAGAGCGTGTTCGAGCGCGACGAGCAGCGCGTCGTGCGCTGGCTCCGTGCGCGTGGCCACTACGAAGGCCGCATCCTCGAGACCTCGGTCGATCCTCCGGAGGCACGCGCCTCGGCGGCGCAAGAGCTCGACCACGAGCCCTGTGCGAACGAGGAGCACGGCTGTCAGGTGCGCGTGCGCATCCGCGTGGAAGAGGGCCCTCCCGTGCTCGTCGCGCGCGTCGAGATCCACGGCGCCGACGACGTCGACGAGGATCTTCACCGCGCGCTCCGCGACACGATCCCCTTCCGCCGGGGCGACCGCTTCGACGAGTCGGCCTTCGACCGCGCGCGAGACGCGATGGTGCGGCAGCTCGCCGACGAGTCCTTCGTGGACGCACGTGTCGAAGGGCAGGTGAAGATCGACGTCGATCGGCACGAGGCCTTCGTGGCCTTCGACGTGGAGACCGGGCCTCCTGCCGTGCTCGGTCGGATCTGCGTCTACGGCAACGGCTCCATTCCCGCGACGCCCGTGCTCGCGGCGACCTACCTCGAGCCCGGCAGCGAGTTCTCGCTCTCGGAGCTCGAAGAGGCGCAGCGCGCCATCTACGCGCTCGGCACCTTCGCGTCGGTCGAGATCCGACACCGCGCCGATGCACCGCTGGAGCTCCGAGAGGAGAGCGTCGACCCCGAGACGAACGAGGTCGATCTGCGCGCCGTGACTCGCGTGCCGAACCCCGAGCCGGTGCGTGATCCCGAGAGTGAAGGCGCCGACGAAGACGAGGCCGCGGCGGAAGGGCAGGGCGCGGCGCGAGCGCCTGCCGAGGAGCCTCCGAGCCTCTGTCGGGATCCCGAGCGTCCGCCGCCCGAGGGGGCACGCGTGGTGGGCCTCGACGTTCGCGTCACACCGGGGCGACTCGAGCGCATCGGCGTCGGTGTCGGTCTCCAGGCCGGCAACACGCTCCAGTTCACGAGCGCCGGTGCGTCGACATCCACGGGGCCGCTCGCGTCGAACCAGTGGGACGTCCACATCCTCTTCGCCTACGAGCACCGCAACGTCTTCGACAACATGCTGCGCGTGCGCTTCGAGGAGCGCCCGCGGCTCATCTGTCCGAACCAGTTCCCCGGATGTGATCTCTCGGGCATCGAGCAGCGGGTGCCCGTGGGCAACCAGATCTCGCTCGACGTTCGCTGGCCCGCGTTCCTCGAGCCGCGCACCGTGCTCGTGGGCGGCATCACCCACGACTACGGCCCCGCGCCGTTCCTCAACTTCTTCCGCCACGAGCTCGACGGACGCCTCGGGCTCGAGCGCTCGTTCTTCGACGGCCGCGTCTACCTCTCGGGCGGTGTGCGCGGGAACCTCTTCTTCCCCGACGACGATCAGCGCGTGCGCATCCGCTCGCTGCGCGAAGAGACGCGTGCGCTGATCCTCGAGCAGAGCCTCTACCTCGACCTGCGCGATCAGCCTCGTGATCCGCGCTCGGGCGCGTACGTCGGGGTGGGCCTCCAGGAGAGCGGCTTCGGCGGCGTCTCCTCCTGGGACTACATCCGCGTGACCGCCGAGGCGCGCGGCTACATCCCGCTGCCGCTGGGCATCGTGCTCGCGATGCGCTTCGGCATCGGCGCGACGTTCATCCTCGGCAGCTACGGCCTGGACCCCGACAACGTCTACGATCTCGCAGGGCTCGGGCCGTTCTCGCAGCAGCTCACCGGCGGTGGGCCGGTGTCGAACCGCGGCTTTCCCGCCGGCTTCATGGGCGACGTCGAGCGCCGCGAGATCCAGACCCGCCCGACGCCCGACGGTGTCGAGCTGCGCGCGCCGGTCCTCGTGTCCGGCGGCGTGCGCAGGTGGGAGGCCTCGATCGAGCTGCGCATCCCGATCACGCCCGAGATCGGCCTCGCGGCCTTCATCGACGCGGGCGACGTCACGCGCCAGCTCTACTTCCGCTTCGATCACCCGCAGATCGCCGTGGGCGGAGGGCTGCGTCTGCACACGTTCATCGGGACGATCCGCCTCGACGTGGCCGGTCGACCCGCGGAGCTGCAGGTCTTCGGGGAGAGCTCTCTCCCGCCGGTCTGCGTGAACAACGAACAGGTGAACTGTCGGCCGAGCCCCGTCGTGTTCGACTGGTTCGGCGGTGCGGGCTTCCCCGGCGCCGTCCACATCACGCTCGGGGAGGCCTTCTGATGGAAGAGCCTCGCCAGCCAAGCGGGGATCGCGGCTCGGAGCTCCCGCCGACGCCGTCGATGCTCCCGCCGATGCCGGCGCGCACGCGGCTCTCGAAGGTGCTCTCGACGGCGCGCTGGACGGTGGTCGCCATCGTCGTGCTCGTCGCGTCGCTCGTGGCCTCGCTCGCGTACCACCTCCAGCTCTCGGAGGCGCGCTCGCTCGCGCGCGTCGCGATCGAGGATCTCGCGAGCGACGCGCTGCGAGGCGATCTCGAGATCGGTCGTGTCGACGAGCTCGGCCTCGGTCGCGCGCGCTTCACGGACGTCGTCCTCTACGACGACCAGCGCCGCCTCGTGATCTCGATCCCCGAGCTCACCGTGTGGCCCGATCTCGACGCGCTTCGCGTGGACGGGACGATCCACGTCGCAGGCGCTCACGCGCGCCGTCCGTTCGTGCGGCTCTACACCGTCGACGACATCGGCGCGCCCGATCCCGACGGGCTCGAGGTCTCCCTCGTGCGTGCGTTCCAGCCGTCGAGCCCCGGGACGCCGGGGGGCACACCGGTGCACATCGTCCTCGACAACCTCCAGCTCGAGCAGGCGACGGTGGTGGGTGATGCGCCGCGCTTCCCCGGCCTCGTGGTCCAGGAGCTCGACGTGGTCGGCCGCATCGAGATCGAGGAGGACGTGCGCATCCAGGTCTTCGACGCGCACGGTCGGATGACGGCGCCGTACGGCGGCGACACGCACCTCGATCGCGCGACCGTCGAGTTCACGACGGACTGGGACGAGGGGCTCGACGCGTTCGTCATCGCCCATCGCGAGGGCTCTCGCGCCGAGGCGCGGGTTCGCGTGACGCGCCCCGACGGCGACGACGCGCCCCCACACGTGTGGGTCCGCGCGCACGTCGATCCCATCGAGGCCCAGACGCTGGACGCGATGGGGCTCACGCCGCCGGGGGCGCTGATCGGCCGCGCGCGTGGGCACGTGGTGCTCGAAGGGCCCTCGGATCGGCTGACGCTCCGCGCCTTCCTCGAGACCGACGGTGGGCCGCTCGCGATCGACGGAACCCTCGCCTCCGAAGGTCGCTATCGCTTCGCCGCGCGCACCGACGGGCTCGACCTCGACGCGTTGGTGGCGCGCGTGCCCCCGATGCTGCTCTCCGGCCAGGCCGCCATCGACCTCGACCTCACGTCGGGCGATCTCGCGCCGCCCGTCGTGACGATCGACGTCGATCCCTTCGTCGTGAGCGGCTGGGTGCTGCCATCGCTGCGCGGCGAGGGCCGCCTCGAGGACGACGCGCTCGTCATCGCGAGCATCACCGCGCCCGATCTCTCGGCGGGCGCAGGGGGCTCGATCACGGGCAGCGGGCGCGTCGGCTACGACGGCACGATCGGCCTCGATCTCACCCTCGACGTCGACGACATCGGCCGTGATCCCAACGTCGCCCGGCTCGTGCCGGGCGCGCACGGTGCCATCGACGGAAACCTCCGCGTGATGAGCGGCGTGCTCGCGATGGATCTCGCCTACGACTTCGACGTCGACATCCGCGACTTCCGCTACGGCCCCGTGCGCGCGCAGCGCCTGCTCGCCCGCGGCTACCTGCGTGGGGATCTCTCGCGGCCGGTCACGCGCATCGCCACGAGCGGCGTGGGCCTCCGCACCGGCTCCCTGTCGCTCGGCACGTTCCGAGGCGGCCTCCACGGGGGGCCTTCGCAGTACGAGATCGACCTCGGTGTCTCCGGGGGCTCGCCGATCCAGAGCGCGCGTGTCGTCGCGGTCGCGCGATCGGTCGGCGACGGCTCCTTCGACCTCGAGACCGACGCGTTCGAGATCGATCCCGGGCTCGGTCGATTCACGCAGGTCGCGCCCATCCGGCTGCGCGCGTCGTCCGGAGGCGTCCGCTTCGGCGCGCTCACGCTCGCGGGACAACCGCCGCGCGAGGGCGGCGAGGCGCCGCGGATCTCGGTGCGCGGCGCGGTGGGCCCGGCCCGCGCCGACGCGCTGGTCGTCGAGGTCGATGGCTTTCCGCTCGAGTCGCTCGGGCCGCAGCTCTCCGATGCGCTGGCGCAGGTCTCGGGCAGGCTCGATGCGGTGCTCGAGGTCGATGGGGACCTCGACGCGCCCAGGCTCTCGCTCCGCGGCGCCGTCGACGAGCTGTCGTTCGATCGCGTTCGTGCGGCGAGCGTCTCGTACGAGCTCTCGCACGATCGCGGCGTCCTCCTCACGCGCATCGAAGGCACGATCGGCGATCGCGGCACGATGCTGCTCGAGGGCCCGACGCGCATCTCGTTCGCGGCCCTCACGGACCCCGAGCGCTTCGTCGAGGAGGCGCGCTTCGACGGTGTGCGCCTCGCGATCGATCAGGTGGGCGTTCCGTTCGTGCTGCCGCTGCTCGGCATCGACAACAGCGAGTACGACGTGTCCGGAAAGCTCTCGATGAGCGGCGAGCTGCGCGGCTCGGTGGCTCATCCCAACGTGCCGAGCTTCGTGCTCATCCTCGATCGCATCTCGCCCGAGGGCTGGACACCGATGCGCGTGAAGCTCGAGCTCGCCCTCGACGATCGCGCCCTGCACGTCGAGCGCTTCTGGCTCGCGGACGTCGACGGCGAGATCGCCCTCGCCGAGGGCGACTTCGTCCTGCCACTCGACGAGCTGCCCTCCGACCGTGCGGGCTGGATCGCCGGCATCGCCGCCGAGCCCTGGAACCTCGCGCTCCGCCTCGAGCCGCGCCTCCTCGAGGAGCTGCCGCGCCCGCTCTCGAAGAGCCTGCCGCGCGGGGTGCGCCTGGCAGGCTCGTTCACCGCGAGCGGTGGTCCCGAGGGTGCGCGCTGGCGCTCCGACGCGAGCCTGCGCTGGGAGACGCCGACCTTCGATCATCCCTGCGCCCGCCACGATCAGCCCATCCTCCAGCTTCACGCCGAGAGCGAGCCCGACGAGCGTCCGCCCGAAGACGGCCGGCATCGCCGCGCGCGCCTCGTCGCCACGATGTTCGCGGATCAGCGCAGCATCGGACGCGCGACGTTCACGGCGCACACACCGCTCGACGAGTGGCTCGCCGCAGGCGTGGCCCCGAGCCTGCCGGAGACGCTCGTCGCGATCGCGCTCGACGACGTGCCGCTCGGGCGTGTGCCGTGGACTTGCCCGCGTGCGTCGGGGCGGGCCAACGGCCGCGGGACGATCACGCTCTTCTCCTCGCGTCTGGCCGCGGAGCTCGACATCGACGTCGACGATCTCCGCATCCGTGATCAAGGCGCGCAGACCTCCCGGCCCTATCACGTCGCGCTGCGCGCGCGCACCGAGGCCGCCGACTGGACCTCGCTCGCGGCCTGCATCGTCGTGACGGAGCAGAGCGCGGACCGCACGCCGATCGCCCGCTGTCCGCTCGTGGCGCTGACGGTGGCGCCGGATGGCTCGGTCGCCGGGTTCGACGAGATCGAGGCCTCGTCGATCGTCCCGCTTGAGGGCGAGGCCATCGTGCGCGCGGCGATCCCCGTGCGCTTCGGTGCCACCTCGCCGGTGCCCGAGCTCGGCCTCGACGAGGCCGTGTACATCGAGGGCCGCTTCTCCGATGCGCACCTCGAGCCGCTGCTCGTCGCGGTGCCGGGCATCTCGCAGGCCGACGCGATCGGTGACGGAACGATCGGGCTCCGCACGCGCGAGGGCCAGGTGCAGCTCTCGGGAGGCCTCGATCTCTCCGACGGCCGCGCGCGCATCCTCGCGCTCGGTCAGCACCTGCACGAGATCGAGGGCATGCTGCTCTTGCGCGGCAATCGCATCGTGATCGACGAGGATCACCAGCTGCGCGCGGCCGACCCCGCGGGCCGCGTCGCCATCGACGGCGAGATCGGCTTCGAGGGCCTCTCGCCCGCGTGGGCCGATCTCCACGTCTTCCCGGATGGCTTCCCGTTCCGCCGCGAGGGCGCGGTGCTCGCGAGCCTCGCGGGTCACGCCGGGCTCCGCGTGCGCTTCGACGACGATCGCCTCACCGGACAGATCCGCACGAGCTCCTTCGACGTGCGCCTGCCCGACCGCATGGCGGGCTCGGTCATGGCGCTCGAGGCGCGCCGCGACGTGCTCGTGATCGGCGAGGACAGCTTCGAGCTCACCACCGCGAGCGAGGCGCCGTATCCCTACGTGCTGCACCTCGACGCGACCGAGCCCTTCACCGTGCACCGGAACGACTTCTCCGCCGAGCTGAGCGCCGAGCTCGACATCGAGTACGCCGACCCGAACCTCACGGTGACCGGCACGGCGGTGCTTCGCTCGGGCACCTTCGAGGTCTTCGGCAAGCGCTTCGCCATCACGCGCGGCTCGCTCCTCTTCCTCGAAGAGGAGCCGCTCGATCCGGTGATCGACCTCGTGGCGACCTACGCGTTGCCGGGCCGCTCCGGCGCGTCGATCAGCATCGAGGTCGGCGGTCAGCTCTCCGACATGGCCATCTCCTTCACCTCCACCGAGACGAGCGACGTCGGTCAGATCCTCTCGCTCCTGGTCGCAGGCTCGTCGAGTCGGTCCGCGGAGGAGACGGCGCAGCAGGCCGGTGGTCAGGCGGCCAATTTCGTGGCGGGCCTCACGGCGGGTCTGCTCACGCTCACGCTGCGGCGCGAGCTCGGCGACGTCGGCAACGTGGTCCCCGCGGTCAGCATCGAGACGGCCGGCACCGCAGGCACGCTGCGCGCGCGCGCCTACTGGGATGCCTCCGTGATCATCCCGGACTTCCTCCGGGAGGTCGTCGTCGGCGCGAGCGTCGAGGGCTTCTTCACCACCGATCAGGGCACGACCTCGGGCGGATCGGCGGGCTCCTCCGGCGCGGGAGGCGGCGTGACGATCGACCTCCAGTTCCCGTACGGCATCCGGGGCACGGGCACGTACGTCCCGCCGCTCTCGTGGGGCGCCGACGTGCTCTGGCAGCTCTGATCGGCGGGGGCCGTTCAAACGTCGCGCGGAGGCGCTTACCATCGACCGCGTGAACGCCTCGCACGCGCATCGCGCGCTCCTCGCCTCGATCTCCTGCCTCTGGATCGCGTGTGAGGGCACGCCCGTGGCACCCGATGCGCCCGCGACCGTCGACGCGCACGGCGACGCGTTCGCCGAGCCCGACGCGTACTGGCCTCCGGACGCGTACGTCGATCCGCCCTGCACGACGCTGCTCGAGGATCCCGACGATGGTCGCATCACGACGTGGCCGGAGGTCGCGCTGCTCGAGGAGGACGCGACCACGGAGACGGGCCTTCGGCTGCGCTTCCACGAGGAGGACTATCCCGCGCTCGCGCCGACGCTCGGCGGCTACCTCGCCACGCTCACCGAGGATCTCTCGGAGGTCGACGGCTTCGGGATCAACGCCGAGGTCGTCGTGCAGTTCGGTCGCCACTTCGACACGTCGATGCTGCCGACGCCGGAGGCCACGGCCCGCGCCGGTGCGCCGCTGGGCATCGTCGTGATCGAGCCAGGACCGCCGCGTCTCGTGCCAGTGCTCGTCACGACGACCGACGTCGACCGCACCCTGCTGCTCGCGCCGGCCGAGCCGCTGCCGCCGCGCGCACGTGTCGCCGCCTTCGTGACCGAGGCGCTCACGCCGGCGGCCCGCGGCTGCATCGAGCGATCGCCGGCGGAGGAGGCGCGGCTGTCGGGCACGCTCGACCCCGAAGAGCAGGCGGCGCTCGACGCGCTCGTGTCGCTCGGCGTGGTCCGAGACGTCTCGGAGCTCGTGACCCTCGTCGCGTATCCCACGCAGTCGATCGTGGAGGACGCGCTCGCGGTGCGCGCCGATCTCGAGGCGAACCGGCCGACGTGGGCGAGCGAGCCCACGTGCGCGAGGGAGACCGAGTGGATGCGCTGCGAGGGCGTGATGCGCGCGCGCACGTACCAGGACCCCGCCGACGGCGTGATCCGTCGTGCGCGCGGGGCAGCCGCGACCTCGCACGGCACCTACGATCTGCCGGTCACGATCTGGCTGCCGCCGACGGGCACCGCGCCGTACCGCACGCTCGTCTACGGGCACGGCCTCACGGGCACGCGCGCGCAGGCCGCGCAGCTCGCGCAGTTCGCAGCCCCGCTCGGCATCGCGACGGTCGCGATCGACGCGCCCGAGCACGGCGAGCACCCGAGCGCCGAGGCGATGCCGTCGGAGCTCGACTCGCTCCTCGGCTTCTTCGCGATCAACAGCACGATGCTGCGCACCCGCGCGCTCGAGGCTGCCCGCCTGCGGGACAACTTCCAGGCAGCCGCCTTCGATCGCCTCCAGCTCGTCATGCTGCTCGCCGACGAGCCGGACGTGACCGGCGATGCGATGCCCGATCTCGACACCTCGCAGGTGGCGTACCTCGGCGTGTCGCTCGGCGGGATCATGGGTGCGCAGCACCTGGCGCTCGATGATCACCTCGAGGCCGGTGTGCTGGTGGTCGGTGGTGGGCGGGTCTCTGCGATCATCAGCGACAGCGCGACGTTCGGCTCGCTCGTGCTCGCGCTCCGGCCGCGTGCCGCGACCGACGGAGACGTGCGCCGCTTCTTCCCGATCCTCCAGACGATCCTCGAGCGCGGCGACGCCGCGTCGTGGGCGCCGTACGTGACGCGGGGCGCGCTCGCGGGGGAGGCGCGTGACGTGGACGTGCTGCTCGGCGTCGTGCTCGACGACGAGATCGTTCCCAACGTCTCGAACTACACGCTCGCGCGCGCGTTCGGCATGCCGCTCGTCGAGCCGGTGCTGCGCCCCGTCCCCGCGGTCGTCTCGGTGCCTGCGCCGCTCGTGGGCAACGTGCGCGACGGTCGCGCGACCTCGGGCCTGCTCCAGTTCGACGTGGTGGGAGACGGCGCGGGTGGCACCGAGACTGCGGATCACGGCAACGTCGGTGCGAGCGACGTGGGGGCGGCCGCGTGGCTCGATTTCCTCACGAGCCACTGGGACGCACCGCCGGCGCGCATCCGCGATCCCTACGAGGCCATCGGGCTCCCGCACGGCGGCTGAGCGACGCGCCGCTGGCCGCCGCTCGATCGTCGAAGCGTCGGTCAGCCGTCGACGCGCGTCGCGGTGCGCATCGTCACGAGCTCTTCTGCCGCGGTCGGATGGATGCCGATCGTGCGATCGAGGTCGCGCTTCTTCGCGCCGCAGACGAGCGCGACGGCGAAGCCCTGCACGATCTCCGCTGCGTCCTCGCCCACCACGTGCACCCCGAGCACCGCGTCGCTGTCGCGGTCCACCACGAGCTTCATGAACGTTCGGATCGCGGAGCCCGTGATCGTCGCCTTCATCGGCCGGAACTCGGTCTCGAAGATCGCGAGCGCGTGGCCGCCGGCGCGCGCGTCTTCCTCCGTGAGCCCCACCGTCGCGACCTCGGGCGAGGTGAACACCGCCGTCGGGATCGTTCGGTAGTCGACCGTCTCCGGGCGCTCTCCGAAGAGCGTTCGCGCCACGGCCATGCCCTCGGCCAGCGCGACGGGCGTCAGCTGCGTGTGGCCGATCACGTCACCGACCGCGTGGATCGACGGCACGCTCGTGCGGTGGTGGGCGTCCACGCGCACGGCGCCACCGCGCATCGCCACACCGACCGCCTCGAGGCCGAGCCCGTCGACGGCCGGATCGCGCCCGACGGCGAGCAGCACCCGCTCCGCGTCGTAGCTGTGGCCGCGCTCGGTGTGCACGCGGAGGCGGTCGCGCTCCTTCTCGATGCGCATCACGTCCTCGTTCGAGACGACCCGGATGCCCTGCGTCTCGAGCTGCTTCCTCACCACGCTCGAGACGGCGCGATCGAAGCGCGGAAGGACGTGATCGTGTCGCGCGAGCACGGTCACCTCGACGCCGAGCGCCGCGAAGATCCCTCCGATCTCGAGGCCGATGTAGCCAGCGCCCACGATCACCACGCTCGCCGGCAGGCGCTCGAGCGTGAAGACGTCGTCGCTCACCCACGCGAGCTCGGCGCCCGGGAATCGTGGGCGACGCGGCTTGGCACCCGTGGCCACGAGCACGTGCTCGGCGCTGATCTCCCGCTCGCCGGACTCGTCTCGGAAGGCGACGCGCTGGGGGCCGAGCAGGCGCGCCTCTCCCTTCAGGATCTCCGCGCCCGCGCCCGACACGACGCGGGCGTAGACGCCGTTGAGCCGCTCGACCTCCGCGGCCACGTTGCGCGACAGGACCGACCAGTCGTGGGACGCGCCCTGGATCGTCCACCCCAGTCCCGGCGCATCGCGGAGCGTGCTCTGCACGCTCGCGCCGAACACGAGGAGCTTCTTGGGCACGCACCCGACGTTCACGCAGGTGCCCCCCAGGCGCGCCCGCTCGGCGAGCGCCACCTTCGCGCCCAGGCCCGCCGACATCCGCGCCGCGCGCACGCCGCCGGAGCCACCGCCGATCACGAAGAGATCGAAGTCGAACGCGCTCACCAGCTCCTCCTCCAGCCCTCGACCGGAGGGCGCTCGGGCCTCATAGCTCCCATCATGGCCCGCGCCGACGATCTCGCGCTCTACCACTACGAGGGGTGCGTCTACTGCGCCCGTGTCCGCCGCGCTCTCGCGGAGCTGCACGTCGAGGTGGAGCTGCGCGACATCGAGGAAGAACCCGCGCATCTTCGCGCGCTCGTCGAGGCGCGGGGGCGTCGAACGGTCCCGGTGCTGCGGATCCGGCACGACGAGGGCGACGAATGGATGCCCGAGTCCGCGGACATCGTCGCCTACCTGCGCCGCCGTTTCGCTCCCGCACCGTGACGTCGCCGGCCCGCAACCGATGAAGGCTTGGGCGCGGACGCATTCGTGCGTACGCCTCCGTCTGTGCCCCGGGCCTGCTTCGCCGCCGTTCGCCGGGTCCTCTGGTTGGAGGACGAGATGGCCTCGTGTCCTTCGGTGGACCTCGAGACCCTCGACGGTGCGATGCGGGTGCTCGAGGTCGCGTACGTCACGCTGGAGCGCACGGCGCTTCGTGCGCCGCGTTCGCATCCTCTGCGCTTGGCGGCCCTGCGCATGGTCGGAGCTCGGCGCACGTGGCTGGCCGTGGCCGCCGAGGCCCGGCCCGGCGTCGAGGATCTCGAGCGCGAGGCGACGGTGGAGCTCGACGCCGCACGCATGGCGTTGCGTCGCGTGCACGCCGAAGACGCTCATTCGAACGGCGAGGGGGACGGCGAGGCCCGCGCGAGCGCCCATGGCCACGGGTACGGCGACGCCCACGCGCCTGGGGACGCGCGCCCGCACGCGAGCGCCGCCACCAACGTCGTCTCGCTCGCCGCGCGACGTGCCCGCCGCACGTCTTGACCGTGGCAGGTCCGCTCGGCTATCACGTCTCTCCCTGCGCGCGGGCTTAGCTCAGTGGTAGAGCGCTAGCTTCCCAAGCTGGATGTCGTGGGTTCGAATCCCATAGCCCGCTCTCGATGGACACGAAGGCCGATCGGACGACCGATCGGCCTTCGTCGTTTCGATCACCCGTAGCGGCGCAGCGCGAGCGTGTTCGAGAGCGCGGGCGCGAAGAACTCGCCCTCTCGCGTGGCGGCGGCGAGGTCGACCATCTGCCGGTGTCGCGGGGGAATCGACGGATCGAGGCGCCCCTGCTCGATGTCGAGGAGCACGCCGCGCGCGAGGCACTGGTGCCAGTGGCCGTTGTCGCGCGGCTCCGAGATCGAGGTGGACTCGCCCGGCTCGATCGTGCGGTCGTGCGTCTCGCGGGAGCACGAAGCCCGCGCCCTGCATGGAGTGACCTCGC